>NZ_ATFK01000003.1 GCF_000413475.1 Streptococcus intermedius SK54 = ATCC 27335 | reverse complement strand
TTTTTATCTTTTTTGAATTGAATTTGCATATAAATTTTTCCAATTTCTTTTTGAAGAGTTTCTTCCGCAAGTTTCTGTTCTGCTTCCAAAGCGATAACTTTTGCCTTTGATTCTTCAAGCTCTGATTTAATTTTATTGATGTTCTTTTTTGCCATTTTAGCACTCCTTTATATTCTATTTTATTTAGTATAAGAGATATTCTTTTTTTAGTTTTTAATGGGACAAATCAGAAAAATAATTTTTAACTTGACAAAAATAAAAATTATTTTAATATAAAAAGACACCCCCTAATATAATTATTAGGGAGCAGCATATTTTAAAAATCTTTCTTCAGTAAACCTTCAGCGTTTTTTGTAAAAGCAGCCTTTCGACTAAGTTTAAATTTAATTAGTATGTGACCAAAATCTTCCTCAATTCCAAATGGATAAACCCTAAAAACAGGATAATAAATCGTGTCTACATCCATAAAAGCCCGTTCCTTTTCTTTCTCAAATGGCACTGCTTTATAACTGATACCTGTAATTACTTCTCTATTTAGAAAACTTAATTCGACAACTCCCTGATACGTTTTTTTGATCACATGTTGGTTCATCATTTTCATCCGTTTGTCCGCATCTTTTTCATCCGCATCTGTGTAAAAATTGCACTCTGGAGGTAGCTCATCTGTTGTTTTTCGGATTCCTAAATAAGTTTTATTGAGCACATTTTTGAAGAGATGGACCTTAAATAATCTCGGTTGGATGACAATTACCAGTATTGTCAAAACAAGACTAATGAACCAAAACGTAAAGAAACGATTGACCAAAAATTCTGTCAAAGTATGTTGTTTAATATAGACATTACCAGCTAGAAAGAATAAGGACATTACTCCTAACAGAAGAGGGTTTTTCATCCGTCTAATTTCTTTTGAAAAAATCGTATAGATAACATCTGTCGTTATTTTAAGCATGACTATTAATTCTAAAACTCTTACTGTAAATAATTGGATATCTTGCGGCATGTAATAAGTCAGCAATCCTAAAAAAACAGCTGAGAAAAGATAAAATTGTCCCTTAAACAAGAATTTTATCAGCCAGTTCAAACCACAAATCAATGATAATTTGATTCCATTCTTATTTAGTTCTTTCCATTTTTGAGTGTAATTTTTCATGATTTTTTTCCTTTCAATCTAACTTAATTGACCAACTTGTTTCCGGCAAAAACAATGAGTGTATCTTTGATTTTTGTGAAGTTACTCCATAAATCTCCATCTAGTCTTTTTAGATCAATAACATAAATTTTATGATCATCCCATACAGGCTTCTTAATGGTTATTGTAAAAGCTTGTTCATCTATGATAATTTCCCCTATAGCAAGATACATTGAAGAAAACATGTCCCCTGTATGTCCAGTCTCACTATTATAAGTTATTCCATTTTCATCAATGTCTAACATCACCCATCTTTGTTTTCTAAACAATCCTTTTGTACTTGTAAATACTACACGGTGTTTTCTAATAGGTTGTTGTCCTTTTGGTGCGAGTTTTCCATATATTTTTTCCATAATTTTTACCTCTTTACTTCCGCATTTTGTTATTTCATCTCTACAGTCTCTATCGGACTTGAAAATTCAAATGTACCATCTTTGACAGCTGCCTTCTTCTTTTCTAACGAAGTTGTTTTTTCTTTTAAAATGTCTATATTTTGGTTAGCTGTTTCAATAGAACGATTCTTCGTTTCTGTATCAGAATCAATCTGTTCAATGTCTTTTTGATTCTTGGTTAAGTCATCACCTGATAAATATTTTGCTTCTGTCAGCAAGCTTTCTTTAGAAGACTCATTATCTTTGATGAGTTCTTTTAGTTTTTTTATCGATTGAGTCAATTTCTTCATCTGCTCTTTTTGAAAACCAATTTCTTCTTCAATTTCTTGAAGAGCAAATTCTTCACGAGAAATATTTTTAACAGTTACTATTTCCATTTTTTTGTTTTGTGGAGTGACAAAAAATTGAACCACATTTTCTGAAGATTTATCTTCTTGTTTGAAGCCTTTAAAATCATCATCTGATGAACTAGATGGCGTAGAAATATCTACATCAATTTGATTTGTAGTCACTCTATTATTTTTAATATCAATCGCAAAAGCTCCAAAACCTTTCGGAACATTTTTGATAATGACGGATATTTTTTTATCAGTAATTGGAATTACTTCCATACTTGTATCAGAAGATTTATGTTGTGCATATAGTTTCCAATTTAACCTTTTACTATCTATTCCACGTGCAATAGATGAAGTAGAATCCGTTGTTTCAAACTGAAGAACAATCACTCCTGTTTTTGGAGAATAGATTTGTTTAACTAAACTAATTTCTCCTGTTCCGTTTTCAAATACTCGCTTAGTCGCAAGTTGGTCTGTTGTAAAGGTTTGACGCTGCGGGGAAAAAATAGCGCCTAATAACAGACTACTCCAGACAGCTAACAGAAATGAAAAAGTAATCAATTTTCGCTTCACAACATTTTCTTGACACCATTCTTTTATTCTGTAAAAGAATTGAATAACTGCACTTTCTTGAAGTTGTTTAATCAATTGTTTTATTGTATCTATCATTTTTCTTGCCTCCACTCACGAAGATGAATTTTACTATCTGGATAAATGATTTTTAAAAGCATCATCAACACTAAAGAAGCTCTGTAGATTCGTTTCTCTTGTTCAAAGTTCCGAATAATCGTCACATGAAAAAGTGGAAAAAACCAAGCTGTCAGCAGAGCAGACATTGTGATAACATGCCCGATAAAATTAAATAAATTACTCACGGAATGCCTCCTTTATTGCTTGTTTATTAGCTGCGAAATCTCCCTTGTTGTTCTTTTTAGCATACAAGTAAGACTTGATAACTCCTTTACGAATAGAGACTACGGTAGCTGCTTTTTTTACCTCATATTGATGCACTAATTTTTGTCCCTCTTTCGTTTGAATATTGATATAAAACGTTGGATAATCACTCTTACTAGCAGCTTTAATCACTGCATTTTTAGCAGCTTGACAATAAGGACAAGTCTTTTTATAAAAGACAAGCTGAACATTTTGCTCAAGTACTACATCGTTGTATTGCTTTTGAGTTAAATGACTGTCATAAGGGGTATCAAACTGGAAACCGCTATAAATAGCCATACCAAACAATAAAACTAATCCAAATATTCCGATCAGAAACATTAGTTTATTTTTCATCATGATTCCCTCCTTCTTCTTCAAGAAAATCAAATAAATTGCCTTGAATCATTTTAAATTGAGCCAATTCTTTTATTTGGCTGTTTAATACTTGAAAAGTATTTTGCATTTTCTTTTGGAGCTTTGGATCAAAAGAATCAAAGATATGAACAATTGGAAGCATTGGAAGATGATCATTCTTTTCAGCTTTCAATAGACTAGATACAACATTGTCTGATTTAATAATATGATCTACTCGAATTAAAGCAGGAATACTTGTAATGACGTCTTGGTTTTGATAGAAAGTCAAACAAATATCTCCTTCAGCAATAAATTCATAATCAGAATGTTGGTCATCCATTTTAAAATAATTAGCATCTTCTTCTTGACCTACGCCTGTTAAATAATAGCCACGAAGAATTTTATATTTCTTTTCAGTCATTTCTACTCCTTCTTTCTAGCTGACTTTATGAAACCGAAACGGTGCATCATAATAATTTGACAAACAAGTAAACTTCTTAGTTGTCGAAATAGGCTCTTCTTTGTGGTAATGCTTCTGAATATACTGACAAGCCAATCCTTGACTTTCAAAAACCAAAATCTTCTCTTCACTATCACGAACATAGTCCCCTAATAAAAAGCTAAAGATAATATATTTCATTTGTTTTCCTCCTTGTATATTTTTACCAATTCACTGTCTTCAGCAAGTCTATCCCTATCAATACTCTCTACAATATAGATCAAAGTGATAGTAAGGAAATAGCTTATCATAATTAGAAAACAGTAGGAATATGCATATTTTTCTCTCAATTCCGGAGCTGTAGAAATAAAGTGAATTTTATCATCTACTGTACCGAAACCAGCTTTAGATGTATAAGTAACATAAGTGCTTGACAAGAAATTGACTTTTAAAGGAGAAGAATACCAACGAAGTTTGGTATAGGTTTCCAAATTGATAGGAATAGTAAATACATCTTTATTTTTATCATACTGACTCAGAGTAATTGTATAAACTGTTTTTTCATTTTTGGTTCCAATGCCTTGAGTTTGACTTGTCAGACGAACAATCCGATAAATATTGTTATTCTGAATTTTATTAGCAGCAAAAATATCTATTAGACAATAACTAATGATACCAAGCACAATGAAAAGAATTGTACTTCTCACAAAAGCTGATGCAAATAAATCTCTATTTATTTTTAATTTCATTTTGTTTTCTCCTCTAATTTTTCAAAATAAAATTTTCCATCAAATGGTTTGATTGCAATAATTCCATATTTTTCACATAATCTCGGTAAGAACGGAAGAAGTAATCTCTCGTGAACGGACTTTAAATTGTTTCTAAACTGTTCAATCGTAAATACAGATTTATAATGGTTACACTGATGGCAAGCTGGCATATAGTTTCCTTCCTCATCTAGACCACCTTTTTGAAGTGGCAAAAAGTGATCCACTCTCATAGATTTAAAACTTATCTCACATCCACAATATGCACAATGATGATTGTATTTTTGTAACACCTGTAACCTCATTGTTTTTGATATATGTTTACGCTTAATCGTCATGTATAACCTCCTAAAATAGTTCTAGCTGCTTATTAGGCTGAAAATTCATCCAAAGAACCTCTACTCGTTTCAGACCACCCTCTGCCAGCGATGCAAACTCTATTCTTTCCCAATTAGATAACCGTTTATTATAAAGTTCGCTATCATAACCGCTAAGTAATATTTTTGCCTTAGACTGGTTCAATTCTCCTAAAAGTTCTATATGATCTTTATCTTCCATCTCAACAGTATATTGTTTTCTAGCTCTGGTACTTAATACGTATGGTGGATCAACATACATACAAACATCTTTCCGACTAAATTCTTGAATTAAATCTAATGCTGGCCGCTTTTCAATTTGAACTTCTTTTAAGCGCAAGGCTGCCTCTTGAATAATTCCAGGTAATTCATTCCAATGCTTAACTGCATAAGATCGTTCACGACCATTAACATCTCGCTTCCATCCTGATTTCTCTGTATTTCTAAAACCATGTGACATCATGGAACGAATGAGGAAACTAAGAGCTTTTTCTACTTCATCTTTTGGACGAAATTCCCAAGCTCTATCATAAACAGCTCGACTATAAGGAGTTAAAAATACTTTTTTAGTCAGCTCTTCTGGACAACTTTGAATCACTTGAAACAAATTTACGACATCTTCATTCAAATCATTAACCGTTTCAATTGAACTTGAAGGTTTATTAAATAAAACTGCTCCACTTCCAAAAAATGGTTCTAAATAGCTCTTATGAGCTGGAAACAATTCAATAATCTTATGTGCTAGGTTCCATTTACTTCCTGGATACCTTAGAATTGATTTCATAATTACTCTCAACCTTCCTTTTCATATAATTCAATAATGAATCTTATATCATTATTTAAAGCTACAAAATCCTCTTCAGTAGAACTAGTATGTAGCAATAATTCATATTGACTTTTACAAAGTTCTCCTAAGCTCTTATTTATGTTTATAAGCTGATAAAGATTTTGTTCTATCTTCTTTCTTAGTTTTTCTAGCATAGAAATATTCTCCTACTAATAGATTATTATTTTTTTACATCTATTTTTCTGCTCACAAATCCCTCACGGTATCCTAGATATAATGTAATGGGAGTTTGCGGGTTTTCGATCTAGCCTACGTCAACCTCAAACAAAGAGACTTCTTGAACCTGTTTAAAAGCCATCTCTGCTCTTTGAAGTACCTGTTGGATAAATCCTAATCTTTCTTCAAAGAAAGTGGCTATATTGGCAAAATAAGCTTCCTGACGCTCTCTTTTAATCTGAATAACAGATAAAAGAACAGATTTGATAGAAGCAATTCGAATACCTCCACCTCGACCAGATTTTACTTTCAAAAAGATTTTTTGTTCTTTCTTCAAAACTTTCAATACCTTATCTAAACTTCTTTCTGGAATTGATAGTTCCTCTCGTATCGTTTTCTTTGTCGTCTGAAGAAATGGATCAGTATCTTGTGACAGACTTTCTAAATAGTTCATGACATCACTTTTCCATTCATGCAGATGACTATTTTTTCTTGCTTGTCGAGGTTTCTTAAACTTCTTCCAACCTTGTCGAATAAAAAGATCACTAGTTGTTAGTTTCTTATCCACCCAAGCTTTACAAAGCAAGAGAACAAAATCTCTACTAGCAGCTTCGTATTTCCCAGAATAAGCACTTTTGACAATCTTCAGACATTCGTCCTGAGAGAGTGGTTCGTCCAATCCTGCATTGAATTGTCCCAAAACTATCTCACAATCGCCCTGAGAGACACCTGATGAATAGTTCGCAAGCGCTAAAGTGAATAAGACATTGTTTCTTCCCATCAGGGCTTTAGCTCCCTTGATATTTGATTCATTCATCAGCATTCTATACCAGGGCTCATCAATTTGTTTTTTGCCTTCCGTTCCTGTGATAACAGTTAGATTTGCTTTCCGTTTTGAAAAGCTAAATTCTGACTGTTTCATAGACCATTGAAGCCATTCTTCAAACGAGTAGGTATACTCTTCAAAAAAGAATTCTACGTTGTCTGTTCGAGGAATTCTAGCGATTCCAAAGTGATTGCAGGTTAAGTCAACTGGAAGATGTTTACTAAAATGATTTCTTAAATTCTGAGAGATCTCTTTCGCAACTTTGATGACTTTGAAATTTGAATGAGCAGTCACGTAAGCTGGCTCTTTCAGTGCAAAGTAAGCTTGATAACCTTTGTCAGATTTTAAAATGAGCGTTGGCATAAATCCTAAATCCATTGCCACATTCAGGATGTCTCCAGAGGACATTTCTTCAGCTGATGAAGTAATATCAAAGTCAATGTAAAAGGTGTTAATTTGTCTAAGATTCTCTTCATTGTGTCCTCGTGTAATTCGTCGTTTTTTGTCACTATAAGCTCCATATCGATAAACATTTGGTGTCCAATGAGTAAATCTATCTCGATTCTCTATAATCGCTTCTAACGAGGTTAAAACGACTCCAGTAGCATGAACCATATCATCTTTAGAACGATAGCCAAAAATAGAACCTTTATTCTCTTCTTCAGGAGAATTTTTAGGTCTTAATTGACTGTTCTTAAACTTATAGTTTCTAATCCCATTTTTTAAGATGAGATGGTAAATTGTCTCTAGCTGCATAATTCTCCTTTGTCTTTACCCCAACCGTAGTAGCAATGGCTACAAAGCGTCTCTGTTTCATCAACCCACCAGCATGCTCCATGTGCCTCATCAATACAAGGTCTATTCCAAGTGCAACCACATACTTTACAAATCCCAGTGTTATGTCTCTTTTTCTTCATGTTTCTTCTCCTCATCTGCTAAGGCTTGTTCATATGCTTTCCAGAAATCATTTAGCTTGCCACTTATTGGCAATTCTCCGTAATCGATGTAACATTGAATCGCTTCATCCAAATTAGTAGAATTAGTTCCTGCAAATGGTACTGTTTCTAGATCGACTGCTGTATTGTCAAGTATAGATGATTTTAGTCGATCCAATAGGATAACTCTGCTTCTCGCATTTTTTAAAGTTTGTAAGAATACTTTTCTTTCTGTAATAGCCATATCAGTCTGTCTCCTCTCTTTCTTTTTAAACAACTTCAGATAGATATACTTATCCTAATCATGGCTACTTCTCATCAGATATCAGCTGTTTTAATTTGCTAGGAAAACCATTTTCAATCCAATCTTCAATCATTTGATCTATATTTTCCTGATTTATAACCCATCCTCAATTTCCAAAAAAGTTGAATAAGCAACTATTTCTGATAATTGTTCTGGTGAAAAAAGCCCTACAACTTCCCATGAACTACAACTCTTTACAAGTTTTTTTAATTGTTTAGAGAGTTCGACGATAGCATAACGAGGAATATATTCACAATCTTTTAATAGTCCTATTCTATCTAGCAAAGAGCTAACTTCAGCCCTAATATTTCTTGCCGATATTGCTTTTGCATACAAGCTACCTCTCATACAATAAGAATAATACAGATCTAGACTATTTTTTACTTGTTTTAAAGACTTCTCCATAGAAATAAATATTTCTTCTTGTATCATAATTCTCCTTTCAGTTTCATACTTCCTGGTAAATAATTTTTTGACTTTGCATAACCAGCTTGTAAATCTTGCTTATTATAGATTACTGCAGGATGAGTCTCTACATATTGACTACGTTTCCATTGACTACGCAGTCGTTTAGCAGATCGATTCATCTTTTTTTCGATTTCTGCAAAACGAAAGCCTAATTTAAGGTATGTTATAACATCTTCTTCAAAACTCTCTTTATCAGATTGCTTTCTAACTTTTGTTTCAAAAGTATTTTCTGTATCATCTTCTCTAATACTTATCTGATATTGAATGTAGAGGCTTCTCATCTCTTCTATTTTCTTTTGCCATTGTGGGCTATAGCGTTCACCTGAATACTTATTTACTAATTCTCTTACTGGACTTTTGAACTTTAGCTGAAATCGATCAAATTCTCCTAAATCAGCGAACGGGTCAATGAAGCCTAATGGTTCACTCTTTATCAACTGTTCATAAAAAATATTTTTTTCCATAGCTATCACTCTTCATTCATACTTTAATAAATATTTGGATAGTCAATACTGAAATAATGTGACTTAATTTCTTAAAACTAGTAATAAGGGATTTTTATATTTCATCAACACTTCTCCTTTCCTACTTGTTTTAAACAAACAAAAAGAGAGTTGAATAATCAACTCTCTAAGTTACTTAAACATTATAAATATTGAATTTTTTTCTGATTCTACAAACTCTTACCACTTAGAGCATACAAAAAACTCCTAGTTACTGTATTTCTACAGAAAGCTAGGAGCCGTCTCTATTTGCTAATAAGTGATAGATAGACTTTCAGAAAAGAACTTTCTGAAAAGAGATTCTTATGATGATTCCATCGTTATTTTATTAAAGAATGATTTTCTTGTCCACAATATATCAAAAACAAGTTTATTCATCTAAAACAATAGTGGTTTTTTACCAAAGCGTGAAAATCATTAAAAAGCTTTTATCGACTACATCAAATAATATTCTTATTTATTCTTTCACTGCGTTCTCGATACGCGATGCAGTTCTACAAACCACTACATGCCATCTTCAGAAATATTATCAAATACCTCCAATTAAGAAAAACAATTAGCAAATAGAAACTAATACATCATAAACGATTTAAAGCATGAACATTCCAATACCCATTGGAATCATCCCTTTCTTATCTTTCTTCAACTATATTGTACACTTTCTTTTTCGAAAAAGCAAGCGTTTACATTCGAATTTTTAAAATATTTTTTTACAAATAAAAAGAGGCAGAATTAATAATCTCCCCTTTTCAATGTAGATTTTATGCTCTTACTGTGACGCTTGTTCCATCTTCTTTGTAAAGATTTATCAGTCCTTCTTTACGACTACGTACCATATCGCCTGGATAAACCGGGTGCGGCAAGGAGATGGTCAACAATTCCATTGGATTTGGAGCACGGTCAATTTTATTCCCATCTGAATCATGTAAATCTGTAATTACCCCATCAAAATGCCGGAAACCAGGACCATAAAATTCGACTAGATCACCTTCATTGATGACATTTCGTTGTCGAATAGTCGCTGTTTGTGTGGCAGAGTCATAAGCCACCACTTCTGCTACAAATTTATATTGCGGAATTTTTCGTCGTGCTCCAAAAAGTTGCTCATTTTCAGTCGGTGTGTGATAATAAAATCCTGTCGCCAACTCACGCTGCGCTACTTTCCACATTTCATCTACTAAATCTTGCTTGATCGCTTCAAACTTTTCTGGACTTTCAAGATAAGCATCAACTGCAGCTTTATAACAATTTGAAACAGTGGATACATAGTGAATAGACTTCATACGCCCTTCAATTTTCAAGCTATCCACTCCATTTTCGATCATATCTGGAATGTGATCAATCATGGACATATCAACAGCTGACATGGAGAATTCTTCTGGAATTTCCCCTTTTAAGCTTTTGCGCTCTTGCCCAAATGGCATATCGTACAAATCATATTTCCAACGACAAGATTGTGAGCAACCTCCACGGTTGGCATCGCGCATACTCATGTGGTTGGATAAGGTACAGCGTCCTGAGTAAGAAATGCACATAGCTCCATGAACAAAAGCTTCAATCTCAACATCAGTATGCTTGCGGATTTCTGCTAATTCTTCCATGGAAACTTCACGTGCCAAAACCACACGCGTTAAACCTAAATCTTTCCAAAATTCTAGCGTTTCATAGTTTGTCGCGCTAGCTTGTGTTGACAAGTGCACTTCCAAACCTGGCGCTTCTGTGCAAGCAATGGCAATCAAAGCTGGGTCTGACACGATAACGGCAGAAATTCCAATATCACGTAAAGTCCGGAACCATTCTCCAGCTCCTTCTTCATTTCCTTCATGTGTTACCATGTTCGCAGCTACATAGACTTTAGCGCCATGCTCGCGAGCAAATTGAACGCCCTCTTCCATTTCTTCAAATGTAAAGTTTCCTGCACGACTACGCAAACCATAGGCTTGTCCACCAATATACACAGCATCCGCTCCATAGCGAATGGCCACTTTTAATTTTTCCAATGTTCCAGCAGGTGCCAAAACTTCTGGTCTTTTTAAAGTTTTTGTCATATCTCGCTCTTTCTAAATTCTATTGCTTAGCCTTTTTATTTTATAGCAAAAAAGACGTGAAAGCAAGCTAAAGGAATCAGAATTTAAAAGATAAATAAGCAGTCACAATTGTGACCACCTATATTCTTTATTTCACCTGATCCGGATCATAGTCATAAAAACCAGTATCTAAGAAACGA
The DNA here is from genome assembly GCF_000413475.1 of Streptococcus intermedius SK54 = ATCC 27335. GTDB lineage: Bacteria > Bacillota > Bacilli > Lactobacillales > Streptococcaceae > Streptococcus > Streptococcus intermedius. The sequence goes on along the minus strand of NZ_ATFK01000003.1, from coordinate 255,189 downwards.
TTCTTTGGATGTAACTGATGAACCTGTTCATCCAAAAGGAACGCTTGGTCTGATGTGAATTGATTGAGCTCAATCAATTCACGCGCTTGCACAAAAAGTTTGGCAATTTCAACAAAATTGTGTCCTGGCGTATAAATTCCTTCTAGTTTCCAATGTGTGAAACCATGTTCTACCAATTCACGCAACTTGGTCATCATATCCAAATCATTATTTGCAAAAATATGAGTGCCATGATTATCCTCAAAAATAGAATAATGACTTTCTGGATCGCTTGGCTCTGCAAGGAATAAATCACGCTCACGGTTCTTTTCATCATTAATATGAGTGAAATTATAATAATTCTGCAACAGTGGTCGTTTAGAATGATGAATGACGCTCGCACCATAGACTAAAATTTCAACAGGGATTTCTAAAATCTCTTGCATTTTGAATAATTCTGCCGATGGAATTTCGCGTGCTAAAACCGCCTCTGAAGCACCTGCCTTTTGTCCCCAAAAATTCACTTGACGACTGCTAGCAACCATGGTCGAGGCATCATAAATCGTCTTAAATGGATAGCCATCACGTTTTAATATATAAAAAACACCAGCATCTCCCACCGTTATATAATCTGCTTGAATCTCCACTAAAAACTCAAGAAAAGGCTTGATTTGATTCATCATTTCCTGATGCATCAAGGAGTTGACAGCAACTGTCAACTCCTTGCCTGCTTCATGCACAATAGTTGCAATCTGACGCAGTTCATCATAAGAAAAAGTATGGGGTAGACGAAGACCATACTCTTTTTCTCCAACATATATGCGATCTACACCTGCTTTTAAAAGCTCTTTTACTTGCTCCACACTCTCAGCAGTTGCTGTAATGATAATTTTTTCCATAGTGAAATTATATCATATTTTCTATTTTACTTCTATTTTTTAATTTGAAAAGCATTTTTATTCTTTTTGTAACCGTTATGTAATATTTATCTAATTAAAATCATGGTAAAATAAGAGAGTACTGTAAGGAGAGAGAACATGACCGCAAGAAAATATCAGTCTTACCAAGAAGACTACACTTATTTAGAATTAGAAGAAGAACGCTATCCCCTTTATCAAGATTATATCCCTGAAGCAAAAACAAATCCAAATCTGAAAGAATTGCTATTTTTTGTCAATATTGCTACGTTTTGTATCTTGACAGTTTTATTTAGTTTTTTATTCCTATCCGTTAAATTAAATACATTCTTTGCTTTTACATTAGCAATTTCTCTTAGCTTGATTTGCGTCAAAGGGCAACAAGCGTTTATTCGTCGCAAAATAAATAAATAGTTTTGAGATAAAGCACCCACTTTTTCAGAGGTGCTATTTTTGTTGTGATGCAATTGATCAGTTAAACAGATAAAAAAATCGAGGTGTTAATCCTCAATTTTTTTATCTTCATTTTCTGATTCTTGTTTTTTTGTCAAATCAATAACAATGTCCTCAGAAGTCGTCTCTTTTTCTGCTGATTCTGGGGCAGACTTTTTTAAATCTTCTGGGGAAATCTCCTCCGTCTCCATTTTTTCTTTCCATTCCTTAAATTTTTCCTGTGAAAAGTCAACTACTTGTTTCGTTGCCTCTTTAACAGAGTCAAGAACTGTTTCACCTGTAATTTCTCCACTCTCGACCTTTTCTTTAGCTTGATTGACTGCTTCTACAGCCTGATTAGAGAAATGATTTGCTTTTTGCACTACCTGATCTTTAAAATCGTCTGGATTTTCTTTAACTTCATTCATGAAATCTGAAACCTTAGCCGTCACTTCTTTTCCTTTTTTACTGGTGAGAAATACTGCTGCAGCCGCACCAGAGATTGTTCCTAAAAGGATAGATGAAAATTTACCCATAATAATCCTTCTTTCTTATTTTTTAAATAATTTAGTAATCATACGCAAAGCCGATAAAGTTGCACCAGCTTTCACTCCATTTTTACCTGCTGTAGCGACTTTTTTACTCAAATGCCGAGCAGAATCATTTAAATCTGAAACTGACTCTGACAAATCTGCAACTGCAGTGAAAAGTGGATCAATTGTTGTCATTTTCCCGTTAATATCATCTGCTAAAACATTCACTTTGGTTAACAATTCATTTGTCTGATAGAGTGTCACATTGACATCCGTTGTCAATACCTGAATTGTTTTTTCTGTTTCATCAACGACAGTTGAGATTTTCCTGACTAAGAAAATCGTGTAAACAATCAAAGTAATCAAAGCAAGGGCCACTAAACTATAAGCAATTTCAAGCATTTTTTTCTCCTAACTTTTTAATAATAAGGGGTATCTACTTTTTTTCTTTGGTAAATGATAAGAATAATTCCTGCGACCACTAGAACAGCAGACAACCATTGTGATACACGCAAGCCCGCAAACATGAGACTATCTGTTCGCATGCCTTCAATCACCATGCGACCTATTCCATACCAAATAAGATAAAATCCAGTCATTTCTCCACGTTTGAGGAAGTTTTTCTTTCTTCTCGCAACCATCACTAAAGCAAATCCTAACAAATTCCAAACCGACTCATAAAAGAAAGTTGGTTGCCGATAATGTCCGTCAATATACATTTGGTTGCGAATAAAACTTGGCAAGTAATCCAAACGTTTAACAATCGCTCCGTAAGCCTCTTGGTTGAAGAAATTGCCCCAACGCCCAAGACTTTGAGCAATCATTACACCTGGAACAGCAATATCTAAAAAGTCTAGTGTGTTAATGAATTTTCGTTGGGAGAAGAAATATAAGACAATCGCTCCAGTAATTAAACCACCATAAATAGCAATTCCCCCGTGCCAAATAGCAAAAATCTCAGCAGGATTTTTAGCATAATAGTTCCAGTCAAAAATGACATAGTAAATGCGAGCCCCAACGATCGACAGAGGAAATGCAACAAGAATAAAATCAAGAATGTCATCTGGAATAATCTTTTTCCTTGGTGCTTCTTTCATAGCTAGATAGACAGCTAAAATCAAGCCTGTCACAATACAAATCGCATACCAACGAATACTAAAAGGCCCTATCTTAAATGCAATTGGATTAATCATGAGCCACCTCATTTTTACTAATAAGATTGGTTAAGCGTTCCTCAAAAGTCTTCGTTGCATCAAAGCCCATTTCTTTTGCGCGGTAATTCATAGCTGCCGCTTCAATTACTACTGAAATATTTCGACCGGTTTTCACAGGAATCCGGATTCTTGGAATCGCTACACCTGATACTTCAAACTCCTCACCATTGTTCCCCAAACGATCAAATGTTTTATTGACATCATAATTTTCCAGATAAACAGCCAACTGAACCTGTGATGAATCTTTTACAGCACTTGCTCCGTAAAGGCTCATAACATCAATAATCCCGACGCCACGAATCTCAAGTAAATGGCGCAAAATTTCAGCTGGCTCACCCCAGAGAGTCATTTCATCTTTGGCATAGATGTCTACTCGATCATCAGCCACCAGACGATGACCGCGTTTGACCAATTCCAAGCCAGTTTCACTTTTTCCAATTCCGCTATCACCTTGTATCAAAACGCCCATGCCATAAATATCCATTAGAACGCCATGAATACTGGTTCGTTCAGCCAAACGTGAATCTAGATAGCTAGAAATTTCACCTGACAAACGACTTGTCGGTGTATGACTGCTGAGAACAACAATTTTGTTTTCCTTCGCAGCCTTCAACATCTCATCAGGTACTTTCAGATCACGCGCCACAATCATAACAGTGTCTCGTTCAAACATTTTCCGTAAAACTTGATAGCGATTGTGAGAGGTCATCTTCATCAAGTAAGACCATTCTTTCATTCCCATTAGCTGGATACGTTCTGGTGTGTAATAGTCAAAATAGCCTGTCATTTCAAGTCCAGGACGAGAAATATCAGATGTTGTAATCTCTTTTTCCAACATTTTCTCATCACCATAAACCACATTTAATCTGACTTTATTTAATAGATCTTTGATCCTTACAGCCATATTTTTCCCCTTTGATAATTTCTTTATCTATTATAGCAAATTTTCAGACTAAAAGAGAGTTTCATCTTTGATTTTGCAAAGAAAATGGATTCAAACATCTGTAGTCCCCATCAGTCCTCTGACTGAATCATTTGTTCTACAATTTGTTTTTGATTTTGAAATACAGGATATCGCTCCATAAAATATCGAAGATCACTAGACTTCAACCAGACGTGACCATCCGTTTCACTCTCTTGATACCTCACCGTTTTCTCTGCCACGATGGCCTCATAAAAATCAAAATGACAGCGATCATTAGATGACGTCACTTGGTCAATCAGTTGTAGTTCTATAGGAATTAGACCAGTTTCTTCCCGCAATTCACGATAGGCTGCGGTCATGCTATCTTCACCAGCCAGCACACTTCCTCCTGCACCAAACTCATAATAATTAGGATGAATCTCTTTTTTAGGACTGCGGTGCATCAGGAGAAATTCCCCATCTATATGACGAACAAAGACATTGACACAAAGATGGTACTTCCCTTCTGGAATCTCTTCTCCTCTGAGCAATTTATATCCAACTTTTTCCCGATACTCATCATAAGCATCCCAATATTCCATCTCTTCTCCTTCAAAAATAAGAGAGTCCATTGCATGAACTCCTTTTTGCATCTATAAACAAGCTCTTATTCTATTATAATCACCAAAACCAACCATCTTCTTCTTTGATAGCTTCTGCTTCTTTGCGCTTACGAGGTCCTGTTCCATACATTTCTTCTTCCACATCTTCCTTGTAAGGCATCACAGCTGCTAAGATGATATAGATGATAATCCCTAAGCCAAAGTTAAAGATAGTAAATAAAACGAATAAAAAGCGAACGAGACCAACATCCAAACCAAATTTGTCAGACAAACCAGCTAAGACTCCTGATATAGCGCTATTTCGGCGTAATTTATAGAATTGTGTTTTCATAATCATTCAGCCTCTTTCATTGATACTAGAATTAGTGTAGCATATTTTAACCATCATGCCATCCGTCCTTAGGCGGATTTCTTATTATCAATGTTTAAAACTGCTGCTGTCTGATAAATTTCAGCTTGCCTTGACACTTTCCACAGCAATACCGTTTTGGATTGATTTGTTTTTTTCTGGAATAGAACATATGACATTGTTGACATTGATAAATCAAGACCGTAGAACGATAATCAAAACCCGGTGCATAACGAAGCCCATCAACCTTTTTCAACAAGTTTTTAAAATCCTGATCCCTATGGCGATAGCCCTTCTTTTCAAAGTAAAGATGATAATGACACAGCTCATGTCGAACAATTTTTCGGAAAGTCTCTAAACCAAACCGTTCATAGATTTTGAAGTTAAAATCAAGATGACCATCTTTTTGAAAAAAGCGTCCGCCTGTTGATCGAAGGCGTGTGTTCCAAACAGCCTCATGACGAAATTCCTTGCCAAAATCTTCTGAAGAAACTTGTCTAACATAGTTAGTTAGATTCATGTGGCGACACCAAGGAAAGATTGACCTTTTCTCTTTCTATATCCAATTTATCTACCCAGACTGTCACCAAGTCACCGACAGAGACAATTTGACTCGGATGTTTGACATAGTTGTTGCTGAGCTTCGAAATATGAATCAAGCCATCTTCATGAATACCAATATCCACAAAAGCTCCAAAATCAACAACATTGCGAACAACACCTTCTAATTTTTGCCCAATTTGTAAGTCCTTTATATCTAGAACATCTTGACGAAGAACTGGTGCATCAAACGAATCACGTAAATCTCGACCTGGCTTGAGTAAGTCTGCAATGATGTCTTTAAGTGTTGCTTCCCCTATTCCCAAGTCGTTAACTACCTTGGCTACATCCAATGACTGTAATTTTTCCTGACCATCTTGATTCAAGTCTTTAACTGCTAGCATTTGGAATAATTTCTCAACAGCTGGATAACTCTCTGGGTGAACACCTGTATTGTCTAAAATATTGTCACTTTCGGGAATCCGTAAGAAACCTGCTGCCTGTTCAAATGCTTTAGCACCCAAGCGAGGCACTTTTTTAATATCTTCACGCGAATGAATCATACCTTCTTCTTCACGATATTTGACAATATTTTCAGAAATCGTTTTGTTCAATCCTGCTACATGAGAGAGAAGAGAGGGACTTGCAGTATTGATATTAACGCCAACCTGATTGACAACGGTATCTACAACAAAATCCAAGCTTTCAGATAATTTCTTCTGACTAACATCATGCTGGTATTGCCCAACACCGATTGATTTCGGATCAATTTTAACCAACTCTGCAAGCGGATCCTGCAAACGCCGAGCAATCGAGATAGCCGAACGTTTCTCAACGGTCAAATCAGGAAATTCATGCCGCGCCAATTCGCTAGCTGAATAAACAGATGCACCGCTTTCATTTACAATGACATAGCTGACATTGGGATGAGTTTTCAGCACTTCAGCAACAAACGCTTCACTTTCTCGACTAGCTGTTCCATTTCCAATAGCGATAATTTCAACGCCAAATTGTTCAATCAAGTCTGACAGTTCTTGCTTAGAAGCTTCAATTTGTGCTGCTTTTGCTGGCGGAACAGGATAGATAACCTGAGTTGTCAGCATTTTTCCAGTTGCATCTACGACTGCTAGCTTAGCTCCTGTCCGGAAAGCTGGGTCAAAACCGAGTACTACGCGCCCTTTGAGTGGCGCAATTAAGAGCAGATGACGAAGATTGTCTGAAAATAGCTGAATAGCACCATCTTCCGCTGTTTCAGTTAATTCTGTTCGAATTCGACGTTCCATAGCTGGAATGATTTTCTTTTTCACTGCTTGTTGGATTGCTTCATGAATGTAGTTATTTTTAATCTTAAACCGCAACTCAAAAAAGCGAATGATTTTTTCTACATTATGTTCAAAGCCAACTTTAAGAACACCTAGCTTTTCACCCCGATTTAAAGCTAAAGTCCGATAACCTTGCATATCCGCAATTTTTTCAGAAAAATCATAATAAATTTGAAATACTTGCTTTTCGTCCAAATTTGCATCTTTCAAAGTTGAAACAATGCTTGAATTTTTCAGTATTTCATGATAGGTCCATGCACGCAGTTGGACATCTTCTGAAATGGCTTCCACCAAAATATCTACAGCTCCAGATAGAGCCGCTTCTGCCGTTGGAAATGCTTCACTAGTTAAACCAATGGCTTCTTCTTGTAGATTGCTAACATTTTGCAATATAAGCCGTGCCAAGGGAAAAAGTCCTGCTGCACGCGCAATCGTAGCCTTTGTCCGACGTTTTTCTTTGTAAGGAAGATAAAGTTCTTCCACATCAGTCAACTTTTCAGCTGCTTCAATAGCTGCACGTAATTTATCCGTCAGCTTTCCTTGCTCCTCGATCTTAGCTAACACTGTTTCTTTACGTTCTTTGAGATTTGTCAGGCTTTTATCCAAATCAAGAATTGCTTTGATCTCTACCTCATCCAAATTCCCCGTCATTTCTTTCCGATAACGAGCGATAAAGGGAATTGTATTGCCTTCAGCTGTCAATTCAAGAACTTTTTCAACTTGTTTTTGACTAACATTTAAACTTTGTGCGATTTCAATAATATTTGTTTCCATAAAAAGTATTATACCATATTCCAAACTTTATTACATAGGGGAAAATAATTCACACAACTTTATTTCACCATAATCTTCAAAATGATAGTATAATAGTAAAAAAGAAAAAGGAGGCTACTATGGCTATTAAATTTACACGTTCAGATGATTTAGATAAAATGTTTGAAGAATTTGCAACGTTACCTAAAATCGAAAAAATAGAATTTCCTGATGAAAAAGAAAAAAAGATTAAAAAAGAACAAAAGGCTAAAAAGTCATGAACTTTTTCCATCAACTGCCGCCTAATGTGCTGCAAGCCGGTGCGATTTTCCTCTCCATTATTATTGAAGCACTGCCTTTTGTGCTGATTGGGAGCATTATTTCAGGTTTTATAGAGGTTTATATCACACCAGACAAAGTTTATCGCTATCTACCTAAAAATAAATGGGGGCGGATTTTCTTTGGTACTTTTATAGGATTTATTTTCCCTTCCTGCGAATGTGGAATTGTCCCCATTATCAATCGCTTTTTGGAAAAGAAAGTGCCAAGTTATACAGCCGTACCTTTTATGGTGACGGCGCCAGTTATCAATCCTATCGTTCTCTTTGCAACTTACTCTGCTTTTGGAAATTCCTTTAAAATGGCGTTACTCAGAGCTTTTGGATCTGTTGTTGTAGCAATTGTTCTAGGAATCTTCTTTGGCTTTCTCAATACTGCAAATATTCAAAAAGAAAATCGAATCATTCCGCATGAACATGATTTTTCTCATTTAAGTCAAAGCCAGAAAGTATTCCAAGTATTTGTGCAATCTATTGACGAATTTTTCGATACTGGTCGCTATTTAGTTTTTGGCTGTCTCTTTGCCAGTATCGTTCAAGTCTATGTTCCTACACGCATTCTGACTTCCATTAGTGCAACACCACTTATGGCTATTCTATTATTGATGGTGCTTGCATTTCTTCTCTCACTTTGTAGCGAAGCTGATGCCTTTATCGGAAGCTCACTCATTTCTAGTTTTGGATTAGCACCAGTTCTAGCTTTCCTCGTCATTGGACCAATGTTAGATGTAAAAAATATTCTCATGATGAAAAATTATCTCAAAGGACGATTCATCTGGCAATTTATTGGAATTGTTAGTTTAGTCGTTGTTCTTTATTCTTGGCTTGTGGGGGTAGTGCTATGATTCGTTTTCTAATTTTAGCTGGTTATTTTGAAATTACCATGTATTTGCAACTTTCTGGCAAACTCAACCAATACATCAATATGCATTTCTCTTATTTGGCATATATTTCAATGGTGCTTTCTTTTATGTTAGCCATTGTTCAGCTCATCGTTTGGATGAAAAAAATGAAAGTACACAGCCATCTGACGAGTCGTTCGGCAAAATTTGCTAGTATTGCTTTTCTCATCGTACCATTGCTGGTTGCTCTCTTCTTTCCAACAGTCAGTTTAGACTCTACGACCGTTTCTGCTAAAGGTTACCATTTCCCATTAGCTGACGGCAGTTCAAAAAACATTCAAGCTGATGAAGGCACTACCAATCAGTACCTAAAACCTGATACCAGCACTTATTTCACTAAAAGTGCTTATGAGAAAGAAATGCGAGCAGCCGCCAAAAAATATCTGAAAAAAGATACCATCTCTGTTACGAATGAAAATTACATGGAGGTCATGGAAGTTCTTTATGATTATCCAGATGAATTTGCTGGAAAACGACTAGAATTTACCGGTTTTGTTTATAATGATCCAAGTGATGCTAAAAGTCAATTTTTGTTCCGCTTTGGTATTATTCACTGTATCGCCGATTCGGGGGTTTATGGACTTCTTACAACTGGAAATACTGAACATTTTGAAAACAATACCTGGATAAGAGCAAGTGGGAAAATTACGATTCGCTACCATAAACAACTAGGACAAAGCTTGCCAATACTTGAAGTAGATAGTTTCAAAAAAGTTGAGAAACCTAGCAATCCTTATGTCTATCGTGTCTTTTAATCCATATTGAATAAACAAAAGAAGACCTGAGAACTATTTCTCTAGGTCTCCTATTATGCTCTTTTCTGAGCAATTATGATAAAGTCAGAAAGATTTTTATTTTTAGGAGTTATTATGTCACATCACAACCAAGTCGTTTCAAGAAAAACGTTGCTATCGATTTTTGCCACTACTCTAATTACTTTTGCTGGAATTCTTTCGGAAACTAGTATGAATGTCACTTTCCCGCATCTTATGAAAGTGTTTCATACAGATCTTGGAACATTGCAGTGGATTACGACAGGTTACCTGCTCGCTGTCTCCATTACAATTACACTAGGAGCCACACTAGCGCACAACTGGTCTGAACGTAGAATTCTCTTTACCAGCCTAGCTATTTTTACAGTAGGAAACGGTGTAGCGATGCTTGCGCCAAATTTCGCCCTACTCATGCTAGGCCGCATTTTGCAAGGTTCAGCAACTGGAATTGCCACGCCACTTATGTTTAATCTTATCGTAGAACGTATTCCGCGCAATCAAATCGGGTTTTACATGGGACTGTCTGGACTCGTTATAAGCCTAGCTCCTGCGATTGGTCCCACTTATAGCGGCTTTATGATTAGTTTGTTTGATTGGCATATGATTTACACATTCATCATGCCGATTCCGATCATCTCCTTCATTTTAGGATTTTTCTTTTTAGAAAATACTCCCAATAGAAAGAAACGCCCTTTTGAATGGATTTCTTTCTTACTCCTTGCCCTCTCGCTTACTTTTTCTATTATGGCCATTTCTAGCTTAGAAAAAGGTAGTTTTAATTGGAGCTTCGTCATCATCTTTTTATTATCACTTCTACTTTTCATTTGGAGAAGTTTAACAGTGGAACATCCTTTTTTAGATATTCGTATTTTGAAAAATCCAGCTATTTTACTTGGAATCATTCCGTTTTTCCTCTATCAATTTTCCAATTTATCAGCAAATTTTCTAATTCCTAATTTCTTGGTTTTAGTAAAACACCAAGCAACTTCTGCATCTGGTTTTGCGTTACTTCCTGGAATAATGTTAGGAGCTTTCTCAGCACCTTTCTTAGGCAAATTATATGATAACAAAGGACCCAAATTTTCCTTATATGGTGGCAATATTCTCTTTTTCTTAGCTATCTTCGTTTTTGCATCCTTTACAAAAGCCCTAACATTGCCATTTATCATTCTACTCTATATTTTCTTCACGATCGGGCGCAATATGGCGTTCAACAACACAATGGCATTATCTGTTTCACAAATTAGTCGCGAAAAATCACCCGATGCTACAGCACTTTTTCAAATGGCGCAAACATTTGCCGGTGCTTTAGGAACAGCTACTGCTGCTGTCATCGTCAATCAGTCTCCTGATACCACAACAGGTGTGCACCTTGTTTTTCTTCTTCTATCTGTCCTTGTTATCCTTATTTTTTATCTTTTTTACTCTTTATTTCGAGCTATCAAAAATCAGAAATTTTAATCAATTTGTGGTAAAATAAATAAAATATTAGAAAATGGGTATTCAAAATGTCTTCAAAATTGATTATTACAATTTTTGGTGCTAGTGGAGATTTAGCAAAAAGAAAACTCTATCCTTCTCTTTTTAGATTGTATAAATCTGGCAATCTGTCTAAGCATTTTGCTGTTATCGGTACGGCTCGCAGACCTTGGAGTAAGGAATATTTTGAATCTGTTGTAGTAGAGTCGATAACAGACCTAGCAGATAGCCCTGAGCAAGCGCAAGACTTTGCTAGCCATTTCTACTACCAAAGTCACGATGTACAAGATACCGAACATTATATTGAATTAAGAAAACTACAAAATCGTCTCAATGACCACTATCACGCAGAACACAATAAATTGTTCTTTTTATCTATGGCGCCTCAGTTTTTTGGAACAATTGCCAAGCACCTCAAATCTGAACAAATTGTTGATGGAAAAGGATTTGAACGCTTAATTGTAGAAAAACCCTTCGGTACAGATCTTGCCTCTGCTAGCAGGTTGAATGATGATTTGCTGGCAACATTTGACGAAGACCAGATTTTCCGTATTGACCATTACCTCGGAAAAGAAATGATTCAAAGTATTTTTGCCATTCGCTTTGCCAACCTTCTTTTCGAAAATATCTGGAATCGTGATTATATTGACAATATCCAGATTACCTTTGCAGAAAAGTTAGGCGTGGAGGAGCGCGGTGGCTATTACGATCATTCAGGCGCTCTACGTGATATGGTACAAAATCACACACTCCAGCTCCTGTCCTTACTTGCTATGGACAAACCAAAAGCATTCACCAAAGATGACATTCGAGCTGAGAAGATTAAGGTTTTCAAGAACTTACATAAGCCTACTGATAATGATCTGAAAAGACTCTTTATTCGCGGTCAATATACTTCTGGCAAAGTTGATGGAAAAAAATATATTTCCTATCGCAGCGAACCAAATGTTAATCCAGAATCTACTACAGAAACTTTTGCTTCTGGTGCGTTTTTTGTAGATAGTGAGCGTTTCCGTGGGGTTCCATTTTTCTTTCGTACTGGAAAGCGTCTTACTGCTAAAGGAACTCATGTCAACATTGTTTTTAAGCAAGTGGAATCCATTTTTGGCTCCTCGCTCCAACCAAATGTGTTGACCATCTACATTCAGCCAACTGAAGGTTTTTCTCTTAGCATGAACGGCAAAGAAGTAGGTGAGCAGTTTAGCTTAGCCCCGCTAACACTTGATTATCGTACAGATGCGACCGCTTCTGGTGCATCACCAGAGCCTTACGAGAAACTCATATACGATGTGTTAAACAATGACTCAACGAACTTCAGCCATTGGGATGAAGTGCGTTCTAGCTGGGAATTGATTGATCGCATTGAAGCCTTGTGGGCAAACAATGAAGTTCCTCTTCATCATTATAAATCAGGTACTATGGGGCCTGCAGCTAGCTTTGAACTTCTGCACCACTTCGAAGCCAATTGGAATTGGCGACCAGACGAAGCCTATCGCAAAGAAGGGCGACTGGAATAAAGTAAATATATATAATCGATTTGCAACTCATTCATTTGCCAGTCTTTTCCTAGCTCTATAATTTCTGTAGTGGGTAGATCCCATACAAAAGTTATAGAGCTTTTTGGCCTACAAAAGTTACATCACTAACGTCCTTGAATCTATTCAAATGTCAAGTTGACGGTTATTAATAAACTCATCAAGGATATTAAACGACAAGCTCTTAGTTTCCGAATTTTCCAGAATCACAAAATGAAAATTATCATTGCATTACCATATCAAAAGAGAATACTGGCCTCATTCTCTTTGTGCCTCAATAGAAGTCATCTACTACAAACAAAAAATCCCCACTAAAAGTGGGGACTAAAGGCACTTTCGTGTGATGAGCAGGTTCACACAACTCATCAAGGTCCGCTCCTGCGTATATGACCTCCCATGCTCAATATGTGGCTTGCGCCACCTATCGACTCACCGCATGAACCAATCTTACTATACTTATCAAATTATGTCAAGAAAAACTATTACATTCTCAACTCCTTCCACATTTGAAATTAACATTTTAAAAGAGTAAAATAATTTTAGGAGGATAAAAAGTTATGGATACAACAAAACAGCCTGTCCTTATGCCTCAGGATACGAGAATAATGGCTCTCTTACTTGGTGCTGTAGGTGGCTGCCTTGATGTTTTCTCGCATATGCAATTTAGTACGCTAATCGCAACCCAAACAGGGAATATTCTTTTAATTGTAGCCGACTGGGATGGTCCAACCGTAAAGACGGCTTATCGCATTCTTTCACTTGTCTTCTTTACTTTTGGTTTTATCCTTGGTATTCTACTTAAAGAACAGGCTCAAAGTTCACATTGGCGTACTTGGGGAATCTTACCGTTAACTCTCATCACTTTCCTCTTTCCGTTCTTTCACTCTCATTATTTTATCTGGGTGATATTATTTGCAACCTCTACAGGAATGGTCATGTTAACTTATACAGGCTCAAAAGTCGAGTCTCACCCCTACATGATTATGATGACCTCAGGAAATTATCGGAAAATGGTCACTGCTTGGTACGAGTATATTCGTTTTAAAGAGCGTAGACATATTATTCAAAGACAGGCTGTTAATTACTCTATGATTGTTGCCAGTTTCATCGGAGGAGCTATTTTCACTGGAGTTCTCACACGCTTCATTCATCAATATGCTATCTGGACAGTCACTGCTATTTTAACCATTATTATCGTCCATTATACTAGATATAATCGTATCCATCATTTAGAACAAAAGAATATTTAACATTACGCAACGCTCTAAACGTAATTTAAGGCGTTTTACTATTATCAAAAGCACTCATCAATAAATCGAGACTTTATATACCTTTACAAATACTTACTTCCTTCCCTGATACTGAGAGATGTCAGACCCTCTTTATGCATTTGGATAAAATCTCGCACCCAATCAGGGTTAGTCTTTGAATAATCACGTAGCGCCCAACCAATGGCTTTGTTGATAAAAAATTCCGTCTGATCTAGATTGTTGAGAAGGATTTGCTCCAGCAACAGAACATCCGTTTGCTCTTTTTGAAGTAATTGGTGTTCGATAGCCAATCGGCGTAACCAAATGTCCTCATCCGTACTCCAATCCAATACTATTTTCTTTGTCTCAGGATAGTGTAAACAAATATAACCTACCAAATGGCTCAAAAAGTCAATCGTATCCCACCAAGGTTTTGTTTGTGCTAATTCCTTTACCTTTGTTAAATCGTTTGAGGCTAAAGATGTTTGTTTTAGTTGTAAATAATCCAGCACCACATATTGCATTTCACGATAGGGATTCTCCCAAGCCCGATTGATAAAATCCCAATCTATCGTAGAGTTGTGATTTTTCTTAAAAACTATTTTAGAAATTTTCCTCCTAATAGGTGTCTTTACTCCTAAAAATTCAAACTGATTTTTCATATACGCCTTCATGTGAACTGCATCATCACTGTTAGCTACTTCTTTTAATTCTTGAAAAATGTTTTCTACATTCAAACTACCGTTCATTTTCAACACCCACATTTTTGACTAATTTAATTAATTTTTCTGGTTTATCCAAACTCTTCTGTAACCACGTTGTTATCGTGCCATTTTCCCAAATTTGTAACCAATTTTGGGAAAATGATCCACTTGCTGGTAACCACGTTTTTTATGGAAAGAAATACTGGCATCATTCAGCAGGGCAATACAAGCTAGAAAATGGACAATGCCTTACTATTCAATAAGCAGTTCCAATTCATCATAGAAGGAGAGCTACCACCCCACGACCACGACTCTCACTAGCTACATAAACTGACAATTCAGCCGCCCAATTGTAGGCCTCTCGATCATCATAAGTCGAAACATATGCATAGCCTACTATAATCCTTCCTCTTCTACTACTAGATCAAAATAGTTTCCCAATGTCTTTTCAATGCGATTGATAAATTCTTCGGTGCTGGGAAGCTGGCATTCAAATGTCATAGCAGTATTTTCTACATAAGGAGCGTCGAGCGCTACAAGGGCTGCAACATCAGATTTATGAGCTAATCTAATATTCATCCTAACGAATCTTTCCTTCCAACCTTTTTGTTTAAGCTTATACAACTATACATAGTTTACCAAATTCAAAAATAAAAGGCTCTTGCGAACCTTGTTATTTTAAAACAGTCCAATAGCAGTTCCATCTGCTGCTACATCCATATTGAGAGCTGCAGGGCGTTTTGGCAAACCTGGCATCGTCATAACATCACCAGTCAGGGCGACAATAAAACCTGCGCCCATTTTTGGAACGACTTCACGAATGGTGATCACAAAATTTTCCGGCGCTCCAAGCAGGGCTGGATTATCTGAAAAACTGTACTGGGTCTTGGCCATACAAATTGGCAGCCTATCCCAGCCGTTCTTGACAATTTGAGAAATTTGAGTTTTTGCTTTCTTTTCAAAATTAACTTTTGTTCCACGATAGATTTCCTTGACAATTTTCTCGATTTTTTCTTCAACTGTCAAATTATTATCATAGAGTCGAGTATACTTGGCGGGTCTCGTTTCAATCGTTTTGACCACAACTTCCGCAAGAGCCAATCCACCGTCAGCACCATCTGCCCAGACACTAGCCAATTCCACAGGTACATCAATTTGAGCACAAAGTGCTTTCAGCTCAGCAATTTCAGCTTTTGTATCGGAAACAAACTCATTGATTGCTACGACAGCTGGAATGCCAAATTTACGGATATTTTCCACATGCCGTTTAAGATTGGCAAAGCCAGCCCGCACTGCTTCCACATTTTCTTCGGTCAAAACTTCTTTCGCGACACCACCGTTCATTTTCAGGGCCCTGAGAGTCGCAACAATAACCACAACATCCGGAGAGGTCGGAAGATTTGGTGTTTTGATGTCTAAGAATTTCTCAGCCCCTAAATCCGCACCAAAGCCAGCTTCAGTTACTGTGTAGTCTGCCAGATGCAGGGCTGTTGTCGTTGCCAGAACGGAATTACAGCCATGTGCAATATTAGCAAATGGTCCTCCATGAACAAAAGCAGGCGTTCCATAGATAGTCTGAACCAAATTCGGCTTAATAGCATCTTTCAAGATAAGAGCAAGAGCTCCTTCTACTTCTAAATCTCGGACATAAACAGGCGTTCGATCATAACGGTATCCAATAACGATATTAGCTAAACGTTCTTTCAAATCCTCAATGCTTGTCGCTAAGCAGAGAATAGCCATGATTTCAGATGCAACAGTAATATCAAAACCATCTTCCCGTGGAATTCCATTAACCGGGCTACCCAAGCCAACTGTCACATGTCGCAAAGCACGATCATTCAAGTCTACCACACGTTTCCAAATGATACGCCGTTGGTCAATTCCTAAATCATTTCCTTGATGAAGATGATTGTCAATCAGAGCAGAAAGAGCATTGTTAGCAGTGGTTATCGCATGCATATCTCCTGTGAAATGCAGGTTAATATCCTCCATTGGTAGAACCTGTGCATAACCACCACCAGCAGCTCCACCTTTAATTCCCATAACTGGCCCAAGAGACGGTTCTCGAATCGCAATCATGGTTTTCTTTCCGATTTTGTTAAGAGCATCTGCTAAACCAATGGTAATTGTTGATTTTCCTTCTCCAGCAGGTGTCGGATTAATCGCTGTTACCAAAATCAGCTTACCAACTGGGTTCTTTTTTAATTCCTGAATCTTGTCAAAAGATAATTTAGCCTTATACTTGCCGTAGAGTTCCAAATCGTCATAATCAATTCCAACTTTATCTACCACACTAGCAATTGGCTGTAAGTCAACACTTTGAGCAATTTCTATATCCGTTTTCATTTGGAATCCTCCAGTTTTTATAGTATTATTATATCAAAAATAAAGAAAACAAACATTTTCAACGGTTAAATTTTTAAAAACGTTCGGAAAACATTTTTTTATTTACGAATTAACTTTTTTTGTGTAAAATTTAGTCATGAAACTATTGATTACTTCTGGCGGAACGAGCGAAAAAATCGATCAAGTTCGCTCTATTACGAATCATTCCACAGGAAAACTCGGTGCACTGATTGCGGACAGTTTTTTAGAACAAGGTGATCAGGTTACTTTAATCACTACACGGAACGCTATCAAACCTGCTGCTCATCCGAATTTAACAATTCAAATTATTGAGAATGTGCAAGAACTATTTGAAATGATGAAACCTCTAGTCAAAACTCACGACGTTTTGATTCACTCAATGGCCGTTTCTGACTACACGCCGATTTATATGACAGGTTTTGAGCAAATCACTACATCTCAAGATTTAACAGAATTTTTAAATAAGACCAATAAACAAAGCAAGATTTCATCAAAGGATAATTACCAAGTGCTCTTTCTTAAACAAACGCCGAAAATTATCAGTCAAGTAAAAAAATGGAATCCCAATATCCGCCTGATTGGTTTTAAACTCTTAGTTGATGTTTCTAAGGAAGAATTACTGACTGTTGCTCGTGCCAGTCTTACTAAAAATCAAGCTGAAATCATTGTGGCAAATGACTTGTCTGATATCTCCGATAATCAACATCATGCTTACCTAGTCAAAATAAATTCTGTTATAAAAGTCGATACTAAAGAAGAAATTGCTCAACAACTCGTAACACACACTCACACAAAGGACAATCTATGAAACATATTACATTAGCTGTCACAGGAAGTATTGCTGCATATAAAGCTGCCGATTTGACCAACCAATTCACAAAAAACAATCTAGATGTAACTGTTCTGATGTCTTCAGCAGCTATAAATTTCATTCCCCCATTGACATTGCAGGTATTGTCGAAACATATCGTGCATACGGATGTCATGGACGAACTTGCTCCAAACAAAGTCAATCATATTGAAATTGCTAAGCAAACAGATCTTTTCTTAGTTGCACCTGCAACAGCTAATACAATCGCAAAATTAGCAAATGGTTTTGCAGACAATATGATAACAAGCACTGCTCTTGCTTTGCCTACAACAGTCAAAAAAGTACTGGCCCCTGCTATGAACACAAAAATGTATGAAAATCCAATCACTCAAGACAATCTATCTAAATTAGAGAAATATGGCTGGCACATCATTCGGCCTAGAGAAACTATATTAGCTTGCGGTGATAAAGGAATTGGTGCTCTCGCTTCTGTAGAAACAATTATGGAAAAAGTAAAGGAAATCATTTATGAAGAAACAATCTAATATTGCTCAAATTGCTATCTTTTTTGCTATTATGTTAGTCATTCATCTATTGAGTTCGGTGATTTTTAACTTATTTCCTGTCCCGATTAAACCAACGATTGTTCATATTCCAGTTATTATTGCCAGTATCCTTTATGGACCAAAAGTTGGGGCACTTTTAGGCGCTTTAATGGGAGTCATTAGTCTAATCACTAATACAATTGTACTCTTGCCAACAAGCTATCTATTTAGCCCATTTGTCCCTAATGGAAATATCTATTCTCTTATCATTGCTCTTATACCGAGAATTTTAATCGGGATCACACCCTATTTTGTTTATAGATATCTAAAAAATAAGACTGGGCTTATTTTAGCTGGAGCAATTGGTTCGTTGACAAATACTATTTTTGTTTTAGGAGGTATCTTCCTACTATTCTCAAATGTTTATAACGGAAATATTCAATTGCTACTTGCTTCTGTCATCTCTACCAATTCCATTGCTGAAATGATTATTTCTGCTATTCTGACAGTTGCCATCATTCCAGCTCTTGAAAAAGTTAGAAAATAATCACGTGAAAACGTGATTTTTTTATGAAAAAATGCTATAATGAAAACGGTTAATCAATGCAGAAAGCTGAAAAGAAAGAGAAAAAGAATTTATCTATGACTTCACTAAACAAACAATGGTATTTTCTATTTTCGCTAATTTTTCATAAGCTTCCATACTTTTAAAAGGAGATTTCACAATGACCTACCAAGAGAATTTCAAAAAATGGTTTGATTTTGCAAAACTTCCAGACTACCTTCGTAAAGAATTGGATTCGATGGACGAAAAGACAAAAGAAGATGCTTTTTATACAAATCTTGAATTTGGTACCGCTGGTATGCGTGGCTTGATTGGTGCAGGTACAAATCGTATCAATATTTATGTCGTTCGTCAGGCAACTGAAGGTTTAGCACGTTTGATTGATGAAAAAGGTGAGGATTTCAAAAAACGCGGTGTCGCTATTGCTTATGACTCTCGCCATTTCTCACCAGAGTTTGCCTTTGAATCCGCTGCGGTTTTAGCAAAACATGGCATTAAATCTTATGTATTTGAAAGTCTCCGTCCGACACCAGAATTATCATTTGCAGTTCGTCACTTAAAAGCTTTTGCTGGTATCATGATTACTGCAAGCCACAATCCTGCGCCATTTAATGGTTATAAAGTTTATGGCGAAGACGGTGGTCAAATGCCACCTCATGACGCTGATGCTCTAACAGCTTATATTCGTGCCATTGAAAATCCATTTACTATTGAAGTAGCTGATGTTGAATCCGAAAAAGCTTCCGGTTTGATTGAAGTTATTGGTGAAACTATTGATGCTGAATATCTCAAGGAAGTTAAAGACGTCAACATCAACCAACAATTGATTAAAGAATACGGCAAAGACATGAAAATCGTCTATACTCCGCTTCACGGTACAGGCGAAATGTTAGCACGTCGAGCATTTGCCCAAGCTGGTTTTGATTCTGTTCAGGTTGTTGAAGCTCAATGTGTGCCAGATCCAGACTTTTCTACTGTCAAATCACCAAACCCAGAAAACCAAGCTGCTTTCTCTCTCGCTGAAGAATTAGGTCGTAAAGTTGGTGCAGACGTCCTTGTTGCAACTGACCCAGACGCTGACCGTGTTGGTGTTGAAGTTCTTCAGAAAGATGGTAGCTATCGCAATCTTTCGGGAAACCAAATTGGTGCAATTATGGCTAAGTACATCTTGGAAGCTCACAAGACAGCTGGAACACTCCCTGCAAATGCAGCACTTTGCAAATCTATTGTGTCTACCGATCTTGTAGCCAAGATTGCTGAAAGCTACGGCGCAACCATGTTCAATGTCTTAACTGGTTTCAAATTTATTGCTGAAAAGATCCAAGAATTTGAAGAAAAACACAATCACACTTATATGATGGGCTTTGAAGAAAGCTTTGGTTACCTAATTAAGCCATTTGTACGTGACAAAGATGCTATTCAAGCCGTATTAGTTGTTGCCGAATTAGCAGCCTACTACCGTTCACGCGGCTTGACCCTTGCAGACGGAATCGAAGAAATCTACCAAGAATATGGTTATTATGCTGAAAAGACGATTTCAGTTACTTTGTCTGGTGTTGATGGCGCTGAACAAATCAAAGCGATCATGAACAAGTTCCGTGCCAATGCACCAAAAGAATTCAACGCTACTGCTATTGCAGTTACAGAGGATTTCAAAGCTCAGACTGCCACTACTACTGATGGAACAGTCACTGCCCTTACAACACCCCCTAGCGATGTATTAAAATACACGCTTACTGATGGTTCATGGATTGCAGTCCGTCCTTCAGGAACTGAGCCAAAAATCAAATTCTATATTGCCGTTGTTGGGAAGTCCAGCCAAGACGCTCAAGCAAAAATTGATGCAATTGAAGCAGAGATCACTAACTTTGTAAAATAAGTAGAAAAGCGGAATCGTTTTGCTTCGAAATTTCAGTTCTACAAACTTCAAAGTCGGAGTCTGAAACATAATGTCTCAGACTCCGACTTTTTTTTATCACAAAAAATAATATACTAAAACAGTGTTTTTAGCGTGGGGATAGAACTTGGTAATAGAGCTTAAATATCATCCGCATAGAAGTAAGATGAGGAACTTAATATTTTTAATTTTAGGCTCTTAACCTCACGCCTTCTCAATAGTCTAGTTTCCGTTTTCATTTCAAATCTCTGCATTATTTTCATATTTATGGCATACTAGAATGAACAAATGAAATGAGGAAACTTTATGGAACAATTTACACAAGACATTAAAAACTTAGAAGTTACAAC
This sequence comes from Streptococcus intermedius SK54 = ATCC 27335, assembly GCF_000413475.1. Classification (GTDB taxonomy): domain Bacteria; phylum Bacillota; class Bacilli; order Lactobacillales; family Streptococcaceae; genus Streptococcus; species Streptococcus intermedius. The sequence continues at coordinate 234,104 of NZ_ATFK01000003.1, read as the reverse complement.
TGTTAGTCGTGCTCGAAAAGCTATTGCAAACAAGGAAACAGCTACATTTTTCATTGGCCGAAAAACATGTCCTTACTGTCGGAAATTCGCAACTACACTGGCTAAGGTCGTTACTGAAACTCAGGCACATATTTTCTTTATTAATAGTGAAGAACCTAATAATCTAGAAGAACTCCTAGCTTTCCGTTCCGAATATAAAATCCCAACTGTACCAGGATTTTTACATACAGAAAATGGTCATGTGATTGTTCGATGTGACTCTTCTATGACGGCTGATGAAATCAAGAAATTTGCTAATTTATAAAAAAGCGGAGACACTCAAGTGTACTGACCTCTAAAAGTTAGGCTCTTATTTAAACCAAGGATTTAGTTCTGTATTGCACAGAGCTAAGTCCTTTTAATTTAATGCGTTTATTGTAGTGATATCGTTTTTAATAGCTTTTCTAGCTCATCCAGTGAACGAATACATATTCTAAAATTATTTTTTATTTCCTTTGTTTATTGCTTTTTGGAAAGTTTGCCACATCTTTTGCTGAGGTTTAGCAAATGGATAATCGGAAAAGTTATCCGAATGTAGCCATAACACTTGCCCTTTTTGGGGGTCTTTTGCTACATTGACTACCCGACCATAGAATAAACGAATCTGCCATTTACGATGGCTGAAAACATGCTGAATTTGTGGGAAGTGTACTGACTGCCAATCCACTACTACATCATAATCCTGTTCAAAGCTTTCTTTGGGAGATAAGTCAAATGAAACTCGATTTTCAGCTATTTCAAAAAGCGATAACTGTTCATCATCAGGAAATTCACCTACTTCAATTAAAGGAAAATGCCAAAATCCGGCCAAAAGGCCGCTAGTCTCATTTTTTTCCAAAAGAAACCGTCCTTGAGCATCTTGGATAATCAAACCATATAAATAAACTGGAACTGGTTTTTTCTTAGGAGCTTTGATAGGGTACTTCTCCATGGTTCCATGTAAGAAAGCAGCACTAAATTCCTTTACAGGGCTATCTTCTGGTCGGGGATTCACCGGAGCTTCAATATCTGAACCTAAATCCATCAGGGCTTGGTTAAAATCTCCTGGCCTTTCGGGATCAATCAACATTTCCATCATAGTTTGAAAAACTTTCCGATTGGCTGGAATACCGATGTCTAAATTCACCTCAAACAAACGACTCAAAACTCGCATCACATTTCCATCAACAGCTGGCTCTGGCAATCCAAAAGCAATACTAGCGATAGCGCCTGCTGTATAAGGACCAATCCCTTTAAGACTGAAAATTCCTTCGTAAGTGTGAGGAAACTCACCCTCAAACTCTGCCACAATCTGCTGAGCCGCCTCTTGCATATTGCGCACTCGTGAATAATACCCTAGTCCCTCCCATGCTTTTAATAAGCGTTCTTCTGGTGCGATTGCCAAATCTTTGACCGTCGGAAACCAATCCAAAAAGCGCTCATAGTAAGGAATGACCGTGTCTACCCGTGTTTGCTGAAGCATAATTTCTGAAATCCAGATATGATAAGGATTATTACTTCTCCGCCAAGGCAAATCACGTTTATTTTCATCATACCACGTTAGTAACTTTTGGCGAAAGGATGTAATTTTTTCATCCTCCCACATTTCAATTCCGTATTTCTTCAAATCTAACATGAATTTAGTATATCATAAAATAAAACAAGAACCCAGAAAGTGAACTCTGGATTCTTTGTCATTTCCTAATAATGAGCAACGGCTTGACTGGCAGTAATCAATGTCAATTTATAAACGTCATCAGCATTGCATCCACGTGAAAGATCATTTACTGGGTGATTCAATCCTTGCAAAATAGGACCGACTGCAGAGAATCCACCTAGGCGCTCTGCCATTTTATAACTGATATTTCCAGCTTCGATACCAGGAAATATAAAAACAGTCGCTTGGCCAGCTACATTACTGCCAGGAGCTTTTAACTCTGCGGTTTTAGGTACAAAGGCTGCATCAAATTGTAATTCTCCGTCAATAGCCAAATCTGGTCGCATTTCCTGCGCAAGTTTCGTTGCCTCAACAACTTTATCAACTTTTTCACCAAATCCAGATCCTTTACTTGAATAACTAAGCATGGCCACCTTTGGGTCAATATCAAAGATTTGTGCAGTTAATGCTGAATTAATAGCAATTTCTGCTAATGTCTTAGCATCTGGATCAATATTGATTGCACAATCGCCGAAAACATATCGTTCATCACCACGAACCATTAGAAAAGCACCTGATGTACGAGAAACCCAAGGAAGGGTTTTGATAATTTGAAGAGCAGGTCGAACTGTGCTTGCAGTAGAGTGAATTGCACCAGAAACCATCCCTTGCACTTTTCCAAGATAAACGAGCATGACACCAAAATAATTAACATCCTCTTTCAATAGCTTACGAGCTTCTTCCTCCGTAATTTTTCCTTTACGGCGTTCAACAAAAGCCGAAACCATTTCTTCAAAGCAAGAACAATTTTGAGGGTCAATAATTTCATAACCTTCTGTCACGCCTTCGATTTCAAGATAAATTCGAATTTTTTCAGGATTCCCCAATAAAACAGGGATAATACTTGTTTCTTTTACCAACCGTTTTGTTGCTTGAAGAATACGTGGTTCTTCGCCTTCTGGTAAGACAATTTTTACTTCTTTATCTTGAAGTGTTTCACGAATTGTTTCAAAAATTTTCATGTTTTACTCCTTTTTATTGCTTAATTTTTGAATCACTGCTTGGAAATCTTCCGGAATAGGACTCGATTTATTCACCACTTCCTTATGAAAGGGATTGTAAAAACGCAGCGAATGACAATGAAGAGCTTGTCGCGTTATACCATCTGTCAGGCTACCGCCATACAAATCATCTCCTAAAAGTGGAAAACCAATGTAAGAAAAATGAACCCTAATCTGGTGTGTTCGTCCTGTGTGAAGATGGATATCTACGAGATAAATGTCACCATAGTGCGCAAGAACTTTATAACTTGTATGAGCATATTTCCCATTTTTTGCTACACAGCGTGTAATAATGCTCCTATCTTCTCGTGCGATAGGAGCGATAATATCTCCTTCAGACTTTAACGGTGTAGAACCTTTAACCAAAGCATAATAACGTTTTTCGATTACTTTCTTTTGCAATTGCTTATCCAATCTTGCATGAGCATAACCATGCTTTGCAAACAACATCAGACCACTCGTATCACGATCTAAACGTGTCACAATATGAATTTGCTGATTTTCATAATGCTTAGAAATGTAATAAGCTTTCACGAAATTAGCCATTGTATTAGAATGATTCACACTAGGAATGCTAGCCACACCAGCGGGCTTGTTTAAAATCAAAAAATGTTCATCTTCGTATACAATATCCAATTCTTTTTCTACTGCACATAGACTACTAAATCCTTCTTCTGCCGGAATATCAATCACAACTTTGTCGCCAACGTCTAACAAGTAAATTGCATTTTGTTTCTTGCCGTTGACTTGAATACTTCCACCAGAAAACTTAATTTTTGCAAGTAAACTTTTAGAAATTTCATGTTTTTTTAAAAAGGTTTTGACTTTCACATGTTCATCTGCAACAAATTCAAACCTCATTCATCCACCTCGCCAATAAAAGCATCCTTTACACGATTCCAAAAGCTAGTATGACTTGGTGTAGCAAGAAAGTTAATCTTATGTTGATCAATTTGAAATTCAATTTTAGAAATATTGTTTATGATAAAATTCTGATTGTCAATTGAAATCGCATGTCGATCATTCCAAGTCGGCACGATTTCAATTTTATCTTTCTTAGGAACGATAATTGAGGAGCCTAAGGTTCGAAATACACGATTATTTAAGCTTGCAACTTCTGCAATCTGAAGAGCTTCAATCGTTGGATGCAGAACAGCTCCACCTAATGATTTATTGTAAGCTGTACTTCCTGTCGGAGTTGACACGGAAATACCATCACCACGAAAGCGCTCAAAATGTACTTGATTGATAATTACATCAGCAACCATTGTTCGTCCAGAACGCTTGAGCGTTGCTTCGTTTAAAGCGCGCTTTATACAAATTTCATTATTTCCATGGAAAATCTTAACATTTAAAATCGGATAAGATACTTTCGCACCAGTATCTAATTTTAAATTATCAATCAATTTGTCCAATTCAAAATCTCGATAATCCGTATAAAATCCTAAATGTCCTGTGTGAACACCAACAAAACGAACTTTATCCAACTGATCTTCATATTTATGAAAAGCTGATAAAAGCATCCCATCTCCACCGATGGAAATGACAATATCAGGATTATTATCATTCAAAATAAAGTGATTTTGTTTTAGTTTCTGTTTCAATTGGCGACAAATTTCTTGACTTTGCCGTCTGCGATTACTGATAATCCCTATTCTTTTACCTGTATTCTTCATCTGTATCGTCACTATTTCCTACGCCATCATTCAATTTGCGACTGATTGGGTCAAATAAAGCTTGCGCTTCTTGAATATCATCACGAATCTTCCCCATTTCCTCGTCCAATTGATAGGCAATTTTTGCTGTAATCTCTAAACGTTTCTTAATTTCATCTGGAAACTCACCTTTGTATTTATAATTCAGCGAATGTTCAATTGTTGCCCAAAAATTCATGGACAGAGTACGAATTTGAATTTCTGCTAAAATCGTTTTGCTCCCCTTAATGGTATCAACGGGGTATTCAATAATAACATGGTAACTGCGATAACCACTAGCTTTACGATTTTTAATATAGTCTCTCTCTTGGATAATCCGCATATCATGACGTTTTCGCAAAACATCCAAAACTTCTTCTACATCATCCACAAATTGGACCATCACGCGCAAACCTGCTATATCCTGCATATCTTGCGCTAGATTTTCCTCTCTAATTCCACGCAAAACCATTTTTTCTTTAATGCTTTCTATTGGTTTCACGCGCCCCGTTACAAACTCAATCGGAGAATGCTGTTTTTGTTTTCTATACTGTTTACGAATCCCACGCAGCTTAATTTTCAATTCGCCCACCGCTTGAATATAAGGATCCAGAAACTCTTCCCACTCTAATTGCATACACTCACCTTGTCATTTTACTCTTTTTTTTATAAAATAAACACAATACTTATTATAACATAAATCGCTTTCAAACAAAAGAAAAGGATTGGAAAATGAATCATTTGGAAATTGAATACAAAACACTTTTGACAAAAAATGAGTACCAACAACTATTGCCACTATTTGCTGATGTAAAACCTATTAAGCAGACAAACTACTATATTGATACACCTGACTTTTCAATTCGAGATGCAAAAATGGCACTTCGGATTCGTACTTTTGAAAATCGTGCTGAGTTAACATTGAAAATTCCTCAGCAGGTCGGTAATATGGAATACAATCAATCACTTACTTTAGCAGAAAGTCATCTCTTCATCAATGAATGTGTGCTACCAAAAGGAGAAATACACACCCTACTAATCCACACTCCTATCAAACTCAATGAACTACAACTTCTAGGGAGTTTGACAACCACTCGTTACGAAAAAGAAAGCAGCATCGGCTTAATAGCACTTGACGAAAACCATTTCTTTAATACAATAGATTACGAATTGGAACTCGAAGTAACAGATGCTAAAATTGGAAAAAAACAATTCGACCACTTTTTACAAGCTCATCATATCCATTATAAATATGCAAAACCTAAAGTTGCAAGATTTGCTCAAAACTTATGAATAAAAAGCTGAAATTTTACTTATTTTTTGATAAAATGGAGTGTAGAAATCAAAAGGAGACTTAATAAGTTATGATGGATATACTGACGGATAAAACACAGATGAAGTTATTTGCACTAAATTCCAATCACGATATAGCCGAAAAAATTGCTAAAGCTGCTGGTGTTCCCCTTGGAAAATTATCCTCACGTCAATTCTCAGATGGAGAAATTCAAGTTAACATTGAGGAAAGTGTACGTGGTTTTGATGTATTTATCATTCAGTCAACGAGTTTCCCTGTCAATAATCATTTAATGGAACTTCTCATCATGGTGGATGCTTGCAATCGTGCCAGCGCTAATTCTGTTAATGTCGTTATGCCATATTTTGGCTATGCTCGTCAAGACCGTACAGCTGCTCCTCGTGAACCAATTACGGCAAAACTGGTAGCAAATATGTTGGTAAAGGCAGGAGTTGATCGTGTTCTGACCCTTGATTTGCATGCCGTTCAAGTTCAAGGTTTCTTTGATATTCCTGTTGATAACCTTTACACTGTCCCTCTCTTCGCCAAACATTACTGTGAAAAGGGCTTGTCTGGTGAAGATGTTGTTGTGGTTAGTCCAAAAAATTCTGGTGTTAAACGTGCTAGAAGTTTAGCAGAGCATTTAGATGCTCCGATTGCGATTATCGACTACGCTCAAGACGATACCCACCGTAACGAAGGCTATATTATCGGAGATGTAGCTGGGAAAAAAACTATCCTTATTGATGATATTTTAAATACTGGTCGTACATTTGCTGAAGCTTCCAAAATTGTTGAACGCGAAGGTGCAACAGAGATTTATGCAGTTTCTAGTCATGGTTTATTTGTTGAGGGAGCCGCTGAAAAGTTAGACAACTCTCCCATCAAAGAAATTCTGGTTACTGACTCAGTTGCAACGAAAGAAAAAACTCCGAAAAATGTTCAATACATTACTGCAAGCGAGCTAATTGGAGACGCAATCGTTCGTATCCATAAAAGAAAACCCGTTAGTCCTCTATTTGCTTATAATAAAAAGAAATAAGGAGAAATCTTGATTTATTTCGATAATGCAGCAACAACCCCCATGTCAAAGACTGCTATGACTGCTATGACACAGGTTATGGAAAATACCTTTGGTAATCCATCTAGTATCCATAACCACGGCAGAGCTGCTAACAAAATTCTTCGCAAAGAACGACAAGAACTTGCTGACCTACTTCATACTAAAAGTCAATATATCATCTTTACATCAGGTGGGACAGAAAGTAACAATACAGCCATAAAAGGGTATGCCTTAGCCCATCAAGATCAAGGAAAGCACATTATCACCACTGCTATCGAACATCATTCTGTGCTTGCAACTATTGAATATCTGGTAGATAAGTTTGGCTTTGAAGCGACTTATATCCAACCTCAAAATGGAGAAATCACAGCTCAGCAGATAAAAGAAGCTCTTAGAGAGGATACTATACTTGTCTCCACTATGTATGCCAACAATGAAACTGGCTACCTGCTTCCAATCAAAGAAATTGCTGAAGTTTTGAAACATCATCCTACCGCTTATCATGTGGATGCAGTACAAATTATGGGCAAATTACCTGTGTATCCTGAAAAACTAGGAATTGATTTTATGAGTGCATCAGCTCATAAATTTCATGGTCCTAAAGGCATTGGTTTCTTGTATGCCAATCAGATGAAATTTGATAAATTTTTACATGGCGGAGATCAAGAAGATAAAAGACGTGCAGGTACTGAAAATTTAGCAGCTATCGCTGGAATGATTGCAGCTTTAAAAGAAAATCTCAGTTCTTATCAAGCAAATATTCACCATGTTGACAGTTTAAAAACACAACTGCTCACGGAGTTGGATGAGACAGACTATTATATCAACAATATTTCTCATACATTCCCCTATGTTGTAAATCTTGGCTTTCCTACACAGGCTAATGACTTATTACTAATGCGTTTAGACTTGGCAGGAATTTCTATTTCAACCGGATCTGCTTGTACAGCAGGTACAGTTGAACCAAGTCACGTTCTTGAAGCTTTTTATGGTAGTGATTCAAATCGTTTAAAGGAATCTATCCGCATTAGCTTTTCAGAACAAAATACTTCAGAAGAAGTTCACCAATTTACCACAATATTAAAAGAAATTTTAGGAGGATAAATAGATGGCTTTTGAGACCACTATTCACTTAAAAGATTGCCCATACAGCTACTCTCTTGGAGAAAACGTAAAAAAATTTACTTTGCGTGATAACACTTTCGCTGAAACAAAAGTTGGAAATTATGAATTGTCACGCTTATTAGAAAATGTTCCCAATAGTGGTGATGGTTTCCTATTAAAAATCATTATCAATAAAGAGCTTTCGGGTGTAAAAATCAATATTACAGACAAATCAGGACTTCGTTTGGTCAATATTTTTAAATCAGAGGCTAATCATATTATTCAGGAAAAATTTTATTTCCTAATGAATAGTTTGGTAGAACGTGGCATTTTCATCAAGAAAGATCAATAGGAAAATGACCTAGTTTAAAGTCTTATTTTTAAACTATCAGCGAAGTAATAAAGTAAGAGTAGGATAAAATGCAGAATCAAAAATTTTCTGCATTTTATCCTACTCTTTTTCTATTTTTATCAAATAAGTTGATTTTTTCACAAACTTTCTATAAAATAGTCATTGAAAGGATGTGGTTTTGTGAAATCTGAAAAAAGTACAGTTATTCCACGTGCAACTGCTAAAAGACTCTCTCTTTATTATCGGATTTTTAAACGATTTAATTCTGAAAAAATCGAAAAGGCAAATTCAAAGCAAATCGCAGATGCTATCGGAATTGATTCAGCAACTGTCCGTCGAGATTTTTCTTACTTCGGGGAATTGGGGCGTCGTGGATATGGTTATGATGTAAAAAAGCTCATGAATTTTTTTGCTGATTTACTTCATGATCATTCGATTACCAATGTGATGTTGGTTGGTATCGGTAATATGGGACATGCCTTACTCCACTACCGCTTCCATGAACGTAATAAAATGAAGATTGTCATGGCATTTGACATTGACGAGCATCCTGAAGTTGGAACCACTACAAATGACGGGATTCCTATTTATGGTATTTCACAAATCAACAATAAACTAAGAGACGTAAATGTACAAACAGCTATTTTAACAGTTCCAAGCACAAAAGCTCAAGAAGTTGCAACTACTCTTGTGGAAGCTGGTATAAAAGGTATTCTCAGTTTTTCACCTGTCCACTTAACTGTTCCAAAAGATGTTGTCGTTCAATATGTTGATTTGACCAGTGAGCTACAGACATTACTCTACTTTATGAAAAAAGAACATTAAAAAGCGTACCACTACTCATGAAGAAACCCATTATCGGAGCTACAGAAAATGAAAGACCAAATCCTTTTGCAATGATGAGCTATACTGCAAAAGAATTTGTAAAGGGTATTAAAGAAATTGGTGGAGGCCTTGTTATTTTAACAATTTGGGATGCAGATATGGCACACCCACTACATCCAGATGATTGATAAACTTATTCTAACGGATGGGCAAAATGTAGCTCTGCAATTTTATGGCGAAGAAAAACGATTGATAGGGATGATAGCACTTAGAACATGATGTATTTGAATTAACCCTAATTCATGAAGATATCCAGCAGGATAAACCAATTTTTACTGTTTATCGTGATACACAATTATTTCAAGTCACAATGGGAGAACTCTTTATCAAGATATTGAACATTACTAGCAAGACACTTCTGCTGAGTATACTATCCAAAATCGGTCACTAAATCCGGCTCTATTTTAGAAAAGTATCAAAGATTCAGCAAAGAAGATTGAAGTCATAATACGGGATTCAAAAGACAACGCTATTGAAGCTATTGCAACAACTGATAAAATCGCTTATCTAGGAGTTCAGTGGTATCTCGAATATTTATTTAAAACACGTCCTAAAGATCGGCTTCTTTTTGACTATGTTGGTAATAAACTTTAAATCAATTCTGTTTCTTCTCGATAACTATAATAATCTTTCTCAGCGACGATGAGATGATCCAGTAAGATGAAGCCCATTAGCTCACATGCTTCTCTTACATGTTTGGTCACTTCATCGTCGTTTTTGCTAGGTAGTACCGCTCCTGAGGGATGATTATGTACTAATATAATAGATGTCGCCATATGTTTCACAGCATAGTGCAAAATTTCACGTGGTTCTGCTATACTGCGTGACACACTGCCGATAAAAATAGTCTGTTGATGAATTATTTTATTTTGAGTGTCTAGATATAAAGCAACAAGATGTTCCTGTTTTTTATGTCCTAATTCCTGTTGCATTTTTTTCGCTAATTTTTGGCTACTTAAAATCTGCTCTTGCATAATCAATTTTGCCTTGCTGATTCGTTGCCCTAATTCAACCATAGCTTGCAACTCAATAGCTTTGATACGACCAATTCCAGAGATTGATTGTAGTTCTTGTAGCGTCATATTACGTAACTCATTTAAACTAGAAATAGTCGATAAAATTCGTTGGGAAACTTGAAAAACAGTTTCTTTTTTATTACCTGTTCGGAGAAGAATAGATAATAATTCTTGATTACTCAATTGTTCTGCACCTTCTGCTACCAAGCGTTCTCTTGGTAATAAAGAATCTTCCTGAAATGAAATACTATACATAAAAAACCTCCTCATATCCTTATTCGGAAAAAGAAGACTAAAATAAAAAATTTGAGAAAGCATCTCAAATTTTTTATTTTAGCTTTTACATTTCAACAATTTTGCCTGTTTCAAAATAAACAACCCATTCACAAATATTTTTGGCATAATCACCAATACGTTCTAAAAACGAAATTACTTGGAAGTAATCACGACCCGTGACGATCAAATCAGGATTAGCCTTAATTTCTTGCGTTGCTAGATCTCGAATATCATCAAAATACTGATTAATTTTCTCATCCATAGCTGCAACTTCATAAGCCTTATCCACGTCACCATTAAGGTAAAGTTCAAGTGCTGCTTCCACAAAATTTTTGACGTCACGTCCCATCTTACTGATTTCTTCTTCGACAGATTGAATACGAACTTCTCCTTTCATGCGAATCGTTGCTTGTGCAATGGAAACGGCATGATCCCCCATTCTTTCCACATCACTACTTGCCTTCAAAACTGTAATAACAGTTCGTAAATCTTGTGAAACAGGCTGCTGCAAAGCAATGATTTCTAAAGACTTTTTCTCCAACTTTACTTCATATTCATTTACTTCTGCATCTTTTTCAATAACCTCTTTTGCCAATTCACGATCGTGGGTCACAAATGCACGAACTGTGCGGTTAATCTGTGATAACACTTCATTTCCCATCGCATAGAATTGGTTATGGAGTTTTGCTAAATCTTCTTCAAATTGTACTCTAAGCATAAAATTTCCTTTCGTCAGATATAAATAGGATTAATAATCCTCGTGATTGGCTGAACTAACAAAAAGTAGCATCCATCTTTCTAGCCAAATTTTCCTGTAATGTAATCTTCTGTTTCTTTATGAATTGGACTGAGAAACATTTCTTTTGTAGTATTAAATTCAATTAAATCTCCACCCAGGAAGAACGCTGTCTTGTCTGAAATACGGCTAGCTTGCTGCATCGAGCGCGTCACCAGTAACATCGTATATTTATCTTTCAAGCCATGAAGTGTTTCTTCAATTTTTCCTGCTGAAATGGGATCAAGTGCTGATGTCGGCTCATCTAAAAGAATAATTTTTGGACTCGTTGCCAAAACACGCGCCACACAGACACGTTGCTGCTGACCACCTGACAAGCCAATAGCTGAATCATATAAGCGATCTTTCACCTCATCCCAAATAGATGCACTCTTGAGTGAAGATTCAACAACTTCGTCTAACACCTCTTTGTCTCTAACACCATTGATTCGCAGACCATAGACAACATTTTCATAAATCGTCATTGGAAATGGATTGGGCTGTTGAAAAACCATTCCAATTTCTTTTCGAAGTTCTACCGTATCTGTCCTCGGACTATAAATATTGTGTCCATTGTAAATTACAGTACCTGTCGTTGTAACCTCTGGATTCAAATCTCCCATCCGATTGATTGCTTTTAAAAGAGTTGACTTTCCCGATCCAGAAGGACCAATCAAAGCTGTAATCTCATGAGGCAATACATCTAATGATACACTATTGAGGGCTTTCTTTTTGTTATAATAAACCGACAAGTCCTTAATTTGTAAAATAGGTTCTGTCATCTGATAATCCTTTAATAAATTCTAAATTCACACAGTTTCTTATCCAAAATGGCCAGAAACATAATCATTGGTAGACTGCAACTTAGCATTTTGGAAAATCTTGGCAGTTTCATCATATTCGATTAAATCACCAAGATAGAAGAAGCCAGTATAGTCACTAGCACGTGCCGCCTGCTGCATACTGTGAGTTACTATGATAATCGTATAGTTCTTCTTCAACTCTAACATTGTTTCTTCTAACTGCGCTGTTGCAATTGGATCGAGCGCAGAAGCAGGTTCATCCATTAACAGTATTTCTGGCTTCACGGAAATAGCGCGAGCAATACAGAGACGTTGCTGCTGACCGCCTGATAACATCAAAGCAGATTTATGAAGATCATCCTTTACCTGTTCCCAAAGAGCTGCCTGTTTTAGAGATGTTTCAACAATTTCATCTAAAATCTTCCTATCTTTGACACCAGCACGTTCATGCGCAAAAGTAATATTACGATAAATGGACTTAGCAAATGGATTTGGTCTTTGAAAAACCATTCCGATATGCTTACGCATTTCATAAACATTGATGTCTGAGCGATTGATATCAATCCCTTCATACCAGATTTCACCAGTAACTTTGGCGATGTCAATCGTATCATTCATTCGATTCAAGCTACGAAGATAGGTTGATTTCCCAGAACCCGAAGGTCCTATAAGAGCTGTAATTTTATTTTTCTGAAACTGCATATCAACTCCTTTAATGGATTCATTTTTACCATAGTAAACATGCAAATTTTTTGTTGATAACACAACTTCTTCCTCAGGAAAAGTAACAATATGTTTTTCATTCCAGTTATATTCTGTCATTTCTTCTCCTTTTATGCAGATGTTAATTTTCTATGCAGGTAACTTCCAAGTTTACGAGCACCGAGGTTGAAAATTAAAATAAAGATGAGAAGTACCGCTGCTGATCCAGCTGACACTTCTACAGCATCAGGAATCGTTCCTTCACTATTGACTTTCCAAATGTGAACAGCTAATGTTTCAGCCTGACGAAAAACAGAGATTGGACTGGTTACACTAAAAATGTTCCAATTTGACCAGTCAAGTGCTGGGGCGGACTGACCTGCTGTATAGATAAGTGCAGCTGCTTCACCAAAAATTCGTCCAGAAGCTAATACGATTCCTGTCACAATACTTGGTAATGCTTCTGGAACTACAACATGAATAATCGTTTCCCAACGAGACATGCCAAGAGCAAGTCCCGCTTCACGCTGTGTATGATGCACATGCTGTAAGCTATCTTCCACACTACGTGTCATTTGTGGTAAATTAAATACAGTTAAAGCCAGAGCACCAGAAATGATTGAAAAACCATATTGGAATTGAATAACAAAAATCAAATATCCAAAGAGACCGACAACAACGGAAGGCAAAGATGATAAAATTTCAATACAAGTTCTGACAAAATCTGTTACCAGGCCTTTCTTCGCATATTCAGATAAGTAAATTCCTGCTCCCATTGATAACGGAATGGAAATAATTAAAGTAATAACTAACAGAAATAACGAATTATAAAGCTGAATTCCAATTCCTCCACCCGCTTGATAGGAAGACGATTGTCCAGTCAAGAATTTCCAAGAGACATGAGGTAATCCTCTTACTAGAATGTAAAGAATTAAAGAGGCAAGAATGCTCACAATGATTCCTGCAATGGTATAGAGGACACCTGTAGCCAATTTATCTATTTTTTTAGCGTGCATAGTTCTTCTTACCTCTTTCCTTTGTAATCAACTTAATCACAGTATTGAAAGCTAAGCTCATCAAAAGTAAAACCAGAGCGAGTGACCAAAGGACATTGTTATTAACGGTTCCCATAACAGTATTGCCAATTCCCATTGTTAAGATAGAAGTCAAAGTTGCAGCAGGTATCGTCAAAGAGGTTGGGATAACGGCTGAATTTCCTACAACCATTTGAATCGCCAACGCCTCACCAAAAGCACGAGCCATTCCAAAGACAATAGCTGTAAAAATACCGGATCGAGCTGCTTTTAACGTCACGCGCCAAATAGTTTGCCAGCGAGTAGCTCCCATCGCCATACTGGCTTCTCGATAATGGCGCGGTACAGCCCGTAAACTATCTGTTGTCATAAAAGTCACCGTCGGTAAAATCATGACAAAGAGAACAAAAATCCCTGATAAAATTCCAAAACCTGTCCCGCCAAACATACTACGAACAAAGGGGACGACAACCTGTAAGCCAATAAAACCATATACAACTGATGGGATTCCGACTAAAAGTTCAATAGCCGGTTGGAGAATTTTTGAACCTTTAGGAGAAACCTCCGTCATAAAAACAGCCGCTCCAATTGCAAATGGTGTCGCCAATAACGCTGATAGAAGAGTTACGAGGAAAGAGCCGAGAATCATCGGTAGAGCACCAAATTCCTTACCAGATGGATTCCATGTTGCTCCGAAAAGAAAACTGAAGATATTTACTTTATTAACAAAAAAAGTCGAAAGACCTTTCTCTGCTACAAACAATAAAATCATTGCAACGACAAAGATAATTAAACTCATACAAAGAAAGGTAATGGTTTTTCCAAAAGATTCCAAACGAGAATTCTTTGACTTTGTCAGCATTTTTTTTGCTACTTCGTTCATGTTATACTATACTCTTTCTGTTACTTTGAGCTAATTGTTCCATCAAGACTACGAGTCACTTTCATATCATTGATAGGAATATAGCCCATTTTTCCCACAATATTATTTTGTACTTCTGCTGTCATTATATAATCCAGAAATTTCTTAGTAAGTTTATTGGGTTCTCCCTTAGTGTACATATGTTCGTAAGACCAAAGTGGCCAATTATTAAGTGTTACATTTTTCTTTGTGGGCTTATAACCATTCAAATTTAAACTTTTTACACTCGTATCCACATAAGAAAAAGCTAAGTAAGAAATAGCACCTGGAGTCTGCGACACAATCATTTTGACCATTCCGTTAGAATCTTGCTCCTGCGCCTGCTTGGCTTCCTTGCCCTTCATAATAATACTATCAAAAACAGCACGGCTACCAGAACCGACCGCACGATTGATAATTGTAATGTCCAAATCCTGCCCGCCAACTTGTTTCCAGTTCGTATATTCACCAGTAAAAATTTTGCGTAGTTGATCTGTTGATAAATTATTTACCTTAATTCCTTTATTTGCAATAATCGCCGTACCCGCTACAGCAACTTGGTGATCCACTAAAGTTTTAGCCTTGATTCCGTCTTTTTCTTCTGCAAACAAATCACTATTTCCAATATCTACTGCACCTGATTGAACTTGTGATAATCCCGTACCTGATCCACCACCTTGCACATTGACAATTTTTTTCGGGTTTTCTTCAGTATATTTGTCTACAACTGCTTCAATCAAAGGCTGCAAAGCAGTTGAGCCTACAGCTGTTATTGATTCACCACGGTTAATCCAGGAAGCACAAGCTGACAAATTGATACTACAAAACATAAGAGTAATAAACAAAAGTATTTTTTTATGCTTTACCAAAATAATCTCCTTTTAAGATATGAAAACGCTTGTTGATCTATGATTTTTCTAACTTCTTTGCATCTCATCTCACTATAACATATATAGATGATTTTGGAAAGATTTTTTATTGAAATCTGAGGCCTTTTGGAAAATAATTTTTTAGAACATTTCCAGTTACTTTTGCAAATCCTAGACCATTGCCTTGAACAATTATCTGGTACCAACCATTTCCATATTTTTGATTGAGATTTACTATTTCACCAGCAACATATTTTTTAAATTGCTCCTCATCAATTTCAATTACTCGCTTCACCTCGTTTGGTTTTAAAGCAAGGCCCAAAGCAAAACTTGGTTCAAAACGTTTTTTCTTAAAGACTCCTAGATATAAGCCATTTCTAGCAATTTTCAATTTCGACATATCTGGTAGCCCTAATGGCAACAAATACAAATGATCACCAAAAGTCTGTAATTCTCCAGTCAGATCTATAGCTAGATGTTCTCTTTGAAACTTTTGCCACAACATCTTCTGCTCAGATGTCAGATGGCTCTTTCTTACTTTTAATTTTTTTGCTGACTGCTTACTACAAAGGCGAAATTTCGCAACAAATTGACCTTCACCTTTGAAATGGTGAGGATACATACGTGCAGTTTCTGGAAAGTTAATACCTGCAATCATCCCATTGATTTTAGGAATTTCGACTAATTCAAGCGGATAATTTTCTAGCAACCAATCCACTATTTGTTCGTTTTCCTCTGGTGACCAAGTACAAGTGGAATAAATGAGTTCGCCATTCGTCGCCAACATTTTTACCGTATTTTCCAATATCTCACGCTGAACCTGTGCACACTGAGGCGGATAAGATTCATTCCAATATTCCATTGCTTCCGGCTGCTTTCTAAACATTCCTTCACCAGAGCAAGGTGCATCTAAGACAATCAAATCAAAATAACCTTGAAAAACTTGGCTTAACCTATCAGCAGATTCATTAGTCACCACTACATTTCTCGCTCCAAAACGCTCAATATTTTCTACTAAAACCTTCGAACGCTTTGAATTGATTTCATTGGAAACAAGCACACCTGTATTATTCAAGTATGACAACAAATGAGTGGATTTCCCACCCGGCGCTGCAGCCAAATCAAGCACTTTCATATCCTGACGCGGTGCTGCAATTTGAGCAACCATTTGCGCAGCAGGTTCTTGAGAATACACCAAGCCTGTGACATGCTCTATTGATTTTCCAGAAATCTTGCCATAATAACCCCAGTTCGTGTTGGAGATAGGATTTAGAAAATGTTTTTGATGTTCTTTTAGTGGATTTACTCGAAAAGCGGAAACCGGCTCCTCATCAAAAGTTAGAAAAAAAGAGGGAGCCTCCTCTCCCAAAAGATTGTAGTATTTTTCTTTAAATCCTTTTGGAAAATGCATCTAATCCTCTCACTTTCGATATATGTATTTTTTAATTTCGTCCAATTTCATAGTTGGAATCATCATGATCCCCTGACGGCTTTTAAAATCAGGTTGCTCACCAGCAAATGTCAAAGTAGTATAGCCCAACTTATCGCCCATAATGGAAGCTGCAGCATAATCCCAAGGCCAAATATAGGAAATATAAGTCAAAAGTTGACCGGATAATACCTTGCTAAAGCTAATCGCAGCACTCCCGTATACTCTAACCCCTAAGGTTTCTTTCGCCAAGTCAGCAATTCCCCAATCATTGCGCTCAAAAATACCAGCATTTGAAGCCATTAAAAATTGATTTAAGGAGCGATCTTGGTAAGAAGGTAATTTCTGCTCATTACAATATACATCAAATTGACCACCACCATGGTATAACTTGTCTCCTATCACATCATAAATGACACCAAATTGACCAATCCCATTTTCAAAATAAGCCAATACAACCGCAAAATCAGCTTTTTGTGCTACAAAATTATTTGTACCATCAATAGGATCAATAACCCAAACATTCCCATCCGAAATAGAATGACGGAGGCCATTTTCCTCAGCTAAAATATGATCAGCAGGGTAAGCTTCTAAAATCCAGGTAACTAAATTATCCTGAACTTCCTTGTCCATTTGAGTTACTAAATCAGTCGGACTGGACTTAGTTTCGATTTCCAATTGATCATTTAGATGCTCCTTAATATAGGAAGCTACATTCAGAACAATTTGTTTAGCAAAATTAAATTTCTTTTCCAAGAGAAAACATTCCTTTCTCCTTTTGTTTTGCAGTTTGAACAGCTCGATATAAGGAATAGCCACTCGCTATTTCAAATTCACGTCCAATCCGCTTTTCTTCAGCTTTGCTTGGAACAATTTTTTTGAAGAGTTTGTAAGATAATAGTATCTCTTCTGCTGTTATTTTTTCTTCATAAGCCCGCTCTACATCATTCAAAAAAGAAAGCACTGAAGCAAGCTCTTCAGTGCTCCACGACATGTCTAGTGGGTAACGATAGTTTTTATTCATATTACTCAATCTCAGCTCTCAGGGTTGCAGCACGCAATTCTTGTTTTCGATATCCGCGAGGCAAAAACGCACGAATCTCATCTTCATTAAATCCAATTTGCATTCGTTTTCCCTCTAAAATAATCGGACGACGTAAAAGACTTGGATTTTCTTCAATTAAGCGTAATAACTCAGAAATTGATAAACTTTCAACATCTAAATTTAATTTTTGAAATATTTTGGAGCGAGTTGAAATGATGTCATCTGTTCCATTCTCCGTGAGAGAAAGGATATGTTGCAATTCTGATGCAGATAGAGGACTCGTCATGATATTGTGTTCCTCAAAAGGAACTTCATGATTAGATAGCCATGCACGCGCCTTGCGACAACTTGTACAACTCGGTGATAAAAATAGTGTAACCATGCATTTCTCTTCTTATTATTTGTAACTGTTATCATTATACTAAATTTTATGTAAGATTACTAGGTATTTTTACAAATTTTCTCCTATTTTTTAGGAAAAATAAGAAGCTTACTACATGATTTAGTGGTTCCCATTTTTAGGAGTCCAATATCTTGCGATTTTCTCATCTACCTGTAATTGTTTGACTAGCTCAGCTACATTATCGAATTTTACCATATCTCGTATTTTTTCTAACCAAAAAATACGAATAGTATCACCATAAATATCTTGTGAAAAATCCAAAAAATTGACTTCAAAACGAAGTTCATCGCCTTCAAAAGTAACATTTTTTCCGACGCTAGCCATTCCTCGATAAATCTGACCGTCATGCTCTACATCGACCACATAAACACCATCTGCTGGTAGAATAACTCGATCTAGTGGAGCAAGATTTGCCGTTGGATAGCCAATCGTTCGCCCTCTTGCATTACCATGAACGACTATGCCACAGGTGGATAGCGAATAACCTAGCAATTGATTGCTTTCCGCTACATTTCCGGCTAGTATTGTCTCTCGAATACGAGTTGAACTAATTTTAGAACCATTCAAATTTACAGAGGGAACCACGATAACTTGTCCGTCAAACAGTGTTTCCAAATCTTCTGCACTGCGTCGATCAGAACCACAATGATAATCAAAACCTGCAACGACTGCCTTTGCTTTCAAACGCGAGATGTATTTTTCAACAAATTGCTTGGCCGTATTGCGAGCAAATTGACTGGTAAAGTCAATCAAATAGAGATAATCTACACCAAGATTTTCTAATTGCTGCAAGCGATCTTCTAAGCTTGTCAAATGAAGCATCAATGAAGGCTGGTAACGTACAAAAGTCAATTTAGGAGACTCTGGGAAAGTCAGCACTGCAATTTTCAAATCCTTATCTGATGCAATCTTTCTCGCCTCAGCAAACAATACTTGATGCCCCTTATGCAGTCCGTCAAAATACCCTAGCACTAATACTGTATGTTCAATTTGCTGAATGTCTTGTTCGTTTTTAATTCTAATCGTTTTCATCACTTATCTATTTTATCACAAAATGTTAAAGAAACACTTTTCTAGGTTTATATTCTTCGTCACGCTTTTCTAGAATAGCAAGCAATTTCCCCTGGAAAAATCCAGCTACTTGAGTTTCATTAGAATTCACATCAATAAATCGACCAAATCGCACATCCTCTGCCTGATCTTTTGTAAGGTCTATCTTAACCAAATCCCCTATACCCAATTCGAGTGGTTGGAGAAAGGAGAAATCTTCCACTTCTACTCGCTCTGCTATTTCATCCAGGGTCAAAGCATCATCTAAGCTCATACCTGCAGAGGAAGTCCGTGTCAGCTTGGACATGTGACTGGCAAAGCCAAGCTTGGCTCCCAAATCAACAGACAGGGTTCGGACATAGGTCCCCTTGCTGCATTTCACTCGAAAACGAAAGCGGGCTTCCTCATCTTCGTAGGAAATCGGACTGGTGCGCTCAAAGCTATAGATAGTCACCTGCCGCTCTGGCCGCTCCACTTCTTGACCCGCACGAGCATACTCATAAAGCTTGCGGCCATTGACCTTGACTGCTGAGTACATAGGCGGAATCTGGCAAATCTCACCAATCATGGACTCCATAGCTTCATCGATAAGGGCTTCTTCTAAAAGTTCCGTCACTGGCGTCCACTCTAGGATGTCTCCGCTGGCATCCTCTGTCGTTGTTGAGCAACCCAGAGTAATCTCCCCCTCGTAGACCTTGCCTTCCTCCTGCATGAACTCGACCAAACGTGTCGCCTTGCCCACAGCAATCGGAAGCACCCCTACCACATCTGGATCCAAGGTGCCCCCATGACCGATTTTCTTGGTTTTTAAAATCTTGCGCAGCTTAAATACCGCATCATGCGAGGTCATGCCCGCTTCTTTTCTTAGGTTGATAATTCCGTTCATTGGTTAACTTTCTAAAAATACTAAAACTCTCTTTTGGAAATCCTTATGCTGTTCATAGAGTGCGTGGCCACAGTCTGGCAAAATAGTCAGCTGGCTATCTTTGATATGTTGATGCAATTCGAGCGAAGCTCCCACACCTAGAACATCATCTTCTTCTGCTCCAATGATTAGCGTAGGGCACTTGATCTTTCCCAAAACAGCCAGACTATCATGTCTTAAGCATGAGATGGCCTGAATAGCAATCCGCTGTTTATCTTTAATGCGACCAAAGATTCCCATTATCCGATAAAGGTATTTGAATTTTCCAAAAGATTTAGCCGTATAAGAGTGACTTGCAATATCAAATATCAGTTCTTTATAGGCTCCAGTCTGACTCAACTCAAGCCAGCGAGTAATCCTCTCCCTACCAAGATTATTCAGTTTCGCAATTGTAACTGTCAAAATCAATTTTTCAACTCTTTCCGGGAAATCTGCTGCCAACCACTGGGCAATCATACCGCCTTGGGAAATTCCTAGGACAGCAATCGTTTTCAGACCTAAAACATCCATAGCTTCAGCTATATCAGTCGCCATATTTCGTGTTGTATAATTTTCTGGTAATTCATTGATTCGGCTAAAAACGTAGACCTGGTAAGCTGTTGTGAAACCTCTATAAGCTAGGGCAAGCATTTGCGCCATTCCCTTAACAGTCGCCAAACCATCCCCTAGACCTGGAATGATGAGCAGCGGCTTCTTACCTTTTCCAAAGGTCGCATAGTCCATGCTTTTTTCGTTAAAATGCAGGATATGATTTTTTGCACGATAGACCATATTCAGAATCCTCTCAAAAGTTTACTTACAAAAATATCCCTGAGTCTACTTTGCAATTCATCTTTTTCTGCTGAATAGCCCAATACTTTATACAGGGGCGGCAGAACTTCTGCGTCTTCTTTCTGATATTCTTGAACAGTCAATTGATCTATCATTTTTCTATTTTTCTTTCAAAATACTGCTTATAAATAGTTACCGCTATCTGACGTTTTTTCTTAATAACCAAGTCAGTCGCCTCTTCATCGTCCATAAATCCAATCCCTGAAAAAACTAACAAACCTAGTCCAAGATAAGGTAAATTCTTAACAGATAAGGGTATCCCTTGAAAAAAGACTAAATAGCAAAGTAATAAAAAATAAACTACATTAGCTAACAGTACTTGTTTGCCTCGTTCAATCCATATTTCTTTACGTAATTCTGAAGAAGCAGCCTGCCATTGCTGATTAAAAGTTTCCTTCCCTTCTTGTAGCAGCCTTTCTATAATTCGATCAATCTCAGCAAATTTGGTTGATTGTATCCAACGGGTTGTTAAGTCCAATTTTCTCACTCCTTCAAAGCTTCAAACTTAGCTTTCATAGTAGGATTTTTGCGTGTCAGTTTTTTGACAGAGACATCCTCCAGTTTGTTATTTGCTAAGCGCAGCTGGTTTTCAGAGGTCGTCAGGAATTTCTTGATTTCTTCCATACGGCGGATGGCCTTGTCAATCTCTTCGATTGCCTTGCCAAAGTTTGTCGAAGCAGACTGATAGTTCTTAGCGAAAGCTACTTTAAAGGCATCCAAATCTTCCTCAAAATGCGTAATATCAATATTCTGCTCCCGCACCAAGGCCAGTTCCTGCTTGTACTGGAGCGAATTGAGGGCAGCATTACGCAAGAGGGTAATCATGGGTAGGAAGAACTGAGGCCGAATAACGTACATCTTCTCATAGGCATAAGATACATCGACAATACCTGAATTGTAGAGCTCGCTGTCAGCCTCAAGAAGTGTCACAAGAATAGCATATTCACAGCCTTTCTCATGTCGATCTTTATCAAGCTCTTTGAAGAAATGTTCGTTTTTCTTCTTGGTCGCTGTCTCATCGCCTTCATTTTTCATCTCAAACATGATGGAGAGAATTTCTACACCATTTTCATCCACCTCACGGTAAATGTAGTCACCCTTGCTGCCGGTTCTGGCATCATTGTCCTTGCCAAACTCCGCTCGTGGAAACATGGCCATACGGTTCTTGTTAAACTCGTACTCGCAGTGCTGTTCCAAACTCTCGCCAATCATCTTAGTAGACTGCTTGGCCTTAAAATCCTTGTAGAACTCTATGGTCTCATCTTTCTGCCGCAGCTCTACCTCATAGCGCTCTTTGAGCGAGGTCTGAGCCAGCGCTGCTTCCTTTTCTTGCAAGACTAGCTGGTTCTTAACCTCGTCTCGCTCTTTTTCCAGCGCAGACAAGGTCTTTTGCAATTGATTTTCATGCTCCAAGCGCAGGGTTGTCAGCTGACTTTCCAATTGCTGAACTTCCTTGTCTTTTTCTTGTAACTGAAGACTAGCTGCCTGCTCTGCCTCTTTCTTTGCCAATTCCTGCTGGGTCTCAAACTGAGCAATTTGACTTTGAAGATTGCTAATTTCCTGCTCTTTCTGCGATAAGAGAGCTTGTTGGATATTCTGGGATTTTTGCTCTGCTAAAGCCAGCTCCTGCTCAATCCGAGCATGAATTTCCTTGTCAAACTCTGCAGTTCGAACCTGCGACAAAAGCTCACTGTACTGGCTCTCATTGACTGTAAAAACCTCCCCACAGTTAGGGCATTTGATTTCGTTCATGGGGTACCTCTTCATCTAAAATTAAACATTTTATTCTTTTTTTCCAAGTTGATAGATTATATCGCTATCATTTATTATTTCTAACTCTATTTTTCATCATTATCCCAAATTCACTAATCTACTTCTCACGACTATCAACTATTATACCATTCCTACCAATAAATGAAAAATAGCAAGCCATTGGCTTGCTTTAGCTGTTCTGAATTGTGTCTTTAAACTCCAGCAAAGCTTGGATATAGCAACGAGGTTTAAATGCATGGATGACATGGTTGGCTGGAATTTTTTTGTAAATAGTCTGTGGCGCCAGTTCCAGAATATGCTGAACATCCTGGTCATCTAGAGCCCCAACTAGACCGTACTTCTCATATCTTTTCCAGTTAGCATGGAGAAATAGTATTGGACAAGTGCTTGCTTTCAGGGCTTCAGCATGATGAATACCTTGATAAAATCGGCCATCCACAAAAGCGCGAGCAAAATCTGGATCAAACATGGACAGTGATTTCAGAAGCAGCTTCAAAGCAGATGGAAAACCAACTTCCAGTGGCTGATTGGGGTGATTGGTTTGAAATTTCTTGATACGCTTTGATAATAAACGAATCATCCAGTCAGGCATTTTTTTAACCCGATTCTCCGAGACAGGCATCTCCTGACCTGAAAAATAATCCGCCAAATCACGATTGTCCAAATCCCCTATTTTTTCTACCATATGCTTGAGACCATTGTAGACAAAACGGTCCCTCTCCTTAAAACGAGGCATCTCTGCAGAAAAGACAGGAGCATCCTCAATGACAATTCCTGCTACTTCTGAACCCAAATTGGCTGCACACCAAAGAGCGATAATACCTCCTGAAGAATTTCCCGAAATGATTACTTTCCCTTGGACGACATTGTCAATAAAGGAACGCATATCCTGACCGATTGTAGACCAAGAATAATCTCCTGGTGTCCAACTGGACTTGCCATGCCCCCGAATATCAATAGCATATACCTTGAACTGCTGAGAAAGAGGAATCAGGACTTTGCCATAAGATTCCCAAGTTCCCATTTGAGCTGGAATAAGCAGAAGATTGGGTCCATTGTCCGGTCCCACAACATAATTCAGTTTAACCTGTCCTGTATCATAGAGCTTTTCTTCAAAACCCGCCCGAATGAGTTTTTTGTCTCCAATATTTCCTGATAAATATTGATAAGGATTTTCATACATCTTCGTCACCTTCTTTGCTTGTCTCTGATATGTTTCTGCCAAGCCTTCAACATTTCCTCCTGATAATGAGTCTGGATATCCAGCCATGCTTTCATGTCTTCTAACTGCTGGTGCTCGAGCGAATCTTCAGCCAGTTCCTGCTGTCCCCTTTCAACAATCTGCTTGATTGGAAATAAAGCTTCTTTTCGATGTTCTAGAACTCGTTCCCAAGCCTGGGGGGAAAATCTAAAATAGTCAATCCTATCTCCAGGAAAGGTAACCTTTTCTATCCAGCCATTGAGCATCAATGCTCGAATATTGGTAGAAATACTGCTCCTGCTTGCTTGAAGGAGAGCCGACATATCTTCTGCTGACAAAGGTTCTCCATAAACAAGACTCAAACCGAAAATCCTACCCCCGATTCGTGGAATACCATAACCTTCATAAATGGCAGCAATATTCTCAATAAACTTTTGTAACTCTGGCTTTAAACTAATCTTCTTTTTCTGATTCATATCTGTTACCTCTTACCTATAGTATACCTCTTTCACTCATTTCAGTCAAGACTGAAACAAATGAAAACAAACGTAAAAAAACCGCTGATTTACAACGGTTTAAATACTATCACTCCCCCATCTCAATCCGCCAGCTGGCAGCTGTTTTTCTTTCTTGGATAAACTTACTATAGATACCTTGTTTTGCAAGTAAGTCTTGGTGTTTGCCTTGCTCGACAATACGGCCTTGATCTAACACCAAAATCTGGTCTGCATGCTCAACTGTCTTGAGTCGGTGGGCAATCATGATAATGGTCTTATCGCGAGTCAGAGCCTGAATAGCCTGCATGAGGGCTTCTTCATTCTCTGGATCAACATTGGCTGTTGCTTCATCCAGAATGATAATAGGCGCATCCTTGATAATAGCCCGCGCGATGGAAATGCGCTGACGCTCACCTCCAGAAAGACTGGCACCCCCTTCACCAATCTTGGTATCATAGCCATCAGGTAGCGAGAGGATAAAATCATGACAGGCGGCTTTCTTGGCAGCCTCTATCACTTCTTCCTGACTGGCCTCCGGCTTGCCAAAACGAATGTTATTGGCAATGGTATCCTCAAAGAGGTAGACGCTTTGGAAGACAAAGCTGAAATTGCGAATCAGGCTGTCATAGCTGTAATCCCTGACATCATGCCCGTCCAAACTAATACTTCCATGGTCCACATCCCAGAAGCGGGCAATGAGATTGCAGAGCGTTGTCTTGCCTGATCCAGAAGGTCCGACCAAGGCAGTCGTCGTTTTTTCTGGAATGGTGAGGGAAACTCGGTCAATGATTTTCTTATTTCCATAAGAGAAGCTAACATCTCTCAGCTCAATCCGACTGCTCTTAGGCTCAATATCCTGACCGATGATGTCCATAGGCTGGATAGCCAAGACTTGATTGACCATATCAACCGACAAATCAACAATGCGCAGGAGAGAAGAGAAAGAGCCAACGCCGTCTAGATTTTCATAAATCATAAAACCACTGACAATCATCATAATGGTTACCAGCAGCTCCATACCACCATTGAGATAAAAGTAGATAGAGAAAAGCCCCATAAAGAGACCAGTCAGCTTGGTCACTATGCCTTGGAGGGCAATGTAAGGTGAGGTCACGAGTGTCATTTTGGTATCTAGCTGACTTTTGCGTTCAATAGCTTTGGACAGCTTCTTGGCAGAACGGTTAACCAGATTATAGTTCTTTACTTCTGCAATCCCTTGGCTATATTCCAAAACAACGGCTATCAGGTCCGTATCCGCCTGATACTTGTCATCAGAAACCTTGCCAACTTGCCAACGCATAAGGGTATTTGGCAGGAGAAAGAGGACGAGACCAACCAAGAGAACCAGACCAACCCGCCAGTCATAGAGAAAGACCAACATAGTGATGAGGCCAGTCGTCAGAAAGCCCTGCACAGTCATCATAACCACTCTGGTAGCTACATCAGACAGTCCTTCCAGCGTATTGGTCGTAACACTGGTAATCTTGCCCAAGCTATTTTGATTAAAGTAACCCATGGGCAGATAGCGCATGTGCTCGGCAATTTCAATCCGCTTCTGAGCACAGGTATGATAGCCCGCTTCCGTCTGTAGCATGGTAATTTTCAGTGTAATCCAGACGTTTAGCACAGTGGATGCCAACATGATACCCAGAGCCAGCCAGAAGGTCTGCATAGAGAGATTCTTCTCAATCAGTCCCATAACGACTAGGCCGATTGCTGGGATACGCAGAGCGATGATAAAGGACTTGATGATACCCAGATAAATGGATTGATAAAATTTCCTACGGTCCTCTGTTGTACAGAAATCAAAGAATTTCTTCAGTATATTAAGCATGTGTCAGCCCTCCTTCCATCTCACCACTATCCCTGGTAGCAATATGGACCTGCCACATGGAAGCATAAAGCGGACTGGCTGCCAGCAACTCTTCATGCCGACCTCTAGCTTCGATTCGGCCATCATTGACTAGAACTATCTGGTCTGCGCTCATAATCGTAGACAATCGGTGGGCAATGACAATCAAGGTCCGTCCTTCAATCAAACGAGCTAGACTGGACTGAATCCGTGCTTCATTTTCCGGATCTGTATAAGCAGTCGCTTCATCCAAGATAAGAATCGGCGCATCCTTAAGCATGGCACGGGCGATGGCAATCCGCTGACGCTCCCCACCAGATAGATGACCGCCGCCAGAGCCTACCTGAGTCTCAAATCCGTTTTCTAAGTTCATGATAAAGTCATAACAGCCACAACGACGGGCAATTTCGATGACCACTTCGTCAGATGCTGCTGGATTTCCCATCCGGATATTTTCCATAATAGTCTCATCAAAGAGATAGTTATCCTGGGTCACATAAGCAACCTGCCGACTGTAATAGTCTAGCGGAAGCTGGCGAATGTCCAAGCCACCGTAAGTAATCTGGCCAGAAGTGACATCCCAGAAAGAAGCTAGAAGCTTGGCAATTGTAGACTTACCTGAGCCTGATGGCCCAACTAAAGCATTGATGCTGCCAGCCTTAATATCTAGCGAAATTCCATGCAGTACTTCCGCTTCATCTGTATAGCCAAATCTGACATCCGTCATGACCAGATCTGTTCCTTTTGGAAGTTCTATCAGCTCCTGAGGCCTTTTCAAATCAGGCTTTTCCAAAATATCGATCACTTGACCAAAAATAGTCCCGATTTTCCGTAAATCGTCCATGTAACTTGCCACTAAAATCAGAGGAGTCAGAAGACTAAGCGACAGAATAATCATTAGAATGAAATTGCCGGCAGTCAAACTGCCTTGCAGATAGAAATAACAGCCAGCCGGCAGCAGAAAGAGCAAGCCTGATGGCAGAAAAGCAGTCACAATGCCCATCTCCAGATTGAACTTGCGCATCCACTCAATAAAGCAGTCTGCTCCTTCTCTAGCAGCCGTCACAAACTTATCGTAAGAAAACTTTTCTTTGCCAAAGACCTTGATAACTTCAATCCCATTGATGTATTCCACCGCTGTATCATTGAGCTTTTTGGTCTTGACCAGAGTATTTTGATAGTCAGCTTCGCTATTGGCAACCATCCGCATATAGGCCAGCCCCACAATGGGAATAGTCAGGAGAGACAGCAAGGTCAGGCGCCAATCGACAACCAGCATGGCAATGAGAACAATAATCGGACCAAAAATCCCAGCAGTAAACTCTGGAATTAGGTGAGCCAAGGTCGTTTCGGTCGCATCCACCCGCTCAACGATAATGTTTTTATAGCTCCCTGATGACTGACTAAGCACTGTACCAAGAGGCAGCCTAGCCAGCTTGTCTGTCAGGCGGCGCCGCATTTCCGCTAAAATCTTAAAAGTAGCCGTATGCGACAGCATAGTGGAAATACCGTGGAAGCCCCAGTAGCCAATCCAGGCTAGACCTGCCCAAGCTGACTGCTGCAGGTAGAAATCCCAGTTTTTATTGCCCGCCAAGAGCTGATTAATCATTCCACCAATAAAGAAATAAGGCAGAAATCCTGAAATCACAGAGGCAAGGGCAAAGATCAGACTGAGTACAAAATATAGCTTATGAAGGGAAACAAAGTCCCAGATCCAAGCAAGAACAGATTTTTTCTTCATAGAATTTCCTTCTTTCTATCAAAAACCTAGCAAACCTCCCCAATTAAACAAATCCATGATGGAATGGCAAAATTCCAGCGCCTGCTCTTGGGTCCAGTCTTGCGCCAAAGGCTCAAATACAGCTGTGTAATAAGCTGTCATGCACGATCGCAGAAACTCGTGTTTGACCAAATGATTGATTTTCCCCTCTTTATAAGCCAGCTCCAAATAGCAATAAGTCTCATCTGTAGCCAAATGAGGCAGATGAATCCTGAAGTCTGCCTGCGAAGAACCCTGAGATTTAAACAGCAGCAGTTGCATGTTATCCTTATGCTCATAGAGAATACACATCAGAGACTGGAGATCCTCTAAACGATGGGCCCACATATCAGACAGATGTCCTTCTTCTAGCAAAGCATAGTCACGTCGCTTCTGCTCCTGCCCATACCAGTCTAGCGCATCCAGAGTAGGCTCAAGCAGGGCAGCAAAGAGACTGTTCTTACTCTCATAGCGCTTATAAAAAGCCCCAGTCGTCAAGCCAGCAGCGCGACAAATTCTCCGCAGTGAAGCATCCTGATAGCCATAAGCTAAGAACTCACTCCTTGCGCTCTCCAAGATTTTTTTGTTTAACTCATCAGTTTCTTTTTTCATGATTTTAATTTGATAACACCGTTATCGCCTTTCTACCTTTATTATAAATTCTGACAATTCTAATGTCAAGAGGTAATAAAAAAGGAATCGGACAAGTTACGATTCCTTCACAAAAAGATTTGGGCTCTATAACATCTGTAGTGGAGAAATCCATTTTGGAAATTACAAAGCCTTTTGAATGCATGAAAAAGTTCCATATGGCTTATAACGAAAAGCATCACATGGAACAACTCCATAATATGACAGAATTGATTAGAATTAGAGACAGGAATATCACTTGAAATAAAGCTTTTAAGTATAAAACTCATATTGAGGTAATCACCTACCTAGACTATACCCTCTAAACATAAACACTACAAGGATAAATAGATAAAATACGATTACCAAAAGCCTTCTAAGATTTCTTTAATCGAAATTGGCGATTTATCAGTTCTTACTAAAGGCATCGCCCCTTTCAACGTCTGCTGTTATCATAAACTCAACCACATTCAGTTTAAAGAGAAGCAGCCTATTTTACCTGAAGTTCTCTTCTAGAATGAATTCTATTATCAGAAATCCAAGTTAACTTTTATTGCTCAGAATTATGAAACTCAGAAACCCATTACAAGCCTTTATAGTAAAAGACAAACAACCATACGAAACTTCTTCAAGTATTTCAAAGAAGCTAGAAATAGTGTCAAACCATATTACTAACTCCCATCAAACTTGAAGATACAAAGAATGCTTAGCAAAGACATCAAACATCAGGGATTTGGATATCGAAACTTCTCAAGCTTTAAAAAGGGTGTCTGTATTACTTTCAACATCAACAAAGAAAGAGACAGTAACGTTCTCTGCCCACGACTACTTTCTTTCATTGCTCTCCTAGCTTAATTTTTTTACTACCATTTGAAACGTCTCTTGATTACTCTGCCAATACAATATATCAGGAACAGTTTTAACTTTTGTCCACATAAAATCAACGTGTTCATCAGAAATACGAATATCCTTCTGCTTCGTTTCCATCAGAAAAAGTGTTTTAAAAATGGATAAGTCTTCATTCATAATAACTGTATGATGTCCGATTTTCAAAAGTTTTGTTAGAGTAGTTTTCAGTCCAGTTTCTTCAAAAATCTCCCGAATACAGGCAACTTCAGGAATTTCACCATTCTCAATACCACCAGTAATCGGTTGCCAAAAAGAAAATTGATCCGTTTTAACTTTTAAGAGTAACATTTCCCTAATAATCGGATTATAAATCCAAACTTCGATGGAATATTTTATCATAACAACTCCTTCTTACATTTAGATGTTATTTTTTCTCAATTGGTGCAACACTTGCTAACAATTTCTTTAATCCAACCTCTGGAAAATTAATTTTTAGTTCTAGGCTACTACCGCTACCTGACACCTCCAATACAGTTCCATCTCCCCATTTTTTATGGTGCGCAATATCACCGATAGCCCAATTCAAATCTGGTTGAGTAGCCTCTATATTCTTGCCAAATGGCAACTGACTTGAGGAAATACTACTTGGTCCAACTTGCCGTTTGCGTTCTTGTAATGCTTGAGCGAGACTTGTCCCTTGACCAAACTGGACGTTTTTTCCATTTACATAGGAAGCTTTAAAAGATGTATTGGCCGGTCGAGCTAATCCTTGGTAATTCAATAAATCCGAACTAATTTCATTGAGAAAACGAGTTGGTCGATTATAATTAGTTTTCCCATACAGCAAACGCGAGTTAGCATTGGTCAGAAACAAGACTTTTTCAGCACGAGTAATTCCAACATAGGCTAATCGGCGCTCTTCCTCTAATTCGTCTTCCTCTTCAGTTGCCCGACTAAGTGGGAAGACATTTTCTTCCATACCGATAATGAAAACCACTGGAAATTCTAACCCCTTGGCAGCATGTAGCGTCATAAGTGTCACTTCTGAGCTTTCCTGAGTGCCAGCGTCATCTGTGTCCGCAACCAAAGCCAGATCATTAAGGAAACGGCTTAACTTATCAAGCCCCGTTTCTTCTGTATCATTTTCAGAATGTTCATCAAAATTTTTGGTAACCGATAAGAATTCTTCAATATTTTCAATTCGAGCCTGACTTTCCAGCGTCCCTTGAGCTACTAATTGTTCAGTATAACCCGTCTTTTCAAGAACTATTTCCACCAATTCTGTCACCGTCAACTCATCTAGTCGCTCACGAAGATTCAAAATGAGATTGGCAAAGTCAAAAACTGACTGAGCAGCTTTCCCTTTGACAAGTGAAAGCATAATCTGTGAGGAGGCTTCTAAAAGAGATACGTTTTGACTGGCTGCAAAATTCCGAATCTTCTCTACTGTTCCCGGACCAACACCACGCTTGGGCTCATTCACCACCCGCTCATAGCTGATGTTATCACTAGGGTTGGCAATGAGATTTAGATAGCTAATGACATCCCGTATTTCCTTACGGCTATAGAATTTGGTGCCCCCCACCATGGTATAAGGAATATTGGCCTTAAGGAGGGCTTCTTCCACTGTCCGTGATTGAGCATTGGTCCGGTAAAGAACTGCAAAATCCTTATGACTGTAGCCTTCTCGGGTCAGCTGATCAATGGTTCGAGCGACAAAGAGAGCTTCATCCTGCTCGTCATTAGCTCGATAGTAGACAATTTCTTCGCCATCTTCATTCTGAGTCCAGAGATTTTTAGGACGGCGATTGCGGTTATTTCGAATAACCTCATTAGCTGCCTGAAGGATGGTCTTGGTAGAGCGATAGTTTTCTTCTAGAAGAACGACTTTAGCTTCAGGATAATCTTTTTCAAAATCCAAGATATTTTGCATGTCGGCTCCCCGCCAGCCATAGATAGACTGGTCGGCATCTCCAACCACACAGATATTCTTAAAACGAGAAGCCAAGAGCTTGACCAGCTGGTACTGGGCGTGGTTAGTATCCTGATACTCATCGACATGAACATACTGATAACGTTGCTGGTAGTAGGTCAGGACATCAGGATTTTGGTCAAAAAGCCGCAGGGTCAGCATAATCAAATCATCAAAGTCCATAGCCTCTGACTGGCGCAGTTCCTTTTGATAGGCTGTATAGCACTTAGCCACAATTTCTGTATACATATCACCAGCCATATTCTCATAGGCCACCTCATCAATCAGGTCGTTCTTGGCATTGGAAATGGTTCCCAGAATAGCGCGCTCATTCCACTTCTTAGGATCGAGATTGAGATTTTTGAGAATCCGCTTCATCAAGGTCCGCTGCTCTCCCGGATCAACAATGGTAAAATTGCGATTGTAACCAATATGATCTGCTTCCCGCCGCAGGATGCGCACACACATCGAGTGAAAGGTCGCAATCAAGCAATCCTCAGTTGCTGGATTTAAAGAAAATGCCCGCTCCTTCATTTCCCTAGCTGCTTTATTGGTAAAGGTAATCGCCAAAATATTCCAGGGGTTAACTAATTTTTCATCAATCAAATAAGCAATACGGTGGGTCAGTACCCGAGTCTTACCCGAACCAGCCCCCGCCATAATCAGCAAAGGCCCGTCTGTCGTTTGAACTGCCTCCGCCTGCCGATCATTCATACCAGTTAATAAGGGATTCATCTTTTTTCCTCTTTCAAAGTCAATGATTCTATTATAACAAAAATCACTCATAAGCTAAACTAGAAAGAACATTGCTTTATTTCTCGGTTTATAAAAGTTTGAAAAATCACGTAAAAAGCGTTATAATAAACTTTCTGAAAGGAAAACTTATGAATAATCCAGCAAAAAATCTTAAACTCGCAGAGCGCGGTGCTATTTTAGCTATTGTAACCTACATCGTCTTATCAATTGCTAAAATTATTGCTGGCTCTACCTTACAATCCTCCAGTTTGACAGCCGATGGTTTTAACAATGTTTCAGATATTGTGGCTAATATTGCCGTCTTGATTGGACTACGTATGGCACGCAAGCCAGCTGACACTGATCATAAATTTGGTCACTGGAAAATGGAGGATCTTGCAAGTCTTGTCACATCTCTTATTATGTTTTTTGTTGGATTTGATGTTTTAATTGATACTGTTCAAAAGATTATTTCACGACAAGAAACAACCATTGATCCTTTAGGAGCTATGGTTGGGATTATCTCTGCTTTGATGATGCTAGGAGTGTATTTTTACAACAAATCCTTAGCAAAAAAAGCACATTCTAAAGCGCTTGATGCTGCTGCAAAAGACAATTTATCTGATGCTATTACCTCACTTGGCACAACAATTGCAATCATCGCAAACGCTTTGCATTTTCCAATTGTAGATCAGTTGGTTGCCATCATTATCACTTTCTTCATTCTTAAAACAGCTTACGAAATTTTTATGGAATCTTCTTTTAGTTTGTCAGACGGTTTTGATGAAAATCTTTTAAAAGAATATAAAGAAGCCATTTTAGAAATTCCGAAAATCTCTCGTGTCAAATCACAAAGAGGGCGTACCTACGGCAGCAATATCTACCTTGATCTCATTTTAGAGATGAGCCCTGACTTATCTGTCTATGAAAGCCACGAGATCGCTGATCAGGTTGAAAACGTGCTTAAAGAACGCTTTGGAGTTTTTGATATCGATATCCACATTGAGCCCGCTCCTATTCCTGAAGATGAAATATTAGACAATGTTTATCAAAAACTATTTATGAGAGAACAATTGGTGGAGCAGGGAAGCCAATTAGAAGATTTACTTGCATCCGAATTTATTTACATTTCTGAAGACGGCAGCCAACTAAATAAAGAAGAATTTCAAATCGAAAAAGGAAAGCAATCTCCTATTAAAAATTTCCAACTAACTTCTATCAGCCAAAAAACCAAACTCATTTGTTATGAAGAAAATGGAATTATCCACACAAGTCTTTGGCGCCGTCATGAAACATGGCAAAATATTTTTCACCAAGAAACACGAAAAAAAGAGAACAAACAAAAATAGAATCTGTTTATATTATCTCGCTCTGCTAGATTGATGCGGTACTATACTTAACCAAATCGACTGGGAAAATAGTATCCTAGTCGATTTTATTGAGGAAATTATCAATAAAATGAACTAATTTATCACTCTATTCTCATAATCAACAAATTAACAGTCACAATTCCCTCACTAAAACAGTATTCCTAGAATAGGCTCTCATTATTGCTTTCATTTTTCTGTAGGTGATTTGCACATTAAATCAAGTACTCTCTCATTTTTGACTTCAGCGATTGCAATATCTTCATAAAACCAATCAAGATAAGGTAATAGCCCCTGCCATAAACATCAGTGCTAAACTTGCATCACGATTGGCTACAGTCCGACTAGCTAAGATAAAGTCAGAAATACCAAGAGCATAAACAAGAGACCTATCTTTTACGA
The DNA here is from genome assembly GCF_000413475.1 of Streptococcus intermedius SK54 = ATCC 27335. Lineage (GTDB taxonomy): Bacteria > Bacillota > Bacilli > Lactobacillales > Streptococcaceae > Streptococcus > Streptococcus intermedius. Next base: position 199,880 of record NZ_ATFK01000003.1, on the reverse strand, counting down.
ACATCAGTACTTCGTTCAAGATACTTGGAAGAACCACCTTGATAACTTAAGGCAAAATAATAAACCATATCGTTTGAAATGATGTAAACTTCAAAAATATAATGTATGCATACACCCCCTAAATAAATATTTATTATTATATCAATTTTTTATATCGTCAATATTATATTGCAAATATATACATAGAAATCAATGATTCTCACAAAAAGTGTATGTTCTAAAGAATAAAAAAAACAAAATAGAAAAAACTATTTTGTTTTTATAAATCCAAATTCTTGAAGCGGAAGTACTCTAAATGAGATAACTCCTTTGATCTGTTTCTTAGAAATCAAACCAAACTTTCGACTATCTTCCATATTTTGTCGATTATCATTTAAAATCAAATAAGACTGCATTGGAATTTTATTTGTATTCGATTTGGTCAACGTCTGGATAGTAAAATCATGAGTAAAATAACCAGTATTATTAGCTTTTGCTAAGTATTTTTCCTTATCTTTTGTTAAATAATCTTCTGACTTGATTTTATTATTCAAGTAAAGTACATCATCCATGTAGACGACAGAATCATTTCCTACGCCAATAACACGTCCGACATGCTTTTTCCCCTTCACCTCGTATAATACAAAGTCATCTCTTTTTATCTGCTCATTTTTATTAGCAATGACAACATCTTTCTCTTGTAAAAAATGATTCGCATCTTTTGTAGTAATGCTATACGGTGTAAAAATAAAAATTCGCAGACAAACGATCGTTATTGCGATGACAGATAAAAAAATAACATTTCTAATTAAATCTCTCTTTACCATTCTCTCTCCTCTCCTTTTATCATTATATCATGTTTTCAGAAAATAAACAAAGGTGGAAAAAGTTAATTCCTATTCCTGTTTTTTATTTACAAGTAAAAAGCCTTATCAATCAAGCGATAAAACCGTTGACTGATAAGGTTCTTTTCTTTATAATAAGACAAATTAACGTACTGTACGAATACGCATAGTGTTTGTTCCACCAGTTCCAACTGGTACACCAGCCACAATCACAATATTGTCGCCAGATTCCACAAGACCACTTGCAAGAGCAACTTTTTCAGCAACTTCAAACATATCATCAGTTGATGCAGGTTTTTCAGTTACAACTGGAATGACACCCCAATTCAACATCAATGAACGTTGAGTCAATTCATCAAATGTTACTGCTAAAATATCAGTATCAGGACGATACTTAGAAATCAAACGTGCAGTGTTACCTGTTTCAGTAATTGTCACAACCAATTTGATGTCCATTGAGTTTGTAGCATCTTTAACAGCTGAAGCAACAACCTCTGTCTTAGAGCTACGAGCATAGTCAACTGATGACAAACGTCCATATTCATTCAAGAGAGTTTGAGCATTTTTATCAATTGTTGCCATTGTCGTTACAGATTCAAGTGGATATTTACCATTTGCAGATTCACCTGAAAGCATTGTCGCATCTGTTCCATCAATAACAGCATTGAACACATCTGATACTTCTGAACGAGTAGCACGTGGTTTTTCAGTCATTGTTTCAAGCATATTTGTTGCTGTAATAGCAATTTTACCAGCAGCATTGACTTTTGTGATAATCATTTTTTGGTAAACTGGAACCATTTCAAATGGTACTTCGATACCCATGTCACCACGAGCAATCATAATACCATCAGCAGCTTCGATGATCTCATCCAAGTTTTCGATACCTTGTTGATTTTCGATTTTAGCAAACAATTTCACATGTCCATTACCAGTTTCTTCACAGATTGCACGAACTTCATTGACATCCTTTGCAGTACGTACAAATGAAATAGCAATGAAGTTGATTCCTTGTTCTAAACCAAAGCGAATATCGTCATTATCACGTTCAGCAAGTGCTGGGAAAGGAATTTTTGTATTTGGAATATTAACACCTTTTTGTTTAGCGATAACACCGTCGTTTTCAACTTCTACTTCAAATTCACGTGTAGCAGGATCTTTTGCAATAACACGAAGGCCAAGTTTTCCATCGTCAACAAGAACTTGTTTTCCAACTTCAACATCGTCATAAATATCAAGCCCACCTGCAACATTCAAAGCGATAACTTCGCGAGTGGATTTAATACCTTGTTTAGTTGCAACACGAATCTTTTCACCCGTTTTGTAAGAGTATTCTTTAGCGTCGCTTTCAAATAATTCTGTACGAATTTCAGGACCTTTTGTGTCAAGAAGATAACCAACTTTTTGACCAGCAATTTCTTCGGCACGATGAACAGTAGCCATACGGTCACCTTGTTCTGCGTGGTCACCATGTGAGAAGTTGAAACGGAAAGTGTTTGCTCCGGCCTCAATCAATTTAGCGATATTTTGTGCAGATGATTCAACATCAAGTTTTTCACTCCAATATCCATCTTCACCAAATTTTTTACCACCACGGATTTCTACCGCAGGACCTAAAGTTGCAACGATTTTTACACGTTTATTCATGATATATGAAAACTCCTTTATATTTAATGGTCTTTATGACCAGAATAACAAATTAAAATTACATTGAAATGCTACGGTTTAATTTAGCAAGATCAAGATCAGCTTTATGTGGATTATTAACAATAATCTTACCGTCTTCTGTTAAACTAAACAAAGCACCTTCTTCTGCTGTGCCTAAAATTGGATTTTCAACCATTTGTTCGTTGCGAATACCAACTGCAACACCGCCAATCCCTTTTTTAAGCAAACTAACAGCATGTGCTCCCATACGTGAAGCAAGAACACGGTCACGGGCAGTTGGTGAACCACCACGTTGAATATGTCCAAGTTCCGTTACACGAAGATCACTTACATCACCAGCTTCTTTCAACTTTTTACCAAATTCATCAGCAGACATGACACCTTCTGCAAGAACGATAATGTTGTGTTTCTTTCCTTCTTCATAGCCACGTTTAATACTAGCTACAATATCTTCGATTTTGAAGTCTTCTTCAGGAACGATGATTTCATCAGCACCTGTAGCAATACCAGCCCAGAGAGCAATATCTCCAGCATTACGTCCCATTACTTCAACAACAAAAGTACGACGATGACTAGATGATGTATCACGAATCTTGTCAATTGCATCCATTGCAGTCGTTACAGCAGTATCAAAACCAATTGTGAAATCTGTACCAACAATGTCATTATCAATCGTACCTGGTAATCCAACAGCAGGGAAGCCATGTTCTGTCAAACGCATAGCACCATGATAAGAACCGTCACCACCGATAACCACAACTCCTTCAATGCCATGTTTTTTTAGTTGCTCAATTCCCTTTAATTGTCCTTCTAATTGGGCAAACTCTGGATAACGAGCCGAGTGAAGGAAAGTACCACCACGTGAAATAATATCCCCAACCGATGCAGCATCAAGTGGATAAATTTCACCAGCAACCATACCAGCATAGCCGTCATAGATGCCATAAACTTCCATTCCTTCTGAAATTGCTTTGCGAACAACTGCACGGATAGCAGCGTTCATACCAGGGGCATCACCACCACTAGTCAAAACAGCAATACGTTTCATTCGTTTGTGCTCCTTTTTCTTTTTACATTCACCCTTGATTATACCACAATCAAAATCAAAATTCTTCTTTTTTCCTAATTTTTTATTGATAAATCGTTTTCATGGTTATTTTCTTCAATTCTTCTTGTAATTTCTCTGATTTTTGAACACGATATTGAGGAATTGCCACTGTCTTTCTTTCATTTTCATAACGGATAACGACTGGAATATCTCCTCGAAATTGCTGTAAAATATCAGATATTGCTGCATCATATCCGTGATTTTCTACTTGTATCCAAAAGCGTTCTGTGACAACTTCCTGCAAACCATTTAAAATCATCTGTAAACGATCCTCACGTTTTTTAACTCGACCAGTCAGATAATAAAAGCCTTTTTCGTGCAAACCTTTGCTGAACTGTTTAAAAACGTCTGGAAAGACTGTCACTTCCATTTTTCTTTTAGCATCACTCACTTGCAAGAATGCCATATTCTCACCTGTTTTGGTGCGAATGGTACGGATAGATAAAATCTCTACTAAAATCGTTGCCAAACTGTTTTCAACCAAGTCTTGAATTGGTATAAAGGCGTGATCAGCAGTTTTTGTAAACTTTACCAAAGGATGTTCACTCAAACCAACTCCAATAATTTTCTTTTCTAGTTCGAATTTCTCTGCTTCTGTGTAATCTTCTCCGTCTATCCAGCTATAACTCGTATCTGCAAACAGGCTGCCCAGTTCATTGGCAAAGACAAACAGGTTCGGAAGATTTTGCAAGATTTTTTGGCGATTTTTTTCAAATATATCAAATAAACCAACTTCTACTAAAGGAGTTAGCAGCTGGACCTTATGATACTGTGTTGGTAATTTCAAGATGAAGTCTTCTACATTTGAAAATGGACGATTTTCAATAATCCAATAAGCAACATCGCGTGGCAGACCTTTAATATTTTTTAGTCCTAAATAAATATGCTTGTCTTGAAATTTATCTCTATAAGGAATGTTATTGATATTTAAAGAAGCAATTTGAAAGCCGAATTCTAAAGCATCTGTAATATAGTCACTACTTGAATAATTCAGCATAATATCAAAGAAAATATCTGGATAGTGTGCCTTGAAATAAGCCAACTGAAAAGCAAGTGCAGAGTAGGCATAGGCATGACTGCGATTGAAACCATAACCTGCAAACTTTTCCATAACTGCAAACACTTCTTTTGCTTTGGTTTCAGAATGGCCAAACTTTCGAGCACCCGCGATAAACTCTGCTTCCATTTTGTGCATTTCGGCAGCATTTTTTTTACCCATAGCACGACGTAAAACATCAGCTTTCCCAAGAGAAAAACCTCCAAATCGTTGTGCTACTTGCATTACCTGCTCTTGATAAAGCATAATACCATAGGTTGGTAGTAAAATATCCTCCAAAGTTGGATCCAGCATTTCTACCTTTTCTTGGCCATGCTTCCTTTTTACAAAATTATCTATATAATCACTAGCTCCCGGACGGTTGAGTGATGTAGTGGCGACGATTTCTTCAAATTGCACAGGCTGAACACGCTTCAAAAGGTTAATAGCGCCTGCTTGCTCAAATTGAAAAATACCCTTGGTTCTACCCGCTGCAAAAAGCTGCAAGGTTATAGTATCCTCCAGGTCAATCTTTGCAATGTTAATAGCGACACCGTACTTCTCCAAAACTGCTTCTTTCATTCGTTGAACAAAGGTCAGGTTGCGCAAGCCAAGAAAGTCCATTTTGAGCAAACCATTACTTTCAACACCATGCGCATCGTATTGTGTGATGTACATATCTTCCCCATATTTAAGCGGGATGTGATCTGTCAGGTCATTATCACTCATTACCACACCTGCTGCGTGAATAGAGGTCTGGCGCGGATTTCCTTCAATTTTTTTCGCAATTTCAAAGGCTTTTTGATATTCTAATTTGCTGTTGATAATCTGTCGAAAAGAAATATTTTTTTCATAAGCCAATGTCAAGCTATCTCGAAAACTAATTTTACGGGTGATATTAGTCAATTCATACTCTGGAACACCGTAACGCTTAAAAACATCACGAATTGCTTGCTTGGCCCCAAAAGTCGAATATGTCACGATTTGAGCCGCATGCATGGTTCCATACCGATCACGAACATAACGGATAAACTCTGGTCGATAGACGTCAGGAATATCAATATCAATATCAGGCATTGTATAACGTTCTACATTTAAAAAGCGCTCAAAAAGGAGATTTTTTTCGACAGGATCAATTCCTGTAATATCTAGTGCATAGGCAACTAAACTTCCAACAGCAGATCCACGTCCCATGCCCATATAGTAGCCTTGGCTACGACCAAAACGCAGTAAATCCCACACAATCAAAAAGTAATCATCAAAGCCCATTTGGTGGATGACAGATAGCTCTTGCTCCAAGCGTTCTTTATAAATGGAGGTTCCCAAACCTTTTCTCTCTAACCCTGTTTCTGCCTTTTCTCGTAACTCTTCTACTGCTAAACGTTCTGGATTAAAGCGTGGTAATTTTAGCTCTGTATTAATTTCATAATGAATGTTTGAAACTAACTGTTCCAAATTATCTAAACTTTCTGGGAAATTTTCTTGAAAGGCCTGTGTGAATTGCTCTAATGATAAGAAATACTCGTGAGTGGGTAAATTTCTAACTTCCCGCAAACTGCTATTTTCCCGAATAGCACACAGCATTTGTAAAGTCTCTAAATCCCCTGTATCAAAATAGCGAACAGTATGCAAAGGTAAAGTTGTATGGTGGAACACTTGCTTTGGAGTATCAGGAAATACGCCAATATAAAATTCCCGTCCCAAGTCTAAAGCCTCGATACCTTCAAACACAGGCACAATAATGGCTACTCCTTCTAATAAATATTGAAATTCTTCCCACTTTCTTTTTCCTATCATTTTCAATGTGGACAGTTTCATTAAATTGCGATAACCTTGACTATCGAGAGCTAAAAAACGAAGATTCAGAGGAACATCAACATACTCCAAGGTCATTTCCACACCTAAAAGCGGCTGAATTCCTTGCTCAGTCGCAATTTCCATAAAATGATAAGCTCCATAGAGATTGTCAATGTCCATCATCCCTAGAGCTTGATATCCTAAATTTTTGGCTGTTTTTACATATTTCTTTATCGAAATTAAACTATCCATAAAGGTATAAACCGTTTTGGTATCTAACTGAGCAATCATGGTCTTCTCCTTTGATTCTTCTCTTTTTCTATTATACTAAATTTCTATTTTGCTTGCTAAAGAAAAAAATACAGAAAGGAAGAATCATGAGTTGAGCTTTTCATAATAATCTGCCCATTTATTTACAAATCATGAACAGAATAAAATTACAAATCATCTCTAGTCAATTACAAGCTGAAGAAAAATTACCTGCTGCCAGAGAATTAGCTGCTGAAGCCAGAGTCAATCCGAATGCAATCCAACGGGCTTTATCTGACTTGGAACAAGAAGGATTTGTCTACTCTCAATGCACAGCAGGACACTTTGTTACAAATGTTATGACTTGATTTCGAAATCTAGACAAAAATTATCTGAAGAGGATTTGAAATCGAAACTGGGAATTATTGGCTTACTCGGTCCAAATGGATCTGGAAAGACAACGATGATTAAACTCAGCAATGGGCTGCTCCAGTCAAATGATGGAAGCGTTCTCATCAATGGATTCCAACCATCACCAGAAGCTAAAAAAATGTATTTTATTTACCAGATACAACTTACCTAAATGAAAACATGAAAGTCAAAGATGCATTGCAGTATTTTAAATCTTTTTAGGTAGATTTTAAGATGGAGCGTGCTCAAGCATTGTTACAAGATCTTCACATTGATGAAAATATAACAATCAGAAAATTATTCAAAAGTGATTTTGCAATAACTCAAACAATTCAATAGTGACAACTTAATAAAAGAAAGTCATGAACTTCATCTTGCTCATGACTTTTTCATTATTCAAAGCTTCATAGCTCATTTCAAGTATTAGCTACAAAGACATGTTCTTTACCATAAAGAATCTATCGATCATCTAGTTTGAACATTCATCCTTTTCCATCAGATAATCATAAATTTCTTGAACAGTTCCTAGAGCCATCAGCTCCTGCTCCTTGACCATTTTTTTAAGTTCTTGATAAATATGGCTACTCTCAATAGCCTTTTTTTCTGCTTCCTTGTTAACTCGCATCACTCCATCTTGAACCGTTACAAAACCCAGTTCTTCAAAAATTTGAATCATCTTTATGAGTAGAATTGAATCAATGTTGAGATAAGCAGCCAACTTTTTTAGTTTATAACGTATATCAAACTCCGGAAACTGATAAATCGTTTTATAGAGTTTGGCAAATTGGGCTCTCGTTCCAAAACCTGTCAGATAATAGGGGTGAGCAATCTCATTTTTAAAGTAAATGGCTTCAAAATGTCCTTGTTGAATAATCATTTTTAGTTGTTCTAGTTGATTGGGGACGTCATAGACCACAACTGATCTACTGTTTCCCAAATCAGGTATTTCTTCTGAAAAACGCAGAATAGGTACATTTTCAGGTAAGCGAGCATTTTTACCTCGAATATTAAAGAGCTGAATTCCGTTGACTCGAGCGTCTACCAACATAAGTTGCAGACTAGTCTGACCATTCCATTTGTTGACCGACAGAGTCACTGCTAACTCTAAATTTTTAGTTTGAGAAAATTCTGTGGCAAGTTCGCCTTGTCCAAAAGCTATTACATCAAAAGCAACATCAGCCTGAGAAATTTTTAGTTTCAGGTGAGCATTTCCTGCCCCCATAGTACGAGCATTTTCAACTTTAAAATCTTTTAAATAGAAAACAGGTTTTTTATTATCCATACCAAAAGGAGCAAGTTTTTCAAAGTTTTTAAGAGTTTCCAGCGTCAGATCTGGCAAAGCTAGTTCTTCATCCAAAAAAAGTTCATTCTTAGTAGACAAATCCAGCTGATTATTTTCAATATAGGCCGTCAAAACCTGACTGAGTTCTTCTAATCGACTGGCGTCAAGAGTCATGCCAGCTGCCCCAGCATGCCCACCAAAAGCTACAAATAACTCTCGGTGAGGATCTAGAGCTTCAAAAATATCAACTGCTTCAATACTGCGAGCACTACCTTTTGCTAAACCATTTTCAATATTCAGCACGATGATCGGCTGATGCAACTCTTCTAAAAGTCGCCCTGCTACAATTCCCAAAACACCTGGATTCCAACCCTTGCCAGCTAGAACCTGAACAGGCTTCTTAGGATCAATCATAAACTTAGCTTCATCATAGATATGCTGCACCATCTCCTTACGTTCGTCATTTTTTTGATTAATCATCAGGGCGATGTCACGTGCTTCTTCTTCATCAAAACCAGTCAGAAGTTCAATAGCAGGATTTGGATCATCCAATCGACCTAGAGCATTGAGTCTAGGAGTTATCTGAAAACCAACTATTTCTTCATCTACTTCATCTTCCTGAATGCCCGAAATCTTAAAAAGTTCTTGCAAGCCGATGCGCTGAGTGTTTTTCAAAATAGATAAGCCATATTTGACCAAAATCCGATTCTCACCTGTCAAGCTGACCATATCCGCAATAGTGCCGATAGCGACTAGATCCAACAACTCAATCTGCATTTCCTCTAAAAGGGCAGTCGCTAACTTAAAAGCCACCCCACAGCCAGCCAGATGCTTGAAAGGGTAATCTGCTCCGCTATGTTCCGGATGGACGATAGCATAGGCCTTTGGCAGCTCCTCAGGCATAGAGTGGTGATCTGTTACGATGACATCCACTCCCATGGACTGGGCTAACTCAATTGCTTCATGTCCTGCAACACCATTGTCCACTGTAATAATGAGTGAGACTTCTTGATTTTCAATAAAATACTTGTAAACACTAGCATTAGGTCCATAACCATCTGTAAATCGATTGGGTAAATAGACTTGACACTCCGCTCCCAATTGTTCTAACGCTTCTTTAACAATAGAAGCTGAAGTCATCCCATCTGCATCATAATCGCCATAGATCAAAATCTGCTCATAGTTTTCAATCGCTTGACGAATGCGTACTACCGCCTTCTCCATATCATGAAGTTCATAAGGATCGTGTAGCTTGTCTAAACTAGCTTCTAGAAAGTCTCGCAGTGCTTCTTCTGTCTGAATCCCTCTCTGGTATACCAAATTGGCTACCGAAGGTTCCAATCCGAGTTTTTGAGCTTGTTTGATAAAGCCCTCATCTGAAAAATTTGTAGCAATTTGCCAATCATATTTTGATGTAATCATGAAATCATCTTTCTTTTACAATATAACTTTTATTATAACACGAAAAGACTAGCTTTCACTAGTCTGAACTTCTAATTTTGTACATATAGCATTTTAGGTTATCCTACATAAATCAAACCTGTACAATTCGAATCAGACAGTTTTCGAAATCCGAGGCCTTGATAAAAAGATAGCGTCTTATCAGATTGATCTGTCACTAACTCAATCTGATAAACATCTGACCATTCTTCCAAAGTAGTCTGTAAGAGTTTACGTCCGATGCCTTGTATTTGATAATTTGGTAGAACCAATAGGTCTTGGATAAAAAGAACAGAAGCTCCATCTCCTACTGCTCTAAGAAGACCGACAAGACAGTCATTGTCATACGCTGCTACAGTGTAAAGAGAATTTTGAAAGGCTCGCTCTAGTCGCTCTGGATAATCCGTATAGTTACTCCAACCAACAGATTGATAAAGCGGAAGTAAGTCCTCAACAACCATTTGTTTATTTTCAATATAATGAATCATTCTTATCTCCTTTTTGTTTGCAACCAAATATGCTGAAAAGCAGCAATATCTCGATAAGGGGACTGTTGGCAAACTGCAAGTTCTATTTTCAACATCTTTTCCCGCCAAGCGACTGCTGTTTTAACTGCATTGTCTTGCAAGCCATAAAAAATTCGAATTCCTTGATAATTCTGAACAGTTAATTCAGACGTGACCTTTTGTAATAAGTCTGCTAAATCATAATAGGTTGCTTGCCCCATTGTATGCGATTGATAAGACTGCCCTGATAATAAATCCAACACTAAATTTGTATCATTTGCAAACACTACTGTCTGCATAATTCGCCCCACTTCATTGTGCTTAACAAGCGAAATTTGTCCGCCTTTTTCAACAATCTGCTAAATTCAGCTAGATAAAGAGCTGGAATATCCACATACTCCAGAACATTATGGCAGACAATGAGGTCAAAATGAGCACTTGGAATATCTTTCAACATTTCTAGACTGCCTTGTAGTTGCTGATAATGGAAATTCTGCTGACGTTCTACAATCATCTCGTCATTTGGTTCTATAGCTATTACCTGATTGTTTTGTGCCAAAAAATCCGCCACCAAACCAAAACCACTCCCAAAATCTAGTACCTTTTTATTTTTTATATGTGCTAACTGAGCAAATAGAATCTCATAATAAAGCTTCCCCCATGGTTGATTTAAAAATTCCTTGTAAACTGCCACGTCCATAAACGTCTCCTACTTATAATTGAACATTTTACTGGCTAGTTTGTCACCAAGGTTGGGAAAAAGCGTATAGAGCTTGTGAGCCGCCTTCAGTGTGAAAGGCATGATCAACTCTCGCTTCTTTTTCCCAAAATTGTTCACAATCTGCTTAGCAACAGTATCTGCTTCTAAAATGTATTTATCAACCGCCTTAACATAACTACCATCGGGGTCAGCTTTGTCAAAGAAAGCCGTCTTAATCGGTCCTGGATTAACCGTCGTCACATAGACATTGTAAGGCATCAACTCTAAACGCAAAGCATTGGAAAATCCAATTCCAGCAAACTTAGTAGCTGAGTAGAGACTAGATTTAGCACTAGCAATCAACCCAGCTGTACTAACAATATTGACAATATGCCCACGTCCCGCTTGCTTCATTCTCTCCCCAAAGAGACGAGATAGATTCATAAGAGCAAAGGTATTCACCTCAAACATAGCATGAGTGTCCTCGTTGCTAATCTTGTCAAATTCTTCAAAAATCCCATAACCAGCATTGTTAACGAGAACATCTACCTGTGCATACTTACTGTATAGTTCTTTAGTAAAGGTTTCTAAAGATTGGTCATTCGTAATATCCAACTCAACGAATTCGCAATGTGCATGATTTGAATAAAGCTTTACTAATTTTTCCCGACTGCGTCCTACTAAAATCAGCTGATCATTTGGCAACAACTTCACCATTTCTTGAGCCACACCGCCACTGGCTCCTGTGATAACGATTGTTCGCATATACTCTCCTTATTTTTCTTTTAGAAAATCTGTCTGGTTTTCGATCTCAAATCTAAACGTTTCTGTATTCACTAAACTAATGCTGCAATGCTTGGCGTGAAATAAATTGCTTTTATTCGTCCATTCTATCTGGTTCACCAAATGATAAATAATGTTGAGTACTCCACCATGTGTAACCACAATTTGTGTCTCATCTGAGTTATGATTTTCCTTCAAAAAAAGTTCAAACCAAGTTTTTATCCGTTGATAAAATTCTATCGGGCTTTCTCCATTTGGATAATGCTCGTCCATTGCAAGACTTCTAAAATAAAGATGAGGAAATTTTTGATCAGCCTCGCTATTTAACATTCCTGCCAAATCGCCATTATTTGTTTCGCGTAAGTCTCTTACTTTCTCCAATGGCAGCTGAAGCTTCTCTGCTAAAATCATTGCAGTCGTCTCAGCTCTTTTCAAATCACTCGTAATCACTTTCGTAAAGTAATAATTTTCTTTGTGCTGAGCTAAGTAATTTGCCAATGTTTCTGCTTCCCTTTTTCCCTCAGGAAGAAGATCAAGCTGACTCCATCCTCCTCTATGTTGGTCAGAATCTTTTCCATGTCTAACAAATAATAGATTCATCATTTCCTCTTTCTTGCAAATTTCAAGAGCTATCTTGGCAGAATTTTATAATTCCACCTCTTCTAAATCTTTTACTAAGTGGACATTTTTAAAAATGGAACTAGCATCGCTACGCATTTTACCAATATCTTTTGAGAGAAAACGTGCGCTAATATGATTAAGCAAGAGACGCTTAGCACCCGCCTCTTTAGCGACTTCTGCTGCTTGTAGATTGGTAGAGTGGCCATGATTTTTGGCAATTATTTCATCTCCTTTACCATAAGTGGATTCGTGAACCAATACATCCGCATTGATAGCAAGTCTTACACTAGCATGCGTTTTACGTGTATCACCCAGAATGGTGATAACCTTACCGGGTCTCGGAGCTGAAATATAATCTGCTGCTATAATTTTCGTTCCGTCTGCTAGCACTACATCTTCCCCGTTTTTTACCTTACCAAAAAGAGGGCCAAAAGGAAGACCAGCAGCTTTCAGACTCTCAGCATCCAACGTACCTTCCAAATCTTTCTGCATAATGCGGTAACCCACACAAAAAATGCTATGGTCTAGTTTCTCTGCATAAACTGTAAATTTATCGGTTTCTAAAATTTTCCCTAAGTGTTTTTCGTCAAATTCGTGAAAATGAATCCGATAAGGCAGGCGCGAACCCGACACTCGCAGACTCGTCATGACAAAATTTTTAATGCCAATCGGTCCATATATTTCAATATCTGTTTGCTCTTCATTAGCTTGAAATGATCGAGTGGATAAAAAGCCCGGTAGACCAAAAATATGATCCCCATGCAAATGAGTGATAAAAATCTTTCTAATCTTTCTGGGACGAATCGTCGTCTCTAAAATGCGATTCTGGGTTCCTTCACCACAATCAAACATCCAAATTTCATTGATTTCATCCAATAGTTTCAAAACCAGACTAGAAACATTCCGAGCCTTAGAAGGCTGACCAGCTCCTGTACCTAAAAATTGTAGTTGCATCTTTTTCTTTCTATTTTTTCTTAATATAAATCATCGCAGAGCGATTCTGAGAGCGATAATAAAGCTGACCGGAATAGGTTTGAGCCAGCTGACTTAACTCTTCCTGATTATAGCCTTCCAGTTTTATCCGCCCATCCGCCAATTCATAGCAGTCAGTTAGAGCGGAAAGCGCCTGCTTTTGCACAATTTCTTCAGGAGCAGCCGGTATCATCCGAATAACTTTTCCATCTTCATAAACTAGATACTGAGGGAAAAGTTGAGCAATGTCAAAGAGTAAATCCGGCTCAATCACCTCTGGAATTTCTGGAAAAATTAATCCAATTCCATCTTCGTTTTCAAAACAAAAACCATAAGATTTACCTGAAAGATTCAGTCGGATAAAAGGCTTTTCCTCCTCAAAATTAGGAGAGCTGTTAAAAAGCAATAATTCCTTACTCAATTCTAAAAAATAATCCGTTGCTGCCTCTGGACTCTTTTTTTGGTAGAGTTCAGAAAAATACGCATTGATTACACTAGGTGGCGGTGTGATAAAAGTCAACTTTTGCGAATTGGACAGCTTATCCAAAACTTTTTCTAGATAAATACGATCTAAACTCGTAAAGCCACCGTATTTAAGCGCTAAATTGATATAATCAGTCATAAAATTCTTCTAGTCTCCATTTATTTTTTTCTGCTATATAGCCAGAAATCACTTCACTTTCTTCCACATACTCTCTCTTATCGATAATTGCTAGACTTTCCAATTCATACAACTTATAGGCCTTGCTAGAGCCAACCTTGATACAAAAAGGAACAAATAATTCTCGCATCTTATCCAACAGAGCTTCTTGTAAGACTGCTCTGCTATTTTCCATCTTTGCCGAAATCAAGACATAGGGAGTTAAAGTTGGAAGAAAATTTCCTGCTTTGTCAGCTTTATTATAAAGAGTCAAGCGAGGAATATCTAGCATATCCAAGTCTTTCATAATTGCCAAGACCGTTTTTTCATGTTCCTCGTGATTCGGATCACTGGCATCAATCACATGAACCAAAAGATCCACATTTTTGCTCTCTTCTAAGGTCGATTTGAAGCTAGATATTAACTCAGTCGGCAAATCCTGAATAAAACCGACCGTATCCGTCAATGTTACATTCAGCCTCCCCGTCAGATTAGCACCTTTAGTTGTCGCATCTAAAGTGGCAAAAAGTTCGTCTGCCTCATATTGATTCTTGTTCGTCAAGGCATTCATAATCGTGGACTTTCCAGCATTAGTATAACCAATCAGACCGATTTTAAAAACACTAGAATCCAAACGTTTTTCCCGCACAGTTGCTCGATTTTTTTCTACAATTTTGAGTTGTCGCTCAATATCATGAATCTGATTACGAACACTACGACGATTGAGTTCTAACTGACTTTCACCGGGGCCACGAGAACCAATTCCCCCAGCCTGACGGCTAAGCATAATACCCTGTCCAACCAGTCGCGGCAATAAGTACTTTAGCTGAGCCAAATGCACTTGAAGCTTCCCTTCATGACTCCTAGCTCGCATAGCAAAAATATCCAAAATTAACTGCATACGATCAATAACCTTGACCCCTAGAATCTCTTCCAAATTGATATTCTGACGAGGTGTCAAACGATTGTTGACAATTACGGTGGAGATCTCATCTACCTCTACCATGTGTTTTATTTCTTCTAATTTTCCAGCACCAATAAAAGTCTTGCTATCATACTTTTCTCGTTTCTGAATGTAAGAGGACACCACTTGAGCACCAGCAGTTCTGGCTAGACTGGCCAATTCTTCCATAGACAGGGAGAAATTATCTATTCCCTGCAATTCTACTCCGATGAGGATGACTCGTTCCTGCTGTTTTTCTGTTTCAATCATTCATAAATTCCTTTATATCCTGCATCATCCGCTCTTTGTCCTTCGGTTTTGAAACCTGATAAAAGGCTGCATTCATGCGGTTGCGAAACCAAGTTAGCTGGCGTTTGGCAAAGCGACGAGTATGTTGCTTTATTTTATCTGTAGCTTCCTCCAAGGTCAGCTCCCCAGCAAAGTAAGGGAAAAGTTCCTTGTAGCCAATTCCCTTACTAGCTTGAACATGCGGATAATAATCATAAAGCCACTTTGCCTCTTCTAAAAGCCCAGCCTTCAGCATTAGATCCACCCGCTGATTAATACGCTCATAGAGAACTTCTCGGGCATCATCTAGACAAATTAGCAGGGCATCATAATCAGACTGTTTGTTTTCAAGGTCCTTCCCCAAATGAGCAATTTCTAATGTTCGTATAGCTCTCCTACGGTTCATCTGGGGAATAGTCAATCCTAGCTTTGCTATTTTGCTAAACAATTCCTCATCCGTTAAACTATCTAACTCTGATCGATAGGCTAAAATATCCTCATGAGAAGCTGAACCACCCAAATGATAGCCTTCCAGTAGACTTTGAATATAAAGCCCTGTTCCTCCCACAATGATAGGGATTTTTCCTTTTGCTACAATCGTTTTAATAGCAGTTTCTGCCTCCTTTACAAAATCAAAAGCTGAATAAGCTTCACTCACTTCTCGCACATCTATCAAATAATGAGGAATCCCCTCTTGCTCTTCTGGAGTGATTTTAGCCGTTCCTATATCCAGTTTTTTATAGACTTGCTGACTATCACCGCTAATAATCTCACCATTAAAACGTTTTGCAATTTCTATACTAAGAGATGTCTTTCCTACTGCTGTAGGGCCTATAATCACAATTACCTTTGTTTTCATCTTTTCCCTTGAAAAAAATTTAATTTTTCGTTACTATATATTATAACATAAATAAAGTTCAAAAAAGGAGAAATCTAATGGCTAAAGGATTTGTTAAAGGGGTTGTTACTGGGGTTGCTGGTACTGTTGCTGCTGTTGCAGGTGCAGTTTATACATTTAAGAAAAAAGTAATCGAACCTGAAGAAAAGAAAGCAGCTTTTATTGAAGAAAATCGTAAAAAAGCGGCTCGTAAACGTGTGTCACACTAAACTAGCTTATAATATTATAAAAACTCCAACGAGTAACTCACTAAAAGATGAGTAGCTGTTGGAGTTTTTTCCTTCCTTTTCCATACTATAAAAGACAGCTTTTTATCTATAAAACAAGAATTCAATTGCTGTCAATACTATCTATTCTATGACAAATTGCATCCAAATATTTCCACGAGTTGCTCCAAATGCTTTTCGAAAACCAATTTCACAAACCCGCTCTACCATACTATTCATAACCCCAATGCCAGCAACAAGAGGCGTTATCCCAGCAGGCATTTCAAAAAGCAGATTGAAGTCACACCAATCAGGCTAAACAACTACTTCTTCAATCTTTTCAGCTCTTTTTCCTCCTAATGAAAACGATTTCTTCTTTTTGTTATAACATATAATTTTAAAACAAGATAGTCGTTCCAAGAAATATCTGACTCTTTTAACATTTGTCTCCCTTTTTCATTACTTCGTCTGTATTAACCATGTGATACAATGGAATAAGCAAGTTTTCTATCACGTTTTGTAGCAGATTTTTGCAATCATTTTCTAAAAACGTTACAATAATTTCATACTACAGATAAAAAGGAGACTCGTATGAGAACATTTGATATCATTGCCATTGGTGGCGGTAGCGGAGGAATAGCAACCATGAACCGTGCTGGAGAACATGGGGCAAAAGCTGCCGTTATTGAAGAAAAGAAATTAGGAGGCACCTGTGTCAACGTCGGTTGCGTTCCAAAAAAAATCATGTGGTATGGTGCACAAATTGCCGAAGCTATTCAAGACTATGGACCAGATTATGGATTTACTTCAGATAATCAGCAATTTGATTTTAGGACACTTCGAAAGAATCGCGAAGCATATATTGACCGTGCACGCCATTCTTACCATAATAGTTTCACTCGGAATGGAGTTGAGGTGATTAAAGGTCGTGCCAAATTCATAGACCGCAATACAGTTGAAGTAAATGGCGAGATCATTCAAGCTAAACATATTGTTATCGCAACTGGTGCCCACCCTCATATTCCAGCAATCCCTGGAGCAGAATTAGGTGAAACTTCTGACGATGTCTTTGCATGGGAAGAACTCCCGCAATCCGTTGCCATTCTTGGTGCAGGCTATATCGCAGTTGAACTAGCTGGACTTCTGCATGCTTTAGGCGTAAAAACAGATCTTTTTGTTCGTCGGGATCGTCCTCTCCGCAATTTTGATTCATATATCGTTGAGGGGCTTGTAGAAGAAATGAAAAAATCAGGTCCTACTCTACATATCCACAAAATACCAGAAAAACTTGAAAGATATGAAAATGGTTTGATTCGCATTACTTTTGAGGACGGAACGAGTCATATCGCTCAGCATATCATCTGGGCAACAGGGCGGACTGCCAACACCAAAGGATTAAATTTAGAAGCGACCGGCCTCACTTTAAATCCTCGTGGTTTTATCTCAGTTGATGAATTTCAAAATACAGCAACACAAGGTATTTATGCTCTAGGAGATGTTACAGGAGAAAAAGAATTAACCCCTGTTGCTATCAAGGCGGGGCGTACCTTAGCAGAGCGCTTATTTAATGGAAAAACTGAAGCTAAAATGGATTACTCTATCATTCCAACTGTTGTCTTCTCTCATCCAGCGATTGGAACCGTTGGCTTGACTGAAGAACAGGCAATCCAACAATATGGAGCAGAAAATCTCCATATTTATACCTCTGGTT
Organism: Streptococcus intermedius SK54 = ATCC 27335; assembly: GCF_000413475.1. GTDB lineage: Bacteria > Bacillota > Bacilli > Lactobacillales > Streptococcaceae > Streptococcus > Streptococcus intermedius. The sequence continues at coordinate 181,797 of NZ_ATFK01000003.1, read as the reverse complement.
TTACTTCCATGTATTCAGCTGTCACCCAACACAGACAACAAGCTAAGTTCAAACTGATTACAACAGGAACAGAAGAGAAAGTCATTGGGCTTCACGGAATTGGCTACGGTGTTGATGAAATGATTCAAGGGTTTGCAGTTGCTATTAAAATGGGAGCGACCAAAGCAGATTTTGATGCGACCGTTGCCATCCATCCTACTGGATCAGAAGAATTTGTTACCATGCGCTGAGAGTGGAAATAATTCCCATAAATGTCTTGCTCTTAGAATTTTTCCAATCTTATTTCAATAGCCAGAATTGCAGATAGACTTTAGTTTATCCGCTAACTCCACATTTTGTAAGGCTCCCTTTTCCTTTGATTTTTTAGGCGATAAAGATGTAAATCTTTGTTCTGATCATATCAAACCTATTTTAGGAGGTTTTCCTATGCAAAAAGTAAAAATAGTTCTTGTAACTACCTTACTTATCTTTTTAAATATCTTTGGACTAATTGCATTTTTGATACTATACTTTCGCAGCAAAAATAGAGGAAAAGTAATATACCGCAAAAAATAACTCCTTCGACAAAAGGTGAATTCAGTTTATGCTTTCACCTTTTTATTTATTACTTGACATTTTTTATATTTACTTTATAATAGTTACCATATTATAAAACAAAGGGTTACAATAATGAAAAAATCATTTACTGTTATTTTACCAGCTGTTGGTGCAGCTTTAATAGCCGTCCTTGCTCAAATTACAATTCCTATCGGTCCAGTTCCTTTTGCTCTGCAAAATATGGCAGTTGGCTTAGTAGCCACCATTTTTCATCGAAAAGAAGCTCTATTAGCAGTTACACTTTATCTTCTTTTAGGTGCTATTGGACTCCCTGTTTTTGCAGGCGGAAGCGGCGGATTACAAGCACTTGTCGGCCCAAATGCAGGTTATCTCTGGTTTTATTTGTTTTATGCTCTGGTAACTGCCAGTCTAACATCAAAAAATAGCAGCTTTTTGACGATATTCTTAGCAAATATACTTGGAGATGCTTTGGTTTTTATCGGCGGAGTACTTGGTTTAATGTTATTAGCAAGATTTAGTTTGGATAAAGCTATCACTGTTGGAATTATTCCTTTTATCCTACCAGATCTCATAAAACTTATCGTAATTTGTCTTGTTACTATTCCTATTTTTAAAAATTTAAAAAATCATCCTTATTTTAAAAATTGATGAGACTATTCTGCTCCCATTATGAGAATTCGCATATTGCGGATTCTTTTTGTATCTTGTTTTCTTAACACAAATGACTAACCATCATCTACTGTTTCATATAAAAATCCTCAATAATTATAACAGGAGGCTCAATACGCTCCAGCAGAAAATCAGTCCAAAGCGATATTTCAATACTAAATCATCTTTTAGAGTAAGTCTTGCTTGTTCACCATAAAGTCCGACCAAACAGTCTGGTCATAAATTCAATGATGAATAATTCAAAATATGGATGTCTCAGGACCATCCACTTATCTTTGTTTATGAAAATAAAAGGTAAAATCTTAGGACACTTTTTGTATCATGAAAGAGCCACAAATCTTGTGTTGATGCTGATCAAAACACTTTTCATTGAAGACCTTCGTATCACTGAAAATGCTCGTGGTCAAAAAAGAAGAAAGATTTACAAGATAAAAATAGGGGTGAGACTAAGAACTAAAATTTTTAGTTCTGTCTCACTCCTAGTTCTAGTATTACCGCATTTCTGCACCAATCGTTTCTTCAAGGGATTTTTGGATTTTTTCCATGTAGCGAGCCACTTCTTCATCTTCCAAAGTATCCTCTGGATTTTGGAAAGTCAAAGTGTAGGCCATGGACTTCATACCAAGCCCAAGTTTTTCGCCTGAGAAAACATCAAATAATTTAATATCTGTCAAACGCTTCACACGAGCAGCTTCAATAGCTGCAACCACCTCTTTGTGGCTGATTTCTGCTTTAAGGAGCAAAGCAATATCACGTGTTACAGCTGGGAATTTAGTAACTTCTACAAATGGTTTTGCTGGTTGAATCGCTTTTTCAATAGCTGTTAGGTTGATTTCTGCTACATACGTTTCTGGGATATTATAATCCTTAGCAGTTACTGGATGAACTTGACCAACAAAGCCAATGACTTGTCCGTCCAGCAAAATGGCTGCTGTACGTCCCGGATGCATGCTGGCTAATGCTTGCGTCACTGTGTATTCTACTTTCAGTCCTAGGCGGTCAAACAGTACTTCCAGAACTCCTTTTGCATAAAAGAAATCAACTGGTACAGCAGAAGTTTGAAAATCTTTTTCAACTACCAAACCTGTCAAAGCAAAGGCAAAGCTATTGATTTCAGTTGGCAATTCTGCTTTTGGATTTCCAGCTTGCTCGAAGATTTTTCCGATTTCGTACAGTGCTAAATCTTTATTTTTCCGTGCAATATTATAAGCAACAGTATCCAAAATACCAGCTACCATATTTTGCCGAAGAACACTGCGTTCTACTGTCATTGGCCACATCAATTCTGTTAAGTTACTTGGCTTCATACTAAATTGCATAGCTTTTTCAGGAGTGGTTAGGGCGTAGCTGATGACTTCCGTCAGACCAGCACCTTCTGCAATAGTACGAACTTTGCGACGAAGTTTTTGGGTTTCTGTTAATTCGCCAGCAGTTCCATCATCTTTAGGCAATGTTGCCGGCAATCTATCATAACCATAAATACGTGCAATTTCTTCATAAAGGTCAGCTTCAATATGAATATCCCAACGACGAGGTGGCACACTCACTGTGAATTTCTCTGCATTACCAGTAAGACCAAAACCAAGACGGCGAAAAACATCTTCAATATCAGTATAAGTCAATTCTGTTCCAAGCACACGGTTGACGTCTACCAATGTTGAAGCAACTTCAACATCCGATGTGTCTACTTGACCTGCTGAAACGATGCCAGCTTGTACATTTGCTCTTGCAAGATCTGCAATCATGCTAGCTGCCGCATCGAGGGCTTCCGTTACTGTTGCTAGATTAATTCCTTTTTCAAAACGAGAGGATGATTCTGAGCGAAGATTGAGACGCCCACTCGTCTGACGAATGGAAGTTCCATCAAAAACTGCTGCCTCAAGCACTACACGCCTTGATTTAGGGGAGATTTCCGTTTCACTTCCACCCATAATACCAGCCAATGCTACAGGCTTATCTGCTACGGTAATAACAAGATCACTCGTTTCTAAATCACGCTCTTCATCATCAAGAGTTACTAACTTTTCACCTGCACGCGCTTCACGTACGACAATTTGATTATCTTCGAAAGTATCTAAATCAAAGGCATGCATTGGTTGACCAAAATATAGCAACATATAATTTGTCACATCTACTACATTATTGATTGGACGAATTCCCTCATTCATAAGTAGATTTTGAAGCCACTGCGGACTTGGAGTAATGGTAACATTCTCTAAAATACGCACTGCATAAAAAGGCGCCTTTTCTGTTTCAATGGCAACAGATAGTTGTTCTGCTGCTTGCCTACCTGTCTCTAGTAAAGGAAAATCTTGAAAATGAACTGGTTTGTCATAAATCGCTGCCACCTCATATGCTACCCCACGCATTGAAAGAGCATCCGCACGGTTCGGTGTGATAGAAAGTTCAATAATTTCATCATCCAAGTCAAGATAAGGGAAAACCAAATCCCCTGGGACAGCTTCTTCTGGCAAAATTTGAATCCCTTCAGAAAATTCTTTTGGAACAATCGAGTCAGAGATACCTAATTCTTCAAGAGAACAAATCATTCCAAGAGATTCTAAACCGCGGATTTTTCCTTTTTTAATCTTGTAATTATCCGCAATACGAGCTCCGGGAAGCGCCACTATAACCTTGATCCCTGCTCGTACATTCGGAGCGCCGCAAACAATTTGGCGAAGCACTTCTTCACCCACATTCACTTGACATACATGCAAGTGTGTCTCAGGCACATCTTCACAACTGACCACTTCACCAACGACAATATTTGACAATCCCTCAGCAGGTGAACTAACCCCTTCTACTTCTATTCCTGTTGTTGACATTTTTTCAGCTAATTCTTCACTTAGCACATCTACATCAACCAGTTCTTTTAACCATTTATAACTTACTAGCATAATTCATCTATATGAGTACATCAAAATCTTTGAGAATTTTTTGCTTTTTCTCAAACATTCCACCTCATATTTATTTCCTTTCTTTTAATTCGCAGAGCTATTGAGAACACGAAAGCAGTACTCAACGTTTTCTCGATTATTTTAATTTTTTCCGTATGAGCCAATCAATGTCAACCGTTTCACCTGTCACATATTCATGCTCACTAAAACGCTCAAAACCATATTTAAAGTAAAAGTTTTGGGCCTTAAAATTCTTTTCCCAAACGCCTAGCCACACCCATGAACATTTTCGTTTCATGGCTTCCTGCAGGGCAAATTCAAACATTTCCTTGCCAAAACCTTGTCCTTGATACGGTTTCAAAACATAGATACGATGCACCTCAAAAGCATTCCTCATTGAATAGTCTGCCTCTACTGGCTCAGTCTGTTCCTGCCCCCAGTTAAATTTGATAAAACCAACAATCTTCTCTGTTTCATCTAATGCAAAATAAGTCTCTGACTCTACCAGTGCCAAATCCTTCTGAATCCGCTCAAGTGAGAGCTCATGCGCAAAATAATCTTGCATGTCTTCTGTCTTGATATAAGGGCCAAAGGTTTCTAAATAAGTCTGCACTTCTAGTGTTCTTAGAACTTCAGCCTGTTCTTCTTTTACTTTTATTAACATACATTTATTTAAATTGTTCTGAGAACCGAACATCTCCTTGATAAAATCCGCGAATGTCATTGATTCCGTAGCGCAACATAGCCACACGTTCTTGCCCAAGGCCAAAGGCAAAACCAGAATAAACATCCGGATCAATGCCACTCATTTCAAGAACACGAGGGTGCACCATCCCGGCTCCCATAATTTCAATCCAACCAGTCTTTTTGCAAACATTGCACCCTTGACCACCGCATTTGAAGCAGGAAACATCCACTTCAACAGACGGCTCTGTAAATGGAAAATAAGACGGACGCAAACGAATGCTACGGTCTTCCCCAAACATCTTTTGCACAATGAGCTCCAATGTCCCTTGAAGGTCTGCCATAGAAATATTTTTTCCGACAACTAAACCTTCAATTTGATGAAATTGATGAGAATGCGTTGCATCATCCGTATCTCGTCGGAACACACGCCCTGGCGAAATCATTTTCAAAGGTCCTTTAGAAAAATCATGTGCATCCATCGCTCGAGCTTGAACCGGACTAGTGTGAGTCCGCAGTAAAATTTCTTCTGTAATATAGAAAGTATCCTGCATATCACGCGCTGGGTGGTCTTTGGGTAAATTCATCCGCTCAAAGTTGTAATAGTCTGTTTCGACTTCAAAACCATCTACAACTTGATAACCCATCCCAATAAAAATATCTTCAATTTCTTCACTTGTCTGGCTAAGAACATGACGATTCCCAGCAAGAATTTTCCGGCCCGGAAGCGTTACATCTATTGACTCCCTAACCAACTGATTGGCAACTTTTTGTTCTTCCAATAATTTTGCAGATTCTTCAAAAGCAGCAGTCAACACATCTCGTGCTTCATTGACATGTTTCCCGATAATCGGACGCATATCAGCAGAGACATCTTTCATACCTTTTAAAATTTCTGTTAAAGAGCCTTTCTTTCCAAGGACAGAAACACGCAGATTCTGCATTTCTTTTTCATTTTCAGTTGAAATTTTTTTCAGCGACGCCAGAGTTTCTTCTCTAAGCTTATTTAATTGTTCTTCAATGGTTGACATAATTCCTCCAAATATAAAAAACCGCTTGTCAGACTCCATAAGCGGAGCGTTGACACGCGGTACCATCCGTTTTCATCTGGTTTTCCAGACCTTAATTCTAAATCCCTTTGCAAGTGAATTTACCTAGTTTTCATCTAAAGAACTCTCAGTCTCTGGTTCTTCTCCCTGTCAAACTTCCCCTAAGCTACTAGTCTTGCGGATTCTTATTTAATTAATTGGCATTATACCAAATTTTATAGGATTTGTAAATAGACCTTGTTTAAAAATGTAAAGATGCTCGTAATACATATATGTAGTTGTTAACTCTATACTAATGTACTCAAGTATTCATAGCGTTCATATTTTTCCAGTAATTTTTCGTTCTGCTCATCCAATTCTTTCTGAAGTTCAGATAGGCGGACAAAGTCGGCTCCATTCTCCTGCATAGTGGATTCAATCTCAGAAATCCGCTTTTCCAGTACCTCAATATCCCCCTCAATGGTATCCCACTCCTGCTTTTCAAAATAGCTCATGCGCTTCTTCTCCTCACGCACCTTCACTGTCTTTTCCTTTCCAGTCTTTTTAGAAATGGCCGAACTCTCAGCCAGAAAAGCTTTTTCATCTAAATAATCCGTGTAATTCCCGAAGTACTCTCTGATAGTTCCCACTTCAAAAGCTAAAATCTTATCTGCTACTTTATCAAGGAAATAGCGATCGTGGCTGACTGTAATGACTGGTCCAGCAAAACCTTGCAGAAAATTCTCCAATACCGTCAGAGTTGCAATGTCTAAATCATTGGTTGGCTCATCAAGAAGCAAGACATTCGGTTTTTCCAAGAGAAGTTTCAGTAGATAAAGACGCTTTTTCTCTCCACCAGAAAGCTTTTCAATCAAAGTACCATGAGTAGAGCGCGGAAAGAGGAATTGCTCCAATAGTTCCGCAATTGATGTTGTTCCATTGCCTATTTTAACCTCCTCAGCCACTTCTTGCAAGAAATTGATAACGCGTTTAGATCCATCTAATCCTTCAATTTGCTGTGAAAAATAAGCCACACGAACTGTCTCGCCAATGACAAGTTCACCAGACTGAGGTACTAATTTTCTAGCAATCAAATTGAGCAAGGTCGATTTTCCAACACCGTTATCACCCACAATCCCAAGCCGATCTTTATTTTGAATCAATAAGTTAAAATGAGAAAGAATTTTCTTGTCACCATAAGCAAAGTCAACATCTTTAAATTCAATCACTTTCTTACCAATACGACTGGTTTCGAAATTCATTTCCAAACTACTGTCAGTTGCCTGACCCGCTAAATCTTTCTTAAGGTCATGGAAACGATTGATTCGTGCTTGCTGCTTGGTTGCTCTGGCCTGTGGCTGACGGCGCATCCATGACAACTCTTGCTTATACAGTTGCTGCTTTTTATGTAAAAGAGCAGCATCACGCTCGTCTTGTTCTGCCTTCAAACGGACATAATCCTGATAATTTCCTTGATATTCAACTAAACTACCACTGTCTAACTCAAAAATTCGAGTTGAAACAGAATCTAAAAAATAACGATCATGGGTAATAAAAAGAACTGTCTTTTTGGAATTCTTCAAAAAATTCGTCAACCATTCAATACTATCAATATCCAAATGGTTGGTTGGTTCATCAAGGAGCAATAAGTCATCATCTCCTAACAAGACTTGCGCCAATTGAACGCGACGTCGCAAACCTCCTGACAAATCGCCAACCTTAGCAGATAACTCGTCCAACCCCAACTTAGATAAAACAGTCTTGACTTGACTTTCGATTTCCCAAGCTTGGAGAGCATCCATTTCAGCCATTACTTTCTCTAAACGAGACTGATTATTTTCATCATAGTTAGATAGTAGTAGCTCATATTCACGAATAAGCTGAATTTCTCGCAGAGTACTAGACAAGACTGTATCAAGCACTGACCTATCGTCATCAAAGTGCGGATCTTGTGTTAAGTAACCGATTTTATAGTCTGAATGAGCAGAAAAAGGGTTAATATCTCCATCAAAACCAGATTTCTCGGACAGAACGTTTAAAAGAGTCGTTTTTCCAGTACCATTAACCCCAATCAATCCAATACGATCCAAGTCATGAATAATAAAAGAAATATTTTTAAAAACTGTCTTATCCCCTACTGTCTTAGTTAACTTTTCAACAATAAAGTCATTCATTTTCTCTCCTCTACAAAAGCTAAAATAGCCTCAAGACGATTATCCAAAACGCCATTCACAATAGCCATCTCAATCTCAGTCAAGAGTTGGCCTAAAGCAGGTCCAGGCTTAAAACCAAACTCTTTGATTAACAGGCCACCATTGACGACAATCTCATGTTTATCATGAATTGTTAAAGAATCATAAGTAGAATAAATTCTTTCAAAATCAATCGCTAAGCCCTGTGCTTGTCTGATTTCCTCAGCTTGTATTATCAAGTCCAATTCAAAGCGGTAACATTCTTCTTTATCCAAAAAATGCGTTTGACGAAGATTAAAAATCATAACAATTTGCTCTACGCGCTTTTGAAATTCATTTGAGGTCTTCCAATGCTTGAGGAATCTTTTGATATTTTTTATTTGAAGAGCCATTAAAAGAGCAGCCCAAGCTTGCTCTGAACTCGTAAATTGAAAATCTACTTGAAAATTAAATAAGGTCTCCAATTGCGATTGATGATTGCGCATATCAGGCAAATAGTCCATTGCTCCACTGGCAATCAGACTTTTCAATCCCTTACGCCAATAAAATGATGTCAGTAATTTGTCAAATTCAATGAAAGTTCGCTCTACAGAAATTTTTTCCAATAGTGGAACACAGCCTTTCATGGCATCAAATGTGTCTGCATCTAACGTAAAGCCTAAGGATGCCTGAAAACGAAAGCCTCGCATGATACGCAAGGCGTCTTCATTAAATCGTTCCGAAGGTATTCCTACAGCACGTAAAATCTGATGTTTCAGATCATCTAATCCTTCAAATAAATCAATCACATTCCCAGCTTCATCCAAAGCTAACGCATTGATTGTAAAATCCCGTCGCTTTAGATCTTCTTTAAGAGAACGAACAAAAGTAACATGGCTAGGTCTGCGATAATCCACATAGAGATCCTCTGTCCGAAAAGTCGTCACTTCGTACTCATGATTATCTTCTAATACCAAAACTGTCCCATGTTCAATACCGACATCAATCGTTCGTTCAAAAATATGTTTTGTTTCTTCTGGATAACTAGAACTCGCTATATCCACATCATGAATGGGTCGTTCCAATAAAGCATCGCGGACCGATCCGCCAACAAAATACGCATCAAAACCGGCATTTTTAATTTTCTTTAATACTGGTAAAGCCTCCTGAAATTCAGAAGGCATATTCTCTAATCTCATAACAAATATTCCAATCCGTAGACAAGTTCTTTTTTATTGACCACTTCCTTAATACCTAAATTCACCCCCGTCATAAAAGATTGACGATCATATGAATCATGGCGAAGTGTCAGTCCCTCACCTTGACCACCAAAGATAACTCCTTGATGAGCTACCAAACCTGGTAGGCGAACTGAATGAATGCGCATACCATCCAATTCTGCACCACGCGCTCCTAGCAATACTTCTTTTTCATCCACTGCCCCCTGAGGTTTTTGTGGGCGAACTTTGCTGATCAGTTCAGCTGTTTTAATCGCAGTACCGCTCGGCGCATCCTTTTTCTGATCATGGTGTAATTCAATAATTTCCACATTTGGAAAGTATTTTGCTGCTTGAGCTGCAAATTGCATTAAGAGAACCGCCCCCACAGCAAAATTAGGCGCTATCAAGCCTCCTAGTTCTCTTTTCCGTGACAGTTCAATTAACTCTTCAATTTCATCAGATGTGAATCCAGTCGTTCCGACCACAGGAGCAAAGCCATGTTCTAATGCAAAACGAGTATGCTCATACGCCACTTTAGGAGTTGTGAAATCAACCCATACATCTGCTTCCAAGCCAATCAAATCTTCCTTCTGATTAAAAACAGGAACACCAGCCACTTCTTTTTGCGAAGTGAGTAGATCCAGAAGACCGACGACCTCTAGTGCGTTATCTTCTGTCACCATTTTATAAGCCGCTTGTCCCATTTTTCCTTTGAAACCAGCAATAATGACTTTTATACTCATGGAATTCTCCTTAAACAATCGGAATGTAAGCCAAAGCAATACTTCCAGATCCCAAGTGAGTTCCAATCACACTACCAAATGTCGCAATAGGAATCTCTCCGGAAACACCATCTTCTAACAACAACTTATGTAAATGTTCTGCTTTTTCTAGTGCATTTCCATGAATAATCATCACTTGATAATTTCCTTGTACTGTTTGTTCTTTGATAATCTCAATCAGCCGTTTCGTAGCTTTTTTCTCGGTACGAATTTTCTCATAAACTTCAATAACTCCCTCGTCATCAAAATAAAGAATTGGTTTGATACTGAGCAAGTTTCCAAGAATAGCAGCGCCATTGGACAAACGCCCCCCCTTCACCAAGTGATTTAAGTCATCCACCATAATAAAAGCGCCAATTCCCTTGATTTGAACGTCAAGATTGCTTAAAATTTGCTCAAATGAGAATTCCTGCCGAGCCCAATTTAAAATATGTTCCACCATCATCCCAAGCGGCACACTTGTAATTTTTGAATCTGGAAAAGCAATTTCTAAGCTTGGAAATTCATCTTTCAAATACTGGATATTTTGATAAAAACCCGAAATCCCACTTGATAAAAACAGGCCAATGACATGCGTATAACCTTGCCCTTCTATTAAGGAAAGGAGATTTACTAAACTGGCAATACTCGGTTGGCTCGTCTTTGGCAATTCACTCGAAGCTGCCATTTTTTGATAAAATTCGCTAGCAGAAAGATTCTTTCCTTCGATATACTCAACCCCGTCAATCCTAATAGGAATATCTAAGACAAATAAATGCTCATTTTCTGCTACTTTGCTATCCAAATATGCTGATGAATCGGTAATTACGGCTAATTTCATGCATTAAAACTCCAAATTGATACCTGGTAAATCTAAAGCAATTTCTGTTACTTCGTAGGTCAAACGATTTAATATGGATAAACTTGGGCGGGCCAATTGTTCTACTTCGTCCTGCTCAAATTCACTTGGTTCGTTTATAATTCGCCCTATAATATGATTGATCTGCGAGATGGTTCCACTAATTACAAAAGCATCAAAGACAACCATAAAACTCACAATTACAACGATAGAAGTCACTTGTTCTTCGTGATTTTGATTTAACAATTGAAAATTGACATCTACTTTTGTTTCTGGGGTTCCATTTTCTTTTTCCCATTCTAGATTACGTGCGTCATAATGATATTGACTGACAAACTCTTTTTCGCGTTGTAATTCCATTTCGTTTCTCCTCAAAATATGCGTTAGTAAAATTATATCATATTTTCAAACACCTGACTATTTTAATCAATATGAAAATCATCTTCTTCCAATGTTTCTTTTAGGATTAAAAAAGAGTCAGAGAATTTTTCTCCAACTCCTAGAATGATGAAACTCATCATTATTTATTCAATGGTTTGCGAAGTGCTCCGAATAATACACCACTTACAATTGCACCAATCAAGATAAAGATGATATAGAGAAGAGCATTTGAAGTAAGTGCAATAACGAAGATTCCTCCGTGTGGTGCTATTAATTTAATACCAGCCATGCCGACAAGAGCACCTGCTAAAGCAGAGCCAACCATAAAGCTTGGAATAGCACGGGCAGGGTCAGCAGCACCAAAGGGAATAGCACCCTCTGTTATAAATGATAACCCCATGACAATATTTGTCAACCCTGAATTACGTTCTTCCTCGGTGAACTTATCTTTGAAAAGAAGAGTAGCAACAAAAACTGCAAGAGGAGGAACCATACCACCAGCCATAACTGCTGCCATCACAACTGAACCACCTGTTGAAACAGTTGCTGCAAGAGTTCCTGTACCAAAGATATATGCTGCCTTATTGAAAGGACCACCCATATCAATAGCCATCATACCACCTACAACGAGTCCAAGAAGGACAGCTGAACTACCAGATAAGCCTTCTAGGAAACTATTCAAACCAGTATTGATAGCTGCCATTGGGATATTCACCAATAGCATCAAGAAACCAGTCAGCAAGATTCCTAAAAGCGGATAAAGCAAAATAGACTTGATGCCCTCTAGTGATTTTGGAAGACCGCTCAAAGCTTTCTTGAGGAAGTTTACAACGTAACCTGCAAGGAAACCACCTACTAGTGCTCCAAGGAAACCTGAAGGGACGCCAGCAAGAGCAAGGGTTGCTTTCCCGCCTGCTGCAAATGGAATTTTTCCAAAAGCAAGACCTGCCGCAGCCATACTACCTGCTACAAACCCTGGTGCCAAGCCTGGCTTTTCAGCAATAGAATAAGCGATATAACCAGCAAGAACAGGAAGCATAAAGCCAAAAGCCAAACCACCAATATTCTTAAACATAGCTGCAAGTTCATGGTAAGTTCCAAGATTTGCCAATTGATCTTTTGGAACTCCCATCGCTTGGTCAATCAAGAAGGCAATAGCAATCATAATACCACCACCAATAACAAATGGAAGCATTTGGCTAACACCACTCATTAAGTGTTTGTAGAAACCGCCTGCTGCATTCGTTGTAGAATAGGCCGCTTCTTTATTAGCTGCATCATATACTTCTGCTTTCCCTGATAGGGCTAAGTTAATCAACTCTTCTGTTTTACGAATACCATCAGCAACCGGACGATTAATCAATGGTTTCCCATCAAATCGATCCATTTCTACAGCTTTATCGGCTGCAATAATAACTGCTTTTGCTTTTTGAATATCTTCTGCTGTCAGCTTGTTTCCGATACCACTGGCACCATTGGTTTCGACTTTGATACCAACTCCCATTTCGGCGGCTACCTTTTGAAGTGCCTCTTGAGCCATATAAGTATGTGCAATACCTGTTGTACATGCTGTAACTGCAACAAGAAAATCACCATCTTTGCTTGCCGTTTCTACCGTTGCAGACTCTGCTGCTTTATCAGACGCTTGGTCAAATAACGCAATCACTTCGTCTGGTGAAGTCACTTGACGAAGTTTATCTGCAAATCCATCTTTCATCAGGTATTGGGACAATTCTGCAAGTGCAGCCAAGTGAGTATCATTCGCTCCTTCTGGTGCAGCAATCATGAAGAATAAATCTGTCGGTTGCCCGTCTAAACTTTCATAATCCACACCTTTGTTTGATTTTGCAAAGAGAACTGTTGCTTCTTTTACTGCGGCATTTTTGCTGTGTGGCATGGCAATTCCGTCCCCTAAGCCTGTTGACGTTAACGCTTCACGAGCCAAGATTCCTTCTTTGAATGTTTCAAAATCTGTCACATAACCACGGTCAACTAAACAATGAACCATTTCATCAATAGCAGCTGTTTTTCCAGTCGCTTGTAAATCAAGCAACATTACATCTTTTCTCAGTAAGTCCTGAATCTTCATATTTTTTCTACCTCTACTTTTTCATACGTTTTATTAATGAAATCGGCTGTCGCTAAATCATCAGAGAAGGTTGTTGCAGTTCCGCAAGCTACTCCCCACTTAAAAGCTTCAACAGCATTTCCTGAACGAACAAATTCACCAGTAAAGCCTGCAACCATGGAGTCACCAGCTCCAACAGAATTTTTTACGATTCCTTTGATTGGCTTTGCAAAATATGCTCCGTCCTTTGTTACCAAAAGCGCTCCATCACCTGCCATAGAAATAATGACATGTTGCGCACCCTTGGCTAGAATTTCACGAGCATATTTTTCAATCTCATCCAGCTTTTCCAGCTTCACTCCAAAAATATCACCAAGTTCATGGTTATTCGGCTTAACCAACAATGGCTGAAATTCCAGTGAATCAATAAGGGTTTGTCCTTCAAAGTCACAAACAACCTGTGCACCGGTTTGTCTCGTTAAACGAATCAACTCTTTATAGACGATATTCCCCAGATTTTTGTTGCTTGATCCTGCAAACACCACTGTATCTTGCTCTGACAGTCCTGAAAGGATTTCTTTCAATTCTGCTAATTGCTCTGATGTGACGATCGGACCCGTTCCATTGATTTCTGTTTCAGCATCTGCTTTAATTTTCACATTGATGCGCGTATCCTCTAACACTTGAACAAAATCAGTCGCAATCGCTTCATTTTCCAAGGTATCAGTAATAAATTTTCCAGTAAAACCACCGATAAAGCCAGTCGCTGTGTTATCAATTCCCAAACGTTTGAGCACACGACTGACATTGATACCTTTGCCACCAGCAAATTTATCATCGCTCTCCATACGATTCACGCTTCCAACATTGACCTTATCCAAACGGACAATATAGTCAATAGAAGGGTTAAGCGTAACAGTATAAATCATACTTCAATAACCTCCGTTTTTTCTTTTATCTTTTCCAATTGCTCATTGACACATGCACTCGTAATAATGCTAGCACGTTTGATAGGGGCGACTTTCACGAAAGAGGAATGACCGATTTTTGAAGCATCAGCTAAGATGTAGGTCTGCTTGGCGTTTTCAAGAATCGCTCGTTTGACTGCTCCTTCTTCCATATCAGGCGTTGTATAGAAATTTTCATCAATTCCATTCATACCAATAAAGGCTTTGTTGAAATTCAACTGGCCGATTTGATTCAAAGCAACACCCCCGATACTAGCATCCGTTGAGCTTTTAACCACCCCACCGATAATAACTGTTGGAATGTTTTTCTCAACTAATTTTGTCGCATGGTGGATAGAATTGGTCACAACTGTCATATGCGTACTTGAGAGCTCATTGATTAACAATTCATTTGTCGTTCCAGCATCAATAAAAATGACATCTTGTTCTTGGATCAATCCCGCCGCTTTGTGTGCAATTCGCAATTTATCTTGAACGTTTTTGATAGATTTTTCTTGATTGCTTTCTTCCTCTTGGAGAAAGTGAATGCTTTCTGCTCCACCATGAATCCGGCGCAGTTTTCTTTCGCCCTCCAATTCATCTAAATCTCTACGAACTGTTGATTCAGAAGTATTTAACAAACGAACTAAGTTGTCCAGTGAAACAACCTGATGACGATTGAGCTCCTCTAAGATCGCCTGTTTGCGCTCTGATTTTAAAATAATACCACCCTCTCTGCAATCGTTTACAATTTATTATACGCCTTTTTCTTTCAAAGTCAAGCATTTTCTTTCAAAAACTATCATTCTTTTACTAAAACAGTAACGAACATTACAAAAAGGCTGAACTTTCATTCAACCTTTCTTTTTATTTAGTTGTTATACAGTAGCTTGGATCGCTGCTTCAACAGCTGCTTTTTCTTTGTCAATCAAATTAATACGGGCAGCAATTTCTTTGATTCCCATACTAATATTACGGCTAATTGCTAGATCTGATAATTGCGGTTCAAAGAAAGCTTTGTATTCTGCTAAACGTTCATGCGTCTTGAAAGCACTTGCTGGATAAATGACAAATTTATCAAAACTCATATCTCCACCAAGAGCAGACTTGATCCATTCCCAATTATCACGTGCCCAAGTCCAGATTGTTCCTTGTGTGAAATCGTGTTGTAAGAAAGTAAAATACCAACTCATTGCTAAGTCCTGTGGTTTCACAACATCTTTATTCTTCCATTCTTCTAAAAGATGCGCTAGAGTTGCTTCGTTCTTCGTATAAGATAGAGCAGAAGCCAATTGACGTTGGAAGTTACCGTCAACCGTTGTGATGTAGGTTGATAGATATTTATCGGTCAATTCCTTTGTCTCATGGTGTTTGATTTGGTTAATCAAAATTTGCAAACGAGTGGCTGCAGGAAGTTTTTCCAAAGTATCGTGATAAGCTTCAAAAATTTGGCTAGCTTTTTGACTCGCTTTTTCATCATCAGCCGCAATCATATTCGCTACAACGATTTGACGAACCAATTCATCTTCATCTGTTTCACCGTCTTTCGCTTCAAAGCCAAGTCGGTCAAAGTTAGCTTGATTCAGTTTGATAAGTAACTTCTTAAAGGCTGCCTCTGTTTCTGTCCCTTCATCCACAAAAATCTTCAAACTAGTTAGCACAGACTTCACTGCAGATACCACAAGATAAGATGTTTCATTAGTTAATCTTTCAACCATTGGAATCAAATCTGCAAATGAAACGAAACCAGCTTCAGCCAATAAACGACGTTCTTGCACTACTTGTAGCTTACTTGTATTATCTAAGTCTGTAATAGTTGCCAAAATATTGTCTAGCAATTCGCCTTGATAATCAGTAATGTAATGCGCTGTATTTTCCGTATTAAGACGAAGTGCTCCTTCATTTTGAGCTGCAAGAGCTGTATAATTTGGAATTTCAAGCGTTTCTGTTTCTAGAGTATCTGGGATACCAGTCCAATTACTATTCAACGGTACAACCCATAGACGACCTTTTTCTTCTTTTTCACCAATAAAGAATTGTTTTTGAGAAATTTTGAGAGTGTCATTTTCCACAATCGCTGTCAAAACAGGATAGCCTGGTTGTTCTAGCCACGAATCCATAAAGGCTGCTACGTCACGTCCTGAAGCTGCACCAAGAGCATTCCATAAGTCACGACCAATTGTATTACCATATTGATGTTTGGCAAAATAAGCATTCAAGCCTTTTGTAAAAGCTTCATCTCCTAGCCAACGACGAAGCATGTGCATAAGACGACTTCCTTTAGCATAAACAATCGCAGGATCAAATAACGTATTGATTTCGTCTGGATGTTTTACTTCCACATGGACAGATTGGACACCATCAGTCGCATCCCGTTTTAGAGCCAAAGGAACACCACCTGTTTGGAAATCCTCAAAGATGTTCCAAGTTGGTTCAATGGCATTCACACAGACATATTCCATCATGTTGGCAAAGCTTTCATTGAGCCAAAGATCATCCCACCATTTCATTGTGACCAAGTTACCAAACCATTGATGCGCCAATTCGTGAGCAATCACAAGAGCTACTTGCTGACGACTAGTAACAGTTGAATTTTCATCTACTAAGAGGTAAACCTCACGATAAGTGACCAAGCCCCAATTTTCCATAGCACCTGCAGAGAAATCTGGTAAAGCTACATGTAGGGATTGAGGAATTGGATACTTCACCCCATAATATTCTTCATAAAAGTCAATAGAGCGAACTGCAATGTCTAGGGCAAACTCTAAGTTTGAAGCAGGGTGGGCTTTAGTAGAGTATATACCCACCAAAGTGCCATTCTTTGTCTTAGCTGTAACACCTTGCAAATCGCCGGCTGCAAATGCTAAGAGGTACGAGGACATACGAGGCGTTGTTGCAAATGTCCAGATCCCAGTTGCTTTCCGATTTTCTACATCAATTTCCGGCATATTTGAAAGCGCTATTTCTCCTGCTGCTTGATCGAATTTCAAAGAAAGATCAAAAGTTGCTTTTGCTTCTGGCTCATCTACGCTTGGAAAAGCTTCACGCGCAAAATGACTTTCAAATTGAGTAGAAAGCACTTCTTTTTTAACTCCATCAACAGTATAGTAAGAAGGATAAATTCCTGTCATATTATCTGTAATTTTACCTGTATAAGAGAGAGTTACTTCAACAGTTCCTGAATGACCAAGCTCAATATAAACTGCTTCATTTTCATTATCTACAGAGAACGGGCGCGCTTGACCAGCTACTTCGACAGATTGAACCACTAAATCTTTCTGATGAAGTGAAATTGTTTCACCTCTTGCTTCTCCGCTAATAGTTACCTTACCTGTAAATGTTTTTTGCTCCCGATTCAAATCTAAAAAAATCGTATAGTGATTTGGAACAAATGTTTCAATAAAATGTGCAACTGCTTGCATGTATTTCTCCTTAATAAATAATATAATCTGTAACTATTGTATCATAATTCATGCCTGCTAACACGTATTCTCTATAGTTTTCCTACATTTTGTGATAAAATAGAAATACGTTATCATTTTAAGGAGAAATCATGTCTGAAATTTTTGATATTACGATTATTGGTGGAGGTCCCGTGGGACTTTTTGCTGCTTTTTATGCACACATGCGTCAAGCAAAGGTGAATGTGATTGATTCACTTCCTCAGCTCGGTGGACAGCCCGCCATTCTCTATCCTGAAAAGAAAATTCTGGATGTTCCTGGTTTTACTGATTTAACTGGTGAAGAACTGACTGAACGTTTAATTGAGCAACTGAAAACGTTTGAAACAAGCATTCACCTTGATGAGACAGTATTAGATATTGAAAAAAATGATGGATTGTTTTCCTTGACGACAAGTAAAGGAAAACACATTTCAAGAGCAATTTTAATTGCCATGGGAGGTGGGGCTTTTAAACCTCGCTCACTTGATTTGGACAATGTAGAACAATTTGAAAACATTCATTATCACGTTTCCAATATCAATCAATACGCTGGACAGAACATTGTGGTTCTAGGAGGTGGTGATTCTGCAGTGGATTGGGCACTTGCTTTTGATAAAATCGCTCCGACACAGATCATCCATCGTCGAGACACCTTCCGAGCTTTAGAACATAGTGTGAATCAATTAAAAGCTTCAAATGTAACAATCAAAACACCATTTGTACCAAATAAGCTTATCGGCGAAGGAAATAAACTTACTCATCTTGAAATCACTAAAGTAAAGAGTGATGAAAAGGAGCTTCTTCCGCTGGATCAACTGTTTGTCAATTATGGCTTTAAATCATCTGTTGGGAACTTAAAAAACTGGGGATTGGAGCTTAATCGTCATAAGATTATTGTGAACAGCAAACAAGAAACTTCTGTTGTAGGGATCTATGCTGCTGGAGATTGTTGCAGCTATGATGGTAAAATTGATTTGATTGCAACTGGTCTTGGGGAAGCTCCTACAGCCATCAACAATGCTATGAACTATATCTATCCAGAACAAAAAGTACAACCAAAACATTCGACTAGTCTTTAAAACGCAAAAAAACTTGAAGTTCTTCAAAAGAGAACTTCAAGTTTTTATATGTGCTGCACTTATTTCACGCTATCCATTTTTTCTCGGCAAGCCTTTTCGATGAGATCGAGTTTTTCAACACTTTCCTTTTCGTCTTTACCAATTGAATAGATGTATAGTTTGATTTTAGGTTCGGTCCCTGACGGTCTGAGTGCATACCATGAACCATCTTTAAAGTAATATTTCAAACAGTTTTGTTTTGGAAAATCAAGGTAGCCATCTTTAAAGTCAATCACTTTTTCAAGTTCCATTGCTCCAACTGTTGTCAAAGGATGTTCTCTAAATTCTTCCATCATGCGAGCGATTCTCTCTTGACCTTCTACACCTTCTAACTCAAGAGAAACTTGTCTTTCATTATAGAAACCAAATTCTGCATAGATATCATTTAAAACATCTAACAGAGTCTTACCCTGTTTCTTAAAGTAAGCAGCCATCTCCACGATCATCATAGAAGCACTGACAGCATCTTTATCTCTAACAAATGTTCCATAACAGAAACCGATACTTTCTTCGTAACCGAAAACATACGTTTTTTCTTTAGTACGATCATATTCGTTAGCTTTGCCACAAATATTTTTAAATCCAGTCAGGGTTTCTACTGTTTCAATACCATATTTCTTCGCAATCGCTCTAGATAAATCACCTGTAACAATAGATTTCACCATGACAGGATTTTCAGGTAAATTATTGAGAGCAGAACGTTGTGAGAAAATATAATAAGAAAGCAAAGCACCAATCTTATTTCCGTTTAAAAAGACATAATCACCGTTTGCATTTCTTACTTCCAGCGCAACACGATCGCAGTCTGGGTCATTGGCAATCAAAATATCACAATCATTTTCTTTTCCAAGTTTTTCAGAATAAGCAAATGCTTTTGGAAATTCTGGATTGGGATAACCAACTGTTGTAAAATCTGGATCAGGAAATTCTTGTTCCTTTACGACATAGATATTTTCAAAACCTCTTCTTTTTAAAATTTCTCTAACCGGAATGTTTCCTGTACCATTCAAAGGCGTATAGCCAACTTTGATAGATTTATCAACATCCTCATTGATGGTCAAGTTAAGAACTTCTTTGTAGTAATCTTCTTCAACAGATACATCAATATAATTTGCAAGCCCACTTTCCAAAGCTTCTTCAAAAGGAATAGATTTGATGTCTTCAAAGTTGACAATTTCATCCATGTGACCTGCAATTTGGCCTGCAATGTCATCTAAAATTTGTGACCCTTCTTCCCAATATGCTTTATAGCCATTGTATTCTTGTGGATTATGACTAGCTGTCACCATCACACCAGCCTTACAGTGCAATTTTCTAATCGCATATGAGCACATTGGCGTAGGATGAATTCCATTGTAAATATATGTTTTGATTCCGTGTGCAGCCATAATAGAGCATGTTAGTTCAGCAAATTCTTTCGATTTGTATCTAACATCATAGCTGATTGCAACACCCCTTTTAACAGCCTCCTCACCATGATCTTTTAGTGTTTCAGCCAATGCTTGTGCTGCTTTTCCTACCATATATTTATTCATGCGGTTGGTACCAGCACCCAATTTCCCACGAAGACCAGCTGTCCCAAATTCAAGTCCCTTATAAAATCGATCTTCAATTTCAGCTTCATCATCCTTAATAGATAACAAATCAGCTTTTGTTTCTTCATCGAAAAAATCATTGTTTAGCCATTGTTCATAAACTTCTTTATAGTTCATATAACGACTCCTTTTATTATATTATTTCTCACTAATTCCATTCTATACTACCTTTTCGTTTTTATCAATCCTTTTTCTAATTTTTATCTAAAACGCTTGCATTTTTTTGTTTGGTACAGATAAATTCAAAAGATTTTTAATTATTTTTCAGAAGAAGAATTAGAGAGATTCTCCTGTCTAAATAGTTCAGTATTGAGTAGTTGACATTTTTTTCTTTACTTTCCCAACTGACACTGCCTACCTGCCACTCGTCCAATCATTGATTAAAAACTCAGTCTGGGGTAAATGAGCACAAAAATGAGCTTTATCATAGCGGTAGCCAATCCACTACTGCTATGATAAAGCCTGAATTTTTACTCTTTTGCCAACACTTACCCCATAGCCACTTTGAAAAATAAAGTTGCTATACTTCATTATTATTTCTAAATTTACCACTCAACAGGTATCTAGATAATGACGACATCATTCTTCTTCAATATTCAAATGGTGTTTCAATAAACTCCAACATTTAATCGCGCCACAAATCCATAGCATTCAAAAAATCATCTGAAACAGTGATATTTTGCGGATTAGTCGTTTCACGTTCCTCTCGCTTCGCTTCGACTTGGCTTACTGTTGTAATGCCTTCACGACGCCAATTTCGTAAGATGGCTTGGATATACTTCCAATTTGCTTTACCATTAAAAACAGCCTCCCGAAGAGCAGCAATAACAAGTTCAGGATTAGTTTTATCATCTTGAATCGTTTTTGTTAAATCTTCTATTTCGAATGGCGTCAAAAGACGACCTAGTTCCTGCTGGAAAGTCTCAACCAAGTCTTTTAAAACATTTTGAGGAACAGTCTGCACAGTAGTTGAGTGACTCCCTACAATTTCATCCAACCGTTCAAGTGCTGGTAACGCATCAAAAACCGCCTCAATTTCACCATTGAGTACAATCGTTTTGTACTGCAACAATCCTTTTTCTGTCAAATTTGACATGGAACGATTGACTTCTGAAACGGATTTCCCAATACTTTCCGCAATCTGATTAGGTGAAATCTCTTCTATTGATGTTGTGTTTTGCAAATAGAAAAATTGCCAAACTAAAAAATCATCACTATTATCAAATATCTTATGAAAATGAAAAAGAAGATCATTTGGCAATACTAAATTGCCTGTTTTATACGCTGATAAATAAGTCATAACACCTCTTATAAATAAGCAAAGAAGGAAGCGTCATTAGCTGCACTTTCTCAGTCAAATGGCGTTTCTTGGTAAACAGCATAATGAATCAAATTATTGAAAAAAGTGCCGCAGCTAGATTCCAACACAAACATGGAACTGAAGCAATATCATCATTTTTGAAATAATTTTCTGGAATATATGGATTTAACCCTGCATCTAGATCCCAAAAATATTCTCTTGCTAAGGTTCCCTGGTCATATTCTAAATGAGCAAAACTATAGACCTCATGAAGATCACGACTTGCTATAACAGAGGCACTAGTCTTTTTTTCACAAAATAAAATTTCCAAATTATATTTTCTTTGCAACCTTCTGTATAGCGCGAATGAAACGCCCTATATTCATCATCAAAACCAGAAAATAATAGATTTGACTTTTCTGGTATGGATTGCTTGTAGATACCAGACAATTTACGATTCAACTGATGTTTAGAAATACCATACCAAACATAAAGAGCTGCTTGCGCTCCCTAACAACCATGCAAAGTAGAATACACATGTGATTTGGATCAATCAATGCCTTGCTGAAACTCTTCCCAATAATCTATTGCTTTAAAAAATAACTGTTCGACTGGGCTCCAGCGATAATCAAACCAGCGAAATAGTAATCTTTCATCTCACCAAAGATCTTATAAAAAGTCTCCAGATAGTCTGCATGCATTGTTTTAAAGACATGAGATGACATGAAAAGGAACCCAATACGAAGTTGCAAGGCGTATTTGCTAAATACCGCAACAACTATGTTTCCGTCACTATCTTTTGTAACATTAAGTTTAAAATCAAGATATTCAAAGAACGAATATCTTGGTGTTCTGCACGCTCTCCATCTATGACAAAGATATTTTCCGATCTTAAAATGTCAACAGCTGGTAATTTCTAATCAATCTTAATAGGCTTGAAAATATCTCCTTTTATTTTCTTATTTTATTATAGTGAAAAAAGATACAGCTTTCAATTATATCTTAATAGTGCATGAGCACTTTATAATCATAGTCACCGATAGCTTCGCGCCCCTTCAATTCATCTAGTTCAATAAGGAAAGCACAACCTGCAACGATACCACCTAGACGTTCAACCATTTCGATGGTTGCTTTAACCGTTCCGCCTGTTGCAAGGAGGTCGTCAACAATCAGTACACGTTGTCCAGGTTTGATGGAGTCTGCATGCATTGTTAAAGTATCTATTCCATACTCTTTTTCATAACTAGCTGAGATAACCTCACGGGGTAATTTCCCAGGCTTACGTACTGGAGCAAAACCAACACCAAGCTCATAAGCTACTGGACATCCAACAATAAAGCCACGCGCTTCTGGACCAACAATCATGTCAATTTTCTTGTCTGTAGCATATTGAACAATTTCTCGAATGGCATAGCTGTATGCATTTCCATCTGCCATCAATGGGCTAATATCACGAAATAAAATTCCTTCTTGTGGATAATTTTCAATGGTTGCAATATAATTTTTTAAATCCATAACTGTCTTTCTATCAAAAAAAGTTTTTACTCTCTATTATACCATGTTTTTTAGGAAATGGGACAGAAAACATGCTGAGCACATGATTTTTTCTCCTAGCAAAAATAACAATTAGATTGTTTACTACTTTAAAATAATACTTGCAACAATTGGGCTGACAATAACATACATAATTCCTGTCACTCCAATGGCTAGACCAGCCATGGCACCTGCAACCTGTCCGTATTTAAAGGCTGTTCCTGTCCCAACAGCATGTCCCGTTCCTCCAAGAGCTAATCCCACTGCAACAGGATCTTTGATTTTTAATATCCTTAAAACGGTCGGACCTATCACACTTGTCAAAATTCCCGTTGCTACTACGACCACCAAAGTCACCGTTGTTATCCCTTGCATTTTATCCGTGATTCCGACTGCCATTGCTGTTGTTACTGATTTTGGAAATAATGAAATGGCTAAGAAAAAATCCATTCCAAAAGCCTTAGCGACTAAAGCAGTGAAACTCGTATTGACCACAACTGCTACAAAAATACCAATCAAGATACTTCTGGCGTGATGTTTCATAAGATGAAATGTTTTATACAAAGGAATTCCTAGTGCAACTGTTGACGGTACAATGAGATTATTCAAATAAGCCCCACCAACATAGTAATGTTTGTAAGAGATACCTGTCAATTTTAAAAATACAATGACAAATATGGTGGCTAATAATAAAGGGGGCGTCAAAGGGTGCGGAAATCTACGAAAAATCAACATTCCTACCAGATAAGCAAAAATTGATAAAGCTAAACCAAATAAAGGATTGCCCCACAAATTAGACATTTCTTGTTTCTCCTTCTCCATAATCTCCTTCAAAGTGATTTTTGATAAAATGAACGACTAGAGCAATGATAATCACATTAATTACAATCGCTCCAATAATCATTAAAATAATTGGCAGCAAGTAAGGCGCAATCACAGAAAATTTATCCATAATTCCGACAGCCGGTGGCAAAAAAAGAATCGTCATATTAGCTAATAAAAAATTGCCCACCATACTTACATGTCGTAATCGGATCATTTTAAATTGCAAAGCTAAAAAAAGAAGAACGAGCCCAATAATGCTTCCTGGAATTGGCAAATGAAAAAGATAGGAAATCCCTTCTCCTATTAAAGAAATCGAAAAGATAATCATCAACTGTACGTATAATTTCACGAGAAACCTCCAAACTTTCTAGTAACAGTCTACTACTTTTCAGAAAAATTTCAATATTTTTCAAAAAATAAATGAGTGAATCCGTTTCTCACTCATTTTATCTTCTAGTAAAAAAACGCCACCAATGAGCGTTTTGTCCCAAAACGGAAGACATGGGATTCGAACCCACGCACGCTTTTACACGCCTACTGCGTTTCCAACACAGCCTCTTAAACCTCTTGAGTAATCTTCCACATTTATAAATGGAGCCGGTGGGAATCGAACCCACGTCCAAACACCTGCCAACACATTTGTCTACAACCATAGGTTATGTATTGGATTTAACTTCACTTTGACACATAACTCAAGCCAAAGCCAAGCGAGTCTATTAATCTCTTATCAAGTCCCTAGACAAGACTTAATCGTATCTCGCTATTATTAAGACCTGTCATCGAACACGAGCGATCCGAATCTGGTCACGCTGGCTGTTTTTTAGGCAGCTAAAGCGTAAGAATTATTATTTTTTGCAGTTATATTTAACTGGCGCTTTACATCCGCTTGATGAGTCGCAAAATGTGCCTCATAATGCCTGTCGAATCCGTAACGACCCCAAGACATGAAAATATTATACCACACTTTTACTAAAAATTTCAATTTTTTGCGTCCATTGTTTTTGAAATCTACTTTTTATAAGAACTTTTATGCTATACTAAAATGGAATTTGTTTGAAAGGATTGTTATCTAGATATGGTATTGCATCTTGTTTGGTTTCTTCCTGCTCTGCTTTTTTTCATTTTATTCTATATAGAACCAAGGCGACTTTTCCATGCATATTTCCTTAGTATCATTCTTATTTTATTCGCCCTAATTATTTCTGGTCGTTTTGTAGTCCATATTGAGCAACTTGCCAATAGAAATCTAACAATGCTTATTTTACTCATCCTAGCCTTTTTCATTCCATTGAGTGTCATAGCTTCATCTAGTTATCTCATTTTTAATGGCCGGCAGATGATGATCTATGAAGGTAGGCATATAGCTAATCTCCTCTCCCTCTTTTATGGTATCACCATTGCTCTTTCCCTAGTACTTACTTTTTTCTTCCCTCATTTTATCTTTCTTCATAAGATTCTATCTCTTACAAATGGACTTCTAATTTATGGTAGCTATCTTTATGCGTCCTATATCCTTTACGGTTTTGTTTATAATATATTCCCCGTCATAAAACGTCCGGACTATCTTATCATCTTAGGCTCAGGATTGATTGGTGACCGAATACCGCCTCTTCTAGCTCAACGACTCGAAAAGGGGAAAACGATGTATGAAAAATTTCATAACCATCCCAAAATTGTCGTTTCTGGAGGACAAGGTGTCGATGAACCAATAGCCGAAGCAGAAGCAATGGCACAATATTTAAGACAAGTAGGTATTCCACAAGACGATATTATAATTGAACGGCAGTCAACCAATACCTTAGAAAATTTGCAGTTTAGCAAAACTATTTTAGACGAAAAAAGTAAGGAAAATTACTATTGCTTGGTCATCACCAATTCTTTCCACTCTTTGCGAGCTGGTATTTACATGCGAAAACTTGGCTTAAAAGGGCGAAGCATCGGATCTAGGACTGCTCTTTATTTTCTCCCATCAGCTTGGATTCGCGAAACAATCGGACTGATTGTACTCTATTGGAAATGGCATGCTATTTTTCTTGGATTTTATTTCATTATTTGGTTGATTAATCTCTTTCGATAATGTAATCTTTGCAGCTATTTGCCTTAATGGAGCCATTCACAAGCCACGATTAAAATCATCAACGAGGATAACAGGCAAA
Organism: Streptococcus intermedius SK54 = ATCC 27335; assembly: GCF_000413475.1. GTDB lineage: Bacteria > Bacillota > Bacilli > Lactobacillales > Streptococcaceae > Streptococcus > Streptococcus intermedius. The sequence goes on along the minus strand of NZ_ATFK01000003.1, from coordinate 155,584 downwards.
CTAAAATGAATGCTTGCTATCGACTAGGACAATTATGTATAAAACCAGTTCTTGCTATCAGCCTAGCTGACATGTAAAACGAAACCTATTCCCTACATCTCCCAAACTGATCGAAGAAATGGACTTTCTCCTCAAAGATGTTGTGAAAAATAGTCGCGATACAAAATGATTGCCTTTCAATCTTAGTACGATCAAAAATAAAAAACACGAACTCATCCAATTAACTAACTGCTAGTCCAGACTGAGGTCGTGTTTTCATTACTTTGAGAGGCTTTGTCTATTCTCTTACTTATTAAGCTTCTTTCTTAGCAAATTGGCTCGTATATAAATCATAATAGAAGCCTCTATCAGCTAGAAGTGATTCATGAGTTCCTTGTTCAATAATTTGTCCGTCTTTAAGGACTAAAATTTTATCAGCTTCTTGAATTGTCGATAAGCGGTGAGCAATGACAAAGCTTGTCCGTCCTTGCATGAGGTTCTTCATCGCTTTTTGAATCAAGAGCTCTAAGCGCGTATCCACTGACGAGGTTGCTTCATCCAAAATTAAGATTTTGGGATTTGCCAATAGTGCTCGCGCAATGGTCAATAATTGTTTTTGCCCCAGCGAGATATTGCTAGATTCCTGATTCATTTCCATATTATAGCCACCTGGGAGTGTCCGAATGAAATGATCTACATTAGCAGCTTTGGCAGCGTCCATAATTTCTTCATCTGTTGCACTCAGATTTCCAAAACGCAAATTATCCTTGACTGTTCCTTCATAGAGCCAAGCGTCTTGCAAGACCATGCCAAATTGCTTGCGGTAATCTTGGCGCGATAAGTTGCGAATATCGTGACCATCAACAGAAATTGAACCTGCTGTTACATCGTAAAAGCGCATAAGTAGATTGATGAGGGTGGTCTTTCCAGCACCGGTCGGACCGACAATTGCTACCATTTCACCCGGCTTTACCTCCAAATTGAAGTCGCGAATGAGCGGTTTGCTTTCAACATATTGAAAATCAACATGTTGAAAACTAACCTGTCCTGTCAAATCATGTTCTAATTGCTCTTTTATATCCGTTACTTCGTCTGGTTCATCTAAGACTTGGAAAATACGATCCAGCGAAGACTTAGCACTTTGTAATTGCCCAGCTAACTGCGTTAAATTTTGAATTGGTTGGTTTACTTGCCATACATATTGTACAAAAGCTTGCATGTTCCCAATTGTTAATTGTCCAGAAATGACTTGCAAACCACCAACAACTGCTACAAGCAGATAAGTCAAATCTGAAATTGCGTTCAAAATTGGCATCATCAAGCCAGAAATAAAACTAGCTTTGAACCCGACTTCTTGGAGGTTTTGCGTGATTTCTCGAAAATCGTCTGAAGATGTTTCTTCACGACCATAGAGTTTCAGCACATTAAAACCAGTTAGATTTTCTTGAACAAATCCATTCATGACACCTAGCGTATCTGCTTGCTTTTTAAAATACGGTTGTGATTTTTTCAAAATAAAGGTCGCCCCAAAATAGGTCAATGGAATGCTAGCAATCACTATCAAAGCCAGTTGAAAATTAAGATACAAGACCATTCCGATAACTAAGGTAATGGTCAAAACCGCATTTACAACTTGTAAGAATGATTGTTGAAGCGCATTTGAAACAGTCTCTACATCACTGGTAAAGCGCCCTAGTAAATCTCCAAATTGATGCTTATCAAAGTAAGAAACTGGAATTTGATTAATTTTAGAACTCAACTCATTGCGCATGTCCCGTACTGTATTTTGCACTGCATTGGTCATAAAATAATTAGAATAGTAAGCCCCAATTTCATAGAACAAACCACGCAAAAGGTAAAGTGCCATTACCCAAAAAACATATGTTGTGTTTATACTGGCGCCTTCGACTCCTTTTGCTATGTCCAGCACATTTCGTGTCAATTCTGTAATAGCAAGACCAAGTACAAAAGGCTCTAGCACGCTCATCACAATACTCACCACCTTCAAAAAGATAGCAAGGATTACTGAGAGTTTATAAACTTTTAAGTAACTCCACAAACGCATAAAACTATGTTGTTTCATCTTTCCCTCCTATTCTTCTGTTAGTGACTGACTATTAAGCTGAGAATTAGCAATTTCACGATAGATATCGTTTTGTTGCAACAATTCTTCATGTGTTCCGCGCCCGACAATTTCTCCCTTATCCAGAACAATAATCTGATCTGCATCCATAATGGTTCCCACACGTTGTGCTACAATCAATACAGTAGCATTTTGCGTAACTTCTTTGAGTCGACTTCGAAGAATGGCATCGGTCTTATAGTCCAACGCAGAAAATGAATCATCAAAGATATAAATATCTGGTTCTTTCACGACAGCACGTGCGATAGAAAGGCGTTGCTTTTGCCCACCTGAGAGATTGCTTCCCCCTTCAGCTAAATGGGTTTCAAAGCGTTCTTCCTTACTTTCGATAAAATCTCTAGCTTGTGCTACATCTGCCGCTTGTGTCAATTCTTCATAACTGGCATGTTCTTTCCCATACCGCAGATTTTCTGCGATTGTTCCCGTAAATAGCAAAGCCTTTTGTGGAATGAAGCCTATCTTCTGCCGCAATGCTTTTAGATTATAGGAGCGCACATCTACCCCATCCACTAAAATTTTTCCTAAAGTTACATCATAGAAGCGTGGAATTAACTGCACCAGAGATGATTTCCCTGAACCTGTTGAACCAATAAAGGCAATTGTTTCACCAGGTTTTGCTTTGAAGGAAATATTATGCAAGACTGGACTCTCTGTCTCACCAGGATATGCAAAGGTAACATTATCAAACTCTAAATAACCATGACTCTCTGTCTCAATCACACCATCTTCGTTTGGATTGATCGAAATGGGTATTTTCATTACTTCTTTCAACCGTTCACTCGAAACAGCAGTTCTAGGATACATAGTAAACAAGCTAGATAGCAACAGAAATGACAGCAATGCATGAAAACTGTATTCGATAAAAGCAACCAAATCTCCAATTTGCAAATCTCCTGTACCTAGTGGTTTTAAAGCAAAGCAGACAATGGCAACAATCATCGCGATGATAATTTGAACAAAAAGAGGTTCTGTCAAACCAGTTAACTTGAACAGACGATTCGAATTATTCGCATAAATATCATTTTGTGAAGCAAAACGCTCTTCTTGAAATTCTTCTCGAGCAAAAGCACGAATAACGCGCAGACCCATTAAATTCTCACGTGCATATTGATTGATTTTATCTAAAGTTTTTTGTTGTTTTTCTGATAAAGGACGAGTCTTGACCGCTATATACCAAACGACAATACCGAGGAAAGGAACAGAAATTGCAACAATCCAAGCCAAGGAAGGACTAGTGAAAAAAATCATCATCACACTAGAAATCATCATCATTGGTGTAATGACACCCATTTTTAGGGATTGTTCTGCGAACTGCATCAAAACAAAAGCATCACTGGTAATCCGTGTCACTAAGGATGAAACACCAATCTGCTCGTATTCATGATGGGAATACTCTTGCAATTTGTCGTAGATGTCATTACGCATATCACGCACCATACTCGTTGTCAACTTACCAGCTGCATAAGAAAGCACGATCCGCCCCAAAATTCCCAACAAAATCACAATAAGCATCACAATCGCCCAATAATACAAACGGTTGTTGTCTTCTTGATTAATCCCTTCATCAATCATCCGTGCTAAAACAGTCGGTAAACCGAGATTCACCACAACAAAGAAGACAGCACCAAAGAAATCCAATAGCAACCATTTTGGATATTTTTTCAAATAAGACCAAATATACTTCATGTTTCTCCTCCCTACATCATAAAATAATCCGCAATAAAAAAGCACTTATACACTTTTTAGACAAAATAGAGCGTGCCAAAGCACGCCTATGCAAAAACAGTATAACAAAAAGATGATAAAAATGCAAAAGCATATGAGCTATTAACTCCAAATTTAGTTGGTGACCGTCACTTCTCCTGTCTGATAATTTAATCGAATTCCTGTCTGTACGTTTGGCACAAAGACATTTATTTCCAAACTACCGTCGCTAGACTTGGCTTCAATATGTGAACCAACCGGTACTAAATCCTGCTCACTTGCGTAAATCAAGGTTACTCGATACCGAACTCGTTTATTTTTATCAAGAGCTTTACGTACTTTCGTTTCATAAAAATTTTGACCTGTAGAATGGCTAGCATTTGCTTGATTCGCCCAAGCCGTTTGCACCGCAATATTTTTAGGATTGCTAGTCGAAGCATCAAAACCTTTCAAGTTACCAATCAAGGCATAGCCTAGCAGATGTCCACGGTCAACTGCATGATGATATTCACCTGATAAATGCTTCACCTGATGCCAGCCAGCAGGTGTCCAAGTTGTTGAACCATTACCTGTTTCTTCACGATTCCTATACTGACGAGTAGCTTTAGACAAAAGAGCATTTGCTACCGTCGGAACAGTTCGACCTCTGACCAATTTTGTCTTATTATCCGCATAAGGAATACTTCCCACTTTAGCATCTAAATCATTTTTATTCTCATTGACAATAAAAGCTCCTGCGCCATTCCACTCGATTTTCCCTTTAAATTGTGAACGCACATTACCTGTCAATACACTCTGAGCCAGATCTTTACTAGGACCCGCATGATGTTGCTCGAGACTTTTGTTAATGGCAGAACTATCTTGATGAACTGTACCATTATTATTTGTTCGAAAATAATAAGCACCAATAGCTAAACTAAGTGCAATAATCCCTCCAATAACACTCTGCATTACTTTTTGATTGGATTTTCTCTGCGACATTTTTCTCCTTTCTTAAAATAAAATAGGAGGCTGAGCAACTCTCAACCTTCTTTCAATAAATACTATCGTCCTGTAAATTTGCTAACAATCTCCTGCCACTTGTCTGGAGATAGAATATCCCATGGATTTTTTCCACCATAGCCAACAACCAAGCCAAGTGCAAACAAAATCAAACCAAACAATAAGACGGCCAAAACAATTCCGACTTGTTTTTTAACATATTTCAAATTATTATTCATCGTCTTCTTCCTTCACTCGCTTAATATTTGCACCCAAATTAGCTAGTTTTTTATGAAATTGATAATAACCTCTATCCAAATGAGTTAGTTGTCCTACTTTTGTTTCACCGTCTGCAACCAAACCAGTCAAAATTAGCGCGGCACTTGCACGCAAGTCCGTTGACATCACTTCGGCCCCTTGCAAAGCTTGGCCACCAACAATACGAGCTGTGTCTCGCATAATTTCCGAGTGTAGACCCATTCGACGCATTTCTTCCAGATGTTGGAAACGATTCTCAAAAACAGTCTCAATCATAGTGGATTCGCCCTTAGCAACCGTCATCAAAGCTGTAAATTGTGCCTGCATATCTGTTGGGAAACCAGGATGAGGAAGTGTTTTGACATTGACTGCCTTCAGTTTGCCCAAATCTGAACGAATCCGAATCCCCTCATTTTCCTCGGTAACAGAGACACCCATTTCTAGCAATTTCGCAATAAGTGGACGATTATGCTCCCAGATAGCGTCTTGAATAAGAATATTACCACCAGTCATAGCACCTGCTACCATAAAAGTCCCGGCTTCAATGCGGTCTTGTACTACACTATGGCTTGTCCCCATCAGCTCCTCAACTCCAGTAATGGTTAGTGTCTCTGTACCTGCACCACGAACTTTAGCTCCCATTTTGTTCAATAAAACAGCTAAATCAACAATCTCCGGTTCGCGCGCTGCATTTTCAATCACTGTTACACCATCTGCTAAAGTTGCTGCCATCATGATATTTTGCGTCGCACCCACACTTGGAAAATCCATGTAAATATGAGCTCCATGCAATCGGTTAGCTTTGGCCTCAATAAATCCAGCCGTCTGCTTAATTTCAGCCCCCATTGCCTCTAATCCTTTCAAATGAAGGTCAATAGGACGACTTCCAATCGTACAACCACCAGGCATAGAAACTTTGGCATGACCATTACGTGCCAAAATCGGACCTAATACCACGATAGAAGCACGCATTTTACTCACATATTTATAAGGCGCTTCTTCACTCAACGGCTGTGTAGCATCCACCGTAATCCTGTTCTCTTCTTGCTCAAAAGTCACTTTTGTATTCAATCCACGAACCACATTGTTCATCGTAAACACATCCGATAGAACCGGAACATTGGTTAGAATTGTTTTCCCTGTCGTCGCTAGAATAGTTGCTGCAAGCAAGGGCAAAACAGCATTTTTGGCACCTTCAATTTTAACCGAACCAACTAATGGATTCGAACTGCCTTGTATAATAATTTTATCCATATTTCTCCAAAACACCTATTGTATTTCTTTTCTTATCTTATAAATTACTATTAAACACATCTCGTCCCAATGTATAGAGATTAAGGAAGAAAGAACTAAGTAAAAAACCTAATGCAATACTAAGCAATAAAATTAATAATCGAATCTTAAGAGCATTATCAGCATTCACCTTTAATAGTCTTTCCCAATTCACAACAGTAGAAAGCAAGTGAAATGAAAGAAAAATAAAAATCATATGGCTACTAAGTGTAAAAATTAACTGAATCATATTCCTATTATACCAAAAAAACAGATGAGAGCAAATTTTCAAAGATGAATCATGTATTGATAGCAACAGAACCAATATAAAAAGGCCAAATGGCCTTTACCGTGTTTACTTCTTTTTAGTAAATAATACATAAAAATAGACGACTACAAAAGCTAATATCAATCCGATCACAACCGATAGCAACTGCAGGAACCAAAAACTAGAATCAATTTTTCCTTTACTTGCTTTTTCCTTTTGATATGTTTTTGGATTATATGGTACCCTATGTCCTCTAACGAGCAAACGCTCCGTGTTGACCCCATATGGTGTACAAGTAATCAACGTCGCATAATCTTTTCCTTTTTCTCCAGATAATGCAGAAACGTGATAAGGTTTAACTGTTAAAATCTGGTCAACTTTATAGGCAATAATTTTATCTAAAACATGAAAATAAAAATACTTTCCTTTTTTTAAACTAGGAAGATTGGTAAACATCTCTGCAGTTGGAAGCCCCCTATGAGCAGACACAACAGCATGAGTCCCCTCTCCACCAACTGGTAAGGAACTCCCTAATAAGTGACCAGCTCCCTTGCTTAGCGACTCGTCAGTAGTATAGTGATAAATTGGAAGTTTTACTTTAATTGACGGAATATCAACATATCCCATAATACCATTTTTGTTCACATTCAAAAGCGATTCATATTTTGTATCATGAATACCATCCCGTACAGAGAAGGCATCCGGTACTGGTTGTATTCCCAACTCATTGTTATACGCAATTGCATCTTCCCACATCTTGATATTTTCTTTTTTTTGATTTGATTTGATTTTTTTGTCATAAGACGATAAAAGTTGATTTGCCCGATAGGAATTCCAAGCATTACTAACAATCGGATATATCAGAATAAGAAAACCAAATATAAAAAATAGAATTAAACCAATATTTTTTTTCTTATGTTTCACTCTAACCTCATATAAATACTGGGATTGTATTAGGCAATCCCAGTATTTCATTCATCATGATTTTTTATGTTTAAGAACATAAATTCCAGCTGTAGCTGCCATCACTACTACACCAATCATTGTAAATAAAAGTGTACCAATACCACCAGTTGAAGGTAGTTCTCCAAGTTTTGTGTTGGGAATGTCAGTGGTTAATACAGCAGTACCAGTTCCCTCCCCTTTATTCAATTCTACTGTTGAAGTTGTAGCAGTTGAGCCCGTTGTTGACTTGATATAAGCCTCTTGAGCTCCATCAATCTTTTGTTTATAGTAATTTCCATTTTTTAGCCAACCTACACTACTTGAACCTGGTGCTTTTTCAGATTCATTTGTTGTATAAATTGTTTCTGTTCTAGTAACAACTGTTGATGCTGTAACTGAACTCCATTTTGCTTCCACAGAATAGACTTTAGTATTTAATGAATAGCCCTTTGGAGCTTTCATTTCTTTGATATAATACGTACCAGCTCCCACTTGGTTAGAAGTAGCATATCCTTTATTATTTGTTTTAACAATATCAATCAACCTAGTCGCATTTTGATCTGCATAAATTCCAAACACAGCATCTGCAAGTGCAGTTTTATTTTGACCAGTTTTCTTGAATGCTATACGATAAGTATAAACTTTTCTACTATCTTCTTTTTTTGTAAGGCCATTTCCTTCTGCCGGTTCGTCTGTTGTTTTATGTGTTTCTCCTTGTGTGGGATTTGAAGCATAGTAATAATTCGCTGTATTTGTATTACCTGTACTACCAACAACAGCTTTTTCATTTACAACAGCCTTATACGTCACCTGTAGGCTAGTAGTAGAATCTAAATTATCATAATCAAAGTTTAAACGAAAACCATTCGCAGTTTTAGCGACATTTGCAATTTTTTTACCATCAATACTTACTGAATTCGTAGTTATATCAATTTTACCAATTTTACTACCCATGGTGACTGTTAAACTAGTATAATCAAACGTCAAACCCTCTGACATTTCATCAGAAACAAATACTGTCTTATTTGAAGCATTTTCAGAGTAACTTGGTAATTGTACTGTTAATTTATAGGTTAACTCTTGACCCACTGAAGCTGTATCTTTGTCACCATCCTTAGTAGTATTACTTACCTCTTTTTTAATAGATGGCAAAGTTGACTTAGCAACTGTCGTTTGGCCATAAAGATAGTTAGCTTTGCTTGAAACTTCTCCACCTTTTAATATACCTTCGCCATTATAAGAAGCTGCAAGAAGAACTGGGTTATAAGTCCGACCATCTGTCGCACCAGTCAAAATTGCAATATATACACCAGCACCAGTCGCTTGATATGTATAGGTACCATTAGTCGCATTTCCAGTATTTACTAACGTAGGCGAAATTATACCTTTATTAATATCGTTAGCTATCTTTGTAATTTCTTGGGATGTTGGACCTGTTTCAGTTAATGAAACGCCATTTTCATACTTAAACTTTATAAAGGAATCATTGTTAGCATTATACTCACCTGTACCAATTTTATACAATTTAACAGTTGGATTACCTTCAATGTTAGTAATCTTTAACGTAGCTGTATCTGTGTTTGATGTCGCTGAGACATTTAATGTTCCAAAAACTCCTACAGCAAACATAGTCGCGATAAATGCAACTAACTTTTTCAATAAATTCATCTTTTTCACTTTCTTTCTTCATTATTTTTTGTGTGATGGATAACGATTGTCTGAAACTATCTTTTACTAAGCATCATCCATCACCTCCCTTCGTTTACGCTGAACATAAACGAGTGTTGAAGTCGCTACCACCATAACACCAATAATTGTATACAGATATGGACCTGTTCCGCCTGAAGATGGTAGCTGATATATTTTATGATTGGTAATCACAAAGCGATTACTTTGTTTACTTAGTTTATGATTTAACTGATCTATTATGGAAACTTCGCCATTTTCTGTTACCGTTATTTTCCAAGGCTTTTCTGGTAAGGTATAACCCGAAGCAGCTTTGGTCTCAAATAGATAATAAGTTTTTCCTTTTTTTAAATGAGATAAGGTTAACTGACCATTACTATTTGTTTCCCCACTAGTCCAAACAGATCGCTTATCTTCCTCTCTTAACTCAAAACGAACTGCTGATAATTTTGTGTTTTGATTTTCAAAAGCAACTTTCGTTAAAGAAGTTTCTGTAGGCTCAACTTGAGCAACTGGATGCTTATAATGAATCGTTCTAATCACATTGTCCACTTTATAGGTAGCATAAGCATCTTTGTTGGTATAGAATCCTTCTTTACTGGAACTTGTGACATTGCCTTTATAGTCAGTATCGTCATCTCCCTTAGCCTTATATTTACCTTTATCATGAGAATATGTACGATAAGCTTCTTCTGATGATTTCACATTATAAGATAAGGTGTAGATATACTGATCGTCCATCCGAAAATTCGACTTAAACTTCAGATTGATTTTTCCTGTAGAATCTTTGGAAGATAGTTGGTGGAAGCCTACTGAATCAATAATGCCTCTACCTTTTGTAGTTACTTGATTCTTTTCATAAAGCGTTTCCACTTGTCCTGTCCCAACATGCTTTCTAGTTATCTTAACATCAGGTTGTTCGCTGTAGTAGTTAACATATTGGCTTAGTTCATCCGTCACATTCATTTCGGTAACTTTAGTAGCATCCACAATCGCATTTAGACTTCTTTCAAGTGACGCAGTATCAGTCACACCAGCAAATAATCCATTCCCATGTTCAGCCATATATTTAAGGACTTCAGGACTAGAAGTTTCTGTTTCACTTGTAATGTCTTTTGAAACACCTAATGTATACGTTGTTACATTTGGGTTCTTATTCTTAAACTCATCAAAAGCCTGTTTAGAGTATTCTTTAGAATTTCGAACATTATTCACATCCGTACCAATACCTGTTCCATATCTATATCCATTATGGAAATAAAAAGTCGGAACACCATCACTAATAAAAATCATAATCTTACGATGACCATTATTTGCAATGCTTGGGTCGTTTAACATTTTATTTGCCAAGTGAAGACCTGCAGCATAGTTGGTACCATTCCTATTTTTCGCTTGTACTGAAACTGAATTTGGACGTCCCCAATTTGCTAAGATGCTGGCATCTTTACTTTCTGCAATTGACGGATGATCTGCGTCCCAGTAATTTCCATTCCAATATTGTTTTTGTACATTTCCTTGAAAGCTAATAACAGCAAGCTTATTTTCAGGATTCATATCAAGAAATTTTTTCAATAAACCGTTTTGTCCATTCAAAGCATTATTAATAGCAGTATCACGCCGTATGTTATGCCGTGAAGGCTGTCCCCCACCAATACCAAATTGCATACTAGCAGATTGGTCAGCTACAACCAATACATCTATAGGTTGTTGTTTGCCTGTAATATCCATATATAAGCGATACAGGTCAGATGTATCACGCTGTCCGTCATCCACAGTTGTATCAGGATTGTTCTTTTTATCGCCCAAATAATCAATTCGTTTATTATGTGGTAAACTTGCTGCGTTATTTCCATCATCAGCCGCACGATTTTGAGTAGCTCGTCTCGTCCTTGGCTTTGCAATGGGAGCTCCATCAGAGACTGATTTTGTCTTTTTTAGATACACTTTGATAATGTTCTCAGATTTTTTTAAAGCTAGCTTTATCGTCTTGGTAATTTCCTCCAAGATAAGAGGACACTGGATAATCGTTTGCTAACTTGTAGCTATCTGTTTCTTGATTAGTGTGTGCTTCTTGGTACCGAACCTTGACTAAATCATATTTGTCGAGGTCAACATCTTCAATTGTAACCGTATTATTCCACGTCGTTACCTGCTTAAAAGCAACTTCTTTATAATCAGAAAGTTCTGTTTTTTCTTTGTCCGATACCAAAATCTTAACTTGAACTCTCCTGCTAAAATCCTCTAAAGTATATTTTGTAGCTTCCTGAATCGTTGTTCCAGCGGCAAATGTAATCCTTCCATACCCTTCAAAGGAAAGTACTGTAGAATCTGTTTTTTCAGAAGTTGTATAAATGACGAATCGATATACATCTGGCAGTCGCGCTAATTTTATACTGGCAATAGAACCAGACTCATCTAGAGTAATATCAGCATTCAAATCTTTAACATTCTGATTTCGATCAATAGCTGCAACAGCAACATTGCTTTTATCGTTCTTTATTCCTCTTAAATTTAAGGGTGATTTAAACGTAAATGTTGTTGAAAGCTGAGAATTTGTCACCTTTGATTTTTCCAATTGATAAATCTGTGCTGCATTTACTAATTTATTAGAAGAATTTTGTACTGCGTTTATCGTGGTAGTATACTTTGTAATTTCTTCTTTTGTCTTTGGCAATATCCTCTTGACCGTCAAAGAAGAGTTTATAACTTCTGATGTACCCTCTACTGTAACATCGACTTCGTCACCTGAAAATTGTGTTTTGGAAGAAGGTTTCGTTAACTCTTTTTTAGAAGCAGAGGCTGTCGTGCTTGTACCATCTGATATAGCACTACCAGAATTTACAGAAGCAGATTCATCAGACGAACGTGACTGCTGAACTTGAGAACCCGAAATATCTGTTGCAAATGCTGTTGTGAAATGAATATATGGGAACAATACAATTAATATTGTAAATAGGGATAAAAACTTTTTCAATTTATAACTCCATGGAACAAATGCTCTATATATAACGCATGTTAACAAGATATAATCTTGATAGATCAATAACTTCACTATATATTATCATTTTTTAAATATCTTTACAACACTTTTGATATTGAAGTTTTCTATGATGCAAATATAAAAATTATAATGTGAAGATATTATAAGATTAGAATCTAAATATTAGAAAAGGACAGTCAGTTCTTAAAAACATAACTAAAGAATTCTTTGAAATCGATAAATTATAGTGAATGATTGATAAAAAAAGATAAGCGGAAACTATCAACTCATCTCAAAAATTTATTTAAATCATAAAGTAATGTTGTCCTTATAATAAAAAGGCCAAATGGCCTTTTTATTATAATCTTGTTCCAACGTTAATTCGATTAATGGCACGTTGAAGGGCAATTCTGGCACGACGTTCTTGGTCAATTAAATGCTTTTCCTGTGCTTCTTCAATGGCACGCTCGGCACGCAATTTTGCTCTTTCAGCACGACTAATGTCAATATCACGAGCGCGTTCAGCAGAGTCTGCAACGATGGTAATCAAATTATCAGCAACTTCGACAATTCCACCATTCACCGCAATCCAATTGACATGATCTTCTTCATCAATCCGCTTCACTTTGACCTCATCGACAGCCAAAACAGCAATCATGTTTTCATGATGCGGCAAAATCCCCATTTCTCCATCAAGAGTTTTAACGGAAACAAACGTTGCATGATGATCAAAAACCAGACCATCAGGTGTAACGATTTGTACTGTCATTTGAGCCATAAGTCACCTCTTAGAATCCCATTTTTTCAGCTTTAGCAACCACATCTTCAATAGAACCAACGCCGCGAAAGGCATCTTCAGGAAGATGATCATATTTACCTTCAAGAATTTCTTTAAAGCCACGAACCGTATCAGCAACTGGCACATAAGAGCCTGGTTGACCGGTGAATTGTTCCGCCACATTAAAGTTTTGTGATAAGAAGAACTGAATCCGACGTGCACGAGCAACCAAGGTCTTTTCTTCGTCTGACAATTCATCCATACCCAAAATAGCAATAATATCTTGCAATTCATGGTAACGTTGAAGGACGCGTTTTACTTCTGCTGCAACAGCATAATGCTCTTCACCGACAATTTCAGGAGCAAGCGCACGTGAACTAGAAGCAAGCGGATCTACTGCTGGATAAATACCTAATTGTACCAATTTCCGTTCAAGGTTAGTTGTTGAATCTAAGTGAGCAAAAGCTGTAGCTGGCGCAGGGTCAGTATAGTCATCAGCTGGCACATAGATAGCCTGAATTGAGGTAACAGAACCTTTTTTCGTTGATGTAATACGTTCTTGTAATTGCCCCATTTCAGTAGCCAAGGTTGGTTGGTAACCAACAGCTGATGGCATACGACCAAGAAGGGCTGACACTTCAGAACCAGCTTGAGTGAAACGGAAAATATTATCAATAAACAAAAGAACATCTTGACCTTCCACATCACGGAAATACTCTGCAATCGTTAACCCAGTCAAAGCTACACGCATACGTGCTCCAGGCGGTTCATTCATTTGCCCAAAGACCATAGCCGTCTTTTCGATAACACCAGATTCTTTCATTTCCCAGTACAGGTCATTCCCTTCACGAGTTCGTTCCCCAACACCAGTAAAGACTGAAATCCCGCCGTGTTCTTGGGCGATATTATGAATCAACTCTTGAATCAAGACAGTTTTCCCAACGCCAGCACCACCGAAGAGGCCGACTTTCCCACCTTTGAGGTAGGGGGCTAAAAGGTCAATAACCTTTATTCCTGTTTCTAAGATTTCTGATGAAGTAGATAACTCATCAAAAGTTGGAGCTTTTTTATGGATTGGTTGACGTTCTGCATCTTCGCCGAATGGAGTATCCAAATCAATGGTATCGCCTAAAACGTTAAAGACGCGACCAAGTGTTTCTTTCCCAACTGGAACAGAAATTGGTCGACCAGTATCTAGAACTTCCATGCCACGAGTCAACCCATCAGTGGATTCCATGGCAATAGTTCGAACCACTCCATCACCAAGCTCAAGAGCTACTTCAAGGACGATTTTTGATTTATTTTCGTCATTTTTATAGACTACAAGTGCATTATTTATCTCAGGTAATTTATCACCAGCTGCAAACGCGACATCAACGACTGGTCCGATAACCTGAGCAATTTTGCCTGAGCTCATTCTTTTCTCCTCTATCTATTTATTTTATGTGACACTATTCTAGTGCACTTGCACCCGCCACAATTTCAGTAATTTCTTGCGTGATAGCAGCTTGTCTAGCACGGTTATACTGAATCGTTAAATCACTGATAACTTTCTTTGCGTTATCTGTTGCTGTCTGCATGGCGGTCATTCCTGCTGCATTTTCAGCAGTTTTCGCATCAATAATTGCCCCATAAATCATACTCTCAGCAAATTGAGGCAACAATTGATCCAAAATGACATCACGACTTGATTCCAATTCCAAATTCAAAACGTAGTCTTCATCTGCTTCATTTGGATCCAAATCCACAATTGGAAGCATTTGTTCAACACGCATTTGGCTTGTTAAACTATTGACGTGATGATTATAACAAACATACAATTCATCAAATAATTCGTTTTGATACATTTCAACCGTTTTGTTAATGATTTTACGGACTTCATCAAAGCTTGGTTGATCTGCTAAACCACGCAGTTCATAAATTGGTTGGAGACCACGAGCACGAAAGAAATCCGAACCCATACTTCCGATTGAAATAATGACAAAATCATCTTTATCATGGTATTCCGCAAAAAGTTCCATCATGGATTTGAGAATGGTCGCATTATAACCACCTACCAAGCCACGATCCGATGTGATAACGATATAAGCTGTTTTCTTAACCGGACGACTAACAAGCATAGGATGGTATTTGGAATTTTGAGCTTCATGTCCATGAAGTAAATCCGTCAATAATTTTCTGACCTTAGAAGCATAGATTTGAAAATTTTTGGCTGCTTCTTCAGATTTTCCCAACTTTGCAGCAGACACCATCTGCATAGCATTTGTGATTTGACTGGTGTTTTTTGTGGATGCAATTTTATTTTTTATATCATTTAATGAAACTGCCATCTGACACCTCTCTTCTTACTTGAAGCTCGACTGATTGATAAATTCAGTAATTGCAGCATCTAGAGCAGCTTCTTCTGGAAGATCTTTTGTCCGACGAATAGTTTCATAGATACCTTCATGATGAGCATCAAAGTAATCAAACAATTCTGCTTCAAAACGAAGAATATCATCAACTGGTACACTATCCAAGAAGCCGTGTGTCAATGCATACAAGATAACCACTTGTTTTTCAACTGGTAGTGGTTCATGAACAGGCTGTTTCAATACTTCTACTGTCCGACGGCCACGGTTTAACTTCGCTTGTGTCGCAGCATCCAAATCACTACCGAACTTGGTAAAGGCTTCTAGTTCACGATAAGAAGCAAGGTCGATACGAAGTGTACCAGCTACCTTTTTCATAGCTTTTATCTGAGCAGAACCACCTACACGCGATACAGATGAACCGGCATCAATAGCTGGTCGAACCCCCCCATTAAAGAGGCTATCGCTCAAGAAGATTTGACCATCTGTAATGGAAATCACATTAGTTGCAATATAAGCTGAAATGTCTCCTGCTTGTGTTTCAATAAACGGCAACGCTGTGATAGAGCCACCGCCTAATTCATCTGAAACTTTTGCAGACCGTTCCAAAAGACGGCTGTGAAGATAGAACACATCTCCAGGGAAAGCTTCACGCCCTGGTGGACGACGAAGTAGAAGCGACAGTTCACGATAGGCAACCGCTTGTTTGGATAAATCATCATAAACAATCAAAACGTGTTTACCATTATACATAAATTCTTCTGCCATTGCCACACCAGCATAAGGAGCCAAAAACAGCAATGGTGACGGTTGAGAGGCTGACGCCGTCACAACGATTGTATAATCAAGCGCTCCATACTGACGAAGCGTTTCTACTTGCGTACGAACCGTTGACTCTTTCTGTCCAATAGCAACGTAGATACAAATCATATCTTGTCCCTTTTGGTTCAAAATCGCATCAATTGCAATACTTGTTTTACCAGTTTGACGATCTCCGATAATCAATTCCCGTTGACCACGACCAATTGGTACCAAAGCATCAATCGCTTTCAACCCCGTTTGAAGAGGTTCTGATACAGATTTCCGTTGCATAACTCCTGGAGCAGGCGTTTCAACTGGGCGTGTCTTGTCTGTCTTAACTTCACCAAGTCCATCAACCGGACGACCAAGTGGATCAACAACCCGCCCAATCAAAGCATCTCCAACAGGTACTTCCATGATTTTACCAGTACGACGGATTGTATCACCTTCGCGAATATCAGTAAAATCACCTAGAATGATAATCCCAACATCTGTTGATTCTAAGTTTTGTGCCATACCATATGAGCCATTTTCAAAAATCAACAACTCACCACTCATAGCATTATCAAGACCATGGGCACGTGCGATTCCATCACCAATATAAGTGACGACCCCTGTTTCCGTGACGTCAAAATTTGGCTGGAAATTTTCAATTTGTTGCTTAATTAAAGCGCTGATTTCTTGTGCGTTAATCGCCAAAATTCACACCACTTTCTATTTCAATTTTTCTTTTACTATTTGTAATTGACGTTTAATACTTGCATCAATTGTCTTATTATTAGCAGTGATGATAAAGCCACCAATAAGACTCGCATCAAGTTCTTCTTTTAAGGAACGAACTTGCAATCCAAATTTTCGTTCAACAATTGGAATAATTTTGGATTTTTGAGTCTCAGATAAAGTCTGAACGGATTTAATCGTCACTTCAAATTCATTACTAATCATTTCAAGCTGATGAAGACTTTCTACTAAAATATCATAAAAAAGATCTTCACGATGATTGTGAATAATAACTTCAATGAAGTTGTCAATCAAAAGCGAATCAGATCCTTGAAAATAGCGAAGGCTTTTTTCTTTTTCTGTATCATCAACACCAATGTGCGATAGAAAGGCAACTAAGTTTGTATCATCCAAAATGTCTTTCATTTGATAAAGCTGTTCAAAGACATTTTTTTGTTGCCCTTTTTCAATCACAAGCTGGACAAAAGGTGTGGTATATTTTTCAACTACCGCAAATCTTTTTTTGTCCATTAAGCATCTCCTAGCTTGTCAATGTAGCGGTCAATCAGCTCTTTATGAGCTTCTTGATCCAACTGTTGTCCTAAAATTTTACTAGCAAGATTTACAGTCAAATCAGCTACATCACCTTTAATACTGTTCAAGGCTTCTGCTTTGGTTTGAGCAATTTCTTGATTTGCTTTCTCTTTTAAACGTCCAGCTTCATCAGCTGCATCTGCCAAGATTCCTGCCTTATTTTTCTCAGCAGTTTCTTTAGCATTCTCAATAATAGTTGTCGCTTCCTGACGACTACCTGCTAATTCTGTTTCTCTTTTTTGCGCCAAATCTTCTGCTTTTTGACGAGCTGATTCTGCACCATCAATATCATCTGAAATCTTTTTAGCACGTTGCTCAAAAGTACTTGTGATATTCTCCCAGGCAAATTTCTTGATTAAAATGATTAACAGAAGAAATGAGCCTGCTACAAGGATAAAATCCCCAATAAGACTACCTAAAGTAATATTCATCTCTTATCTCCCTTCTATTCCTCACTGTTAATTTTCTTACCTAGATACATAGATGTCAACATGGTAAATACATATGCTTGAATACATGAAATAAAGACTGAAAAAGCAGTCCAAACAAGATTCAAGACAAAAGCAATTGGATACCAACCAGCAGCTTGTTGTGATAAAGTTAACAACAAACCAGACAGAACTTCACCTGCATAAATATTACCATAGATACGCAGAGCCAGAGAGGCAAAATTAGTGAATTCTTCCAAAATATTCATTGGAGTCATTCCAGCAGGTGTCGCAAATGCCTTGAGATAAGCTTTCACTCCCCGTCGGCGAATTCCTTCAACATGACAAATTAAGGTAATCAAAAATGAAAATCCTAAGTCAAAGGCAAGATTGGCCGTTGGAGATGTCCACAAATTATAACCATTGGTTGTCTGCACTTTTGCCATCAAACCAAGATTGTTAGCTACTGCAACGAAAAGGAATAAGGAAAAGATAAATAGAGAATAATTCTTTATATATTTATCGCCAATATTTCCCTTTGTAAAGCCAATGACAAAATCATAGAGGTATTCTAAGACATTTTGTTTACCAGAAGGCTTCAGCGTCATTTTCCGACTAGCCCAATAAACAAAGGCAAATACGATAAATACAGTTAGAAGAGACATAGCAAGTAGAGTCAGATCAAAGGTCACCGGACCTAAAGTGATGGTTGGATTTACACTTTCTTCCAACGAACTCCACCCCCTTTTCTAAAGGATAACTTTCTTTTCTTATTTAATGATGAATGACATCGCAAGTGTTACGAAGAAAGTACCTTCGATAAAGGCAATCCCCATGATCATGAGCGTTCTCAACTGACCAATGATTTCTGGTTGACGCGATGCGGATTTAAATAGATTTGCCATTAAAAAACCTTCAGCGAGCGAAACACCCATACAGGCAAGACATAATCCAAAAAATGTTAAATTCATGATGAATTCTCCTTTATGTTTAAAATTTACTTACTTAGTTTAGTCCTAAAAACTCTTTTTGTCAAATGTTTTTGTCTTTTGGAAACGTTTTATAAGTATTTATTTCATTTTCTGAAAAAGCAAATTATTTCTGCAATAATGGTAAACCTAGATAGCGAAAATACGAAGTTTGTTTCACTATAAATCTACCTTTATAAAAAAACAGTAATCTTGTTCTTATTTATTGAAATCTGATACTTCACAAAATCTTCCTCTATCAAATGAAATAAACTAACTTTTCAACAAAGAGGCTGGATAGGTTCCAGCCTCTAGCTTAATCCTTTTTCAGGTTCCAAATTTCTTTGGCGTATTGTTCAATCGTATCATCTGATGTGAATTTATCAGACGTTGCGATATTAACAAGGTTCATACGCGCCCATTTTTCTTTGTCGCGATAGAGTTGATCAATTTTTTCTTGTGCAGCTACATACGAAGCAAAATCTTCCAGAAGGAAGTATTCGTCATTGTGTGTAATCAAAGCTTCATAAATCTCAGAGCCTTCATTTCGGACATTTGGAAGAGTACCATCTACCAAACTATCAACCACACGACGAATGATTGGATTATTTTCGTATACACCACGTGAATTATAATCATGACGTGCATAATGGTCGTAGACTTCATCTTTGTCCATACCGAAAATCACAATATTGTCGTCTCCAACTTCATCTTTGATTTCAATATTGGCGCCATCAAGAGTTGCCAAGGTAATAGCTCCCGTCATCATAAATTTCATATTAGAGGTCCCAGAAGCTTCTTTGGAAGCAAGAGAGATTTGTTCAGACACATCTGCCGCTGGAATGATGAGTTCAGCTAAACTGACACGATAATTTTCAAGGAAAATAACTTTTAATTTGCCTTGTAAACTTTCATCATTATTCACAAGATTTGCTACTTCGTTGATCAATTTAATAACAGATTTTGCAAAATGATAACCTGGTGCTGCTTTAGCACCAAAAATGAAAACTCGCGGCACCATATCTTTATCAAGATTATCTTTCAAATCCCAATACAATTTAAGGATATGAAGCAGGTTGAGCAACTGGCGTTTGTAAGCATGGAGTCGTTTCACTTGCACATCAAAGATAGCTTTCGTTGATACTTCCACTCCTGTAGATTCTTTGATAAAAGTTGCTAAACGTGCTTTAGCTTCCTGCTTAACATTATAAAATTCGCTCAAAACATGCTGATTATCTTTGTAGTCTAAAAGTTTGCGCAATTCATGAATATCCGTCCGCCAGCCTTTACCAATCAAGTGGTCAATTTCATTTGATAAAGGTTCATCTGCAATTTGCAGCCAGCGGCGTTGAATGATACCATTCGTTTTATTATTGAATTTTTCAGGATAAATGGCATAAAAATCACGGAGCGTATCTTCTTTTAGAAGTTCTGTGTGAAGTTTAGCTACACCATTCACAGAATGACCACCAATAATAGCCAAGTGAGCCATATGCACTTGATTATCTTTGACAATCCGTGTATGTTCAATCACTTGCGGATCAATGCCACGCGCAGCCATTTCAGAGACATAGCGATTGTCAATTTCAAGGATGATTTGGTAAACACGAGGAAGAACATTTTTAAAGAGTTCCGCATCCCATTTTTCTAAGGCTTCCGAAAGAATGGTGTGATTGGTATAACTCATCGTCTTTACTGTTGCATTCCAAGCATCTGCCCATTCAAGACCGCAGTCATCAAGTAAAAGCCGCATAAACTCTGCTGGTGCTACTGCTGGGTGGGTATCGTTGATATGAACCGATACCTTTTCATGAATTTGCTCTAAAGGCAGACCTTGTTTCCGATAGGATTTGATAATTGTCTGCAAGCCAGCACTGGTCATGAAATATTCTTGAATCAAGCGCAGTTCTTTTCCTTCATAGTTTGAATCATCTGGATACAAAATAGCTGTAATATCTTGTACTTTGCGGCGTGCTTCAATCGTTGGATATTCTAGCTCATATTCTTCAGGAATTTCGACATCCCAAAGGCGAAGATTGTTGACAGTATCATTTTCAAAGCCAATTTGTGGCACATCGTAAGGCACTGCACGAAGAGTTTGTGAATTTTCATAAATGGGAAGCATTCGCCCTTCTTTGTTGGCTTGCAGATAGACATTTCCAAAGATTTTAACATCTACAACATCATGATCTTTCCGCGTTTCCCAGACATTTCCCAGGCTGCCAAACCAATCATCTGGCAATTCGACTTGATATCCATTTACAATTTTTTGTTTAAAAAGTCCGTAGCGATAGCGGATTCCATTACCAAATCCCGGATAGCCTGTAGTTGCAAGCGAATCCATAAAAGCTGCTGCAAGGCGACCCAAACCGCCATTCCCTAGCGCCATATCGTGTTCAGCCCGTTTTACAGCTGTAAAATCAACACCTAATTCGTCAAAGCCTTCTTTGACAACATCGAGGATTCCAAGATTTAATAAATTGGTTTCCAGCATTCGCCCAGGCAGAAATTCAATAGAAAAGTAATAAGCAATTTTTTGCTTATCTTCTACTAGTTTGTTCCGTCGTTCTAACCACATAGGAGTAATATATTTACGAATAGTATGTGCTAAGGTTTGAAACAGCTCTGCCGGAGTAGCATCTTCTACCTTAATCAATTGTTCTTCATGCAAAATATCTTTAAAATCTTGAAGAAACTGTTCTTTTGTTAGCTCCATTTCTGAATGGCAAACTCCTTTCTATGAATAAAGAGATTGGTACAAATGGCTATAAGCTTGGCTAGCGGTATCCCATGAGAAATCACGCTCCATAGCTTGCCTTTGAAGCTTCTTCCAGGCTTCTTTATCATTGTGGTATACATCAATAGCCCTGTCAAATGTCCATTTCAGCCAATAACCTGAGAAATTGTTGAAACTAAATCCAGTTCCTGTTCCTTCATAAGCATTGTATGGTTGAACGGTATCACGAAGACCACCTACTTCATGTACAAGCGGTAAAGTTCCATAACGCATTGCCATCATTTGAGATAAGCCACATGGTTCAAAACGGCTCGGCATTAAGAACGCATCACACGCCGCATAAATTTCTTGGGCTAATTTCACATCAAAAGTGATATTAGCGGATAATTTTTCTGGATAAGCTTGTCCAAACCAAGAAAAGGATTGCTCAAAAGATGGTTCTCCTGTTCCTAAAAGAATAATTTGTACATCATCTTGTAGTAAATTGTGTAATTGATCCACAACTAAATCAAAACCTTTTTGCCGAGTCAAACGTGATACAATCCCCACTAGAGGTACACCATCTCGCACAGGTAGACCAACTTTTTTCTGTAAACTACGCTTATTTGCTAACTTACCAGATAAGTCATCCTTGTTAAAGTGGTATTCTAGTAACGCATCTGTTTCTGGATTATAAATATCTGTATCAATTCCGTTGACAATACCTGATACTTTGCCTGACTCCATCCGCAAAATTTGATCCAAACCACAACCAAACTCTGGTGTCATAATTTCATGTGCATAACTTGGTGATACCGTTGTTACACGATCTGCATATAAAATCCCCGCTTTCATCCAGTTAAGGCAATCATTCCAGCGCAATGTTCCATCAGCATAGCGCTCATAACCCACTCCGAATAAATCCCAGAGCATCCCATCAGAAAATTGACCTTGAAATTCTAAATTATGAATGGTTAACACAGTCCGAATTCCATGATAAGCTTGAATCCAATGGTATTTTTCTTTCACTAAAAATGGAATCATCGCGGTATGATAATCATGCACATGCAATACATCTGGAATGAAATCTACTCTTTCCATCAACTCAACAGCAGCCATTTGGAAATAAGCAAAACGCTCACCATCATCAAAATCACCATAAACATGACCACGAAAGAAATAGTATTGATTGTCTATAAAATAGAAGGTCACACCATTTAAAATTGTACGTTTCACACCGACATATTGACCGCGCCAACCGACCTTTACTTCAAAATGGAACAAGTCTTCCATTTGGTCGCCAAATTTTTTATCCACCATATCATAATAAGGAAGAATCACGCCCACTTCATGACCTGCCTTCACAAGAGATTTAGGGAGAGCGCCAATGACGTCTCCCAATCCTCCTGTTTTTGAAAAAGGTGCTCCTTCTGCTGCTACAAATAAGATTTTCATTGCATTCTATCCTCTGTTACTTTTTCACCTTTTTTAATAACAACGGGGTTATCAACCGTTCCTCGAATGGTCACATCTTCAGCAACCTCAACCCCCTTATCTAAAATAGCATACTCAACCACTGCGTTTTCACCAATAAGGACACGAGGAAAAAGAATACTGTCTTTTACACGACTTCCTTTTTTAATACGAGTATTACGAGAAATGACAGAATCGCTCACTTCTCCTTCGATAATACTACCAGAAGCAAATTGAGAATTTGAAACCTTAGAACCGATTGCATAATAAGTTGGCTCTTCATTTTTTACTTTAGTATAAATCTTTTGATTTGGAGAGAAAAGAGAATAGAATTTATGCGAATCAAGCATATCAATATTAGCATCGAAGTATGACTTGACAGAATGAATATTTGCTAAATAACCAGTGTATTCGTAAGCAAATGCCTTTTCCTGAACAGCTAAATCACGTAAAACGTAACGTAATTTTTGAGGAAATTCTTTTTGTGCTTCTACTTCTAACTTTTCAATCAGCCAGAGTGTATCTACAACAAAAATATCTGTTGACATATTGTACAAATCTTGCTGTTCTTTATCATCAAAAAGATGATGATTTTTCACATGGTCTGTTTCATCAATCTCTAATACCGCGTTAACTTCAGAGATACCTTCTTTTGGCAATTTTTTATAGACCACTGTAATAGGCTGGTCAGTTGTCGTATGTAAGTGGAAAACTTGATTTAAGTCAATATTCACTAAAACATCACAGTTCAATGCTACTGTCTGATCACTACCCGAACGTTTTAAGTAAGTTAACAATTGCTCGTAGTATTCTTTAGCAACAGTAGAACTTTCTACACGCGTATTATAAATACCAAGATAGTAGTGACTCAAAAGAGTAGACAGCCCCCATTCACGTCCAGAACGGATATGGTCAAAGACAGAGCTGATATTATCTTGTTGGAAAATACCAAAAACGCTCCGAATCCCTGCATTAGCCAAGCTGGACAACGGAAAGTCAATCAAACGATATTTCCCACCAAACGGCAAACTAGCAACCGGACGATGATTTGTCAAAGTAGGCATATCATGAAATCCAACTGTATTTCCTAAAATTGCTGAATATTTATCAATCTTCATCTGATGGTACCCCCACTTTCTCATTGTATCCGATAACTTGCACTTCATCTGTTCCATCAATTTCTACACCATCAGAAATGATAGCTCCTTCACCGATAATCGCACGTTTGATTTTTGCGCCTTGACCAATGATAGCACCACTCATTACAACAGAATCTTCTACGACTGCATCTTTACGCACTTGGGCTTCCGTAGAAAGAATGGAATGCTTAACCGTTCCATCTACAAAACAGCCATCCACAACCAAAGAATCTTCGACATGAGCATGTTTACCAAGAAAATTTGGTGTGGAAATCAAATTTCGCGAATAAATCTTCCATTGGCGATCGCGACTATCCAAAGCATTGTTTGGATCGATATATTCCATATTGGCTTCCCAAAGCGATTCAATCGTACCAACATCTTTCCAGTAGCCGTTGAATTCATAAGCATAGACACTTTCACCAGATTCTAGATAATTTGGAATAACATTTTTACCAAAATCAGACATATCTACATTGCTCTTTTCAGCAGCGACAAGCATATTGCGCAGACGTTTCCAATCGAAAATATAAATTCCCATAGAAGCTTTTGTTGACTTAGGTTCAGCCGGTTTTTCTTCAAATTCAACAATACGATTATTAGCATCCGTATTCATAATACCAAAGCGGCTTGCCTCTTTCAACGGAACGTCTAGAACAGCTACTGTCAAGCTAGCATTGTTGTCCTTATGAGACTGAAGCATATCATCATAATCCATTTTGTAAATATGATCACCAGATAAAATCAAGACATATTCAGGATTGATAGTATCAATATAATCAATGTTTTGATAAATCGCATGACTCGTTCCTTCAAACCAACGATTGCCCTCACTTGCTGAATATGGCTGGAGAATAGATACTCCTGTGTTAATACCGTCCAGTCCCCAACTAGAACCATTTCCAATATGACTATTCAAAGCTAACGGTTGGTATTGAGTAATGACACCTACATTATGAATCCCTGAGTTAGCACAATTTGACAATGCAAAGTCAATAATGCGGTAACGCCCACCAAACTGTACTGCCGGTTTGGCAATACTTTGAGTGAGTTTTCCAAGACGTGTTCCTTGCCCACCGGCAAGAATTAAAGCTAACATTTCATTCTTCATCTGCTACTCCTTTTTGGACTTTTTGCTTCCATTTGCTGATTTCACACGACGTTTAATTTTCCAAATACTTGCCCCTAATGCTGGCAAAGTAAAGGTCAGCGTCTGAGGATAATCCTTCCACAACCCTTCTTGAGACTGAACTGTTTGATTGTACTCTTTCCATACACCTCCCCATTCTTCTAATTCGGTATTCCAAATTTCTGCATATATTGCTGCTACTGGAACGCCAATGGTAAAGTCTTTACGTTCTACTGGAACCATATTAAATACACATACCAACATATCTCCTTTGTCATTTTTACGAATAAAGGAAAGTACACTCTGGTCAATGTTATCCGCATCAATAATCTCTAAACCGTCCCAATTCAAATCATTTTCCCATAGAACACGATGTTCTTTGTAAAGCTGATTGAGCTGAGAAGTGAAATGCTGCATCTTGGCATTCATATCATCCGCCAAGTCATGCCATTCCAAAGATTCTTCGCATTTCCATTCTAAAAATTGTCCCCATTCACTACCCATGAAAAGAAGTTTCTTCCCTGGGTGACACATTTGATATGTATAGAGATTTCGTAAGCCAGCGAATTGATTATAGCGATCTCCCCACATTTTATGCATGAGGCTCTTCTTACCATGCACCACTTCATCATGAGAGAAAGGCAGTAAGAAATTTTCAGAGAAGGCGTACATGAAACTAAAGGTTACTAGATTAAAATCATACTTGCGGTAAATTGGATCTTCTTCGTAGAAGCGCAAAATATCATTCATCCAGCCCATGTTCCACTTGTAGTCAAATCCAAGACCACCCATTTCCGTCATACCCGTAATCTTCGTATCACTCGTGCTTTCTTCTGCAATCATCATAACATCTGGATGAGCAAGCTTGATAACAGTATTCAAGCGTTGAAGGAAGTAATAACCTTCGTAGTTGCGATTGCCACCGTCTATATTTGGTTGCCATGGGCCGCTGTCATAGTCTAGATAAAGCATATTGCTAACCGCATCCACACGGATTCCATCTAAGTGATAAAAGTCGATCCAAAACTTGATACTAGAAATCAAGAAAGACTGTACTTCATTCTTTCCTAAATCAAAGTTAAGAGCACCCCAGCCATAATTATGGGCACGATCATGATCTTGATACTCAAATGTAGGTGTGCCATCATAATAAGCCAAAGCATCATCATTAATCGTGAAATGCCCAGGCACCCAATCTACGATAACTCCGATATTATTGATATGACATTCTTCTACAAAATCACGGAATTCCTCCGGTGTTCCATATGTATGTTCAAGGGCAAAATATCCCATCAACTGATAGCCCCAACTCAAGCCAAGTGGGTGTGCCATTAGTGGCATAAATTCCACATGAGTATAATTCATTTTGACCAGATATGGAATGAGGTCATCTTTTAATTGGGCAAATGAATAAGGAGTTCCGTCTTCATTTTTCTTCCAAGATCCTGCATGAACTTCATAAATATTTACTGGCCTAGAGAAAAATCCCCAGCGCTTTCTGCGGGCCAACCATAGGCCATCTTTCCATTTCTTTTCAGGAAGCGTTTGCACAACAGCTCCTGTACCCGGACGTTTTTCAAAATAAACTGCCAGTGGATCAATTTTCAAAATTTCTTGGCCGCTACTTCGCTTAATGTTATATTTGTAAATGTCTCCTTCCTGAGGTAACTCCGTAAATACTTCCCATACGCCACCTTCATTACGTACCATGGGAATTTGATGTTCATACCAATCCGTAAAGTCTCCAATCAGATAAACACTTTGAGCGTTTGGTGCCCACACACGAAATGTGTAGCCACTTTGCCCATCTACTTCATCTTGATGAGCTCCCAAATAGTGCTGTAAATGGAAATTTTCACCTGTGGTAAAAGTTCTTAATGCTTCTTGTCTATCCATTCTGCCACCTCACTTTTGTAAGCGTTTTCTTTAATTCTATTTTACTATTTTTCCTATTGCTTTTCAAGTAAATTTCCAATAATATTACAAAAAATTCTCAAAATCGAACATTTCTTCAAACAATGAGTACTATTATCAAAAATAACTAGATTCTGATAGAGTTTAATACTTTTCATTCTATTGCTGCAAAATTCCCACGAAAAGGTTTAAACTTTTTAAGTGAAAATTTTCATAAAGTTCTATTCAGTTTAACAAAAAGGCCGCACAAAGCTGCCTTTTGATTTCTTTTATAATATTGAATTGTAACATCAGAATATAATTTCAAATATCATTCCTCCATCATCCGGTTACATAGTAGTTTACCTAATTTTTCTGAAATTTTCAATATTTTTTTGAAATAAATTGTACATTTTATGAACTTTTCATCCTTCGTGATGTTTTAACGTTCGGGAAAATGGTTTTTTCTAAAAAAGAAGTGGGCGCATTCAGCAGCCCACTTCTTTCCAAATCTTATCTAATCCACCTTGACTACTTGAAGTTGAGATTCACCTAGTAGCACTAGGTATTTTTCAATTTTTTCAATACCATACGAACGCCTAAGAGCTTCGGCATAAAGTGCTAATTGCCCTCGGTATCGTTTGACTAATTCACTTGAATGAGTGTATTGATCCGTTTTATAGTCAAAGAGAATAATTCGGTCAGCTAATAGAAGATAGCCATCTAATATCCCACGAACAACAAAATCTTGTCCACTTGCTGGATCCTGCTTTAACATAGCAAAAGGGGCTTCACGATATACTCTGTCTGTATACTTCAAAAGGAGCTGTCCAAGTTCAGTCCCAAAGAAACTAGCTATCTTTTGCAAATTAATTTTCTTTTTAACACTTGCTTCTGCCTGAACCTGTTTTAAAACTTTTCTCAAAATAGCTATCGTAGGGGCTTGATCCAAAGGAATACGCTGCATCAGTTCATGGACGGCGCTACCAATTTGCGCTCCTGTAACTGGAGCTTTTTTAGCAAAATTTGGTAGCTCAAAAGAAGCTTTTCCTACAATGGTCGGATTCCTTTTCTCCATAATTTCAACACCATCTGTATCTATAACTGGTTCATAAAATTTCTTGATTTGACTTGGTGTTTGAACACTCGGTAGATGAATGGCAGCTCGATACTGAGTATTCAGTCGATCTACATTTTCCAAAATATCCAAAGCCCTGCGAATATCCTCAGATTGGCGATTCTCTATTAAATCCTCTTCAATAACCGCATCTTTCAATTTCAGTTGACCTATTTTTTCACTTGTCAAGTCATTATCTGTCACAAATCGCGTTGAAAAAGCTAGATTATCTTTCTCAAATACTACATGTAAAGCCCACATCCAATCTTGAAAACTTGTCATACTTTGCCTGATAGATGCAGCTAAATGCCCCTTCACTGGAGTAGGGAAGCTTTTTTTCTCCAAACTGTTCTGATGACCTTTACCAACTAAATACAGTTTCCTTTCAGCCCGTGTCATGGCAACATAGAGTAGACGCATTTGTTCCGAAATGCTGGCTAAATGGATCTCACGTTCATTTTGCTCATAAGGCAGAGTATCAATAGACAAGCGAACATGGTTTGGAGCTAACTTATCAGCAACATCTACTGCTACATCAGCCACATACTTGATTCCAACACCATTTTGACGACTGAGAATCAAAGCAGAACTGCTATCTTTACGATTAAATACTTTGTCCATATTAAGCAAAAAGACATATTTAAATTCCAAACCTTTGCTCTTATGAACCGTCATCAGGCGAACCGCATGTTTCGGAGCTGCACTGACTACACTGGCTAAATCATTCTGTGTTTCCAAGATTTTATCAATCATCCCAATAAAACGTGACAAGCCTTTAAAACTCATTTTTTCGTAATCATTTGCTCGTAAGGTCAGTGCATAAAGATTGGCCTGGCGTCCCGCTCCATTTGGTAAAGCTCCCACATAATCGTAATAAAAGCGATCTTGATAAATTTTCCAAAGCAAATCATATAGTGAATTTGTTTTCACATACTCTCGCCAAGCCTGTAGTGTTCCTTGAAATTGCTGGATTTTTTTTAAAAGAGGAGGCGTGATAAGTTCAGGATATTGCCCGTACCCATTCCGAGCATTCTTCAACTTCTCATAGAGATTTTCCTGATGGACAACATAATTTGTCTCAGTCACCTTCTTTTGCAAAGCTAAACGTGCCAATTCATCTTCTGTAAAGTTAAACATTGGCGATTTTAAAAGCGCCACTAAAGCATAATCATTGAGAGGGTTGTTAATTGTACGCAAGGTGTCTAACATCACCATGACTTCAACAGACTGAAGGTAATTGTCCTCACCACCGTCTGAAACGACAGGAATACCATATTTAGCAAATTCAGCTAAAATCACATCGTTGCGCGTCCGCGAAGCCGTTAGCAAAGTAATATCCTCAAATTGGACATTTTCTTCATTGTACAGGCGAATAATTTCTTTAATTACCAGTTCTACTTCTCCTGCAGAAACAGAAGAAACCTCCTTGTCATTCTCTTCCTTATCCGCTTCAAGCGCTCCATCATAAATGAGAAATTCTGTCTGATACAAGGGATTTGGTTCTTTTTTATCAGGATTTCCAGCGACCAGATAATGCGTTTCATTGTAATCAATTTCTCCCACTTCCTCATCCATGAGGCGCTTAAACACATCATTGGTGGCTTCCAAGACTTCCAAATGACTGCGAAAATTCTCTTTTAAGACAATCAATTTCCCTTGTCTGCTATCTTCTTTATAGGTTTTGAATTTCTCATTGAAAATCTGCGGATCCGCTTGACGAAAACGGTAAATAGACTGTTTAATATCCCCTACCATAAAGCGATTATCCCCATTTGATAACAGTTCTAGCATCCGCTCTTGCGTGTGGTTAGTATCTTGATATTCATCTACCATAACTTCATGGTATTTGTTCCTATAAAACTGACGCACATCCGAACATTCTTCTAAAATCTGAATAGCAAAATGACTAATGTCCGCAAATTCAAAAGCATTTTCTTCTTTTTTGCGATTCAAATAGCTTGTAACAAACGATTTCATAAATTGCTGCAAAACAAGCAAAATTTCTTTTGCTTCCTCATGGTAGGTCATTTGAAATTCAAAACGATAAAATTGATCCGCCAAGTCTCGTAGAACTTGAATTTTTTCTTTGCGTTTTTCGTTATAGGCGTTGATGATTTCTTTTAATTCTTCTTTACGACCGCTGTTCGTCAAGGCTTTTCCATTGCTGTCACGCGATATTTCTACAATATGATTGAGCGCTGTGAGATAGACTTTCTCAGAGGAATGCCCTTGTAAACTTGAAAGGCCATCAAGCACACGCTGCACATTTTCAAGATATTTTGCTTTGGGAAATTCCTTGGCTTCATGGATCAAATGATAATGGAAAAAATCTTCTAAATCAAAGAGGGCTTCTTTAGTCTTCGTTAAGAGTTGTGCTTTCTCTTCTTGGAAATCTGCAAACTCATAACCTTTCAAAAAGTCTTTTTCCAACCATTCTATTGGATTACTAGTAGACTGCAAAAAAGAATAAATCTTATAAACTTGCTCTCGAAAACCATACAAATCTTTCCTCTGACCTGTAAAGTTTTTGACCATTTTTTTAAACAAAGCTGCCTGATCAGATTGATAGAAGTCTTCAAAAACTTGCTCAAAAACTTCGTTTTGTAGCAATAATTGTTCACTCGCACTTTGTAAAATGCGAAAATTTGGTGCCAACTCCAACAGATAACCATATTTATTCAGGACTTTTTGAGTGAAAGAGTCCATAGTTCCAATATCTGCATTGGGAATATCAGCTAATTGCTGCGCCAAGTGCTGTTTAAGTTCCTCATTAGTTGTTTCTTTCAAGGCCTTGGACAACTCTTTCTCCAAGCGCTCTTTTAATTCACTAGCTGCTTTTACGGTGAAAGTTGAAACGAAGAGCTGCTCAATACGAACTCCCCGCATAATTTGATCAATAATCCGCTGCACCATTACAAAGGTTTTTCCTGATCCTGCAGAAGCAGACACGAGAATGTTTTGACCAGAGGAGTAGATGGCTTCGATTTGCTCTGCTGTACGTTTTTGAGTTTTATTAGACTGTGCTTCTTGATGCTGCAAAGCACAAATTTCTGCTTGATTCAAAAATGGTAGTCTCTTCATTTTTCTAGCTCCTCCTTCATCTTTTCTATCCACGCTTGACGTTTTTTTTCACCTGCTGAGTGCTTATCTAGCTTAACCAAATGTCGGGCTCTAGAAAGGTGAAGATTGGCTTCAAAGCCCGTAATCGACTTGTACTGCTCCACAAAAGGTGCAATACTTTTGCCATTTTCTGTATAAGGATTAATCTTAAAATGCCCTGCCAATATCTGCTCGGCAGCACGACGGTACAAAAGTGCATTATAAGCTAACAAAGTTTCTAGTTCTTCTTGACTTAACAAATTGACTTTCTTTTTATTATACAAGTTATTGAGCTGATGAGCTTGATCAGATAAAAACAAGCCCTTATATTCCAGAATTTTCATCGCTTCTTTGACCGTATCATCGTACGACTTCGTTTTAGCTAAAGGCACAAGTGGGTTACCCATCTGTAAATACATAGCTCCAAAAAACTGCGTACCATCATCTACCCACTTTTCTTGCTTCAATGCCGCTAGATAGGTTGGCAATTGAGAATTTAAGCCATTAAAAAATTTTTGAAAATCAAAATTCGTATCACTTGATTTATAATCTACAATTCCTAAACTGTTATTACTCCTCAATCGGTCAATTCGGTCAACTTTCCCGCGAATTTGAAGCTTACGTCCATCTGATAAGCTTAAAAAGTTCACATCTTCTTGTCCAAAAACCGCTTCTTCTTGAATAGTATCTACCAAATCATTTTTTTCTAAAACGAGCCCTGTTG
Source organism: Streptococcus intermedius SK54 = ATCC 27335 (assembly GCF_000413475.1). Lineage (GTDB taxonomy): Bacteria > Bacillota > Bacilli > Lactobacillales > Streptococcaceae > Streptococcus > Streptococcus intermedius. The sequence goes on along the minus strand of NZ_ATFK01000003.1, from coordinate 123,438 downwards.
CATGCGCCGTATCAAGCAACACTTCATGCGCAAATAAAGCTACTGCATTTTCAGTATAAATCGCTTTAAATTCCGCTTCCTGGCTCGTTTCTTGAATAGCTTTTTCTAGCCGATAATCAAACTGCTCACTTGATGAATCTTGCATGACTTTTTCAAACACACGATGCAGAAAATTTCCATGACTGCGCGCATCTGGATGGATCGTCATTTCATCTTGTAGAGCTAGGACATACTTCAAAAAATAAGCATACTGATTACGATAGAATTCTGTCAAGGCTGAAGTTGATAGTAAAAATACTTGATGAGACGGATAAAGAACCTGTAAGGTCTGATCTGACAAAGTCTCTGTTTCAAGACTTGATGTTACATTAGGAATCGAAACACCTTCATTTTCTAATCTTTTGCGCAAAACTCGTACGGCAACTGCCCAAAAAGTCTGGTCTTTATCAGACAAAGAACGCTCTTTGTCAATCTCTCCTTGATTTAATTCAATAATCCTTGCCAATAAACCGCGGTAAGTACCAATATCATCACTCGTTGCCTGTGGACGCTTCACTTCAATTGGCAAAGCAATTGGTTGTTCATGTAGTTCTAGTAAATAGGAAGAAATATTGTTTTCTATTTCATTGACAATCTGAGGAGTAGAGAGAACTAATCTGTCTGTTGCCGCATTCAGAAGTGACAAGGCGACAAAACGATTTTTCTTAAGATTTTCCTGAGTAGCAATCACCAATTCTGAGTACTCACCTGTCGCTTCATTTAACAATAAACGATCTTCATCTGATAAAAGACTCTTATTTTGGACAATTTTTGGAAAATAATCTTGGGTCAAACCAATAGCATAGACAAAAGGACTCGACAAAGGCTCAATTAAATCATAAGACTGAACAGTTACGACATCTACTGTTGCTGGAACAGTCCGATAATTAGATAACAGCATTCCCGACTGCACCAAGGTCAAAAAATCATCTAGCTTAATCTTGCTGGCTGAAAAGACACTGGCAAACTGTTCCAAAACATGACAAAAAGCTTTCCAAACTTCCTCTTGCCGTTCTTGATCTTGCGGATTCGTAAAATCTACTAAACCAGCAAAATTCTGAGAAAAAGAAATTGTTGTTAAAAATTGATGAAAGTTTTGAAGTAACCCCATTGCTGTTTGACTACGAGATTTTAAAAAATCCAAAAGAGGAATGACTATTTCTTTTCTTAAGTGATTGATGCGAATGAGATCAAATTTTTGATGTTGATTGTGAGTAAATTCCTTAGAAAACTTACCCATTCCTTTTATATCTGCAAAGCAGATATATTGCTCAAACAAGTCTAACTCTTCTTGGTTTAAATGACCATAGAGACCTGTTTTTAAGAGATTGAGCAAATCTTCCGTTCGAAAATTGTAGTGTTTTAGGCGCACTAAAGCTTCAATAAATTGCACCAAAGGGTGATGGGCCATAGCCTCACTTCGTCCCAGATAAAAAGGGATTTGATACTGATCAAAAATCGTCTTTAACTGTAAATGATACGCTTCCACATCTCCCAAAAGAACGCGAATATCCTTATAACGAACTCCATCATGAACTAACTGACGAATGCTTTTTGCTACATATTCTAATTCTTCCTTTTGATTGACTGTTGACCAAATCTGCACATGCGAGCGATCCTGCTCCGTTAACTCTAGGTCAACATCTGAGAAATCATACCGACTTTCTAACAGTTTTGAAATATTTCCAAATGCATCATCTAATGGTGTTGCTAGTCTATGCTCAGGCTTCACTTCATATTTATCTGCCAAATAGCGTAAGAAATCTACACTAGCTTGATAGAGATTTCCCTCTCGAAAACTTGTACGGTATGCTTTTTCGCTTGCATAAACACCAATAACAATTTCCACTCCCTTGCTATGCAGTAGCTCAACCAAGTAGGCTTCCTCAGCAGAAAAACGCGTAAAGCCATCAATCACCAAGACTAAATCTTGCAATTCCTTATCTACATCACCTGTCATTATATGATTGGCAAAGGTCATAATATTTGATTCAGAACTAAACTCACTCTGATTGATCTGCTGTGTAACAGCCTGCAAAATCTTGAGGAAATCTGCTTTCTTCTCATCTTCTTCCAGATGTTCCAAATCCGTGAACGTCATCTGAGCACTCTGCAACTCATGATAAAGTTCAACCAACTGCTGAATAAATTGTGCATCCGTGCGAATACCGCCATACACTCGCAAGTCCTTCTCATCCATTTCTGACAAGACTTTGTAAAATAACATTCCCAGACCAATATCATCTAATGGGCTACCTTGCTGTATATCATTGAGGACAAAATAGCGTGCCATCTGGGTAAACCGCGTCACTGTAATAGCAAAGGACGCTTGATGAGTGAGCTGGCTTAAAACTACTCTCTCCTTTTCAAATGAAAGAGAGTTAGGAGCAATATAAAACACGCGGTTACCTTCCTGTGCCAAACGCTCTGCTTCTTTCACCAAAATCGTTGTTAAGGGATTGCGAATATCTGTATAAAGTAATTTCATGTGCATCCTTTTTCTATCAAAATATAGTTTTATTATATCATTTTTGAATCTGTTCAACAGAAAACAACTGCCTTGAAGCATAACAAAAAATCTTCACAAGAAAACTTGTGAAGATAAACGACTAACGATAAGCTAAAGCCTTTTTGAAGCTCTTCCAAATGCCCATATCATCTGTTTGCAAAATCAAACTCGAATAAATCCGACCGATATAGACCGTCATTCCTAATGTAAAGATAAAAGCAATAGCAAACGAAACCCACGCTTCGAGTCCATTCGCATAACCATTAATCGCACGGAAAGGCATAAAGAAAGTCGAAATAAACGGAATATAAGAACCTACTTTCAGTAAAATCGTGTCGCCTGCATTTCCCAAAGATGTTACACCTAAGAATCCTAATACAACTAGCATCACAACTGGTTGAACGGCTTTGCCAACATCTTCAATTCTCGTGACCATCGAGCCTAAAAAAGCAGACAAGACTACAAACATAAAGACACTCAAAGTAATGAAAGCAATCGTGTTAAAGGAAATTGCCTCACCTAAATGCTTCATTAAATTTGGATTAGCATCTAAGAAATGCTTCACAAAAGAAATTTGTCCTGAAAAAGCAAGCAAGATTATAGCGCCAACTACATAAATACCCACATGGGTCAAGATAACTGCAAAAATTCCAGCCATTCGACCATAAAAATATTCAGATGCCTTGATACTGGAGAAAATAACCTCCATAATCTTTGTTCCTTTTTCGCTTGCAATTTCCTGCGCAGTTGAGCTTGTATAAACAATGAGAATCATGTACAACACCAAGCCAATTGCTGTTGCAACAACTGTTTGAATCGTTTTCTTAGCCTCTTTCTTTTCGTCAATTTTTTCCTTAAAATCAATGCCTCTAGAAAGAAGCTTGACTTGCTGATCTGATAGATTAGCTTGGCTAATATTGGCCACCTGTTGCAACTGCATCAGTTTCTGTGAAATCGTAGCTTTAATCGTGCTGTTCATGCTTGTATCCGCAAAGTAAGTAGCCTTAATCTGACCATTTACTTCTGACACTAATAAATAGCCACCAATATCGCCGTCTTTTACAGCTTTCTTGGCTGCTGCTTCATCTTTATAATCGAAGTCCAGATTCTTGGTATCCTTTAAAACTTCTTTAATCTGGGTATGGTTCGCTACGACTGCAATGCGGCTAGAATTGCTACTTGACATGGAAGAAAGATAGCCAACTCCCAAACTAAGACCGATAAAAATAAAAGGCGAAATTACCATAAAGACAAAGCTCCATGACTTGACATGCCGAAGATAAGTTTCTTGGATAACAATTAAAGCCTGTTTCATAGTTCCACCCCTGATTCTAATTTAAAGATTTCATCTATTGTTGGAGCTTGTTGGTCAAAAGTTGCAATATATTGTCCCTTAGTCAGCAAGTCAAACAATTCCTTACCAGCCGCTTCGTCATCTAAGATCAACCGCCATGTTCCTTGGTTGGTCAAATTAGCCTTGGTTACGTGAGGAAGTGCTTCTAATTCAGTTTGGGATAGTGTGCTAGATACAAATAAGCGTGTTTTCCCGTATTGATTACGAACTTCTTGTACACTACCATCCAAAATGACTTTACCATCACGAATCATAACAACGTCATCACATAATTCTTCTACATTGGTCATGACATGATCAGAAAAGATAATCGTAGCTCCACGCTCTTTTTCTTCAACAATAACTTGTTTTAAAATTTCTGTATTGACAGGATCAAGACCACTAAAAGGCTCGTCTAAGATAATCAAATTTGGCTCATGCAGTAGTGTAATGATTAACTGCACTTTCTGTTGATTTCCTTTTGACAAACTCTTGATTTTGTCAGTCACTTTCCCTTTGACTTGCAAGCGTTCCATCCACTGGGGCAACTTTTCTTTCACAACTGCATTGGGCACTCCCTTTAAGTTTGCCAAATACCGAACTTGCTCATAGACAGTCAACTTAGGCATCAAACTTCGTTCTTCTGGTAAATAGCCAATTTCCCGATAAGTGTCTTGAGAAATAGCTTTGCCCTCAAAAGAAATCCTACCGCTATATTCTAAAAAACGCAGAATGCTGTGAAAAATCGTTGTTTTCCCAGCACCGTTTTTTCCAATCAGACCAAGGATTTGTCCTGATTCAGCTCTAAAATCGACACCAAATAGAACTTGTTTTTGTCCAAAACTTTTTTCTAACTTTTGAATTTCAAGCATCCTAAACCTCCTACAGTTCTAGGTTCACTATATGCGCATATAGAAATTTATACTGATTATAGCGCTTTAAAAATATTTTTTCAAGTACTGATATCCATTATTTCTAGGTTCAAACAATTTTTCTTACCAAAAAGAGTTCCCGTAGAAGAGCAAAACAAAAGAGTTAATTGATTTGAAATAAGAAAAATTTTCATATCAATTCCTCTAGATTTTGTCATATTGGCTACTTTTCTCGCTTACCACCTGTTCAATTTTTCGTTGCACCTGCCCTTTAAAGGCTGTATCCATCTGTTCCTCAATAGCTTGAAGCGTTAATTTAGTTCGCTGTGCACTATCTGAAACCTTTGCTTTGTATGTCTGCATAGTAGCTTTTTTACTATTGGTCAAAATCATTGCCATCGTTTGAATACGGCTACGTTCCATCATCCGATACATCTGTTCTAAAGCATAATGATATTCCTTATCAGAATAATAGTCATTCATAATTGGCGTTAGCATACTCTCTCCTCAATTTATTAACTTCTTCTTCAAGCGCCGCTCGTTCTTTACGATAAGCACGATCCAATTTTTCCTCTTCCATCTCCAAAGTGCTACTTCTCTTCCTAAATGCACTATCTGATTGTTCCATTAATTGCTGCAAATTTTGAAAAAAACGTTCTCCATCATGATAAGAATGATTGGTCTTATATAAAAATGCATTCAACTTTCCTGCCTCATCATCTGCGATTCGGGCAAGCTGAAATTTTCGATCAAAAATTTCCTCGTGCTTGGCTTCAAATGCCTTTTTCTGAATACGATAAGCGCTTTCTAACTCATTGTACTCTTCTTCTTTCCTTCTTTAGGGGTATAATCCTTATCATCCTTCTTTGAATCTACCCAGTAGGATTGTTCCGACAGCCATCTATATTCTTCATCTATAAAAGCCATATTATTCTCCTAAATACGTAATTTTAATGCTGGAAATATCCACCTTGTCATTCTCAGAAAGCGACGGATTTTTTTCGATTTTTCGGAAGTCTTCTATTGGTCCCAAAGTGACAATTCCATCAGAAACATTGAATTCTTTAAAGCCATTTACCGTTAAACCTGTTTCATATTGATTGTTAAGTTTAAATTTAAGGTGATAACTTCCTGTCATATTATCTCTTTGAAAATCTGTAAAATTGATAGAATTCACCTCATATTTTCGTACTATCCAATATACTACATTCCTCTGTTGTTCTTTCGTCAAAGTTAGTTTATTCTCAAACATTTTACACCCTCCTATAAATAATATTGGTATGACTAATAGTAACAGTTTCACAATCCATTCCCTCGTTTTCATAAAACACCTCCTTATGTTATCCTATAAAATAATTATTTACTAACTAGCTTAGAGTATAACATAATCTAAAAGCTGATACAAAGCTATTCTTCTACTAGAGTAGACTTTAAACTATCATTTTAGTCTAGAAAAAAAGTATTAAAAATCAAAAATATCTTTTAAACATAAAAAAACATTGTTAACAAAACAATGTCCCCTTAATTCCAATCAATTTTTAAACGCATCCACCAGTACTTGAAATTCTTCATTGGAAAGTGTAATCCCTTTTCCCATTTTTGTATGATCAGGACTCCAGCTACGGATATCATATTTGGCTGGTGCACCATTGAAACTCACTCGGTTCAGCTCTTTCGTCCAGCCTTTATCATTTTCTGATAACACCAGTAACTTTTCTTCTATCTCAAATTTGAACTCTGACATATTGTCTCCTTTTTCTTCTTTCTTGATTTATTCGTAAAAAATTTACTTTTTTAGCAAGTTTGTTATATAATATATTGTAACAAGTTATGGAGAATTTAGCTATGAAAAAATTTCTCGAAATGATTTTAGAACGAGCCAGTGAATTTATCAATTACAAAAACGATACTCAAGATCTGGAAGAAGATAACGCCGATATCTTGCAGATGATTGAAACCGCTTTGCAAAAGAAATCAGGTGTACATGTCATTTTTTTAGATAAAAGTTTTACTGGTGATATTGTAAAATATGACAAAGGACGCCAACAATTGATTGTCAAAAACTTTCAAAAAAGTATGTCTACTATCATTCGTATTTCAGATATTAAACGGATTCGTCTCGTTCCCAATACTATTAGAGAAGCACAAAAAAGAAATTCCAACCTCAAATGAGATTGGAATTTTTTATTCAAACAAACCATAATAATCTGCTATGGTCATCTTGGCTTTTTCTTTCTGCTTAAGGTCTAAGATGATCTGTCCCTCCTTCATGACAATGAGACGATTGCCATATTTGAGCGCATCCTCCATGTGATGAGTAATCATAAGAGCCGTCAGTTGGTCTCTTTGGACAAAATCAGCAGTCAACTCCATAAGGGCAACACTAGTTTTTGGATCCAGCGCTGCTGTATGTTCGTCTAGAAGAAGCAGTTCTGGGCGCTTGAGAGTCGCCATCAGCAAACTCAAAGCCTGTCTCTGACCACCAGAAAGAAATTCAATTGGCGTATCCAAATGTTTTTCTAAACCATTGCCAATTTTCTCTATTATTTCTTGAAATTCTTTGCGATAACGCTTCAGACAACGTGGGACCAAACGACGCTTTTCACCACGAAATTTTGCAATTAACAGATTCTCTGCCACTGTCATACGAGGAGCTGTTCCCATTTTTGGATCTTGAAAGACACGTGACAGATACTTAGCGCGTTTCTCTGGCGAATAACTCGTCACATTTTCACCTAGAATATAAATGTCCCCACTTGTTAATGGTAATGTACCCGCAATAACGTTGAAAAGAGTGGATTTCCCTGCACCATTTCCACCTAAAATGGTAATGAAGTCATGCTCAAAAATATCCAACGAAATGTCATTCAAAATGATTTTTTCTTCCTCAACACCTATATCGACAATTTTTGTTGCATTTTTCAATTCTACAATTGCTGTCATTTGCTTAACTTGACTCCTTTAAAGAATTTATTTTTAAAAGCCGGAATCATGAGGCAAACCGCCAAGATAACCGCACTATACAGACGGAGATAACTGGTATTAAAACCAAGTGCAATCACACCCCAAATCAGAAATTGATAGAAAATAGCTCCGACAACAATCGTTAGTAAACGTTCTGCTAATGTCAGACTAATAAAGAGCACCTCGCCAATGATGAGGCTAGCAAGTCCGACAACAATCACTCCAATACCGCGCGAGACATCCGCATAACCTTCCTGCTGAGCAATGAGGGCTCCAGCTAGAGCAATAACACCATTAGATAGCACCAACCCCATCAGCTCCATTCGCCCTGTGTGAATGCCAAAACTCCTCGCCATATCAGGATTATCTCCTGTAGCAATATAAGCTTGACCCAATTTTGTATCTAAGAAAAAGAGCAGTGCAGCTATTACCAAACTGACAAAAAGTAGCCCTGTTAGAAGATTGTTGATTTCACTAGAAAATGGGAGAAAATCTTGAATTTGCTTCGTTCCGAGAAGACCACGATTAGCTCGCCCCATTAACATGAGCATAATCGAATGGCAGGAAGTCATGACCAAAATTCCAGAAAGTAGAGTAGGTATTTTCCCCTTGGTATAAAGAAGTCCTGTTGCCATACCTGCTAAACACCCTGCCAGAATGGCAACAACAGTCGCCAGAAAGGGATTGATGCCTTTACTAATCAGCGTAACTGCCACTGCTCCACCTAATGGAAAAGAGCCTTCTGTTGTCATGTCAGGGAAATTTAAAATACGAAAAGTCATAAAAATCCCCAAACCTAGTATGGCCCAAACAAGGCCTTGTGAGACAATTGAAATAATCATAATGTTGTCCTAACTTTAAAAAATATCATTTCTTATCAATCGGATTACTCAATGACTTGTCCTGCTTTTTTCAGAATATCTTCTGGAATCGTTATTCCTAGCTGAGCAGCCACTTTTTTATTTATAACCGTTTTTCCAGTAGTAAAGATTTCAACCGCTGTGCTTGCTGGTTTAGCCCCTTTCAAAATCTTCGCAGTCATTTTTCCAGTCGCTACTCCAAGTTCTTTTTGATCTACTACAACGGAACCTAGACCACCTTCTTTTACCATAGCCGTCGCGCTTGGATAGATAGGTTTTTTAACTGTTTGGTTGCTGGAAACAACCGTTGAAAAAGCAGAAGCAATGGTGTTATCAATTGGAATCCAAATGGCGTCTACTTTCCCTGTCATCACATTCATAGTTGAAGCAATCTCATTTGTCGAAGGCACAGAATAAGGAAGCACCTTATAGCCTGCTTTTTCAGCCAAAGTTGTAAATTCTTCTACCTGCGTTTTGGAATTGTCCTCACTACTTGAGTAAAGAATACCAATTGTTTTCACATTCGGTGTTAACTGTTTAATCAGATTTAACTGTTGCTTAGCTGGATTGTGATCAGAAACACCTGTGATATTACCGTCAGGCTGTTTCAAATCTTTGACCAAATTTGCTCCAGCTGGGTCGGTCACTGCTCCCATAACGACTGGCTTGTCTTTCGTTGCACTAGCTAGCCCCTGAGCAGCAGGCGTTGCGATTCCAATCAGCACATCATTATTATTTGCGACCAGTTGCTTACTCATCGTTGCTACTTTACTTTGATCACCTTCTGCATTCATAAAATCAATCTTGATTTTCTTGCCTTTGTAGCCTTCTTGGGCCAAGCCTTCTTGAATGCCCTTATAAATCAAATCCAGCGATGGATGACTAACATATTGTAGTACGCCGACTTTTACTGTTTTTGTTGTATTGTTGATTTTCGTTGTTTTCCCATCATTAATGCTAGAATAAATGATTCTTCCAACAACTAAGACTACTAAAAGTGCAATAATTGCCATTAGTCGTTTATTTTTCATATCTGTTCTCCATTTCGTATGTTTCAAATGTTTATTCAAGTAAAATCCAGAGTCGCCATCGCTTAAACATACTTCCCCTCCATTTAACAAGACGGAAACAATAAAAGAAAACCCACACACAGTTCATCCTGTGTGAGGGCGTAAATCGCGGTGCCACCTCAATTATGGGAAAAATCATACACTTTTCCTACATCTCTATCTTGTCTAACAACAAGTTGCACTATAAGGTGTGCTTACCGAATTTTTATCGTTTCAAATTCAAGTTCTATCCATTAGCCCAATTTCATAAAACCCTGCTACTTGTTTCCACCAACCACAAGTTCTCTGCCAACAGACATTTTATTACTTTTCTAATTTGATATTATTTTAGAGGTTTCTGAAATAAATGTCAAGTATTTTGTCAAACTTTTCTGATAATAATTTTTCAACCTTTTCTTGCTATTTTTTGTTATAATTTTCTTTAGTATCATTCAAGGAGAAACACCATGTCCTTTGACGGATTTTTTTTACATCACATGATAGATGAATTGCGGCAACAGTTACTGTACGGTCGCATTCAAAAAATCAATCAACCGTTTAATCAGGAATTAGTGCTACAAATTCGCAGTAATCGACAAAATTATAAATTGCTCTTGTCTGCTCACCCTGTTTTTAGTCGCATTCAACTAACCCGTACCGCCTTTGAAAATCCAGCAGTGCCCACTACATTTATCATGGTTATGCGAAAATATCTACAAGGCGCTACAATTGAAAACATTTCACAAATCGAGAATGACCGAATTTTAGAAATTTCTGTCTCCAATAAAAATGAAATCGGAGATAACGTGGCAGCAACTCTTATCATCGAAATCATGGGCAAGCACAGCAATATCATCCTAATGGATAAGGCAAGCGGCAATATTATTGAAGCTATTAAACATGTTGGTTTTTCTCAAAATAGTTACCGTACGATTCTGCCTGGTTCAAGCTATGTCACTCCACCTCAAACAGATAAGCGCAATCCCTTTACCATTTCTGATGAAAAGCTATTTGAAATTCTGCATACAGAAGATTTGTCAGCCCGTTCTTTACAAAACTTATTTCAAGGATTGGGACACGATACAGCAGCTGAACTCAGCCAGCGCTTAACAAATGATAAGTTAAAAACCTTCCGCGCCTTCTTCGCTAAGTCCACTCAGGCAACCCTGACTAGCAAGTCATTTACCCCCATTCTCTTTGCGGATAGTCAGAAAGAATTTCCTAGTTTATCACAATTGTTAGATGCTTTCTATCAAGATAAGGCGGAACGCGATCGCGTTAATCAACAAGCCAGTGAACTGATTCATCGAGTGGAAAATGAATTAGAAAAGAATCGTAAAAAATTAACGAAACAAGAGCAAGAACTGGTCGCGACTGAAAATGCTGAAGAATTTCGACAAAAGGGAGAACTCCTCACTACTTTTTTGCACCAAGTTCCCAACAATCAAGACCAAGTAGAACTGGACAATTACTACACAAGCGAGAAAATTACTATTGTGTTGGATAAAGCTTTGACCCCTAACCAAAATGCTCAGCGCTATTTTAAGAAATACCAAAAGCTAAAAGAAGCAGTCAAGCATTTAACGGGACTGATTGAAGAAACTAAAGAAACCATTCAATATTTGGAGAGCGTAGAAACAGCTTTGTCGCAAGCTAATCTCACAGAAATTACAGAAATCCGAGAAGAATTGATTCAGACAGGCTTTATTCGTCGACGTCAGCGTGAAAAAATCCAAAAACGGAAGAAACCTGAGAAATATTTGTCTACTGATGGACAGACAATTATTCTGGTTGGACGAAACAATCTGCAAAATGATGAGCTGACCTTTAAAATGGCTAAAAAAGAAGAACTTTGGTTTCATGCCAAGGATATTCCCGGTAGTCACGTCGTTATCACGGGCAACCTACATCCAAGTGATGATGTCAAGACAGATGCTGCGGAATTGGCGGCATACTTTTCTAAGGCGAGATTGTCCAATCTCGTTCAGGTGGATATGATTGAAGTCAAAAAACTTAACAAGCCAACAGGTGGTAAACCTGGTTTTGTAACCTACACAGGGCAAAAGACCCTACGCGTTACTCCTGATGAAGTCAAAATTAAATCCATGAAGATGTAAGGTGTCTACTAACTGACACCTTTTTCGGACTATTCTTCGTTCATCAGACGGGATAGGTGTTTACTAGGACGCCTAACACTCAGATACAGCCAGTCGCATCTCAGGAAGATTGTTACCGTAGTCAATAAAATACACCGTTTTGATTCAGCCCATTGACCAAGATGACGCAAGAATTTTCATGATAAGAGACTAAACACAAATTCGCCAATAGTAAAAGACTCAAAATCATCTTGGATAAAGAATTGATTTTAAGTCTTTTTAGTATCATTTTTCTTGAATTTTGAGTAGAATTTGAGTTTTTATCTAACTGCTATTTTATTCAGATTTCTCAATATCTTCCTTTAGCTCCGCCACATTTAGCTTGGCCGATAGAAAATCTTGGTCTTGAACAGGGAAACGTTGCTCTAATGTTGCGATTGTTCCGATTTCAACCTCTCCATTTTTCATGATAAAATCCATAACATGTCCGCCAAATTGGTGGTCATCCGATAGAAAATGAAGATGAAAACCAGCTACGCTGACACCGTGAAACAGCTCTGGCGTCCAAAAGCCAACGATTGTTCCCGAAATGTGTTCTGCATGATACTCCGGCTGATGAGCTGCGATTTCTGCGAACTTCTTTCCCGGAGAGGTTTTTGGAGCCATGCGCACATGCATGCTACTAAATTCACCATGAATCTTAATTGAGTGAAAAAGATTTTCCCCGACATAACTAGCCTCTATGCACTTCTTCAACGCTTCATCGCTTAGCTCAATGTCCTGACGAAAACGCACTTCCGCTCGGTGGAAAGCCAATGCAGCATAAGGAACCGTCCTATCCGTTGAAACTTCTATCACTTCAGGACTTGCTCCTATCCCCTTGGCTTGATAGGCCTTGCCGTCAAGCACAATCAGCTCTCCGTCAATGGAGTCTAAAGTACCAATCCCTAAATCACCATGTTTAAGCAATTCTCCAATCGTCATCGTTCCTTTGTAAAGCCCCGCCATTAAAGCTCCCAAAGTATTGTAGTGAAATAATGTTACAAGCTCTGCCATTTCTCCTCCTAGACAATGTTTACTATCTTTCCTTGAAAAAACCGTGGAAAAACGAACTCTTTTAAAAATTTCGAGTTCTTTCCCACTTCTTCTTTAATAAAACTCATCTGGCAGAATGGTTTCTCCCAGCGTGCTGCTGTCCTTGTAATCCACTGGCACATCAATGATAACCGGTCCATTTTCCTTTAAGGCTTTTTGGAGCAACTGCATTAATTCCACTGGAGATGTTGCTCGAAATCCCTTTGCACCAAAACTCTCTGCATATTTAACAAAATCAACAGGCCCAAAGTCCACTCCAGATGAACGACCGTATTTCATTTCTTCTTGGAATTCCACCATATTATAATGACCATCGTTCCAAATGAGATGCACAATTGGTAATCGTAGACGAACCGCTGTCTCTAGCTCCTGAGCCGAAAAGAGGAAGCCACCGTCTCCAGACACAGAAATAATCTTGGTGTTAGGACGAACCAAGGCTGCTGAGATTGCCCAAGGCAATGCCACGCCTAGCGTTTGCATCCCATTTGAAAAGAGCAAGTGCCGTGGTTCATAGCTTTTGAAATAACGCGCCATCCAAATATAATGCGTACCCACATCTACAGTAACCGTCATGTCGTCTGTCGTATTTTCCTGCAAGACTTCGACAATATCCAGCGGGTGTAGTCGTCCTGTTTCAGTTTGGCTGCGGTCAAATTTCACATCACCAGCCATCTTATTATGTAATACTTGCAAATATTCTCTCGATCCTTCCGGTAATTGATAACCGTTAATCGCTGGCAACAATAAGTCTAAAGTATTGGCAATATCTCCAATCAACTCACGCTCCGGTTGAAAGTAAGTATCAATCTCTGCCGGCTCTACATCAATAACAATAACACGAGCAGAAATTTCCGCATTCCAGTTGCGCGCTTCATATTCAATAGGGTCATAACCGATAGCAATTACTAGGTCAGATTTCTTCAACAGCATGTCTCCTGGCTGATTACGAAACAGTCCGACCCGTCCAAAGAAAGTTGCTTCTTCCAATTCACGAGACAAAATCCCTGCACCTTGGAAAGTTTCCACAACAGGTAACTGTACTTGCTCCAACAACTGACGAATCGAAGCTGTCACTTTGGCACTTGAAGCCCCATTCCCCAATAGAAGAACGGGTAATACAGCATTTTTAATTGCTTGCGCTAGGTAGTTGATATCTGCCACTGAGCTAGACCCCAGTTGAGGACCCGTCAGCGGTTTGATTGCTTCTACTCGTACTTGACTGTCCACCACATCCTGCGGAATGGAAATGAAACTTGCCCCCGGCATTCCGGACTTAGCATGACGATAAGCATTAGCAATAATTTCTGAAAGAGTATTGCCATCTTGCACTTCGACAGAATACTTGGTAATCGGCTTAAACAGTGCAGCATTATCCATGGACTGATGTGCACGTTTGAGAAGATCAGCTCGTTTGACCTGACCGGCTAAAGCTAGCACTGGATCACCTTCTGCTGTTGCTGTTACTAAGCCTGTAGCTAAGTTTGAAGCTCCTGGTCCGCTCGTTGCAATCACCACTCCCGGTTCTCCAGTAATCCGTCCGATCCCTTGCGCCATAAAAGCTGCGTTTTGTTCATGACGAGCAACAATAAGCTGTGGTCCTTTGTCTTCTAATGTATCAAACACACGGTCAATCTTTGCGCCAGGAATCCCAAATACATAATCCACCTTGTGATTGATTAAACTATCCACAATTAAATCAGCACCAAATTTTTCAGCCATTTTCTTGATCCTTTCTAAATATCACGATCATCATTATAGCATAATTCTCATGCGCCTTATAGGATAGTGCTTGTTACTCTTTTTACAAACTAGCATACAATTCTTGCATAATACCATCATCTGGAACGAGGCGAAGATAATGCTCTGCTTGGTATTTTGCTTCTTCAAAGTCACCAGTTTCACGAAGTAGATAGATATATTGCTCTAAAAATTCTGGATTTTCCTTTAAGTCTGAGAGCAACAGACGATAGCGCTCTACAGCTGCTTTTGTATGTTCCAACGCTTGATGGGCACGCGCAATATTCCATCTCGTCAGAACATTGTCTACATCTCGCTTTTCAAATTCTAAAACTTCATCAAAACGCTCTTGCTGCACATAAAGATTCGTCAAACGTAGTACGATTTCTTCCTCGTCTTCAGCATTTTCTTGCGCTTGCAGCAGATATTCTTCTGCCTTTTGCTCATCGTGTAGCTCATAAGAAAGTTGTGAAGCCAGTAGCAAAAGACGAGTGTCAAACGGATTTTTCGATAAGCCCTGCTGCGTGAGGCGTAAAGCTTCTTCTGTCTGATGTTCTGCATGAAGCGACAAAGCATAACCGTACTCATAGTCCTCAAATTCTGACGAAATCGTATCAATTTGCTTAAAGTACAGATTGGCTTTTTGATATTCTTTCTGATCATATAAAATAGTTGCTAGTTCAAAGGCCACCATATCATCATATTCAATCTCTAAGGCTTTTTGAAGAAATTCAACTGCTGCTTCAAATTTACCAAGATTTGCATAGGAAACGCCAATTCGCTGATAAGTAGAAATACCTGTCTGCTCATAAATGATACGATTGTCTAAACTAGCATACTCTTTAATGGCTTGATTAAAATTTCCCAATTCAAAATCTATTTCAGCCAAACCAAAAGTTACTAAGGGTTCATCGGACAATTGCTTTGCCTCGGCTAATTTTTCTCTTGCAACGTCTGGCAACCCTTCCATTTGGTACAAATCAGCTTTGACCAATAGAGCTGTCACGTACCAATCACTATCAAACTTAATTTCTTCTAGATAAGCAAAGGCCTCTTCCACTTTCCCATCTTCACTAGCAATCTGTGCTAAACTAATATAGGATTCTGGATAGTGGGGAGCTAAGTTTTCATAAATTTGCTTAGCTTGAGGGAAAAAGCCGATACTTTCTAAGTAATCGGCCAATTCAAGTAATTCTTCTTCTGTATCATTTGTTAGGGCTCTCTCAAAATATTTATTAGCATGCGCCAAATCCTGCTTTTGTAGAGAAGCAACCATTTTTTTACTGTTGTTCAATTCTCTCTCCTGTTTCATCTACTAATTCCTCTTCGTACAAACCGCTAACTTTTTTATACCATTTAAAAATAGCAGTAATCACAACTTTTGCAGAAGCATAAATTGGAATTCCCAGTAAAACACCCCAAATACCAAACATAGAACCAGCTGTCAAAAGGACAAAAAGGACATTAATCGGATGGATATTCAATTGACTACCCAAAATCAATGGGGATACAAACCGCCCTTCAATCGTTTGCTCTACAATAAAGACAACAATAACTTTCAATAGCATAATTGGCCCAGCAATCAAACCTAAGACAAGAGCCGGTAACATCGCGAGAAAACTTCCTAAGTAGGGAACCAAATTTAAAATCCCTGCAGTTACTCCAAGCGTAACCGCATAACGAAGGCCTATTATCTTAAAGAAAATGATAAACATAATCGCTACAATGATAGCAACAGTCACCTGACCACGAACATAATTAGCAAGCTGTGTATTGACGTCTGTCAAAATTTGACCAACAGGGTCACGAAATTTTGTTGGCATGAATTTTGTCAAATAAGATTTCAAATTTTTTCCATCTCGTAAAAGATAAAAAAGGATAAAGGGCATGATAATAATCGCTACAATCACCTGCGAAGCCGTACTAATCAATGTACTAACCCAATTCACTGCTTTCGATGAAAAATGACTTGCCCAAGTTGTCACTTGATTTGAAAAATTATTTGCAATCTCTTCCAATTGGGGCTTGACATCATCAGAAATCCGATTTTCTAAAAAATCCTGAATAATTTTATTCGATTTTTTCAAATTAGCTGGCAAATTTTTTGCAAAGCTAACTATCTGATGCTGCAAACTCGGAATAGCTACAGCTAATCCCCAAATTAAAAGTAATGCAATCAAAATAAAGACAATCGCAATCGCGACTAAGCGGTTGATTCTATGCTTTTCCATAAAATCAACAATTGGATTTAATAAATAATACAAAAGACCCGCTAGAATAACTGGCAGCATAATAACTCCGATAAATTCTAAGACAGGAAGGAAAATAAAACTAATTTTGCTTAATACAAAAATATTCAACCCCAATAATAAAGTCACCAAAAAACCGGTGATTGCTTTGTTATCCAAAAACCATCGAAAAAACCATGATAGGCTAAAATCCTTCTTTTTATGTTCCATACAGACAACCCTTTCTTTATTTATCTAATTGTAGCATTTTTCACTAAAAAATTCTTGAAGAAAGAGTAATACTTTGTGAATAATTAAAAAAACTGCATATATATTTTGGAACCATTCGAAACAACACAGCAAGTTAAAATAAGGCAGTGATTTTTAATCCAGTCCGTACTCAACTTGAAAAAGGGAGCACCGATTCGGTGCTTTTTGTGTTCTCTTCTTTTAATCAGGGACAAAAATAACAGTCTTACCGACTGTTTTTACTTCTATCCTACAGATCCTTCCATACTCATGTTGATAAGCTGATTGAGTTCAACTGCGTACTCCATCGGGAGTTCTTTAGTAATAGGCTCCATAAAGCCATTGATAATCATGGCAGTGGCTTCTTCCTCACTAATGCCACGACTCATGAGGTAATAAAGTTGGTCTTCTGAAACCTTTGAAACCTTAGCTTCATGTTCAAGTGTAACATTTGAATTGTGAATTTCATTGAATGGAATAGTATCTGAACTAGATTCACCATCCATAAGAATAGTATCGCACTCAATGTGAGACTTAGAACCCGCACTATTCTTTCCAAAACGGACTTGCCCCCGATAATCCGTTTTACCTCCATCTTTTGCAACAGACTTGGAAATCAAGGTGCTAGAAGTCTTTGGTGCATTATGATAAACTTTACAACCTGCATCCAAGTGCTGACCATAATTAGCAAAGGACATGGAAAGAACCGAAGTCCTTGCATTGCGTCCATTGAGAATGCTGCATGGATATTTCATATTGACCTTACTGCCTAGATTGCCATCAATCCATTCCAAAGTCCCACCTTCTTCAACCGTTCCTCGCTCTGTCACCAAATTATAAACATTGTCTGACCAATTTTGAATCGTTGTATAACGGAAAAAGGCATCTTTTTTGACAATAATTTCCACATTTGCAGCATGAAGACTATTGGTTGTATAAGTCGGCGCTGTACAGCCTTCTATGTATTGAATAGAGGCCCCCTCATCTACGATAATGAGGGAACGTTCAAACTGACCAGCATTCTCTCCATTGATACGGAAATAGGTCTGAACCGGTACCTGACATTGAACGTTCTTAGGTACATAAATAAATGTCCCACCGGACCAAACAGCACTATTCAAAGCAGAAAACTTATGCTCTGCATTGGAAATTACTGTTCCAAAATACTTTTTCACTAAGTCAGGATATTCTTGCACCGCCGTGTCTGTGTCTGTAAAAATAATCCCTTGCTTGGCAAATTCTTCTTTCATATTGTGATAGACTACTTCAGATTCATACTGAGCAACAGTTCCTGATAAGAATTGACGCTCTGCTTCAGGAATACCTAGACGATCAAAGGTTTTCTTGATTTCATCTGGTACTTCATCCCAACTTCTAGCTCGTTCTCCACTTAATTTTTGATAATAGATAATGTCATCAAATCGTATGTCGGATAAATCCGGACCAAAATTAGGCATAGGCAATTTATGGAATAATTCTAAAGAACGCAAACGATAATCCAGCATCCATTGCGGTTCATTTTTAATTTCAGAAATTTCACGAACAACCTCTTCTGTTAGACCTTTACCAGTCGAGAACAACGGTTTCACATCATCATGAAATCCAAAAGCATAATCTCGTTCTTTCTTCATCTTATTCCTCCCATTGTTACAAATCATCTTTTCCCATTATACTATTCTATATTAAAAATGTCAGAACATATGCCTAAAATCTGATAAATTAAGCTAAAAAAGACTAGGAAATTCCCTAGCCTTCTTACATGATTACCTCACCTTAGCAGCTAACTCTTCAGCAAATTTCTCCAAATTTTCAACGTCTTCCTCTTCTGCTGATAAATCAACTTTGACATTTTCAGCACCTTTTTCAGCACCTGTCGCTGCAAAAGCACGATCAAAGTCATCTACTGCTTTACAAAACTCATCATAGAATGTGTCACCTGACCCGACAACACCATAAACCTTTCCAGTCAAATCAAGACTTGCCAGATCTTCATAAAAGTCAATAATCTCATCAGGTAATTCACCGTCTCCATATGTATAAGAAGCAACAATTGCGATATCTGCTTCCAAAAATTCCTCTGCATCCACCATTGTGCATTCATCAATATCTACTTCTAAACCAAGTTCTTTCAATTTATCAGCTACAATATCTGCGATTTCTTCTGTATTTCCTGTCATACTAGCAAATACAATTTTTGCTAAAGCCATAATTTCCTCCAAAATGTTCTATCAGCTTATTATAACACATTGAACAAATAGTTGCACTTCAAACCTCTCCAAGGCCTGTCACTTTCCACTTTTTCTTTTTAAAATAGTTATCTTATGATACAATGAATAAAAGGTAGATTAGAGGTTATAACATGGAAATTTTTAAGCAAATTTTACATAAAATCAAAGAATATGATACGATCATTATCCATCGTCACATGCGACCTGATCCTGATGCCTTGGGTAGCCAAGTCGGTTTAAAGAAATTACTTCAAGTAAATTTTCCTGAGAAACAGATTAAAGTAGCAGGAACGACTGAACCTAGTCTTGCTTGGCTGGCTACCATGGATGAGATTTCAGATGATGATTACAAAAATGCTTTAGTGATTGTTTGCGATACAGCAAATACTGCACGAATTGATGATGAACGCTACAGCAAAGGAGATTTTCTCATCAAAATCGATCATCATCCAAACGATGATATTTATGGAGACATTGCTTGGGTAGATACTAGCTCAAGTAGCGCTAGTGAGTTAATTGCTCTCTTTGCATTAGAAAATCATCTAAAATTAGATGATTATTCTGCTAAGTTACTTTATGCTGGAATCGTTGGTGATACTGGGCGTTTCCTATATCCTGCCACAACTGCCCGAACTATGGCTATCGCCAGCAAACTTCGCGAATATCCTTTTGACTTTGCTGCTTTAGCGCGGAAAATGGACTCTTTCAGCTATCAAATCGCTAAACTTCAAGGCTACGTTTACGATCATTTAGAAGTCGATGAAAATGGTGCAGCTCGTGTTATTTTAACTCAAGAACTTCTCAAATCCAATCAGTTAACAGATGCTGATACTTCTGCTATCGTTTCAGCTCCAGGGCGGATTGACAGTGTTGAACTTTGGGGAATTTTTGTTGAACAAGAAAATGGCAATTACCGAGTTCGTCTACGGAGTAAATTTATCCCTATCAATGAAGTGGCTAAAAAACATGATGGAGGCGGTCATCCACTTGCTAGTGGTGCCAATGCTTACTCTACAGAAGAAATCGAAAAAATTTACCAAGAATTAAAAGAATTGGCAAAAAGACATTAAAATTGAGAGAAAAGACTTGTCAAAATCGGTAGAATTTGGTAAACTATCAAAGTAATGAATCTATGGCTCGCAGAGAGACCATGGCAGAAAGGAAATTTTTTAAAATGAGAAAAGATATTCATCCTGAATACCGTCCTGTTGTCTTTATGGATACTTCAACTGGCTACAAATTCCTTAGTGGTTCTACTAAGCATTCTAGCGAAACTGTTGAATGGGAAGATGGAAATACCTATCCACTAATCCGTGTGGAAATTTCATCAGATTCACATCCATTCTATACTGGACGCCAAAAATTCACTCAAGCAGACGGACGTGTGGATCGTTTCAACAAAAAATACGGTCTCAAATAATCAACCGCATTGCTTGCTTAAAAGCGTTGATACAAAGCCTTTTCCAAGAAATTGGAATTGGCTTTTTTACTTTTAGTACCGTTTTGGGTACCATCTTGGAAAACTAATCTTTTGCACTATCCAAAAGATCTACAAATTTTGCAATGACTTTTTCAAATTTGTTGTTTCCACTTTTTCCTTACCACCTATTTTTATTGCTGCATCCTTTATAAAACATGATATAATAAGACTGTATGGCAGAAATTTTTTTAAAAGACGGGGAGCGGGTCAATCAGCTCTTTTCCACTGACGTCAAAATTATCCAAAACCGAGAGGTTTTCAGCTACTCAGTGGATAGCGTGCTCCTCTCACATTTTCCAAAATTACCTAAGAGTGGATTGATTATTGACCTATGTGCCGGCAATGGTGCTGTCGGCCTTTTTGCAAGCACGCGCACACAAGCTCAAATCATTGCTGTAGAACTTCAAGAACGATTGACAGATATGGCTCAGCGCTCCATTGAGCTAAATAACTTGACTAGTCAAATGCAGGTGATTCAAGATGATTTGAAATACCTTACCAAATACATTAGTGGTAACCAAGTAGACATGATTCTCTGTAATCCACCTTATTTTAAAGTAGATGAGCATTCCAACCTCAACGCAAGTCGACATTATCTGCTTGCACGGCATGAAATTGCGACAAATCTTGAAGAAATCTGCAAAATTTCTCAGCGAGTTTTGAAATCTAATGGGCGTTTGGCAATGGTGCATCGTCCTGAACGATTTCTTGACATTATGGACACTATGACAGCTCATAATTTAGCACCAAAGCGCATTCGGTTTGTTTATCCCAAGGCAAATCGAGAAGCCAATATGCTCCTTATTGAAGCTATCAAAGATGGCTCCCGTGATGGACTCAAAATCTTACCACCACTGTTCATTCACAACCAAGATGGCAGCTACACTCCCGAAATTCATGAGATCTACTATGGAAAATAAAGCCTATATGTACGTCCTAAAATGTGCTGATGGTTCTCTCTATACAGGTTATACGACCAATGTCCAAAAACGAGTGGCCGCACACAATGCTGGGAAAGGCGCCAAATATACACGTGCACGATTACCTGTTACTCTTTTATACCAAGAGGAATTCTCCAATAAACCCTCTGCCATGTCAGCTGAGGCACTCTTTAAAAGGAAAACACGCCAACAAAAATTAGCCTATATCAACGAGCATAAGAAAAAGAGGTGAGATTATGCTCAAGATAGAAAATTTTTGAGTTCATAGTCTCACCCCTACAAGCTTATTCGACAATTTGATAGGCTGTTGAAGTGCCCAATAAAGGAAACGAAGTTTTCATCAAGAGTATTCTTCCGAACCTGAAAAGCGATAACCTTGAAATTTACAGAAGCTCTCTCCAATTGCTCAAAGCATAGCTTTGAGCAATTGGAGAGAGCTTCTGTGCTTTATTAAACTGCACACTTTTAAACTAAAGACTTTTGTCCTAGCCTCGCCTCTTTTTATACTATCTATTTGTAGGTTGAATCATTTATATCTCCAGCTATTTAAACAATAGCAGTTATTCCAATATTATTTTTCAACAATTCCATTTGGAATAATGACTTCTCGAAGGAGCTGTTCTTCTTCCTTGATACGATTGTATAGAACAATAATATAGAACGGAAACAAAATGCAAAATGAAAGGAGAGCGTGGCAAAGAAGTGCTAAACCAATCAACTCCGGAATGATATTCAAGAAGTAATTTGGATGTTTGACATAACGGAAAAGCCAATGGTCAACAAATTGATGATTCTTAACCAGCATCAGCTTTACAGTCCAAATTTCCCCTAAAAGTTTTGTCACAACATAGAGCATAAACATCGCAAATATTAAGAGCCCTAGCCCCATAACACCGAACGTATCAAAATGAACTTGACGTATTGTGGCTTCTGCAAAGCAAGAAAGGTAAAATAAAATATGAAGGATGGTGATATATTTGGTATTTTGAACGCCATATTCGCGGCCACCATTTGCCAGAATCGCCTTTTCGTTTTTAATAGATCGTTTCAAAAATACCAACCGAAATATAAATACCACCAAAACAATGAGTCCTGATAAAGTCATATGACCTCCTTATAAAAATGTTCTATTCCATTATATAAAGAGGAATTTTTTCAAGTCAATAGATTCCAAAAATATCACACGGACCGTAGGAAATTGTTACAAAAAATATATAAAGTAATATGCGACAATAAGAAATGGCAGTTTGACTGATAAATATCAATACTGCCATTCAACTTCATTAACGAATTTTTCGCGTTTGCGATAGTTCTTTATACCAGTAAGCACTCTTTTTAGGGTAGCGCTCCTGTGTTTCAAAGTCAACATAGAAGAGACCATAACGTTTCTCATAGCCATTTGACCAAGAAAATACATCCATCAGCGACCATAAGAAGTAGCCTTTTACATTGGCGCCGTCCGCAATAGCATCAGCTAAAACTTCCAAATGTTTCTTAACATAGTCAATTCGAGCATCATCATAAACCGTATTATCTACAAACTCATCTTTATAGCCTAAACCATTTTCTGTGATGTAAATTTTCTTATAATTTGGATAATCTCGCTTAATTCGCATAATTTGGTCATATAAACCTTGTGGATAAATCATCCAATCCCAATCTGTACGAGGAACATCTACGTCAAATTCACGACGACCAACACCTTTTAACTGATATTTTGAGCCACCTTTATCTCCTTTAGAATTATGACTAATTTCAGTTTCTCCATCAAATTCACGCATCCAATCGCTCATATAATAGTTAATTCCCAGAAAATCATTCAAATCCTTAGCTGCTTCAAGAGCAGTAAAATCTTCATCACGCAAATCCAGTTCTCCACCATTGACAGCAAGAATATGATTGACACCTTCAATTGTTTTTGCTGAATAGTGACCAAGATAAGTGGCATCCAAAATAAATTTGTTATGAATGATGTCTTCCAATTCTGCTGCTCGTACATCGCCAGGATTTTCAGGATTATAAGGATATTTTGTTGGCAAGGCATGTACAATACCAATTTCTCCCTTATACTGTTTATCTTTATATATCTTGATTGCCTGAGCATGCGCTACCATCATATTGTGATGAGATTGGAAAACTTTAGCAAAATCATAGGTGATGCCTGGAGGAAATTTCCCTACCATGTATTGTCCTTCTCCAATCGGACCAATTTCATTGAAAGTTGTCCAGAAATTAACTTCAGAAAATTCCTCAAAGCAAAATGCTGCATAATCTACAAAATATTTGATATTGTCACGGTTGAGGAAATCACCATTTGCATGAAGCGCCTCTGGCGTATCAAAATGGTGCAAGGTAACAAATGGTTCAACATGTCGTTTATGGCACTCCGCAAACAACCGATGATAAAATTCAACACCTTTTGGATTGACTTCACCATACCCTGCTGGAAAAATACGAGACCAAGCAATTGAAATACGAATCCCATTTACACCGAACTCTTCTGCCAACTTTAAATCAACAGGATATTTATGATAAAAGTCACTGGCAGGTTCTGCTGTGTACCAGTAGTTGTCTTCTAGATACTTATCCCACGCAACTGGGCCTTTCCCATCGGTGTGTGTTGCACCTTCTGCCTGATAAGCAGCCGTAGCACCACCAAATATAAAATCTCTAGGCAATGTTTTCGTCATGCTATTCTCCTTTTTGCTCAAACTGCTCTTGGACAAAGGCTAATGCACCTTTTCCATCACGGGTCAATTTAATGTACTGACCACCCTCTGTCTTAGCAAGTTTAATTCCTAATTTATCAGTTTCAATTTTAATATCCTCATAATTAGAAGCAACTTGAGGAGCAAGAATGACTAATTGATATTCTGGTAAAATATCGCGGTGAGAACCATAACTTCCTGCCGCCGCTGTCACAGGGACATTGTATTCTTTCGCTGCTTTTGTCAAAGCATTTGCTAAAAGACCGCTCGTTCCACCACCAGCACATAAAACGAGAACATTGGTTTGTTTTGAAATATTAGATTTTGCTTGCTTGTCAAAACTCTTTTCCAAAATCGCATCTGCTTTTCTCGTATCAAATTTTTCAGAAACCTTTTCTTTTAAATCATCAGAAACTTTGTCATTGAGTTCTTCTTCTAAAATTTGATTGTCATAAACTTTAACAAATGGATAATAGATAGCAATATCGACAAGAATGAGAGTAATCGCTAAAACAAATGACAACGGTGCGAGTGCTGTTCCCATGACAATACCAATTGGTGCTGGCGTTGTCCAAGGTAGGATAATACTGAAGCTGTTCATCCGCAAAACATCTACAAAGAACTTCATAATCCAAACATTGATAATTGGTGCAGAAACAAATGGAATAAAGAAAATTGGGTTCAAAACGATTGGAGCCCCAAATAAGATTGGCTCATTTACACCAAAGAACGTTGGCACAACAGACGCACGTCCAATCACCTTGTTGCGTTTGGATTTACATAACCACATGAACATAAACGGAACAACCAGTGTGGCACCTGTACCACCCATAGTAACTATAAAAGTCTGTGTTACTGGATTCAAAATTTTATCTGCATGCATACCCGCTTGTACAAGCTTAACATTTGCTTCAATATTTGCATAACTGATTGCTACTATCAAAGGTTCAACTACTGAAGGCCCGTGAATTCCAACAAACCAAAAGAAAGCATAGGCACCAAACACAATCGCCAAGCCGATATAGCCATCTGTAGCAGAAAACAGTGGTGCTAAGATTTTACCAACAGATTCTGCAACATTAGTTCCCAATGTTTGCCGAACAATTAAATCAAGTCCATAAAGAGACAGAATAGATAAAGCAAATGGAATCACATCTTTAAATACCTGTGCAATATTTGGTGGTACTTCTTCCGGAAGACGAATAGTGACATTATTTTTTATACATACCTTGTAGATATTAACTGTGATAAAAGCAGCCAGAAAAGCAGTCAGCAAACCTCTAGTCCCAAGAAGACCATTTGCAATACCATTCTTAATTGGATCCGCCGCCAACAGCAACAGACCGCAGACTGCAGCTAACATCGTTGAAAGAAAGTTAATTTGATTGGTCTTTTCCAATTTACGATTGACTGAATCCGTTAAAGATTTAGCAGTTGTTCCTGCAACTAAAACTGCCAAAAATCCCATCGTATAATTATAAGGTTTCATAATGAGTGCTAGATGTGCAGGCGCCCATTTAAAACCAAATATATTTGGTACAGCAGCAATCAGCAAGAAAATACTGGAAAACAAAACCGCTGGCATGCTGGCTATAAAACCATCACGTATCGCTTGCAAATAGATATTTCGAGAAATCTTCTCAAATAAAGGTTTTGCTTTTTCAATCTGTGCAATTAAAGTATTCATCTTGTTGCCTCCTTTTTGTATAGTTCAATGAAATGCTTCATTAAGTCTTTCAATAATAATGTTGTCATTAAATGATCTTGTCCGTGCATCATGGTAACACTATAAGCCAAATCTTCTCCAGCCGCTTCTTTTGTCAGTAAATCAGTCTGTGCACGATGCGCGTCTGCAATGCAGATATCTGCTTCTTTTACTAACTTTTCTGCCTGTTCAAATTCACCCTTCTGAGCAGCATTTAAAGCTTCTAATAATTTTGAACGAGCATCGCCTGCATAAGCTACGATTTCAAAGCCAAGTAATGTTGTTTCTTCCCTATTCATTCGTATATTTCCTTTCCTATGTTTAATAGATTTATGTTATAGCAATCTTTGAATATGTAAAACTAAATATACACGCTCACTTTGATACAAATCAACTCCTGTCTCACGAGAGATAATATCATAAATCCCTGTCGCAATTTTATATGCCTTAGGATAGGTAAGTCTGATTTGAGTTTCCATTTCCCTCAGAGATCGATTATCATCCCGACTTCTATTCAAAGAATCCAAGAAATAGTTCAGATGAATCATGAAACGATCATAAAAGTTACTATTCTCTTTTGTTCTTCTAATTTCATTTCGTCTCAATTCTGCTTCAACCAAAATTAATAATTCTTTGCGCTGATCTAGATGCTGTTGTCCAACTGTGCTTGTCGTTCCTTCTGCATTGATAAAATGAAAGGCGATCCGACTAATTTCATCATCCGGAAAACTATCCAAGATTCGTTCTCGATATATATCAACCGCTTCTTTAGAAATCTGATAGGGAATCGGATACTTATCAGACGCATCTGGTAAATCACTTTCTTTATAGTTTCCCTGTATAACAGCTTGATAGGCACAATAAATATGATCTGCTAATGTGATGTAGATATACTCTTGTACTGGATAATTGTACTTTTTAGACAGACTTTCAATGATATCATAAGTAATTGTAATAAAGTCCAAAGGAACGTCTTTTAGAAGCGCAACAAAATTCTCTTTTGATTCCTCAGTTCTCAAATGAAAGATTTTCTCGATCTTACTTTCAAGAACAACATCCCCTTTCTTTTTATTAAATGCTATGCCGCTACCAATCAGCATCACTTCTTCATGATGTTCATTTTTAGCTAAAGCAACATTATTATTCATAGGATGTACGATTCGGTACATATTATCCTCCTTATTGTATACTGAGTTTTCATAAAATAAAAAGTAACCACAAACAAATGGAAAATTAGAATAAATTTTTCACATTTATCTGTGGTTACGCCTAATGAAGCTTAGTAACGCTCACCCTATTTAATTGTATATTTATTATAACATAAATAAGTTGTTTTGTAAACCCTTACGTGTTGTTTTTAAAACATTTTTTATGAAGTAAACGGCTACTAAACTTTTTATGCTATTCAAACTCTTTAGAATATCGTTATTTTTTCTTTCGATTTTTCTTGACAAAAAATCTCAAAACAGCAACCGAAGCTAAGATTGCAAAACCAACGAATGTAAGATTTGAATTTATCGTATTTGCTTTAGGTAATGAATTTCCTCTTGTTTCCTCTGCATCGTTAGAAGGCTGATTAGTTTCTGCCGAAGAAGAATTCGTAGATGGAGGTGTGGATCCATCTTGCACATTTGGATTCTTCGGATGAGAACTATCACCAGGAGCCGGTTTTTCAGGTGTTGACCCGTCAGGACTCTTACCCTCTTTATCTTTATCTTTTGGATCTGGGGTCGCTTTGTCCTTTTTAAATTTTAAGATATGGGTATTTCCCTCGTTCTCTTGTGATTCTAAAATCCAACCAGCTGCTTTGCGTTGGGCAATTTCATCATCTATTTTTTTCTTAAAATCTGTCAATTTTAATTGTTTAAAGACTTGAGATTTCGCAAGTACTCCATTTTCCATTATTTTTAACGTATAATCTTTTCGCTCAATGGCAACTAAACCTTCACGTGCTGTCTTTAGTGCGTTTGCATAAGCATCAACTTTTGCTTGATCTGCACGACTTAAATCTCGATTGATAGAATCCATCACTTGCTTTAATTTCGCAACACTTTCAGAAGTATAATCTTCTAAGTTTTTAGGAACTTTACTTAACTCAGAATCTACCTGTTTATAGTTGGCTCGGAAGTAAGAAGAATTGCGTTCTACAAAGCGATCTATCCAACGAATGAAATTCTCTTTATTAAACGCTCGACTTGGCTCATCTGCCCAAGCAGCAATCATACTACCTAAAATTGGAATTTTTGCACCTTCAGATTTCGGTACAGAATCTAGCGGTGTTTTATCCATTCCATTTAAGCCTTGTTCAAGATTATACCAGCCACTATGTTTCGTTTCACGTCCTAAAACATAGTACCACGCATCATTCGTATTTAGAATTTTATGTCCTTTTTCTGATAGATACTTGGAGGAAGCTACAGTATATCCGCTCCAACCAGCTGTCCAATAAGAAATAATAATGTCAGAATCAAAAGCACCTGAACTCTTATCGTTATTATAGTAGAACCCATCATTAAATGCCATTGGTTTCAAATGCAGATCTTTAACAATTTTTGCTAATTCATTTACATAATTGATAAATTTAGGATAATTTCCCGTTCGTTGCAAAAGACCAAATCCGCTTTCCTTGCTGACATCATTTGCATATTCATCAAGACCAATATTAAAGATTTCGACCTTATTTGAGAAGTATTCAGCATATTTTTTAATGAGTGCTTTTGTAAAACGAACTGCATCCGAATTATTCAAATCAATCGTTCGTTTTGATTTTTTACCATTGTAACTAAATCGAGCATCTTTAATACCGAGTTGCTCCATTGCATCTAGAATAGCATCCATATGCCCCGGACTGTTAATCGCTGGAATCAGAGCAATATTCTTTGTTTTCGCATATTGAAGAATGTCATCCATCTCAGCTTGTGTCAAATGATTGCCATGTGGATCTTTATAATAAGCGTCTGTTCCATGTACAATTGCTGCTTTTACTTCATCACTGCTATACGTTTTTCCATTCACTTTCAGAGTCATGTCATTTAACAAGAATCTCAAAGCATCATTTCCTAACAGAAGATGCAGATGTGTATAACCTCTCTTGCTTGCTTCATCAATAATTTCTTTGATTTGAGCAGCAGAGAAGTATTTGCGCCCTGCATCTAATGAAATAGCTTTCATTAATGCCAATTTTTGTTTTTGTTCTGGATTTTCAGGCTCTTTTTGATTTGGATTGGCAGAAATGATAAAGGTTTTCTTGACAGTACCTGTATACTTGCCCATACCCGTTACTGTAACTGTGGCCACAGTATCTTTATCTGCTTTACCGATATTATTTTCATAAGTCAACTTATAATCTTGACCCTCAGTTAATACTTCATTTCCCACTTTCACAACCGGTTTTGGCGTAAGGGCTTGTCCTGTATAAGCTATTTTATCTTCTTTTAAGGTCACATTTTTATCTGTCAATGGTATTTCATCAGAAGCTTTTTGAGTCGTTTCTCGAACTCGCAGTTCACTAGCCGATATGAACTTCTTAGAATTATCACTCAGAGTTTTTACACCGACCAATTTGAGATAGCGGGCTTTTACAGGAGCAAATGAGGCTTCCTGCCATTTTTCAACATCTGCAAAGCGACCTTTTGCGACTTTAAACCAATCTTTATTATTTTTGCTAGCATAAATTTCATAATCAATAATCTTACCATTTTGGATTTTATCCATCCGCTCAAGATAAGCTAAACCATTGATTGTTCTTATTTTTCCAGTATCAAAAGTTGCCCAAAGATTTCTTGCAGAAGTGCCTGCCCAATCAGAATGCCACATGCTATCCACATTAAAGTCATTCGCATTTTCAACCGCATTCTCTGCACCCGGCTGAACAGATCCTGCTGACAATGTAATATCTTTTCTCGGAACATATTTATCTTTAGCACTTGCTTTCGGATTTTCTGGAAGCAAACGTAGTGTATAGGTTTCATGCTGCGATTTGTCTTCTGACTCTGTAAAGATTCTTGTTTCATCTTCCTTCGTCTGCACAACTGTAACAGCTACGTTTTTAGAAGGATTAGAAGCCGTAATTTTTCCTGAAGCTTGCGTGACAATGTCCTTTGTTAATTGTTTCCCTTTAATAACTTTATCGCCAACTCGAATTTCACTTAATTTAGCTTCATTATACAAATCAAAAGTTTCAATCGCTGTCATCAATTCAATTTCTGAAATACCAAGAGACGATTTTCTATTTCCCAAATCAATATTCGTACTCTTCACATTGATTTTAAACTCAACTGCCGGTACAGCTTTTTCTAGTTCATAAGTGACTAATACGTTGTTACCATCCAGCTCTTTTCTACCAACAACTTTGGCTTTAATATTCTCTGGTTTTCCACCTTTTAAACGACTCCAAGTAAAGTTAGCTGCTTCAAGTTCTTTTCCTTTTTCTGGAATGCGCAACGACCAATTATCTTTGTTATAAACAATATTCACCAATTTAATATTTTGGGCGGTAGCATAATTAAAGGTCAACGTTGCCTTTGGATTGCCTTTTTGTGCCTCGTCGTAATTTGACCATCGCGTAGAGTTTGGCCCAGAAGTTGTGTTCGGTACCATCTTGCGTTTGCCATCATTAACTGCCGACAAAGTATCCGATGTTGTAGTAGCAGATAAGTCTGTCGTCAACGGCGCAACATTCGTTCCAAGCTGAACACCTTTCTCTGCAACCCGAACAGTTATTGTTACCGGGAATTTATCTCCTAGTACATCTGCAACTCCTTTTACCGTTACAGTACCAACTTTATCAAAAATACTACTGGTTGGTATCTTCCATGTCACAGGAAATTGTGCAGACAATAGATTACCACTTTTCACATAAGCTTGCACATATTTTGGAAGATCTGGTACTCTGCCTTTTTCTACAGCTGTACTGATATTTTTCATAGCAGCTACATCTCCAACAATAGAAATCAAAATTTCTACTGTTATACCCGTATTTCCAATCTTTCCAAGCAATGTGAAATCTTTTCCTGAAGCCAAGCCTTTTGCTAATTGCTCTTTGTCAAAAGTTAATGATTCTTTTGATTCGACATTTTCACTATTTTTAACAGTGATTGTTTTTGGTAACTGAGGCGTTGCTCCTTTTTTCAAATAAATTGTTTTAGCTAGTTTATATTGATCAATATCTACAACTTCTTTTTTACCTGCTTGCACTTTAAATGTAACAGTGCTTGTTGTCAAACCTTTAGACTTAGCTGTAACGGTTACTGTCCCAGACTTACCAGTCATCTTCACAATGGCTAGAACTTTCCCTGAAAAAGCTTTGCGATTCGTATCTTGATAAGATTGATGATCAACAGCATTTCCATTGTCAACACCTACCAACTTAGCTGGCCCTGAAACCGAAAATTCAACCTTATTGTTAGCATCTGTTACCAAATTGCCTTTCGCATCTTGCACATCAACTCCTACATAGGCAAGTGAGTGATCGGTTACTTTAGAATCGACTTTACTTTCTAATTTGGCTGCTAATTTAGTCGCTTTCTCAGCCATCTTCACTTCTTTTCGGCCTTCTGTCTTGTTAATGACTTTACCATTTTCGTCATAGGCTATAGCTTTAAGATAACCTTTTTTGTATGGTACCTTCCAAGTCAAATATAAATTTTTATGCTCTGCTGCTTGCTTATCATTTCCTTTATAGATTTGATAACTATGTCCTGCTTTGGTAGTAACTTTTGTAAATGCCTTTGTACCTAGATCAGTTTCAACACCTTTATCGCTAACATGAACTAATTTTACTTTGGCTGCATTGGAATAAACCGCAACTTCTACTTTGCCACCCTCTTTTTTAATGAGAGACTCATTCCAAGTCCCTGGTAAAACATGAAGTGTTTTAACTTTTTGATTCCATTGGCTTTGGTAGAAATAGTAGCTATCTTTAGGGAAACCAGCTGTATCAACAATTCCGAAATAAGAACTCTTTGGAGCAGGCCATGTCCCTACAGAACCAGATCCAATTCCATTCCATGGAGTAGGCTCACCAAGATAATCAAATCCCGTCCATACAAATTCACCTGCTACAAAATCGCGCTTAATCACATCATACCAAGCTTCGCTCGCAAGATGTCCCCAGCCAACTTTGCTTTGATCGTAAGAACTTAATTGCTTATCTGATCGTTGTTCTTGATTCTTAACATTATAAACACCACGACTGTTAATAGAAGAAGCTGTTTCAGATCCATAGATGAACCAATTTGGGTTCAATTCATGTCCCTTATCATATTGGCTTCCATTTGCATAGTTATAACCAACAACACCTTGAAGTTTATTGTTAGTCAAGGCGTTTGCCATTCCAACAGAAGTAGTATCACGACTCTTTAAATAGTTGTCACCTAAAGTAGATGGACGAGTTCCATCTACTTGGTCAATCCAGTTAATTAATTGTGCTATCAGTTGAGGATAAGTGCCTGCAGAAGCTTTTGAAGTTCCTTCTGTTACCTCATTTCCTGTTGACCACATAATAATGGATGGATCATTAATCCCGCTCCGAACCATTTGTTTAATATGGTACTCTGCCCATGTCTGATCAGGTGACTCTACATTTGATAACCCTTCTACTGAGTTTCCGATTTTTTTATCAAAAAAACGTGTATAATCATAAGTGTTACCATTTTTATAGTCTCGCCAGCCATCAAAAGCCTCATCAATCAGTAACATTCCCATGCGATTCGCAATGTCTTTCAGGGCACGAGAAGCTGGGTTATGAGTAACACGAATAGCATTCACACCCATACGCTTTAGAATGCTAACTTGTCTTTCAATAGCATTGTAATAAGCAGCTGAACCTAAGGCACCTTGGTCATGGTGCATACTGACACCTTTCAATTTCATCGTTTGTCCATTGAGTGAAAAGCCCGTCTCACTATTAAAAGATGTATATCTAAAACCAGTTTCTTGATCGACAGTCTGAATCTTTTGGCCATTTTGGTACAGTTCTGTTCTCAACACATATAAAGTGGGATTGTCAGGCGACCATAACTTCGGCTTGACGATTGAAAACTGTTGATTGACAGGTACTTGCTCACCTGATTTGACATCAACTGGTTGTGATAATTCTGATTCAGCAGCTTTTTGACCCAAACTACCGTCTTCTTTCCGCTCGTACAATATTGATTTTACACGAATCTGCGAAGCATTCCCTGATTGATTGTAAACCTTAGCAGTAACATGCACTTGACTTCCAGTTCCTGACTGAGCTGTCTGTGATAAATCTGGCGTTTTCATCACAATTCCATTGTCCGCCAAATGGACCGCAGGTGTAAATACTAATTGAAGCGAACGATAAATACCACTACCAGAATACCAGCGCGAACTTGGTATTTTATTCGTCACTTTAATAGCTATGGTATTCTCTTCCCCAATTTTTAAATATTTTGTTACATCGAAGGTAAATGATGTATAACCATTTGAATGAACTCCTAATGAATGGCCATTTACGAAAACTTCCGTTTCCATATAAGATCCATCAAACTTAAGGTAGACACGTCCTTTTGCGATTGTTTCATTCACAGAAAACGTTTTGCGATACCAGCCAATTCCGCCTAATTTATAACCACTCTCTGCTTCACCACTTTGGGTGTAGTCTTGTTTTAAACTAAAATCATGCGGTAAATTTAAAGTCTTCCAACTAGAATCATCATAATTCCTTTCTGATGCTCCTGGAAGTTCCCCCATCGCAAATTTCCACGCAGAATCAAAATTAACCGTTTTATCAGTTTTAAGGTAACGATTTACTTTGTACCATTGTTCTGGAGAGGTAGTGAAATTTTTTGACTGTTTTTTTTCAGATTGATTTGTCAACAACTTTTTAGTTGGTTCTGTCTTATCCTCTCCGTTTTTTAACCCAGTTGAATTCACAGTATTTTTTTCCTTCTGTTTATAAAGTGCTGCTTGTGTATAGGTTGCAGCATCAACTTTATTTGATAACAAATTATCACCATCTACTGAAAATACACTATATAAAAACATACTAGAAACGATGAAACCAAAACTCAGTATGAGCTTTCGGATTGAGCTACACCGACACTTTTTTAAACATTGTCCTCTCTTCATATATTTTCCTTTCATTGAATTGTTAACCAGTTGTAACACCAAAATGCTCTTTTGCTTACTCTACTCTAAATGAATCCTCCTATATTTAAGATTTCTATAAAGATGGAATGCTATCATTTAGAAAATTTCATAAAACAAGCAAATTATCAATGTTATAAAGATCTCAATTGAATCTCTTGTATAATATGTTTTACATCCTCCTTATCTACTTTTGGAATCCATTGCAGACAGTTCGCTGTTGCGTAAGCACAGGCACGAATGACTGCTTCTCTATCAATGAATCCTTTGTTGTCTAAAGAATGGCAAAGGCTGCCGAGAAAGAAATCACCCGAAGCAATAGGATTTTTGACTTGAATTTTTGGAAAAGTCAGTTGAAACAGATCATCTTGCAAACGAGCAATAACCCCTTTACTACCCATTGTGACGATAAAATAGGGAATTTCTGCATACTCTTTCAAAATGTTTGCCACTTGCTCTACTGTATCAGTTGGTTTTCCAGTCAGATCTGTCAATTCCTCGTCGTTAATTTTTACAACTTTAGGACGAGCTAAGAAAGCTGCTTGTAAAGCTGTGCCGCTAGTATCAACTACTAAATTTACATTTTGAGGTAAAAGACGACTAATTTGTGCGATATAATCATCTGGCATACCTTTCATTAAAGAACCTGAAAAGACAACATTGTCACCAGGTTTGATAGATTTTAAAAGATTCGCTGTAAATGTATCCAGCAGTTTTTCATCTAAATCAAAACCTTTTTCATAAACTAGATAAGTCTTTCCAGTTTCAGTATCAATCGTAATCGTGCAAGTACGGGTATTTTTCACTACTCTGGTCACGACAAGCGGAATGGAGTTTTCTTTATTTAACTGCTCAATGTATTCCCCCATTTTGCCACCCAGCATCGTATGAATACAAAAATTTCCTTGCTCTTTGTCTTTCTCACAGTTCAAAACATAAGCAACATTGAAACTCTTTCCACCAGCATTTTCATGTACTGCGTCCGGACGATTGACTAGATCTTCTTTCAAATCATGTAGTAAAATAGTCCGATCCAAAGCAGGATTGGGGCAAACTAAATGAATCATTCTTTTCCTTTCTTTTTTCAAGCAAAAGCCAGACTATTTCAAAAGGAATAGCCTAGCTTATTTTATTCTATTATTCTATTTTGCATTTGCAGCATATTCTTCATTTCGTTTAATCATTTGTTTTCTATACCAAGCAAAGATACCGATATAAAATGCTAGAAAGGCAATAACACCAAAGATAGCCTTTATATCACCAGTAGTCGCATTCCCGATTGTCCAACCAAATAATTTTTCAATTGGTCCTTCAAGAGTAGAGTGAGTAATTAATTGTGTACTTGCTACACCTTTAGGAAATGCATCTACGCCTTTCGCTAAATCAGTAACAAATGGTGCAATCAGTGTTCCTGAAAGAAGGAATAATGGGAGCAACAACGTTCCAAATACAATCATGCGGATCAGCTTACCACGTGTTACAACAAGAAGCGCTGGCGTAACACCCATAGCAATGATTCCTGCAAGTGGCAAGATACCATTTCCCACTTTAGAAAGAAGAACTGCTTCAATCAACATAATTGGTGCTAAAACGTTAGCACATGCCCAAATTTCTGCTCGACCTGCGATAAATGGCCAATCCAATCCAATATTAAATTTACGTCCTTGAAGACGTTTTGTCGCAACATTTGTAATCCCTTGCGACAGAGGTTCTACTGCTGCGATGAACCAAGAACCAATAAGAGAGAATAATTCCAAGCAGACACCAGCAGTTAATCCAAGAGACAACCAACCTTTGATAACGAGTGACCATTTTGCTGCTTCGGCAACACTAGATACTGGATGTGGTGTTCCCATAATCCCAATAACAATTCCAAGAATAAATCCAATAAAGAATTTAGAACCCCAGAAACCAATTTTCTTATTCAGCTTGGCAGCGTCAAAGTCATACTTATCCAGCCAAGGGAAAAATTTATCAAAAATCTTATCCAAAACCATAATGACTGGATTCATCATGTAGTTCATGTGAGTAGATGTCATTGGAGACGAACTTGGTGCATTGAGCAAGTCATCAAATGTTGGCTTCATTAAGTCCGAGTTAATAATTTTCATTACTCCAACGAGTACAACGGCAAGCGTTGCGACAAAGAGAGAAACACCTTGACTAACACCATTATTGTCCGCATACCATTTGATCAATAGACCTGTGATTGATAGATGCCAAATATCAAAAATATCAACATCTAAGGTATCTGTCTTTTTTGTAATCAACATCACAACATTGACGATGAGCATAACGAGCAGGAAATAAAGCGTCCAAGCAGAACCCCATGTAATCGTAGCTAATGGTGCCCAACCAACGTCTGTAATATTAAGTTGAATACCGGTGTTTTCAACGAATTTTGCAAGCGAAGCTGAGAATGCACCATTCAGCATACCGATAATAGCGCCGATACCAGTAAGAGCTATGGCAAGTTTAATACCGCCTTCCAAAGCTTTGGAAAACTTCACTCCAAAACATAAAGCAAGTACTGTTAAAACTATCAACATGATGATTGGTGCGCCCATATCTAAAATGGGTTTAAAGAAGCGATTCGCTAAGTCAATAATGACATTCATAAAAAATCCTCCCGATTTTATTTTTTTGAATGATAGTGAACGAAAAGAGAAATGACAAAATACTAAAGTCAATAAATATCCATCTTACCTACCATTTCAACTTCTCATTATGAATTTTCTAATGGATTATTTAACTAAGTCCCTGTTCCTTAATAGCTGCTTCAATATTGTCATATACCGGCGCACTCATTGCTGGAATACGGAATAAAATTGGTCCAGCTTCAACAACCGGAATCCCCGGTTCAAATCCTAAATCGGTTGCTGCTATTGGTGTGAAAATATCGTACCCCTTTATCAAATCTTCATTAACATCTTTTACCATGACAGCATCGCACTGAACATCATAACCACGATTTGAAAGTTCTTCTTCCAGTGCATTTTTGATTTGATGGCTTGAGTTTACTCCTGCTCCGCAGGCTGCTAAAATTTTAATCATTGTAAAATCCTCCATTTTATTTTTAATGATTTATTGTTTCCGAAATATAATGAAATAGTTTATCTGCATCGTCCATCTTAGATAAGGCCTCTAGGTTTCCGGCAGCAGTAAAAAAGTCCATCAATTGAGCCAAAATATTCGTTTGGCTAGCATTAGAATTATTGATAATGAAGAACAACAGCGATACTTGCACTTCATTTGATGGAACAATCATATTATGAAAGGTCACCGGTTGATCCAATCGAACCACTACCACTTTTTCTGCTAAATTATGGACAATATCTGTATGCGGAATCGCCACATTCGGCAAATCCTTTCCTAAAAAATTCATATCCAATCCAGTAGGAAATGCCCTTTCGCGTTCAATCAAGGCATTTTTATAAGAAAACGTTACAATGTGTCTCTCCTCAAGGAGATTAGCAACTTGATTAAAAAGGTCTTCTTGATTATCAGCATGTAGGCAAAAAACTAAATCTTTCTCAAAGAAATGATTAAGTTCCATCATATCCTCTCCTTCTGTTTATTTGTGTTGTTTTGTTTGTAAAACCATTATATAATTATTTGAAAGCGTTGTCAATGATTTATTATGCTTTATTTTGTTGTTTTTTGTTTGACAATGCTATTTTTAGATGTTATATTGTTGTTGTAAAAGAAAAAGGAGGTATAACAATGAAAGTTATATTAGCAGCGGACCGAGACGGCTTTGACTTAAAAAATAAAGTGAAAACTCATTTGCTTCAGATCGGTTATGATATTACAGATCTTAATGAAACAGAAGGAGCACTGGACTTTGTCGATTCTACAGTCTCTCTTGTGAAAGAATTACGAAAAGATGATACAGCTCGCGGCATTCTTTTTGATCGTTTTGCGATTGGCTCTTACATGGTCGCAAATAAACATAGAGGCATTATCTGCGCTGCTGTCTCAGATGAACATTCTGCCATGATGACTATTCGTCACAATTCAACACGAATTATCACTCTGGGGGCAGCTATCCTTGGAGAAGAGTTGGCAAATGCTTGCGCAGAGGCTTATTTAAAATCTGATTATGATGCTGGACGGCACCAAGTACGCATAGATATGCTTAATAAATTGTGTTAAAAAGTTGGAGGAAAAGATTATGAAAATTGCTCTCGGTTGTGATCATATCGTAACGGATACAAAAATGAAAATTTCTGAACACTTAAAAGACCTTGGACATGAAGTCATTGATGTTGGGACCTATGATTTTCATCGTACTCATTACCCAATCTTTGGTCGTTTAATTGCAGAAAATGTTGTTTCAGGAAAAGCTGATCTTGGAATCGCCCTTTGCGGCACTGGTGTGGGAATTTCTGCCTCTGCCGATAAAGTTCCAGGTACACGTGTTGCTCTTGTTGGTGACGTTCTAACTGCGCGTTATGCAAAAAAAGAACTGAATGCAAATATCATCGCCTTTGGAGGACGCATTCTTGGTCAAAACCTCATCCACAATATCGTTGATGTTTTTCTTGAAACAGAATACCAACCAACAGAATCCAATAGACAACTGATTGAAAAAATCAATAATATTATTGAAGTCAGCCCTGAAGTCGCCAAAAATGATCATATTTTTGACGAAGAAAATGCGAAGTGGGCTCGCGGCGAATATCATGATTAAATAAAAGTTAATACTCATAAAAACAGGCTCAATCTAACATAGATGAGACCTGTTTTTTATAGAAACTGTCAATCTTTCTTCAAAAAAATCACCTGCTTCTTCACGAACAGGTGATTAAAATATTAACTATAACACACGCGTATACGATTGATATTTTTCCTTGATTTTAGGTGATAGATGATCGTCTGTAATGACTGCATCCAAATCATCTAATTGGTAGAAACAATAGAAAGAATAACTATCAAATTTACTATTATCTGCCACAATATACTTTTCAATCGCATTATTCAAGATAATTGCATTGCCATTTCCTTCTTCTTCATTAGCAGTAGTAACATTATGTCCATCAATCCCATTGACACCAATAAACGCTTTAACAACTTTGATTTCCTTCAATAATTTATTAGCAAACTGCCCGACAAACGTTTGTGTCTTCACCCGATAGCGACCACCTATCAGAATAATATCACAATTAGGATTATCTTTCAATTTTTCAAAAATAGGGAGCGAATTTGTCACAATGCTCACGCTTTTAT
This sequence comes from Streptococcus intermedius SK54 = ATCC 27335, assembly GCF_000413475.1. Taxonomy (GTDB): domain Bacteria; phylum Bacillota; class Bacilli; order Lactobacillales; family Streptococcaceae; genus Streptococcus; species Streptococcus intermedius. The sequence goes on along the minus strand of NZ_ATFK01000003.1, from coordinate 84,004 downwards.
CAGCTAAATAATCTCCGATAAAATCCGTCGTTGTTCCTGAACCGATAAAAACTGTGTCACCAGAAGAAATTAAACTGGCACATTTTCGAGCTATAGCTTGTTTTTCTTCAATATTCAACATCGTTTTTTCAGTATGAGAAGCTTCGTTCAAGCCATTTTTGACTTTTTTATGAGCTCCTCCATGAACCCGAGTCAACAAGCCCTGCTTTTCTAAATCGATCAAATCTCGACGTATCGTCATATCGGTCACATCTAACAGTTCTTTTAACTTCTTAACAGAAACAACTCCTTGCTGATCCAGTTCTTGAAGAATAACTCTATGTCGTCCTTCTTTCATTTTGTCTCCTTTCTAATCATATAATTAGATTCCTCAAATATATTATACAACAAATTATTCATTTTGAAAAATTAAAAACAAGATTTTTTTCATTTTTGTCAGTTATTGTTTGACTTTGTTTTGTTTGTACTTTATAATGAAATCATATAAAATAAAAGGAGTCTGGGAATGACAACAAAACAAGAAAAATTAAACCGTTTATGTGATAAAAATGGAATTATTGGTGCTTTAGCCATTGACCAACGTGGAGCTTTACGCCGTATGCTTGGTGAAGATACTCCGGTTAAGCAACTGGAAGAGTTTAAAGTATTAGTATCGAAATATTTAACAAGGTATGCTTCTTCTATTTTACTTGATCCAGAATTAGGATGGGAAGCTGCAACCGCTCGATCCGAAAACGCTGGATTACTTGTCGCTTACGAAAAAACAGGTTATGATAAAACTGTAGCCGGTCGTTTCCCTGACCTTGTCGAAAATGTATCAGTTCAACGCCTCAAAGCCCAAGGTGCCGATGCTGTAAAAGTCTTACTCTATGTAGATATTGACGAAGGCAAGGAAGTCAATGATATTAAAGAGGCCTTTATTGAACGTATCGCTTCTGAGTGTAAAGCCGAAGATATGCCATTTTTCCTTGAGTTGGTTTCTTATGATGCCAAAGTAACAGATGAAAAAGAATATGCCAAACTCAAACCTCATAAAGTCATTGAAGCTATGAAACTATACTCACAAGAACGATTTGGTGTTGATGTCCTCAAAGTTGAAGTTCCTGTTAATATGAAATACGTTGAAGGTTTCGCTAAAGATGACATCTTATACAATAAAAAAGAAGCGGCAGCCTTCTACAAAGAACAAAGCGACGCCACTTCTCTTCCATTTATTTTCTTATCTGCTGGTGTTTCCGCTCAACTGTTTCAAGATACTTTACGTTTTGCTAAAGAAGCCGGGTCAACTTTCAACGGTGTCCTTTGTGGACGCGCTACTTGGGCTGATGCTACAAAAGCATATCAGGAAGGTGGCCAAGAAGCTACAATTAAATGGCTTGAAACAGTGGGCAAACAAAACATTATTGAATTAGATACCGTTCTTCAAGAAACTGCTACGCCAGTTACATTTTAATAACTTTATATCTTCTTATAAAAATATGAAGCTGAGCTCTGTTATCTCAGCTTCATATTTTTATATAGCTATAATTTCAAAATGCATTAGTTGATCGGATTCTAATACATTGATAAATCAACTTTGCAGATTTCAAGAGGTCAAGCTTCACTTCACTTGCCTTTATTTCCGACCTTCAATAATCCACAAGTTTTCCAAGGTCATATCGTGGAGGTGGGAAGATAGAATCAAGTTTCTACGAAACGATTGATTTCTGTCCCACCCCATCATTATGGCATCCTTATTTATCCCCTTTATTCCGAATCACAAAGCCAGTTTTCTTTTCGCTTGAAGTATTGCGAGGTTTTTTGTGATCTTTACGGTAGCGTTTTTCCTTGTCAAAATGCTCATTGCGAGCTCCTTTTTTGTAATTATCGCGTCTATTACCACGATCACGACGATTACCACCTTTATGATTCCGATTTCCCTTATTGGCACCAGAAACATATTTAAACGGCAGTGGTTTTTCGCGCGCAATTTCCACTTCTGGAAGAGTATCTGGGTCCTGTACTGTCAGACTCAAAATATATAAGGCTAATTCTTCCGGTGTAAATTTAGCCGCTAGCTTACGAGCATCCTTACCAAATTTCTCAAAATTGCTACGAATAGCTTCATCTGCAAAATCTCGTTCAATCTTTTTGAGTGCAACTTTTTTCTTAGCTTGAAAAGCCTCTTCTGCAGATGCTGGCTTCATACCTTTCATACGTTTTTTGGTTAAGCTTTCAATGATTTGAAGATAACCCATTTCATTTGGCGCTACAAATGTAATAGACTGACCAGATTTACCAGCACGACCTGTCCGTCCGATACGATGAACATAACTTTCGGGGTCTTGTGGAATATCGTAATTGTAAACATGGGTAACACCAGAAATATCTAATCCACGTGCAGCTACATCTGTCGCCACCAAGACATCCAGATTGCCGTTTTTAAAGTCTCGGAGGACGCGGAGGCGCTTGCCTTGGTCCAAATCACCATGGATACCCTCTGCTCGGAAACCACGGAGTTTAAACCCACGAGTCAGCTCATCCACCCGTCGCTTGGTCCGACCAAAGACGATAGATAGCTCAGGCTGTTCCACATCCATCAGGCGTGTCATGGTATCAAATTTTTCATTTTCCTTTACGCGAATATAATATTGATCCACCAGCTCAGTTGTCAATTCTTTAGCTGCAATCTTGACATGTGTTGGATCTTTCATAAACTTCACACCAATCCGCTTGATAGCATCTGGCATCGTCGCAGAAAAGAGCAAGGTTTGGCGTTCTTCTGGTACGCGTGAGATGATTGCTTCAATGTCTTCTAAGAAGCCCATATTGAGCATTTCGTCTGCTTCATCCAAAATAAGAATTTCTACATGATTGAGTTTCAACGCCTTGCGCTTAATGAGGTCTAATAAACGCCCTGGGGTTCCTACGACAATGTGGGCGCCTGATTTCAAGGCTTTAATTTGCTTTTCAATGCTAGAGCCACCATAAACTGATCGAACTTTCACTCCTTTACTACGGCCAAAGCGAAAGAGCTCTTCCTGACTTTGAACAGCTAACTCACGAGTTGGTGCAATAACTAACGCTTGGATAAAGGGATTTTCTGTGTTAATTTTTTCAAGAGTTGGAAAACCAAAAGCAGCTGTCTTTCCTGTACCAGTCTGCGCTTGTCCAATCACATCTTTTCCCTCCATAGCAAGCGGGATTGTTTGTTCTTGGATTGGGCTGGCTTCAACAAAGCCAGCTTTTTCAACCTCTGCTAACAATTCAGCAGACAAATGGAATTTATTAAATTTCAATGTTCTTCTTCTTTCTAAAAAGGCAGTGCGAAGCTACCTTATCAAACATATTTTGCTTTTCATTCAACGAATCTGACACAAGGGTTCCAATCGAAACGACTGCAGCTTAATTTTCTGTCAAAGATGAATGAGAAAGCTAACTAATTTACAACTTATCTAGTATAACATAAAGAAAGGTAAAAAGATAGGACTTGAGTGTAAAATATTTTATTAGAGATTCTCTCTGTAAAAAATGAAAACTTAAAAATCATTTTCAAAAACATTATAATCTACAAAGAAGAGAGGAGATAGGTATGAATAAATTTTTACGCGTGATTTTCATTTTACTTATCTTAGCTATGCTGAGTGCAGCTATTATCCAGATTTTCCAGCCCCAACTCTTAGGCGCTGAATCTATCTATGGTCTAGCGCCCTACTGGCAGAGAGAAATCGGCTTCTGGAATCTGGCTATTCTGCCGTTACTACTTGCCGCCAACATGAAGTATGATTGGTTCTATTTGCGTATGACCCTACTAGCTCTAATTCTGGGTGGACTGGGCTTTGGCACCAACCATCTGCTAGGCTATCTGGAAAAAGCCAATCAAGCTAATCTACTGGGCTGGATTGAAAATTATTTGCTGGTTTTCTGCTGGATGATTGGTTGGGGATTAGAATATCGAAAAAGACAAAAAAGCGATGAAGAGGCTTCCAAGAGTTAAGGAAGCCTTTTTAATTTATTACCGTTTATTGGCCAGCCACTTAAGAACCTTGGTCAGAAGTCCCCATATAACTAAACTAATGACAACAATATAAATCCAAGCATTCTTGTCATTGGATAACGGAAGTGGTACATTCATGCCAAAGAACCCAGTAATAACAGCAAGAACCGCTAAGAGAACAGAAATGATTGTTAAAACGGTTAAATTGTCATTCAGATTATTATTCAAAATATTGTTGTAAGAACCTGACAATTGACTGAGAACTTGAGAAATTAAGTCAGTCATTGCTACTAACTGGCGAGCTTCAATCATGACATCATCAAACTGCTCTTTTTCAACTTCATCTAAACGGCGATAAATTGCATGTCCTCTAATATGCTCTAATAACATGCGATTTTGCTTTGCAGCAGCGACCAGATAGACCATGGAAGTCTCTAAGTCTGCCAAAGCAAAGAGATTTTTTTTAGTGGTTGTTTGGTGCAAGAGATGATTGATGTTATCTTTTGTTTCGTCCATTTGTTCAATCACAGGATAATACGAATTACACACCAATTCTAAACTAGCAAATAGAAATTTGTAAACTGTAACTGGTTCATGGTGTTCAACATAATTTTTCATCATATCTACAACATAAGTATTTTCCTTATTGCTAATGGTAATGAGCCGATCCTGCTGTACCACAAAGGTCATAGGGACTGTTTCATAGTAATTTTTAGATCTTTTTAAATTGAGTACATTGAAAATAAAAACAACTGTTCCTGTCTCACGATTGTAGTCCATGTGGGCGCGTTCATTTTTATCCAGTGCATACTCAATTGTTTCTTCATCAATATTGTATTTTGTATAAGAACCTGGGTGTTGACTTAAAATATCTGCATCCAAATTTATCCAGGCCATTCCACTCTGTAATTTCTTTTCGATAAACACTACTTTCCCCTTTCACTATCAATGGAAAAGGACTGAGAGAAGAAAGCTCAATCCTTAGGAAAATTTAATATATACAATCAGTAAATCTTTATATCCTGTAGCAACTAACCTAGCGAGCCGATTTTATTATAACTATGATGTTGCTATACACGGTCTGTAATCAGATAGTTTTGGTACGTCACATCTTCTCTTCTAACTTGACATCCGGATACTTGTCTGCGAACCAGCGAAGAGCAAAATCATTTTCAAAGAGGAAGACAGGCTGGTCAAAGCGGTCCTTGGCTAAGATATTGCGACTCGAGGACATACGCTCATCAAGGTCATCTGGTGAAATCCAGCGAACTGTCTTTTTGCCCATGGGATTCATAACCACTTCGGCGTTGTATTCATTTTCCATGCGATGCTTGAAGACTTCAAACTGGAGCTGACCGACAGCTCCTAGCATATACTCGCCAGTTTGGTAATTGGTATAAAGCTGAATGGCTCCCTCTTGCACCAGCTGTTCAATCCCCTTATGGAAGGATTTTTGCTTCATGACATTCTTAGCTGCAACCTTCATGAAAATCTCTGGTGTAAAGGTTGGCAGAGGTTCAAATTCAAACTTGTTCTTGCCCACAGTTAGAGTATCTCCTACCTGATAAGTCCCAGTATCGTAAACTCCGATGATATCACCTGCCACAGCATTTGTGACATTTTCCCGACTTTCGGCCATAAACTGGGTGACATTAGACAGCTTGGCAGACTTTCCAGTGCGAGGCAGATTGACACTCATACCGCGCTCAAACTCACCAGAAACGATACGGACAAAGGCAATACGATCGCGGTGGCGCGGATCCATATTGGCCTGAATTTTAAAGACAAAACCTGAAAAGTCTGGGCTGAGTGGCTCGACTTCTTCACCGTCTGTCTTCTTATGGCCATGTGGTTCCGGAGCAAACTTAAGGAAAGTTTCTAAGAAAGTCTGCACGCCAAAGTTGGTCAAGGCTGAACCGAAGAAAACGGGTGTCAGCTTACCGTCTAAAATCGCTTCTTCTGAAAATTCATTTCCAGCTTCTTGTAAGAGTTCGATATCTTCCTTGACCTGATTATAGAAAGGATTGGAAGCAAAAAGTTGGTCGCCATCTTCCAAAGAAGCAAAACGCTCATCGCCTTTGTACAGTTCTAGACGTTCATTATAGAGATCATAGAGACCCTCAAAACTTTTTCCCATACCGATTGGCCAGTTCATCGGGTAGCTAGCAATGCCTAGAATTTCTTCCAGTTCTTCCAGTAGATCTAAAGGTTCGCGGCCATCTCGATCCAGCTTGTTCATAAAGGTGAAGACTGGGATATTGCGATGTTTGACAACCTCAAATAACTTCTTAGTCTGGGCCTCAATACCTTTAGCCGAGTCAATGACCATGACCGCTGCATCGACCGCCATCAGAGTTCGATAAGTATCTTCTGAGAAATCCTCATGCCCTGGCGTATCCAGAATATTGACCCGTTTGCCATCGTAATCAAACTGCATGACAGAGGACGTCACAGAAATTCCCCGCTGCTTCTCAATATCCATCCAGTCGGACTTGGCAAAGTTTCCGGTCTTTTTCCCCTTGACTGTCCCAGCCTCACGAATCTCGCCTCCAAAGTAGAGCAGCTGCTCCGTAATGGTCGTCTTCCCTGCGTCCGGGTGGGAAATAATAGCAAAAGTCCGTCGCTTCTTAATTTCTTCTTGTAAAGTCATCTTTTTCTCTTTCTTTCATTTTAGAATAATCGTGAATGTTAGCATCTACTTTTTATCTTTACATCGGAATCCTTGATCCTTTCAACTTATCCATTATAGCGGATTTAGCGCTTTTTTTCAATAATCTAGAGAAGATAAAAATTGCCCTCTCGGGCGATTAATTTATTTTTTTCGATAGTCGAGACTTCTATTAAAATCTCACAAGCACACTAGCAAAGAGAAAAATCGCTAAGATAACCATTAACACCAGTAAATAGATTAACCGTTGTTTCCTCGTTTGAAGTTCTTCTGTTTCTTCTGCTGTCATGGAAAAAACGGCCTTGTTCCGTTTTAATAGGTACAAAATCAATCCTTCTCCTCGTTGACCGCCAGTCGTTAAGAAAGCCCAAAATTTGGGGTGTTTCATCCCGCGAACCGCAGCATCTAATTCAATCAATTTAAATAATTGATAAACAAACAGTCCATTTGTTACGATAAGCAAACCAATCAAGGTCAACAGATACCAAGTCATGATAAAACCTCCTATATTTTGCGAATAATCTGCACCAAGATATACCCACTTGTCCCAGTTACCAGCGCCACCGCTAACAAGGTCAACAGATAACTCTTAGAGATTGGAGTGACAAAAATGAAGAAAAGGAATAATAAACAAATATTACATATAAAGGCTAGTAAAATCTTTCGATTGCTCTTAACAGTATTAGTGGAATCTTCTAAGTGCTGAATCATATGCTCATCTCCTTTCAACAATTCATCCAAACTAACCTGATACAAATCACTTAACTGTAAAACATATAAAATATCCGGATAAAATTTTTCTGTTTCCCAATTTGAGATAGTTTGTCTAGATACATTTAATTCTTCTGCGACACTTTCTTGTGTCAGGCCACATATTTGCCGCGCTTCTTTTAATTTTTTACCAATTTCCATAATCTCTCTCCTATCTTTCTACTCTCATTTTACTATTTTCTTGCATAAAATCTAGCAAAAATTTTTTACATTGCACAAAATAGTGGAAAAAATCCTGCCAAGTAAATTTGACAGGAAAATAAATATTGAGATATATCAGTTTGAAATTATTTTTGATTTCTTTTTCCATCGCCTTTTAAATATTTCATCAAGAAGAATCAAGGTGACAGACAGTATGGTTGAAACAACCAAATAATTAAACAAAATATTCTCCCCTTTAATAAAAGGTGGGTGTGTCATAAGACCATAGTTACCACCTGTCAAATGATTAACCCCTACTAAAAATAAATCTAATGCAAAAGTATAAAAAAGAATCTGATATTTTTTTAGTGCTTTCTTATCATACGAATTCATCAGATACACAAGGGAATTACCCAACAAGGCATAATGACCAATCAAGAAAGAAAAGCTCGTAATATGTGGAAAATCATAAGGGTCAAAGACCGGATAGCCCAAAGCAAATACCGCACCGCTTACTCCCATTAAAGCAAAATACTGTTTGATTCGCCAGTTGTCTGGTAAAAAAACAACAGCAAGCATGGCTAAACGACAATGATAAAGGGGTAAACTATTGGCTAGTGGTAATCGAAAGCCAATATACCATGTATAAAGAACAACTAACTGTATGATTTGAATCCATTTAAACGTTTCTACAATATATGAATTATCATGATATTTCACAGCCACATAGATGAACAGTAAGATAAACATAAGCATCAATCCATGCCAAAATGTCGATATCAGAGGCGGTTCTGTTGTATGAGTAGTTAAAAAATTCTTCAGCACAATTTAATTTTCCTGTCTTATCGTTTCTTCTTGTTCTTGCTTAATCTGTATTTGTTTAAAGACCAGAGAAATCATCCAAATAGCTAAAATCAGAGGCAATGATACCAATAGATAATTGCTAATCATCCCATAATCACCTACTAAAGGCGGCTCCTTCAAAAAACCATAATTTCCACCGCTCACAAAATTTACAAATAATAACAAGAGATTCATAGCAAAACTAATCTCTACAATTCGCCGCAAGCCCAATTGCTTACTATCATAATGATTCATCAAATACGTAAGAGAATTTCCCAAAAGAGCATAGTGGCCAATCAGATAAGATACTAAGGTAATATGAGGAAAAGTAAATGGATCAAACAAAGGATAAATCAATGCACAAATAGGCCCAAATACTCCCAAAAGTGCAAAATATTGTTTATAAACTGAGGAATCAGGCAGAAACAAAATAGCAAACATCGCCAATCTACAATGATAAAAAGGAAGTGCCTCAGATAGTGGTGACAAAGTGGCGACATACCAGCTATAAAGCATTAGAATTTGGAATCCTTGTACAAATTTTAAAATAATTTGATAACGCTTATTTTGATGATATTTTACAGCACTGTACATGATGTAAATGATTCCTAAAAACATTATTCCGTACCAAAACGGGGTCAATTGTGGTGCCTCCGTTTTATGGTTTGTAAAAAATTCTTGTAGATTCATCTTCTACTAATCCATCCTATCAATTAATTTTTTTATGACACTTAATTTTCTTGTTGTAGCAATAATACCTAATTTCTTTTCAAGAAAATTATTATTTAATTTCTTTATTCTAGCATCTCTTGGTAGATACATATAAAGGCAAGTTTCTCCAACTGCAAATATTTCATCTGTAAAGTTCATTTCTCTCACTTCTGTCAATCGCTCTGTCGAAATATGACTGTTTGTAAAAACCAGATGAATCCGTGATGAATCCAATTCCTCGGGGAAAGGATTTTGTAAGATAGCTTTTTCTAAATCCGATTTTTCTTTTACAATAATGGCTAAATTTGCGCCGATTTTCTCTAAAATCAATTGATGAATATGTCGAGCCAATTCTTTAGCAGATATACTCGTTTCACAAATCACATTACCTGATTGAATATAGCTTGAAACATTATCTAAACCAGATGTTTCCAACAATTGAACTAAATCACTCATCTTAGGAATTCGATTTGGTCCCATAGGCATCACACCGCGAAGAAGAGCAAGATACTGCACCTGATGCTTACACCTCATTCTCCAATTCCTCTACTAGATTAGCTAAATTCATAGAGTTACTTCCTTTTATCAACACTTGATCTGCTGGTTGGAGCACTTTTTTAATCGCTTTTACTAAGGCCGGAAACTGGTCTTTTTCAGCATTTTTTACAAAATAGTGGACTCTCCCTAGCGGGAAAATTTCCTTGGCATAGCTAAAAAGAGCAGCCATATCTTCTCCGTAGAGAAATATTTCTGATAAAATTTCCGGATTTAGACTAGTTATCATAGCGCTATGCATTTGTTTAGACTCAGCCCCCAGCTCCTTCATATCAGCTAAAACAACCAACTTCCGACCATTATCATTATAAGGAATTGTAGAAAAAGTTTCCAAAATCAGACGCATAGCTGTTGGATTCGCATTATAAACATCTGAGAGGATATCAGCTCCATTTTTAGCTTTTTTCCATTCAGTGCGATTTCGCGTTAATTCAAGAGTCAAAAAAGCTTTTTGAATGGCCTCTTCTGTCACCCCTTCTTTTAAAGCTACATAGGTTGCAACCATAGCATTAGCCGCATTGTATTTTCCAGTTACTGGAAGGTCAATAGCACTAGTTAAAAAGTTGGTCTCAAAGGTCAAGCTATCTTTTCGTTCTTCTAATTTTGTTAGACAAATATCTTCGTCTGGACCAAAACGAACAACATTTTGCTGACTTGGTAAAAAGTCATTGATAATCTTGTCCGCTGGGACAACTAAAAGAGCCCCATTTTTCATACCGTCAGCGATTTGTAGCTTTCCTTTTGCAATTTCATGACGGCTTTTAAAAAATTCTAGATGTGCTTCTCCAATTAAAGTCACTATGCCTACTTTTGGCTGAGCGATAGTAGATAAAAGATGAATATCCCCCATGTGATCTTGCCCCATTTCCAGCACCAACTTTTCAGTATCATCTGGCATATGCAAGACCGTATAAGGAAGACCAATTTCATTATTGTAGTTTCCTTGCGTTTTGTAAGTCTCATAAGCCATTGACAAGAGGTGAGCCAGCATGTCTTTGGTCGTCGTCTTACCATTAGAACCTGTGACTGCAAAAACATCTACCTTCATCTTTTCCAGATAATACCGTGCCAAATGCTGCAGTGCTGCTAATACATCATCTACTAAAATATAAGGATAGTCTTCCAATTCTTTTTCTGATAAGGTTGCCACAGCTCCATTTTCAAATGCTGTCGCAATAAAGTCATGCCCATCACGCGCACCCTTAAGAGGCAGAAATAAATCTCCCTCTCCAATCAATCGGCTGTCAAATTCTGCCTTTCTAAATGTATAATCTGGAAATAGATGAACATCATTTTTGGCTTTCAAAACAGAAGCCACCTCATAGAACGTTAATTGCATTTTTATCCCCTGCTTATCTTAAATATCTCTAACTCTCTCATTATACCACAGAAAAACCGACTTTTACAGATTCACTAAAAGATCTAGCAAAATAACAGAAAAAATGAAAAGGCAGGAAAAATATTATCCCTGTCTTATCTTAACGCTAATGGCTAATTGCTTAGAACAAAACTTTAAAGTTGAAAGTAGAACTTGAATTTTGTTCGCTTTTCAAGCTTGAAACAGCACCTAATCCATCTCGCTCAAAATCTTCTCACAGTAAGTGTTTTTCACGTTTTGCAAAGATTTCTTGGGCTAAGAGGACTAATTGCTCGATCAAGTCAGAGTAAGAAAGTCCCATATTTTCCCAAAGAAGTGGATACATTGACCACTGTGTGAATCCAGGCATCGTGTTTAACTCATTGAGGAAAATCTCACCCTTATTAGTATAAAAGAAATCACAACGAGATAACCCAACGCCACCAATTGCATGGAAAGCTTTTTCAGCATAGTCACACATAGTGGCAATAACATCTTCAGAGAGTTTTGCAGGGATATCCATAGTAATTTTATTGTCAATGTACTTGGCTTCGTAATCATAAAAAGCGACATCTTTCACCACTTCACCTGGTAAACTACTTTTAGCTCCTTCGTTCCCAAATAAACCAACTTCAATTTCACGCGCATTGACACCTTGCTCAATCAAGACACGACTATCGTATTTAAAAGCTAACTTAAGAGCAGAACACAATTCATCTTTGTTTTCAGATTTAGAAATGCCAACACTAGAACCCATATTTGATGGTTTAGTAAAGACTGGATAAGTCAGATTAACTTCTACTTCTGCAATCTTTTCTTCTACATCTTCCCCTTCCACTACGGCTACATACGGTACTTGAGGAATACCAGCAGAAGCTAACACACGTTTAGTTGTGATTTTATCCATCGCAATACTCGACGAAAGAATATTGCAGCCAACATAAGGCATTTTCAACACTTCAAGAAATCCTTGGATAGACCCGTCTTCTCCCATTGGGCCATGAAGAACTGGGAACACAACTGCCCCTTCTTCGTAAATGTCACTCGGCTTCATTTTTTGACTCTCAATGACGGTATCATTGGTCATTAATTTTTCATCATCAGCAGGTTTGCTTGAAAATTCTTGCGTCTTGATAAAATCACCCGCTTGCGTGATGAAATAAGTTTTGACAAAAAATTTGTCATAATTAATCGCACGCATGACACTCTCTGCTGATAAGACAGAGACTTTTCTTTCCGCACTGCGTCCGCCGTAAAGAAGAATGATTTGTTGTTTTGACATTTTCATACCTAACCTTCTCATCTTAAAAGAAATCTACAAATTTAATCGCCTTTTAGTATACCATATTTTAGCTTGTTTTTGAACAGAAACAGAGCTTTCATTTTCTTTTAAACAAAGCTCTATCACCCTTTTACAACTCCGTACGATTCTCAATAGCTCGAAGCAAAGTCACTTCATCTGCATATTCAATATCAGAACCAACTGCTAATCCTCGAGCGAGACGTGTCACTTTGATACCAGCTGGCTTTAACACTCGTGAAATATACATGGAAGTTGCTTCTCCATCTGCTGTTGCATTAGTTGCTACAATCACTTCTGTCACTTCACTATCCATCAATCGTGTGATTAAACTTTTCAGATTGATGTCATCTGGACCAATACCATTCATAGGAGAAATCAATCCCTGCAAAACATGGTACAAGCCATGATATTCTTGAATGTTTTCCATAGCAGAGACATCTCGGCTATCTTCTACAACTAAAATAGTCGATTGGTCACGAGTCTCATCGGTACAGATAGCACAGGGATTGTCATCCGTTAAATTCCCACAAATAGAGCAATATGTTAACTCACGTTTTGCTGCAAGTAAATTTTTAGCAAATTCATTAACATCATCATCACTCATGCTAATGGTATAAAATGCCAAACGTGTTGCTGATTTGATGCCAATTCCTGGTAATTTTGAAAAACTTTCAATCAATTTTGCAAGCGGTGTTGGATAAAGCATAAGTTCCTTTCTAGTTCATCGGATGTTGTTGATGATATAAGTTAATAATATCACGAGTTATACTATGGCTAACGGTTGAAGATAGGTTGGTGTTATGTGGAAATACGACCGCTACAGCAATCTGCGGATTATTACTTGGCGCATAAGCGACGACATTGGTGTTGATGGCTTCTTTTCCACCTGCAAAGGTTTCTGCTGTCCCTGTTTTCGCGCTGATTGGCACTGCTTCACCTTGAGATAAAGTACGCCCTGTTGTAAAGCCGCTTGTGCCATGTACTACTTGGTAAAAACCTCGACGAATTAATTCCATATTGTCTTTTGAAATGTCCACTTTATTTAACTCTTTGGTGGCTTTTCCTTCAATTAATTTTCCAAGACCACCTTTTTCATTATTGTCATAAATTCCTTCCACTAAGTGTGGTGCGATACGAGTACCACCATTAGCTACCGTTGCAGCATACTGAGCTAATTGCATTGGTGTATAATTATCAAACTGGCCAAAAGCATTGGTTAAATAGTTTGCAAACGTATATTTTTTAGGAGTATAGCCTTCGGACTCACTTGGTAAATCAATTCCTGTGGATGCTCCTAATCCATATTGCGCAAAAGTTTTACGCAATTTGTCCATAGAGGAATTCAAATTTTTCAAATCAATCGTCATATTAGGCGAATAAGGCGTTCCCATCATATTCAACGCTAGTTGGACCATGTATGTATTAGAGGAATATTCCAACGCTTCTAAAGCTGTAATTTGTCGCGCTCCATATTGTGTAAACCAAGAAGTGATTGCAGAGGAACCTCCAAAAGAAATCGGCTGATCTGTCATAACTTGATTTCCAGTGATAGCTCCATATTCCCAGCCAGCTGTTAAAGTCGCACCCTTAACAACCGAACCAGGCACAAAACTATTCATAATGGTCCCCAGAGAATCTGCTGTTAACTTCCCTGTATTGATGTCATGTTTCAGACCTGCCATTGCTAGAATAGCACCCGTTTTAGGGTTCATAGCAACTGCATAAACACCTTCCGAATGAGTGGCATGTCCACTAGCTAACTCGGCCGTAAAATATCGTTTTAGAATATCTTCAACACCATTCTGAAATGCCAAATCCAGTGTTAATTTCAGATTATTTCCCTTACTACCGTTGGAAATATTTTTAACACTTTCCATATTCCCATTTTTATCAAGATTGATTTCTTTGACTGCACGTTTCCCTTGAAGAGTAGATTCATATTGCTTCTCTAAGTAACTTGTTCCAACACGATCATTGAGAGAATAACCCTTTTTCAAATAAGCATTAACTTCTTCAGCGGGCAGACCTGCCTTTTCACTGGAAACACTTCCAACGATAGAGGCTAAAGATGTATCTAGTACTTTTCTATCCCAGCTAGTGGTAATACTGATACCAGATAAGTCTTTCGAACTAGAGGCAATTGTCGCAATTTGGTCAGCCGATAAATCATCTGTTCGAATATTTCCTGTCTCAAAATTTGCAATGGCATTCATTTGACTGAACAAATAAATCGTTTTTTTATCTTCATCTGAATAATTTAGCTCAGCCACATCCACACTCTTAACGGCATTCTTATAAATCTTAGATTCCGCCAAACGATTTCCATCTGAACTATATTTTTTATTTTTAGGAAGTCGATTAACAACTTTCTTATAAATCTCACTGTCTGCTAAATAATAATCTATTTGTTGCTGGTCAGTAACCTTTACATTGGAAATAGAAACGAATGATAGCAACTTCTGAGCAATTTTTTTAATCTTTTCTGCTGTCATTTTATTGCTACGTGTAAAGGAAACAACTTGCTTGGTTGTATTCTCAACCAAAGGTTTCCCACTCGCATCATAAATCTGACCACGAACAGAACTGGTTGTCACTTTGGTTTTACTGGCCGTTGCTAACTTTTTTGTATAAAAATGTTTATGGACAACCTGCATATAGCCCAAGCGAACGATCAAGCCCATAAACAATAAAATCACAATTCCAAATAATAAATTCAAGCGTCGTGGGATAGAGTGACTATCAAATTTTCTTATTTTCTTAGACATATTTTCTCTCATTCTAGTCAAAATGCTACCTTTTATTGTACCACAAATCCAAGAAAATGAAGTCAAGTAAAATGGAAAATACTGATAAAAAATACAAGCAAAGAATGAAAGCTTGGTACAATATCAAAAAGCCCCGCTTACGCAGAGCCTCTTAATATTTTATTGGACTTATTTTCCAAGATAGTATTCTTTTACAAGATTCAATTTATCATCAAATTCAAAAACAAGTGGTGGGAAGTTTGGAATTTCTACATTCATAATTTCGTCATCTGACAATTGCTTGATGTGTTTTACAAGAGCACGAATTGAGTTCCCATGTGCCCCAACAAACACATTTTTACCATCTTTCAAAGCTGGAGCGATTTTATCTTCCCAGAATGGAAGTGCACGTTCCAAGGTTACTTTCAAGTTTTCTGCATCTGGAATAACTGAGTCATCAAGATTTGCATAACGGCGATCAGTATGTGCTGAATATTGATCATCTTTCGCCATTGCTGGTGGCAATACGTCATAAGAACGACGCCAAATATGAACTTGTTCATCACCCCATTTTTCAGCTGCTTCAGCTTTGTTTTGACCTGTCAAACCACCATAGTGACGTTCATTCAAACGCCATGACTTTTCAACTGGAACCCAAAGTTGACCTGCAGCTTCAAGAGCGAGATTTGTTGTTTTGATAGCACGTGTCAAAACAGACGTATATGCTTGGTCAAATTCAATACCAGCTTCTTTGATCAACTTACCAGCATCAATTGCTTGTTGTGTCCCCTTTTCAGACAAATCAACATCAGCCCAACCCGTAAACAAGTTAGCTTTGTTCCATTCAGACTCACCATGGCGAGCAAAAACTAATTTTACCATTAGATATCTCCTTTGATTTTTGAAAACTGTATTGCAGTCACTACTCTATTTTACAAAATTTTTTCAAAAAAAGCTAGTATCAACGGGAGAATATTCTATTTTTGAAAATTTTCTTTGTTTAGATAGCACCTATAATCTTAGCCGTTTTTCAAACAATCCGAGCAAATTCCATACATCAAAACTTTTGTTTTTGTAATACTGTAGCCTGTTTGCTCCTCGGCTTCTCGCTTAATATCTGGAATATCTACATCATCAAAATCAGCGATTCGCCCACATTTTTCACAAACAATATTCAAATGCTCATGCCCCATAAAATCAAAATAGGTCGTGTTATCATTTTTTATTTTAATTTCCTCCACAACCCCCTCGTCAGTCAGCACTTTTAAATTATTATAAACCGTTGCTAAGCTCATGCTAGGAAACTCAGGCCTCAAATCTTGATAAATCTTTTCTGCACTAGGATGCGCATGCGTCCAAATCATATAGGCAATAACTGCCCTTCTGGTTTCTGTAATACGCACACCTTTCTTTTTCAATCGTTGAATAACATTTTCATAATCACTTTGATCTTTAATTTCTAAATAAGGATGTAAACTCATTTCCTACTCACTCATAATCATTTTTCTTTATTATATCATGAAAACAGAAGAATGCGTATTAGAATGATTGTAACACAAAACAAATGCTAAACCTCTCCCTCAAACTATAGAAAAAAGCCTATTGCACAAGCTAGAAAGCTTGACGCAATAGGCTTTTTAAATCGCTGTTATTTTACAGCGTCTTTAAGAGCTTTACCTGCTTTGAAAGCTGGTACTTTAGAAGCTGCAATTGTGATTTCTTTACCAGTTTGTGGGTTGCGACCTTTACGAGCTGCACGTTCACGAACTTCAAAATTACCAAAACCAATCAATTGAACTTTTTCACCAGCTGAAAGAAATTCAGTTACTGCTGCAAATACTGCATCAACTGCTGCTGCTGAATCTTTTTTAGTCAATTCTGTAGCTTCTGCTACTTTTGCGATTAAATCTTGTTTGTTAGCCATTTAACAAATCCTCCAAAATATTTTATGAATTAGTAGTTACTAATCCTAACAAGTATTATCATATCTAAAAAATACCATTAGGTCAAGCACAAAACGAACTTTTTTATATTTTTCACAAAATATTAAACTTATTCATAACGAACTAGGACTGCCCAAGCATTTTCTCCCGTATGCGTTTGAATAATAGAACCCGTTTCTAAAACAGGAATTGGCATGGTCACATACTCTTGCAAGACTTGTTTCATCTCGTTCGCCAATTCAGCAGTCCCTGCATACGAAATTCCAATTTCTGCCACTTTTTTATCTTGCAGATTGACAGCTAAATCATTGACCCACTTTTTAAAAGTTTTTACGCCCCGCCCTTTTACAATTGGTTGTAGTTCATGCTGTTTCATTTGCATCACCACTCGAATATTCAGAAGCGAGCTGAGAAGTCCTGTTACACGACCAATGCGACCTCCTTTTACAAGATTTTCAAGAGTTGATACACCAATATAAAGTTCCGTTTTTTCACGCACTTCTTCAATTTTTGCTAAAATATCTTCTAAATCAGCACCTGCCTTGGCTAATTTGGCAGCTTCTACCACTTGAAACTTCAAAGCTTGATCTGTAAAAGAGCTATCAATGACTGTGACATCAACATTTGATAAAGTAGCACCTTGCCGGGCGGCTTCAACTGTTCCAGATAAAGCATGGGACATATGAATTGAAATGATTTTATCAGCATGTTCACCTAATCGTTCAAAAACCTCTGCAAAGACTCCAACGGGCGGTTGACTTGTTTTAGGAAGATTTCTACTGGACTGCATCAAGCGAAGAAATTCTCCTTCTTTCAGATCAGCGTCGGAATAAACAACACCATCTACCATTACAGACAAAGGGACGATTGTAATCTCTAAATCCTCTACAACTTGCGGTTCAATCGTAATAGATGAATCCGTTACAATTTTGATTTTTGCCATGTTTTCCCTACTTTATAATTTTTATCTATTTAATTTATTATATCAAAAAAATAATATTTTGTGGAATAATTTTTCTGAATAAAATATGTAAAAGATGTGTATAGCTCTTTATTGTTCTCAATAGACAGAATTATTAAATTTTCAGAAAATAATTGACACTCTAATGTTTTTTTGTTAGCCTATTCTAGTATCTTAAGTTAAAGTAAATTTTCAGAGAAAGAGGGAATAGTTGACAAATGAAACAGACAAAATTTTTAGGAATTCTTTGTCTTATACTGGCTTTCATTTCAATTATGGTTGGTGCTAGCAGTTTTTCTTGGCATAAACTACTTAGTGGTGAGACGAACACTTGGCTGTTGTTTTTAGAGTCACGCTTACCAAGGACCATTAGTATCATTTTGGCAGGTTCTAGCATGAGTATTGCAGGGCTTTTGATGCAATCTGTTACACAGAATCATTTTGCGGCGCCTAGTACAATTGGAACAGTAAATGCTGCAAAGTTCGGTATGCTTCTCAGCCTCTTCTTCTTTCCAACAGCGAATTTGGCTCAAAAAATGCTCTTCGCCTTTCTCTCTTCTATTTTTTTTACGATTATTTTTATTAGATTTATCAGAAAATTATCATTCAAGGAAAAATGGTTGCTGCCACTTGTCGGAATTATTTATAGTGGTGTCATTAGTGCAGCTGCTGAAATTCTTGCCTATCGTTTTGATCTAGTGCAAAGTATGACATCGTGGACGCAAGGATCTTTTGCAATGATTCAGACACATCAATATGAGTGGCTTTTTTTGAGTTTTGTTATTCTGATTGCTGTCTGGCGGTTGTCTGCTACTTTTACAATCATGAATCTAGGAGAAGATGCTAGCCATAATCTAGGGATATCTTTTTATCAAATGGAAGGATTGAGCCTATTTCTCATTGCTCTCACAACCAGTGTGACAATGATTACAGTGGGCTCACTTCCTTTCATAGGCGTGATTGTACCAAATATTGTGCGAAAATTTTATGGAGATCATATCACGCGCATCAAAAGTATTACTGCCCTGACAGGAGCAGGCTTGATTTTAATCTGTGATATTATGTCACGCATGGTGATCCGTCCCTACGAAATCTCAGTTAGTTTGATTCTGGGAATTTTTGGAAGTTTAACATTCATTTATCTTTTATGGCGAGGTGCCACTCATGAATAAAATGAAAATCCAAACAAGAGGGCTCATCATCTTGCTACTTTTTGTGGCTATAGTAGCTATATTTTTCTACCTGATGCCAACAGAGTATCCTTTGACAGGCTTTATCATAAAACTGCGATCGCAAAAGTTATTGGCCTATCTAATCATTGCAGTTGCTGCTAGTTTTTCAACAATCAGTTTCCAAACGATTACTGAAAATCGATTTTTAACACCAAGTATCCTAGGCCTGGATGCTCTCTACGTGCTCATGCAGACTGTCTATCTATTTTTTGCCAATCAGTTTATTGGAAAGATATCAAATCCCTTGTTTGAGTTTATTATCATTATGAGTATTCAATGTGGATTTTTCCTTTGTTTGCAGCCTATGATTAAAAAACTGTTACAACAAGGTTTTGTGTTCATCTTACTCATCTGTATGGCATTAGGCACACTATTTAGAAGTACGAGTACCTTTCTGCAAGTATTGATGGATCCTAACGAATACGATAAGCTTCAAACAAAATTATTTCCTTCATTTCAACGAATGAATATGGAAATTGTTCTGATTGCTACTGTCATCATCGGACTAGTCAGTCTATATGTACTGAAAAAGAATGCTGTGCTCAATGTCTTCCGTTTAGATAAAAAGACAGCTATGATTTTAGGCATAGAGGTAGAAAAAGAGCAAAAAAAACTGCTATGGGCTATTGTTTTACTGACTTCGTCAACGACTGCTTTAGCTGGACCCATGATGTTTTTTGGCTTTATGATGTCTAATCTAGCCTATCTACTCATCAAAGAATACCAGCATAAATGGCTCTTTTTAGTGGCCAGTTTACTCGGCTTTATCTTTCTAATCAGCGGACAACTGCTGGTAGAGCGAATCTTTCAACTACAAATTAATGTCAGCATGGTCATCGAGTTAGTAGGAGGTTCTTTCTTCTTCTATCTGTTAGCAAAGGAGGCAAAACGTTAAATGCAATTAGAAAACATTAGCAAATCATTTGGGGAAGAGTTAGTCTTAGACGACATTCGTTTAAGAATTTCTCCCAGTAAATTCACCGCCTTTATCGGACCAAATGGTGCTGGAAAATCTACTCTTCTCTCTATCATGAGTCGCTTACTCAAAAAAGATCAAGGGTTTCTCAGTATCAAAGGAAAAGAAATTGAAGCTTGGAATTCTAGAGAATTAGCTAAAGAGCTAACGATTTTAAAGCAAAAAATCAACTATCAATCGAAATTAACCGTTGAAGAACTAGTTTCATTTGGGCGCTTTCCATATAGCCAAGATCACTTAACAAAAGATGATGTTCAAAAAGTGGAGCAAGCCTTGATTTATCTGAATATCCTTGACTTGCGAAATCGCTTTATTGATACACTTTCAGGAGGGCAATTGCAACGTGTCTTCATTGCCATGGTTTTGGCACAGGATACAGATTTTATTCTTTTGGATGAGCCACTGAATAATCTGGATATTAAGCAAAGTATTGCCATGATGAAAATCTTGCGTTCACTTGTGGATGATCTGGGAAAAACGATTATTATTGTCATTCATGATATCAATATCGCTAGTCAATATGTGGATGAGATTGTCGCCTTTAAAGATGGAAAACTCTTTTGTCAAGGTACGACAGAACAAATCATGAAAAAAGAAACTTTAGATTCATTGTACGAAATGGACATAACCCTTGGTGAAATCAACGGGAAAAAAATCTGTGTATATCTATAATTTAAATTTGGAGGATTTCTGATGAAACAGAATACAAAAAAACTATTGTTATCTATCCTTACAGCTTTTGCTGTTGTGCTTTTAGCAGCTTGTGGTGCTCATAATAAACAAAACACAAAGACAAATACCTCATCTTCTGCAAGTGAAGTCTCTATTAAATCGGCAGCAGGGGAGACTAAAGTTCCAATCAATCCTAAAAAAATTGTTACGTTTGACCTTGGTGCAGCCGATACCATTCGGGCTCTAGGAAAGGAAAGTAGTCTCGCTGGGATCCCAAAGAAAACCTTGCCTGCTTACTTGAAAAATCTTTCAAAAAACATCAAAAATGTTGGCACCATGAAAGAGCCTGATATGGAAGCAATCGCTGCCTTGAAACCAGATTTAATCATTGCTTCTCCACGTACGGCACAGTATGTTAAGAAATTTAAAGAAATTGCTCCTACTGTCCTTTTTAAAGCAGATAATAAAGATTACTGGGGGTCTACTAAACAAAACATTCTCTCCCTGGCAAGTATCTTTGGAGAAGATGGAACAAAAAAAGCTAAAAGCGAACTAGCTGCATTAGATAAAGAGATTGAAAGTGTTGCAAGTGCAAATGAAAAGTCAACTAAAAAAGCTTTAACGCTTATGTTGAACGAGGGCGCAATGTCAGCATTTGGTGCGAAATCACGTTTTGCATTTCTTTATAGCACCCTGAAATTCAAAGCCACTGATGCCAAAATTAAAGACTCTCGGCACGGTCAAGAGGTCAGTTTCGAAAGTGTCAAACAAATTAACCCAGACATTATTTTCTCTCTCAACCGAACTCTTGCTATCGGCGGTGATAATTCAGTGAATAAAGATTTATTGAATAATTCATTAATTCAAGAGACAAATGCTGCTAAAAAGAAAGCGATTGTTAATTTAACATCGGATCTTTGGTACCTTAGCGGTGGTGGTCTCGAGTCTACTAAATTGATGATTAAAGATGTCAAAAATATAGCTGGAAAATAAACAAAAAGAGTTGAAAGAAAACTTACTTGAAAAGTTCTTTCAACTCTTTTGTTGTACAACATTCAATTATCTTCAACCACCAATGTATGATTTTTTGACGAAATAATGTTCTAAAATGCCCTCGTCTCCGAATAAAACTCCATGGAGAACCCCACCATAAACAGCTCCACCATCCATACCAATTTTTTGATCCTGCGTTCTCCAAAGGCGACTTGTCCCAGGTCTCTCAGAAAAAAGATAAAAAGTTGGGGTATGACCAAATACGATTGTCTTTCCGGTTTGATTGTATCCCTGATGAAAGGGTTCACGCAACCAAACCTTTTGATAATCACTAGTTTGGTGCCAATCTTTCAAATCTAAATCAATACCGGCATGCACAAAAATATACTGTTCTGTTTCAACAAAGAAGGGCATCTGACGGATGAAAGTCACGAGATCTGGTGCCTCTTCTAATACGCGCTTAGCATCTTCCACTCCATCAACAGGAGTATCTAAAGGTCGTCTTAAAATGGAATTGATTGTCGTATCTCCACCATTACGGCGATAATGTTCATATCCTCTCTCGGGATTATCTAACCAAGTTAGAAACATATACTCATGATTTCCAGAAATGCAAATCGCTCCTTGCTTTACAACAAGGTTCTTCACACACTCTAAAACTGCTCTACTATCCTCACCACGGTCAATCAAATCTCCTAAAAAAATGAGCTGGCTTTTTCCATCCCATTTTTTGAGTAGCATTTTTAGCATATTTGCCTTTCCATGTACATCTCCAATTACAAAATAATTTGTCATGGTTTTCCTCCTGATAAAAGAAGAGATTGAAACGCAAGTCTCCAACTTCAAAGCCTCTTGTATAGTAAACAACTGGTGCAGAAACGAACTACTCAAACTACTACTTTAAAGTTACAGATAAAACTTGCGAAGCAAGTCACTCTTCCAAATTTGGAAGAGTGCTTTTGACGAAAACTTCGTTTTATTCCATTGCTGACTTAGCAGCCTTCTAGGTGCTTAAGCAACTTTGTAAAAATTAGATTATACAAATATCCAGGGGCATTATACCAGAACTTTGGCATAACGAAGGAGACAAACAACGTCAGCCTATTTACTGTTTCAATAGTTCTCTAGCCTGAGTGAGAGCTGCTTCAGTCACATTTTCACCCGCTAACATTTTAGCAATCTCTTCGATACGCTCTTCATCAGACAACAAGCGAACTGTTGAAACGGTTGAATATTCATCTGATATTTTCTCGATGAAAAATTGATAGTCTGCAATAGCAATCACTTGTGGCAGGTGCGAGATGGCAAGAACTTGTCCATTGGAGCCAATTTTATGAATTTTCTGAGCAATAGCTTGCGCAACACGTCCAGATACGCCTGTGTCTACCTCATCAAAAACAATGCTTGTCTTGCCTTCTTTACGAGAAAAAGCAGACTTGATTGCTAACATCAAACGTGACAATTCACCACCGGAGGCAATCTTAACGAGCGGTTTGTAATCTTCGCCCGGATTAGTCGAAATGTAAAATTCAACATGCTCATTTCCCTCGCGGCTAAACTTTCCTTTGGTAAATTGAACTCGAAAATTCGCCTTTTCCATATAGAGATCTTTTAATTCTTGCTGAATCTCTGCTTCTAATTGCTGGGCTAATTCGTGCCGTTCCCGACTCAGACGACCTGCTAGAGAGACCAAATCTTTCTCTAGCTTTCTCAGCTCTTGATCCAAATCATTTGATGAGAGATTCTTTCCAGTCAGAAGCGCATATTCTTTAGAAATTTGCTCTAAATAAGCTAACACATCATCCACATGCCCACCGTATTTACGAGTAATGCTATAAATCAGATCTAGACGCCTTTCAATTTCTAAGAGACGATCACCATCAAAATCCATGTTATCTAGAATGTCTTCCAAACGCTTTGTTGCGTCTTCCAGTACATAGTAAGACTCAGAAAGACTAGTCGCAATTTCTTTGTAAGTAACATCGTACTCTTCGATAGCTTCCATATCATTCATGGCAGCTCGAATATTAGATAAACTCGAAAATTCCTCATTATCCAGCATAGCGTAGACATTTGTCAAAGTGTCTGCAATCTGCTTATGGTTGAGTAATTTATCGCGTTCTTGGTTTAATGCCAAATCTTCGCCAGCTCTTAAATTAGCCGCCTCAATCTCTGCAATCTGATATTCCAGCATATCAATTCGCGCCTTATTTTCTTCTTGATTCTTCTGAATCGTTATGACTTGCTTACGCAACTGACGATACTGATCAAAAGTTTGCTGATAATCCGCTTTGAGTTTAAAAAATACTTCATCTCCAAACTCGTCCAACATAGCAATATGTAACTGGGAACGCATCAACTCTTCTTGGTCGTGCTGACCATGAATATCCACCAAATGCTGTCCAACCGATCGCAAAACGGATAAATTGACCATTTGACCATTAATACGGCTGATACTGCGACCGTTTTGGAAAATTTCTCGTCGAATAATCAACTCATCTGTCATATCAAGCCCTTGCTGCTCAAAGATTTCAATCAAAGCTTTACTCTGTTCAATCGCAAACATTCCTTCAATCTCAGCTTTTGGCGCGCCATGACGAATCACATCTGTTGTTGCTCGGCTTCCCAACATCATATTCATAGCATCAATGATAATAGACTTCCCAGCACCCGTTTCACCTGTCAAAACGGTCATGCCTTGCTCAAAATTGAGAGAAACCTCTTCAATAATTGCAAAATTTTTAATGGAAATTTCAAGTAACATAGGCTACCTACCAATTTTTTATCTCTTCCAATACCTTATGAGCCATTTCTTCATTACGGAAAATAAGGAGGATTGTGTCATCATCCGCTAAAATACTAAAAATGTCATCAGAAAAATCTTCTACAATTTGTCGCTTCACAAAAGCTGTGCTTCCAGGGACAAGGCGAAGGTTGATCATATTTCTTAACAACTCAGAGTCTAAAATATTGTTATCCGCTAATTTTAAGCTTGTACTAGCTGATTTTGGTAATTCATAGATATAGGTGTTATCCTTCTGCGGAATTTTGACAATTCCCAACTCTTTAATGTCTCGTGAAATGGTTGCCTGTGTTGCTGTGATTCCCGATTGTTTCAGATATTCTACAATGGCTTCTTGTGTTCCAACTTCATAGTCCGACACAAAATGTCTAATTTTTTCTAATCTTTCTTTTTTATTCATCCTTAAATTCCTTATGTGCTGTTTCCACGACAGTTGTAATCATTGGCTTTACTAGGTTTTCGGGGTGAAGCCTTTTTTCTAAATAGGCCAGAAATTCCACATTCCCATGTCCACCTTGAATAGGGGAGAAATCCAGACCTTTGACAGAGAATCCGGCTTCAACCATAAAGTCCGTTACTTTTTCTAAAACTGCTTGATGCACTTTTTTATCTTTTACAATTCCATTCTTGCCAATTTGCTCTCTACCGGCCTCAAACTGCGGCTTAATGAGTGCCACAACTTCTCCATTTTTAGCCAAAACCTTATGCAAAGCTGGTAGAATGAGATGAAGCGAGATAAAACTGACATCAATGGAGGCAAAACTAGGTATCTTCTCAAAATCAGTTGCTTCAGCATAACGAAAGTTAAATTGCTCCATGCTGACCACTCGCTCATCTTGACGGAGTTTCCATGCCAGCTGATTCGTGCCGACATCTACTGCGTAGACTTGCTGTGCACCATTTTGCAGCATAACATCCGTAAAGCCACCTGTCGAGGCTCCAATGTCCAACGTGACCTGCTCCTCAACTGAAATATCAAACACCTGCAAAGCTTTTTCTAATTTTAAACCACCACGACTGACATATTTGAGCTTTTCTCCCTTGAGTTTCAACTCCATACTTTCATCAATTTTTTCACCAGGTTTATCAAAACGTTGACCATTGGCAATGGCAACAACTAAACCTGCCATGACCCCTCGTTTAGCTTGTTCTCTCGTTTCAAACAAACCTTGCTTATAAGCTAGAACATCTACTCTTTCCTTCGTCATTCAGCCTCAAACTTTCTATTATTTTTCTGATAGCAGACCCTGAAAAATCTATGTCCATTTCTACTTCTGCTAATAAAATCTCAGCTGCGCTCAACTGTTCTTCAAAGAAATGCTTAGCACCATCCAAGCCCAAGATAGCTGGATAAGTGGCCTTCCCTGCTGCTACATCTTTTTGTGGTGTCTTCCCCAAGTCCTCAAAGCTAGCTGTCTCATCTAGAATATCATCTCGCACCTGAAAAGCTAGTCCAAGTAATTGACCCGTTTTTCTTAATTTTTCTTGCTGCGGTTCTGCTAGTTCAGCAATCAAACCAGCTGCAATAAAAGGATAGGTCAGGAGCTTACCAGTTTTGTTAGCATGAATAACCTGTAACTCTTCCAAACTAACGTCACGACCTTCTCCTTGCATATCAAGAACTTGACCTCCAACCATGCCAAAGGTTCCAGCAGCTTGAGATAATTCTGCAATTAAGTTTGCCCTAATCTGACTAGGTAATGCCGCTTCTGCTACTAAGGCATAAGAATCCAAAAAGAGCGAATCCCCAGCTAAAATAGCCATATCCTCTCCAAATTTTTTGTGGCTGGTTAAACGGCCACGACGATAATCATCATCATCCATAGCTGGTAAATCGTCATGAATCAAACTTCCAGTATGAATCATCTCAAGCGCTGCGGCCACCTGAAAATGGGCCTCTGTCAATTCCAAACCCATACCTTCTAACAATTCCAAAAGCAGCAGAGGGCGAATCCGCTTGCCACCTGCATTGATCGAGTAAAGAATCGCTTCAATCAAATCAGCCGATACCATCTTTTGAACATAAAAATTCTCAATAGTCCGTCCAATTCTAACCAATTTTTCGTCTTGTTTCATTCCACTTCCGTTTCTGTGCCGTCAGCCTGCATAACCTTGACTAGTGTTTTTTCTGCCTTATCTAAGGTTGCTTGAAGTTCTTTTGAAAGTTGCATTCCTTTTTGAAACTCAGAAATCGCTTCTTCCAAAGGGACATCTCCGTTTTCTAACTTTTGCACAATGACTTCTAAATCAGCTAAATTTTCTTCAAATTTCTTTTCTTTTGACATTTTTTACCTCAACTTCCAGATGACCATCACGCATAACCACACTGACCTTGTCACCTGTTTCTATATCTTTGGCACCCGACACCACCTTGTCGTCTTTTTGAACAATCGCATAGCCACGAGCCACAATTCGACTGGTATCCAACATAAGCAATGCATCAGATAATCGCTTGACTTCTGCTACCTTGTAATCATAAATCACTGCCGTATTGCTACGTAAAAGGCGTTCCAACTGGACTGCACGTTCTTGATAAGTCTGAACCATCCTTAAGGGAGATAAAGCCTCCAAACGATGTTCTAACAGCCTTGCTTGCTGCATCCCTTCACTATAATATTCGCGAATTTGTTGCTTGAGTCGCAAATTTAATTGATCTAATTTTTGAAGATAGCCATCATATAATCGTTCCGGTTGACGAAAAATGACAGACTGGCTCAACTTACCCCATCGCTCACGATTATAAGTAAGACGATTAGATGTAGCAGTAGCCAAACGATTTTGTTGCTGCTGTATGTGCGCTAAGAGATCCAATTTTGTTACAGGCGTTGCTAGTTCTGCAGCGGCAGTTGGTGTTGCAGCGCGTCTATCTGCAACAAAATCTGCCAAAGTCGTATCTGTTTCATGCCCTACACTTGAAATGATTGGAATTTGAGATTCAAAAATGGCACGGACAACAATTTCTTCATTAAATGACCAAAGATCTTCAATTGACCCACCACCTCGGCCGATGATAAGGACATCTAAATCCCTTCGCGTATTAGCACGACGGATACTATCTGCCACCTGAGTAGCAGCTCCTTCTCCCTGTACTTTGGTTGGATAAAGAATAATCTCTACTCCTGGAAAACGACGGCTAACAGTTGTAATAATATCACGAATCACTGCACCACTAGGACTAGTCACTACCCCAATTTTCTTAGGAAATCGTGGTAAGGTTTGTTTAAATCGAGTCTCAAACAAGCCTTCTTTCCCTAATCGTTTTTTTAGCTGCTCAAACTGAATTGCTAAAGCCCCTACACCATCGGGCTCCGCTTTTTCAATGATAATAGAGTAGGAGCCACTTGGCTCATAAAGCTGAATCCGGCCGACAACATTGATTTTCATGCCTTCTTCCAAGTCAAAACCTAGCTTTTTGTAAACTCCGCCCCAGATTGTTGCCTGAATAACAGCCTTTTCATCTTTGAGAGAGAAATACTGATGATTCGGACGTTTGCGAAAATTGGAAACTTCTCCTGTCAAATAAACCCGCTCTAAATAAGGATCTTTATCAAACTTTAACTTTAAATATTTAGTCAAGGTCGATACAGATAAATACTCAGCCATTTCTCTCCTTTCTTCCCCTATAGTTCTTCTTCATTTGTAATGTTTATTATACCAAACTATCTATAAAAAATCATTGACAGAATTCATAAAAGTGTAAAAAGCCTAGTTTCCTAGACTTCAAGCTGATCCTTCCTCAATGAGCTTGCTAAACTACACAAAGTACTAAAAAATAACAAGTATTTCATAGATATGATCTAAACATTCGCAAGATAGAAGCCTACTCTATTGACTTCTATACAAAGATTTTGTTATAATGTTAAGCAGCTTAACAAGGAGGAGCTATGAATAAAAAAGAACTATATTCTTTCAATCAATTATTTCAATCGTTCATACAAGCCTATTTACAATTGGAAAAGCAGCAACATTGGATTAAAGCATTTAAAAATTTAACCCTTGCAGAAGTTCATACAATTGTTGAAATTGGCAAAAATAATAAGATTTCCATGATAGAGCTTTCTAAACTTCAAAATATTTCTCGTTCTGCAATTAGTCAGATGATAAAAAGATTAGAAACAAAATATCTTGTCAAAAAGTTACCATCTCGCACCTCTAAAATCGGATATCAATTGGTTCTAACCGATACAGGTCAAAAAATTTTAAAAATTCATAAAGAGCAACAGCAATATCTTAGTCAAGAACTGTTAAAAATTTTGAATAATTATCCCCCCGAGATAATTGATTCATTTGAAAACTTAATGAAAGAAACAAAATTACTATGGGAAACTTTACCCTGGTTAGATTAATTGTTTTTATTACTGTGTGAAACGCACTTAACAGAGGGAGGTTAAAATGGTTGTAAAAATTTTTGTAGAAAGTCCTAATTTATTTGCTGACTCACCTTTTAATATCAGAATTACTGGTTTACATCCTTATCAAGAAGCAACTGTCCGAATGATTAGTCGAGATTATTATAATATTAATACATCAATGGCTTTATCTCCTGATACTATTTGGCAGTCTCAAGCTATTTTTCTGACAAACGCAAAAGGAAGCATCTCTCTAAACAAAACTCCTGCTATCTCTGGTTCTTACACAGGAGTAAGCGAAATGGGGTTATTTTTCAATCTCCAACCAACAAGTCAAGAAAAGAAGAAATTATCTAAAAACATCAAAAACATCCCCTTATTTCCTAGCTTTCATCTACAAATTCAAGTAATTCAAAAAGAAGAAATACTAGAAGAAATTCAATTTGAAAGGTATTATTTGGATCCAGACACCAACTACCATGAAGTACAATTTAAACAAGCAATTGGTCGCCTTTTCTGTAGAAAGAATCAACAACAAATGCCTGCTATCATCGTACTTAGCGGAAGTGATGGTCGAATTGAAAAAGCCCAAAACATCGCTCAGCTATTATCAAATCATGGCTTCGCCTGTTTAGCACTTGCTTATTTTGGCTTAGATGGGGTACATCAAAATCTAAATCAAATTCCGTTAGAAATTATTAAAGAGGCAATTGATTTCCTTAAAGGAAAAAGCGATATTGCTTCTGATAGGATAGGAATATATGGTCGTTCAAAAGGAGCTGAATTTGCCTTAGTTGCCGCCTCTTTGTTTTCGGATATTCATTGCTTAGTATTAAATTCCCCATCTATGGCAGTTTTAGAAGGATTGAAAGGGTACAAAAATTCAAAGGCCTCTTCTTGGACTTATCATAATAACGAACTGCCTTACACAGCTTTTTCCATTATAAAGTTAATAAAACAAAGATTCTTTAAGCAACTTTGTAGTTTCAATCCACAAAGTATCATTCCTGTAGAAAAAATACAAGCTAATATTTTACTAATTGCATCTCCAAATGACGAAATTTGGCCAGCTTATCAAGCTTCTTTAAATATTCTGAAAAAGGTCAATCAAAAATATGTCTCAGATTTAGCTATATATCCCAATAGCAGACATATGTTAACTGTTGCTTATCAAGGAAATCATCGATATCATCAGATTCCTTGGGAAAGACTGCTCCAAGATAGCATTGATTCTTGGAGAAAAACAGTTTATTTTTTTAAACAGAATTTATAAAGTTAGTAGAGAACTATATGAATTATTCACTTTTATACACACAAACCCAATCGAAAAACGATTGGGTTATTTTATAAGAAGCATTTTATAAACTAAAGATCGCAGAAGTTAAGAAATATTATATAATTCTAAACACCCCTTTATAAAGTTATTTTCTCTTTTCAATACTAAATCATGGGCAAACTTTTTTTCATAAAAAGTCATAGACATAGTCTGACCATTTATAAACAACTCTAAAGAATTTGTATCGCGGGCAAGTTCTAATATAAATGGTTCGTCCAATGATGTTAACCTCATATAGCGAGTATCAGAATACGGCTCTTCTTTTCCTTTAATTGCATACCCCACTCCTACACGACTGAATTCTAATATTTGATTTTTTTGAGAATAAGCAATTTTAATGAATTGATTATGCTCATTTTTAGCATATTGAAGTTCAAAATCACCTAATTGTTCTAATTCTAGACGAATATACTGCTGTTGTCTCACACTGTTTTCAAGACGCAAAACAGCTTCTTTATCGGATAAAATAATTTTCCCCTGTACATCCAATTGTTGAAATAGGCTACGAGGAATTTCTTGATACAAGCAATTGTTTTTTATGGAAAGTTTACGAGGCAAGGTCATCATGCCAGACCATCCATGTCCCAGTTCGTGAGAAGGAATGGTCCGATTCCACATTTGCATCCAAGCAACCAGATATCGCTCTCCTGTATCATTCACGCAGGTCTGTGGAGCATAAAAGTCCAAACCACCATCCACTTCGTGTTGATGTTCGACTTTAAAGCGTCCAATTTTCCAATCTATTTCCCCAATAAAGACCAGCGTTGAATTGATATTCCAATACTGATATTGCTGCCGTTTCATTTCAATTGGTGATATCATAAGCACCCATTTACCGTCTAATTCAAATAAATCTGGACACTCCCACATGATTCCTTCTTCCTGATTTCCTTCCAGAAGAACGGATTTGAATTGCCAATTGAAACCATCTGTTGATTCAAATAGAAGAATTTGACCTCGTGAATCAGCTGTTTTAGAAGCTACAACAGTATAATAGATATTCCCATATTTGAACATTTTCGGATCTCGAAAATCTGCAATATCCGCAATTCTTTGAATTTGTTCTTGTGAGATAACAGGATTACCAACGTATTTATCAAAAACAATACCATCTTTAGATGTCGCAATACACTGGGTTTCTATCCGCTCCTCACCAGCTTCAACATGGCCTGTATAAATAAGTACCAATCTATCATCTACAACCAATGCACTACCTGAAAAACAACCGTTTTGGTCGTAAGTTTCACTTGGTGCTAAGACAACTGGTAATTCCTCCCAATGGACCAAATCTCTCGACTTTGCATGTCCCCAATGCATAGGCCCCCAAATGCTATCATAAGGGTGAAATTGATAAAAAAGATGATACTCTCCTTTGAAATAGACAAACCCGTTAGGATCATTCATCCAGCCAATTGGAGGCAACAGGTGAAGCTTGCCTCTGTACTGATTCACTACTTTATGTCGGTGATTAGCTATATATTCGTTTGCTTTTTGAATGTTTATTTTCATATATTACCTACTTAATCCCTGTACCTGATCCACCTAAACCTTGGATAATATATTTTTGAGCAACGATATAAACCAAAATCAGTGGAATAGTTGATATGGTCAACACAGCCATTACTTGATTGATGTAAACAGGCTGTGTCGTATTGATTGTAGTAATAGCAACTTGCATGGAAAATTTTGAAGAATCTGTTAACACCATTAAAGGCCAAATATAATCATTCCAGCTGGAAATAAAGGAAAGCACACCAACCGTTGCAATTGCTGGTTTTGACATTGGCAACATAATCCGAAAGAAAATACGTAAAATACTAGCTCCGTCCATTCTAGCAGATTCAATAATTTCCTCTGGAATAGCAATAAAGAAATTTCTAAAAAGATAGATATTAAAAATACTTGCTAAACCTGGAATAATAACTGCTAAACGATTATTGACCAACCCCAGAGTATTGATAATCGTAAATTGAGGAATGAGCATAGTTTCCATTGGAATGATAAGCAATCCCAATAAAAATCCAAATAAATACTTTTTCCCCGAAAAATTTATTTTAGCAAATGCAAACCCTGCCAGTGAATTAATAATAATCGATCCGATAGCAAAAGTCCCCGCATAAAACAAGCTATTAGACAAATAGGTTAAAATACTAAATCGTGCCAATACTTCTTGGTATGGTTTAAACCAATTTAGTGGATTAAAACTTGGCAAAAAGGCCTGCCAACCTGTTAAATTTTTATAAACTTCTGCCTCTGGCTTCATAGAAGAAACAACCATCCAAAGCATTGGAAAAAGAAAGAGTGCTGCTAACAAAAGCAAGAGAACATATTCCAAAATAGTATTTGGTTTTATCCTTTTTCGCTTCATATTATTCATCCTCCTTCAAGATACGTCTTTGCACGAGACTAATCATACCAATCAAAGTTGTAAACACTAGAGCAATCGAACTAGAGTAACCGACTAAACGATCAGTGAATCCTTGTTGATAAATGTAGTACACCATGGTAATTGTAGAGTTCATTGGGCCACCCTGCGTCATAACCATTGGTTGTACAATCAATTTAAAAGCTGAAATTAAGGTCGTTAAGAGCACAAACAAAGCAGTGGGCTTCAAGAGGGGCATGGTGATATAGCGAAATTGTTGCCACTTAGTAATACCATCCAATTCTGCGGCTTCATAAACATCTTGAGGAATGTTTTGCATTCCACCAAGAAAGAGTAACATTTGATAACCTGCACCTTGCCAAGCAGAGACAAACACGATAGCATACATAGCCTGTTTTGGACTTCTCAAAAATGGTTGAGAAGCAATGCCAATTTTATTTAATAAAGCATTTAATAAACCATTATTTGGATTGAGCAAATACAACCACAAAATAGAAATAACAACTAAAGACATAACAACTGGCGCAAAAAATGCAACCTTGAAAAACATATTTCCTTTTCGCTTTTTATTGACAATCAAAGCCATCCCAAGAGCTGCACCCAGCTGAACTGGAATAATCCAGATAACAAATTGTGCCGTATTTAAGACGCTTTTCAGAAATGTAGGATCTTTAAGCAAACGAGCAAAATTAGCTAATCCAATAAATTTACGCTCATTCGGTGTTAATAAATAATAATCCGTAAAGGCGTAATAGACTACCATTCCAACCGGAATGACTAAGAAAATCAACAAAAGAATCAATGCAGGTGATAAAAAACCATAACCTAATAAATTTTCTTTTAATTTCTGACGCTTCTTTTGAACCATAATAAATCTCCTTCTTCTTGAAATAAAACGGAGATGAAACAGAGCCGCTTTTTAGGACATTGCCTCATCTCAAAGATTAGAACAGATTCTATTTGTTCAAGGAATCATCAATTGCTGTTTGCATTTCTTTTGCACGTGAATCTAGTACTTTTTGAACACTTGGATTTTCCTTATAATAACTAATATCTTGCATAGCTTGTTGGAATGCCCGAGATACTTGTGGATAAGCTACAACAACTGGACGCGCATGAGCAGTCGCTGCATTTTGTTCCATCAAGAATTTCATTGGTTCAGAAACCTTATTTTGCATATTCTTGATAGTTGATTTACGAATTGGCAAAACGCTATTCCCCAAGCTTAAGATTTCACTTGATTCTGTATTGGTTGCAAATTTGACAAATTCAGCCGCTGCTACTTTTTTATTAGACTTAGTAGTGACTGCCAATTGCCAGCTTCCTGAAGGAGAGACTAATTTCTTTGTCTTATTAGATACCGGATATGGTAAAATACCGAAATCAATATCTTTGTAATTAGTTTGTAAGTCAGCAATTGTCCACGAACCACTCAAAACCATTGGATATTTTCCGGTTTCAAACCCCTTTTCAACTGGGCTAACTGTTGTATACCCTTGTTTAATAAGATCTTGAATAAATTGAACTGCTTCTACGCTTTCTTTGGCATTAAAATAGCCTGCAGCCTTTGTTCCCTTTTTATTAACAACCGTACCACTATTTGACCAAATCAGGGGCATATAAGCATATGGCAACATTTCATCATTTGAATTGAGGCGGAAATCAATCGCAGCTTCTTTAAAATGATTTTTTAATTTTTGGCTAATCGCTTTAAATTCATCCCAAGTCCAAGGTTTTTTCAAAGTTGGCAAGCTTGCTTCATCTATACCAGCTTCTTTGAACATTTTTTTATTATAATAAATGCCAACGTTTGACTCTGAATAGCCAAAAGCATAGAATTTCCCATCATAAGTACCTTGTTGCTTGATACTATCAAGAACATCATCCATGTTGTTATCTTTTAGATACTTATCTAATGGTGCAATAACCTTTGATTTTGCATAAGCAGCTGTGTTGGGACCATCAAGTGTAATCACATCAGGAAGACTATTCGTTGAAATGGCGGCATTAACCTTATCTTCGTATCCGCCTCCGCTTCCACTACGAGGAATATACTCTGTCGTAACTTTGTATTTACCCCTATATTTTTTGTTAAAGTTTTGAACGACTTTTTCCCAAGCTTTTCCTTCAGCAGTTTCATCAGAAAATTGAACCCAAACTTTTACATCATTGGATGCGCTCTTTGAACTTTTATTAGAACTTCCACTACAACCTGTTAACACTCCGATTGACAAAGCTGCAACCATTGATAAAACAATACCTTTACGCATAAGCCTCTCCTTT
The DNA here is from genome assembly GCF_000413475.1 of Streptococcus intermedius SK54 = ATCC 27335. Lineage (GTDB taxonomy): Bacteria > Bacillota > Bacilli > Lactobacillales > Streptococcaceae > Streptococcus > Streptococcus intermedius. The sequence continues at coordinate 49,001 of NZ_ATFK01000003.1, read as the reverse complement.
TTGGAAACGTTTCAATATTTGCGTTAAATAGAAAGACCGCTAGGTCTTCTTGCTTTTTGGAAACGTTTCATTTTTATAACCTTATTATAACAGCGCTTTCATCAAAAGTCAACACTTTTTATACTTTTTCGTCAAATTCCTTCTTTTTCGTTGTACCCCCTTCTTCAAAATGAACTGGAATAGTAACTCTTGATTCGACAACTTTGTCTTTTGCAATTAATCGAAGCAATAAATTAACTGAAGCTTGGGCTATCAAGTCCAATGATTGCGCAATTGTTGAGAGTAAGTAAGTCTGGTCTGCAGCATTGCGCAAGCCATCAAAACCAATAATTTGATAATCTACGGGTGCTGTTTTCCCTAATTTTTCCATTACTTTCATGACATCTAGTGCCATAAAATCATTGACTGTAAAAATACCATCAATCTGTGGATGTGCTACCAAAAAATCTGCAATTTGTTGCTTAGGATTCAACAAAGGTTCTGACATATCTAATTTCAAAACAGAGTAACCTTGTGCCTCTGCTTCTGCATAAAATCCTCTTTTCCTCTGTGTTGTTTCATTTTCATGAATATTAGTTCCCCCTATATATGCTAACTGTTTAGCCCCTCGCTCTAATAGTTCTCTTGCTGCAATTTGTCCACCAATATAATTTTCCGAAGTCACATAAGCGACATTTTCTGAAAAATGGCGGTCAAAGCTGACAAAAGGGAGACTAGAGGAAATATAGCGATCGATATCTGAGTAAGTAATCCCAATAATGCCATCTACTTTATTTTTTTCTAACATTTCGATGTATTCAATTTCATTAACTGCATCTCCATCTGCATTACAAATAAATAATTTATACTGTTTTTTCAGCAATTCCTTTTCAACATAATAAGCAAACTCAGAGAAAAAAGGATGCCAAATTGTTGGAATAATCAAAGCAACAATATTACTTCGATTTGTTTTTAATCCTCTAGCATATTCATCTGGAGTATAATCCAACATTTGAATAGCGTCTTGAACCTTTTGGTATGTAGAATCTTTTACTCGATAACCGTTTACAACACGTGAAACTGTTCCAACTCCTACTCCAGCTAGCTCAGCGACATCTTTCATTGTTGCCTTCATAATTAACCTCCCTTCTTACTTTTATGTTACCATGCGACCACTTTAAAGACAAGAATTTTTTATAAATTTCATGATTTACGGCACCATCTCTTCATCCACTTAGGAATCGCTTTACTAATTTCTGTTGGCAAGACCACATAATATTTTTTGCTCAACTCCTCTGCAATCGCCGAATGAAGATAGACAGCGGCAGTTACACGATCTAGTAGAGAGCTCGTTTTAAATTGTCCTGTAAAGCCTGCAATCATACCTGCAAGTGTGTCTCCCATACCGCCTGTTGCTTGATACGGACCTCCAATGGACAGTTGAAAACAGTTCCGATTTCCACTTTGAAAAATAGTCGTTCCATGCTTTTTTTGAACAACGATAGTTTTAACAGGAAAAGCATTAACTGCTTCTTGACTTTTTTCGAGTGTCTGCTCTGTTAGCTTTAATCCACTCAACCGTTCCCATTCTTTTTGATGTGGTGTAAAAATCGTATGTGCCTTTGGAAATGGCAAAACTTCTTTGCTAAAAAAAGAAATGGCTCCACCATCCATGATAAAAACTTGACGTTCACTAACAAGATTTATTACCAACCGTAAAGTAGCTTTTTCAAGAGGATTTTCAGCCAAACCTGGACCAATCAATAGCACATCTGCCTTTTGTACCTGTTCTTTCAATAATTTCTCGTCCCGAATATCAAAAGCCATTGCCTCAGGTAATTGTGCATGCAGCGATGGGATATTTTCCTTATCTGTTGCCACTGTGACCAAGCCAGCTCCACTATAGATCGCAGCCATTGCTGCCATTATTATTGCGCCACCAAACGGATAAGTACCGCCAATCAATAACAGACGACCATACTCTCCCTTGTGACCATTCAGCGCACGTGGCTGAATAACCTTTTTCAATAATGTATAGTCTACCACTTTCATGTTTTCTCCCTTCACTTATGCCAGTAGAAAAGTGACACCCTTGTTTATCTTTATTTTACCATAAACGAAATAGACATGTCTCCAAAATCGAAGACATGTCGCATTCTATTTATTCAAACTCCGTTTGCAGGCTCTATATGTCTGTTCCATGAGCATAGTAATGGTCATGGGACCAACGCCCTTTGGCACAGGAGTAATGAGACTAGCGATTTCTGATACTTCATCAAATTTTACATCGCCAATCAATTTACCATTCTGATCACGGTTCATCCCCACATCAATCACGACTGCACCTTCTTTAACAAAATCTTTCGTCACAAAGTGACCACGACCAATGGCGACAACCAAAATATCAGCTTTTTTTGTGATCTCTGATAAATGATGTGTTCGTGAATGCGTCAGGGTTACTGTTGCATTTTTAGCAAGCAAAAGCTGTGCCATCGGCTTACCCACAATATTACTTCGTCCAATGACCACCGCACGTTTGCCTTCTAAGTCAACACCATACTCATGAAACATTTCCATAATACCAGCAGGTGTTGAGGGAATCATAACAGGATGGCCACTCCAGAGTCGCCCCATATTCATCGGATGAAAGCCATCCACATCTTTATCGGGATCAATCGCTAACAGCACCGCTTCTTCATCAATATGTTTTGGAAGAGGCAATTGCACTAAAATACCATGCCAAGCTGAGTCTTGATTGTATCGTTCTATCAAAGCAAGTAATTCTTCTTGGCTAGTCGTTTCTGGCAAACGTACCACTTCACTATGAAGCCCCACTGCTAAAGCTGAACGCTCTTTATTTCGTACATAAATCTGACTGGCTGGATTATTTCCCACTAAAATCACTACAAGACCTGGAATCGATCCTGTTTCGTCTTTTAATTTTCTAACCTTTTCTGCTAACTGTATTTGCAATTTTTCTGCCAAAGCCTTACCATCAATTATCTTTGTCATATCCATCTCATTTCTAATTTCTTCATTCTATTATAACATATAACAAAAAAATGACTGCTTTTTCTTATAAAACGTTATCAATCAAACGATCGTAGAATTCCTTCCTTCTTTCAGCTTTTAATATTTTATAAAAATTTACATAAAAAACAGAAAAAAATCAGCCAAAAAACTTAAAATTACCTTAAACCTTAAAACTATTTTAAGGTAACTGCTTTAACATAGAACACGGTACCGATTTAGTTTAAAAATATATAGAAGGGAAGAAAATTATGCAAATAGCCAAACAGGCTTTGAATTACATCAGTAGAAAAAGAGTTAAAACTCTTCTTGTATTTCTGATACTTACTCTCATTTCAACTGCCTTAACTAGTAGTTTTTCCATTATGGGAACAACTAATAATATCGAAAAGAAAATCTATGACGCATCTAATACCGGCTTTACCATAACTAGTAAAACACTTGAACGACCACTTTCACTAAAAACAGCAGAAAAATTACTTGAGAATAAAGAAATTTCAAAATTCAACTTCAAATACGATGCTTTAGCAAGTTTGACAGATAAAACTGTTGTTAAGAAAAAACAAGGTGTCACAAGAGACAATCAAAACCCTGTCCTCAACAATCTGGTTGCTGCATTAGGAACAAGTGATTCTACTCTAGAAACAACCTTTGCAAGTGGTGTTTTCAAACTTGAACAAGGAAAGCCAATTCGTAAAGGTGATAAATCCAAGATTCTCATCCATGAAAAATTAGCTAAAAAGAACCATTTAAAGGTTGGAGATAAACTAAAACTAAAGGGAGCTTCCTTAAAGGATGAGGATGCTAAACAACTCCATGAAGTAGAGTTTGAAATTGCTGGTATCTTCTCTGGAAAAAAAGAAGAGAAACAAACAGGTTTAAGCTCAGATGCGACAGAAAATACTGTCTATATGGACTATGAATCGAGCCAATACTTACAAGGCTACAAACCAGCTGATTATAAATTATCTGCAGCCGTTTATTTCGTATCAAATCCAAATCAAATTGATAAAGTCATTAATACAGTCAAAAAGTCAAAAATTGATTGGAAGCAAACTGATCTTGTTAAAAATTCTAAGGCTTTTGAAGCAGTTTCTTCTTCTGTTACCAGCTTCAAACAGATTATTAATGTTTTAACTTTCAGTATCATTATTGGAAGTATCATCGTTCTTTCCTTGATTCTCATGTTCTGGTTGAGAGAAAGGATTTATGAAATCGGAGTACTATTATCTCTCGGTATTTCAAAAGCGATGATTATCTCTCAATTCATACTGGAACTGGTTATCATATCAGTATTTAGTATGGCACTAGCTTCTATTAGTGGCTCTTATATTTCCACTATGGTATTCAAAGGGTTTATAAAAGGCGGTCAACAACAAGATAGCTCATCCGCTATTTTTGAAAATATCGTTCCGCAGTTACATACCTCTACTATTTTGATGACTTATGGAATACTGCTCATCATTATTTTACTTGCAGTAGTAGGTTCATCTTCTATTATCCTACATAAAAAACCAAAAGATATTTTAACCGATATAAGTTAAGGAGACAAAACATGACAATTTTAAAAATGGATTCAGTTAGTTACCAATACAATAGCCTACAAGAAAATGTATTGAATCAGATCACAGCTTCATTTGAAGAAGGAAAATTTTATGCTATTATAGGGAAATCTGGTGCAGGAAAATCAACCTTGCTTTCCCTTCTTGCAGGACTTGATACTCCTACAAAAGGAAAAATCCTCTTTGAAGATCAAGACATCGCTCAAAAAGGCTATAACCATCACAGACGGAAACAAATCTCCCTGGTTTTCCAAAATTATAATTTAATCGATTACTTAACTCCGATGGAGAATGTTCGACTCGTAAATTCCCAAGCAAGTAAAGATAGCTTACTACAACTTGGACTCAACGAAAAAGAAATCCATCGTAACGTATTACGATTATCAGGTGGCCAGCAGCAACGGGTTGCTATTGCACGCGCTCTTGCATCTACAGCACCAATTATCTTAGCAGATGAACCAACTGGGAACTTAGATGAAGGTACTGCCATGGACATCATTGAAGTCCTAATTAAATCAGCTAAACAAAAAAATAAATGTGTGATTGTTGTAACACACAGTAAAGAGTTAGCTAATAAAGCGGACGTCGTCTTAGAGTTAAGCAATAAGAACTTAGTCGAAGTCACTAAGAATTATAAATAAGACCTCCAAGGAGAAGAAATTATATGTTAACGATAAAGAACGCCCTTGCCTATGTATGGCGCAAAAAAATAAAAACACTGATTATCTTTTTAATCCTGTTAGCCATCTCTACTTTAACACTTGGCAGTATTGCTGTTAAAAATGCAACAGACGCTGCTTCAAAAGAGACTTTCAAAAATATCACTAGCAGTTTCTCAATGCAGATTAACCGCGAAGTGAACCAAGGTACCCCTCGCGGAGCAGGAAATCTTAAAGGCGAAGATATCGAAGCTGTGGAAAAAGTTAAAGGTATCTCTGGCTACATCAAACGAATGAATGTTGTCGCTGACTTAATTGATCACCAATTGGTTGAATCTGGAGAAACCGACTTTGAAAGCGAAGATAGAAAACAAAAATTCGGCCGTGCCATTATGGCAACAGGTATCAACGATTCATCTAAAGATGATAAATTTACCGCAGAAACCTTCAAACTAGTTGAAGGTAGACATATCAACAAAAATGACAAAAATGTTGCTTTAATTCATAAAGATTTTGCAGAAAAGAACAAACTTAAAGTCGGCGATACGATTAATATAAAATCGAATACTTATGACTATGATAACGTTCGCAAAGCTAATAAAACTACTAAAGTGACAGTTATCGGAATTTTTGACGGAAAAAATAAAGGAGGCGTTTCTAGTCCTCAAGAATTGTATGAAAATACCTTTATCACAGATTTAGAAACGACTAAAACTTTACAAGGTTCAACAGATAAAAACGCTATTTATCAAGATGCTACTTTCTTTGTAAACGGTAGCCAAGATATTGATAAAGTGATGGCGAAAGTAAAAGAAATATCATCTATTGATTGGGAAGCCTACACCCTTGTTAAGAGTACAAGCAACTTCCCAGCACTTCAATCTTCTATTAACGGTATTTATGGCGTTACTGGAAATCTCTTAATCGGAACTCTAATCTTTGGAGCGATTGTTCTTACCCTAGTCTTGTTCTTATGGATCAATGGTCGTAGAAAAGAAATGGGAATCATGCTTTCAATGGGAATTAGCAAAACAAAGATTTTCTTCCAATTTATCACAGAAGTTCTCTTTGTAAGTATATTTAGCTTCATTGGTGCTTACTTTGCAGGTAGTGCTGTCAGCAAGGTGATGGGAAATAGCATTTTAAAACAAGTTACCAGTGGTATTGCTGAAAAACTAGCTCGAGAAGGTAAGAGCGCCAATCTTGGAGGCGGGGCTGAAGTGGATGGCTTTAACAAGACCCTCACTAGCCTCAATGTACATGTATCTCCTGATGATATGACCAAGGTGGTCATCTTTGGACTTGCCATTGTCATCGTTTCCGTCCTCATTGCTTCAGTCACACTCCTTAGTAAACAACCTAAAGACTTACTAATGGGTGATAATAGCAAGTAGAACACAGAAACCATTCATATAAAGAGGCTGAGAAAAAGATCTCAGCCTCATTTTATTATGGTCGAAAGCCTTTGACACGGTAGCTAATGCTTAAAGCACTGCTTTTAGGTTGCAAACAGAACTTGCGGAGCAAGTCACAATTTTGTTCGTCTTTTAGGCTCCAACAAATTTCTTTGATAAACACTTCGTTTTCTTTATTCACCACCTCAACAGTCTCCTGGTCTCTTGAGTAACCTGAGCCTAAAAACAAGAGAGCGAAACTAAACATATTCAATTTTTCGTTCTGCCCCACCACCTTACTTGATAAGTTACTTTTGCCAACCTTCGAACGGAATAACCTTGGATTCGCTTTGACATATCAAAGAATGGTGTGAAGTTCTTTGGATTTGCTCTCTTAGCCATTGTATGTTGTTTGTCTTTTTGCTACCAACCCTACTGATTGTTTACTGACTTTTACAGTTCTTTCGATGTGCTTTCAACTTCTTCATAGCCCAGTCATAATGACTTGATGTGCTACTAATAAAGTAGGAGCCGAGGGTACTCCCTCCAACCCATTTATAGATGCCCTTTGAAAACAACTCTTCATCCGTAAAATTTTCAGCTAAAACCAGCACGTTTTTCTGAGATTGGTGAAGCATTTTAGTTGCTTCTTCTAACGAAGTCTGTTGATGCTTCTGCCAGAATGCCACATTCAACTCACCATAGTTTTTCCAATTATAAGCTAGTGGTAAAAATGACTTTTCTACACCATTTTGATTAGAATATACCCAATTGAGAAGTAATTGTTGCCACTCATAAAGGTGAATGAGAACATCTCTAAGATTTTTATCTCTCTTCCAATGAGCTTCTTTCCGTTTCTCATCTTTTGAAAAATCAAATGGGGTATTCAACTCTTCTTCTGTTAATTGAGAAATCAATGACTGTAGCTTTGCATATTGCTGTGTCGCTGCACTAATCAACTCAGTCTTGCTAGTCGGCCTTACCATGTTAAATTCTCCTTCTGCTTTCTGAATGAACAGGAAACAACTTGACAATATTGCACTGACTCCAAAAGCTAGATTTTTTGTGTCTGACTTTTGGGATACAGTTCACATCTAAGTGGATACTTAGAGGATATTCTTATTAGAGACTTACAAACTTAATACAACAATTCATAGATTTCCATCGCAATCAAATCAATGCTATCAAACGTATATGTTTCACGCGCTGCAACATCTCGCAAAGTGAAAACTGAGCCATTTTCTTCATCATAACTATAAGCTACTTCTGCTACAACAACTCCGTCACGTTCAAAATTACGTTTCAGATTGCCACCATCTTTTGTCATAGCATCTAAACGATTGATAATTCTTACTAAATGTGATTCCATTTTCCTTCTCCTATTCATTTATACGTTACTATTTTACCACAAATGAAAGATGAAATACCAGCAAAAGACCCATTTTTGGTAAATTTAACACAAAATGAAACGCTCAAATATAAACTTCTCTCTTTTAACACTTTATCCTTGCAATGTTTTAGAATACTGCTATAATGAAATTAAGAAGTTTGACTATAATTGACCAATTGACCTTCGCCAAGTAAATTTTTCAAAGAAAGAGGTAGCGTATGCTTTGTCAAAACTGTAAAATAAATGAATCTACCATTCATCTTTACACAAATGTTAATGGGAAACAACATCAAGTTGACCTCTGTCAAAATTGTTATCAAATCATGAAAACGGATCCAAACAATGCCTTGTTTCGTGGCATGACCAATATGAATAATCAAAACAACCTAGATCCATTTGATGATTTCTTTAGCAATATAGGGAATTTTCAAAATCATCAAGAACCGCAGACTCCTCCTACTCAATCAGGTGGTGGATATGGCAATGGAGGCTATGGCTCCAATCAAGGCAATAGTGCACGCCAACAAGCATCACAGCAACCTAAAGGTCTCCTAGAGGAATTCGGTATCAATGTGACTAAATTTGCTCGGCGTGGTGAAATTGACCCCGTGATTGGTCGTGATGAGGAAATTGTTCGTGTTATTGAAATCCTCAATCGTAGAACGAAGAACAACCCTGTCCTCATCGGAGAGCCCGGTGTCGGTAAAACAGCAGTTGTCGAAGGCTTGGCTCAGAAAATTGTAGACGGTGATGTGCCACATAAACTCCAAGGCAAAGAAGTTATCCGCTTAGATGTCGTTAGCTTGGTTCAAGGAACTGGCATCCGTGGTCAATTTGAAGAACGAATGCAAAAACTCATGAACGAAATTCGCTCTCGTCAGGATGTGATATTATTCATTGATGAAATTCACGAAATTGTTGGAGCTGGTTCTGCTGGTGATGGAAATATGGATGCTGGAAACATTCTAAAACCAGCACTTGCTCGCGGTGAACTCCAATTAGTTGGTGCCACAACTCTCAATGAATACCGGATTATCGAAAAAGATGCTGCACTGGAACGCCGTATGCAGCCTGTAAAAGTTGATGAACCAACAGTTGAAGAAACGATCACTATCCTCAAAGGTATTCAAAAGAAATACGAAGACTATCACCACGTCAAATACACCGACGATGCCATTGAAGCAGCAGCTGTCTTGTCCAATCGGTATATCCAAGATCGCTTCTTGCCTGATAAGGCCATTGACTTGCTAGATGAAGCAGGCTCTAAGATGAATCTGACACTTAACTTTGTCGATCCAAAAGTCATTGATCAACGATTGGTAGAAGCTGAAAATCTCAAGGCACAAGCTACTCGTGATGAAGATTTTGAAAAAGCTGCTTATTTCCGTGACCAAATTGCCAAATACAAAGAAATGCAGCAAAATAAAATGGCTGATCAAGATACGCCTCTTATCAGTGAAAAAACCATTGAACATATCATTGAGCAAAAGACCAATATTCCAGTTGGCGACTTGAAAGAAAAGGAACAATCACAATTGATTAGTCTGGCTGATGATTTGAAAACTCATGTCATTGGTCAAGATGATGCTGTTGATAAAATTGCCAAAGCTATTCGCCGTAATCGAGTTGGACTAGGTACACCAAACCGACCAATTGGTTCTTTCCTTTTTGTTGGGCCAACCGGTGTCGGCAAAACAGAACTTTCTAAACAATTAGCGATTGAGCTCTTTGGTTCAGCTGACAGCATGATTCGCTTTGATATGAGTGAGTATATGGAAAAACATAGCGTAGCAAAACTCGTCGGAGCTCCTCCAGGTTACGTTGGCTACGAAGAGGCTGGGCAATTAACAGAACGCGTACGTCGTAATCCTTATTCTCTCATTTTACTTGATGAAATAGAAAAAGCTCACCCAGATGTCATGCACATGTTCTTGCAAGTACTGGATGACGGACGTCTGACAGATGGACAAGGTCGGACAGTCAGTTTCAAAGATACGATTATCATTATGACTTCCAACGCCGGTACTGGAAAAGTTGAAGCAAACGTCGGATTCGGTGCAGCGCGTGAAGGACGAACCAATTCTGTTATCGGTGAATTAGGGAACTTCTTCAGTCCAGAATTTATGAACCGTTTTGATGGTATTATTGAGTTCAAATCTCTTAGCAAAGAAAATCTCCTACAAATCGTAGATTTGATGCTTAAAGATGTCAATGAACGGCTTGCCACGAATGACATTTACCTAGATGTAACAGATAAAGTCAAGGAAAAATTAGTTAATCTTGGTTACGATCCGAAAATGGGAGCTCGTCCACTTCGTCGGACAATCCAAGATCACATTGAGGATGCTATCACTGACTACTATCTTGAACATCCAAGCGACAAAGAGCTCAAAGCTATCATGACAAGTAATGGTAAGATTGTCATCAAACCAGCTAAAAAATCTGAGAATAAATCCAAGACAACAATAGATAACAATGCTAATTAGATACAAAAATCACTCCTTAGAAGTTTCTCTAAGGAGTGATTTCTAGTTACTGAACCCTGTATCTCAAAATTGTCTTCAGCTTTTGTGGACTTGTTCGATTTTTGTTGTTCAAATATATTTCACGATGGTAATTCATACAACGTTTTAACCCATTTTCTTGACAGAAAGCATCCATTTTCGCAAAAGTTTGCGGTTCATCGTCAAAAGGTCCTACATGAAGCATTGCAATACTATTTCCTTCATCCATTCGTTCGAAGCGAATTTCATCATAGTGTAAATTTGGTTTTTTCACTTTTACTTTTGCAAGAGCTTTTTCAACCATTTCTCTGGTGATAAACTCCGGCTGTGCAATCATAATTGTATAAACCAAGTCATCTTTTACTAAAACTTCTGCTTCTTTTTGCCGCCAAATCCCTTCCAGCGGATAGACTGTAAAATCTGTCACTTCTAGCTCTGGATTGGATTTTTTATAATCCATTTTAACTGCATAAGCAAGAGAGTACAGAGCCGAAACTCGCTCAGAGAAATCAGAGCTATTTGGATTGCCTTCTCCGTCAATCATAATGAAAGTCTGGTCAGGAACCGTCACTAGCGTCGGACTTGCCTTCACACCATATATAGCTTTTTCAGCCTTTCTCCATTCATATTTCATTTGTTTACCCCTTTCGTTTTTCTATCATAATCATAACAAAGTAAACTTGTCAGTTTCTGTCAACTTTTATATTTTTGGAAAATTTCGTTTAATTTTTTTGCTAATTTCTGTCGCACTTCAGGCGGTTCTAACACTTCCACTCCATCCAAAAAGGATAAAAGATAAGCATAAAGACTGTCATGATTCGGAAATTCTGCTTCTACAAGTAAATTTCCTACCACATCTGTCGAAATCAAACCAGAAAATTCTTCATAGACACGAAAAGCTTGATGTTTTTCAAATTTCAATTGTAGCCGAATTGTTTCCTGTTGGTTTTCTTTACTTTGAAAGTCAGCTTGTCTTAACTCTCGGTCAAATATTTCAGGTGATAGCTGGCAGTGATTGATTCGACTTAGTTTGAATAACCGAAAATCCTGTTTTCTCCGACAAAATCCATATAAATACCAATCTTGACTTTTAAAAATCAATTGCATAGGTTCAACCCATCTGCTCATCTCTTCACCCTGTTGATTCAAGTAGTCAAACTGAAGAAGCCGCCTCTGAAAGATTCCTCTCTTAATCTGCTCGAACGTTTCTTGATAGTATTTTTGTCCACGCCAATCTGTAAAATCAATTTGTAGCCAGTTATCCATTTTAATTTGAAACAAAGCCTGCAGCTTTTCTAATACTTGATTTTCTTCTCGTAAAGCTTGTAAGCCTTGTACAGATAAGAGCAATTCTTCTTGCTCCTGAGCCGATAGTAAACTTTTATCCAGTACAAATGAATCCAGTAAAAAAATGCCACCGCCTTTCCCCGGATTACAATAAATAGGGATACCTACACTGCTTAACCGATCCACATCACGATAAATAGTACGAATCGACACCTCAAACTTCTCAGCCAATGCTGGTGCTGTAGCATGCCCATTCCCTAGTAGATAATAAATGATACCTAGTAATCTTCCTTGAGTCATGTTTTCACCTCTCTATAATTATACCATTATAACTTGCCAAATCTTGTCTTGTTTTAATAACAAGTGACTGAACAAAACGAAATCTTATTAAACCCTTGACAGTAACCACTTCATCCTTTATGATAATAGTAAACTAGTCACAAAAGAGGAACAAATATGACAGTCGCAACTTTTGGAGAAAGACAAGAAGGCATTCAATATGTTAATCGCTATGGTGTTTACGCAGTTATTCCAGACGAAAAGAAAGAAAATATAATTTTAGTCCAGGCTCCAAACGGTGCTTGGTTCTTACCAGGAGGCGAGATTGAGCAAGGCGAAGATCACTTGACTGCCTTAAAACGTGAACTGATTGAAGAGCTTGGTTTTACTGCTCACATTGGTCAATATTACGGAGAAGCAGATGAATATTTCTATTCTCGTCACCGCGACACTTATTTTTATAACCCTGCCTACATTTATGAAGTAAGCCATTATGAGAAATTACAAGCACCGTTAGAGGATTTTAATCAGCTTGCTTGGCTTCCAATCGAAGAAGCTATTTCCAAACTAAAACGTGGAAGCCATAAATGGGGAATTGAAATGTGGAAAAAGAGTCATAAAGTCTGAGAAATTGTTCACATTTCTTATGGAAAAGTGCTATAATAGGGATAGAATATAGGAGGAAGTCAGATGAAGCTTATTAACACGACAAACAGCCATGCACGCCTTGTACAAAGTCAATTAGAAAGTACAGATGCTACACTAGTTGAGACTTTTTCCGCCGGAAATACAGACGTCGTCTTTACGCAAGCCCCTCTTCATTATGAAATTCTGATTTCAAATAAACACCGTGCCATTCGTGAACAAGAAGTTGAAAAAATTCGAGAATTTTTTCTGAAACGAAAGGTTAATATAAAATCGATTGATGCATCTCGAATTAAGACACTCTATTCAACAAATCTTATTGAAATATCCATTCCAACCAAATAGGCCTCACAGGGCTTATTTTTTTATCTAAAAAAGGAGGGGGTTCGCAACAAAGTACTCACTCCGCTCCCGTTTTATTATTTTTGTTTAACATAATCCATCATGTCGTATGGTAACGTATTAGCAGTTTCTTTTAAAGAATAGTTTTCTAAATTATTAACATTTTGACGAAGATATTTTGCATAACTCGCTGAGATGAGCTTTTCGTGTTCATACTCAAAAATAATCTTCCGTTCCAAATAGTACCCTCGCAGCATTTCCTTGATATTATTCGGTTTGATACGCGTAATAACCCGCTCAATAAAAGCACCACTTTCAATAATCGCTGTCTCACGAATGCGCGAATCTTGTAAGAAATTGATGAGTGCAGTATTATAAACACCCTTCAAATTTTCTAAACTACTAATAATCACTTCTGTATTGGCTAAATACAGCTCGGCAATTTCTTCTTTTTCAGTTTTACTAGGATTTATTCTATCTTGATTGAGCCAATTACGAAAAGTAGAACCCAGCGTAAATACCTCATGAAGTAGGAAGCGAACAATTCGAAAAGAAACAATCAAAAAATAGTTTAAGCGCGAAGCGAGATTTCGATTGATTCTTTGTTCCATACTCCATAAATAGCGCTGATAAATGGAGTAGGCACGATTGCTAATATTCCTTTCTTCGTAAGCCTGTTCTAGACCATCGCTTTCGATACTTAACATCAGTAATTGCAAATCTGTCAAGTCCTTTTGAACAGATTTTCCTTCTTGCTCTAAAATAAGATGCTCAATCCGTCCATGATAATTATCAATAGCTGCATAAAGAGGAGCCTTAACTTTAGTGTGTTTCAACTCTTTTTCCAATTCTTGGACAACGTCATTTAAAATAGCAATCTGCATGAGGTAGTCTGATGATTCTTCTTTGTTTTCTGACAACCGAGGCAATACTACAAGTCCTGTCAAAAAACTAAGTAACGTAACTCCAGCCACCAAAAAAAGTAAAAGGGGATATTTTTTCTCTAAAGCTGTTGGAATCAAGAGAATCGTCGCAATAGACACCGTTCCTTTCACACCTGAAAAAGTAAACAGTGCCATATCCCTCCAATAATTTGACATTCTTTTTTTCAACCGCAGACTTCTCAAAAAATAAAAGCCAGAAATCATTACAAAACGAATAGTAAACAACACAATCGTTAACAAAAGAATTGTCAGAAGAAGCCAGAAATTATCATATACAGGATTCTTCAAAATAGGCTCAGCTATCGTTTCTAACTCAATTCCTAAAATAACAAAGACAGACCCGTTCAACATAAATGTAATAGTTTGCCAAATCGTATCTGCCACAATATTGACTTGAGCTTCTAATAAAGTAATCCTTTTAAAACGACTGGCCTTAAAAATTCCTGCCACGACCACAGCAATAATCCCTGATACATGGATTTCTTCTGCTAGAAAGAAAGTCAATAATGGTAAACTTAGTTCTAACAACAATTCTCCTGCAATATCTAAGGCTCGAACCGTATGAAGTAACTTTTGTAACTGCCGGTTCAAAAAAGCAGTAAAGCTGCCTACTATAAAGCCACCAATAATGGAAATAAGCAGAGAAAAACTTGCTTGCTTAATAGAAAACGTTCCTGTCATCCAAGCCATCAAAGCAAATTGAAAAGCAACCAGACCACTCGCATCATTCAATAAGCCCTCACCTTTCAAAATATTTTCTACACGTTTTGGAAAGGTAAAGCGTTCAGATAAGGACGCAAAGGCCACTAAATCAGTTGGCCCCAAAGCGGCCCCAACTGCGATACAAGCCGCAAGAGGAAGAACTGCCCAAAGTACATGCGCTAAAAAGCCAAGACTCAAAGTAGAGAGAAAGATCACTGGAAAAATTAAATAAACCACAATCTTCCAATGCTTAAGAATACTAGTAACGTCACTTTCTTCTGCCTCCCGAAACAGTAACGGTCCAATGATAAGAGCTAGAAAAATCTCCGTTTCCAAATGAAATCTGCCGATCGGCAGAAGAAATCTCAAGCCAATTCCTAAAAGAATTTGTACAAGAGGTGTTGGCAGACTAGGAAATAGCTTATTCATTGCATTTGAAACAATCAAAACAGATAAGAAGATAATAATATAAAGGAGTAAGCTCACATTTTCCTCCTTTATTTTTGTTTACAACATTTTTCAAACAAAGTTTTTTGCTCTGAAATTTTCTGTTCAATTTTCGATACATCACGATGTTCAATGATTTTTTGGCAGCGTTCCCTTTCGAGATGGACCAATTTTTTCTTAATCCGAAGCATCTTTTTGCTCATATGCGCATTATTTAATTGCTTGCTCAATATTTCTCCATTGGTCGACTCAAGGTATTGACTACGCAAATTATTTAATTTTTCATGTAGATAGTGTTTATCCATAATTATCTCCAGTTAAGTCGTTCTTAATTTCTCAATCATCACCAAAAAAGGGGGGTAATTAATTTGATTGATAGTTTTATAAAGAGCGACTGTAAATTCCTGCTGTGGCAACTGACCAACAAAATCCAAAACTGCATCTCGCTCCACATCACCACCTATATGCCCATAGTAAATCATAACAGCAATTCGACCACCAACTACTAAACACTGACATAATTTTTCTAACGCTTGTATGGTTGTATGTGGCTGGGTAATTACCGACTTATCTGCTGACGGCAGATAGCCTAAATTAAAAATAGCTGCCTTCGTGCTCTTAATGTACTGCCCCACATTTTCATGACCAGTTAAAAGCAATTCAACATTATCTACTTTAGCTTCTGTTAAACGCTTGGTAGTTTGTTCGAGGGCTTGTTTTTGAATATCAAAAGCATAGACTTTTTTAGCTAATTGTGCCAAGAAAAGAGTATCATGTCCATTTCCCATAGTAGCATCTATGACTATATCTTCTTTGGTTATGACTTCTGATAAAAAGGCATGTGCCATTTGCAATGGTCTTAACATATAAATCGCTGCTCCTTTGCCTTACATCCTTGAACACTGCCACGACGGTTCATTTCTTGCTCAATCGCATTTAGCACTTCCCATTTATTGAGACTCCACATAGGGCCAATTAACATATCTCGTAGCGCATCACCTGTAATCCGATGAATGACAATATGTTCAGGAATGATTTCTAATTGATCACAGATAATAGAAACATACTCATCTTGGCTAAGCAACTGCAAACGCCCTTCATGATAATCTCGTTGCATACGTGTGTTAGTCATTAAATGCAAAAGATGTAGCTTGATGCCTTGAATATCATTGTCTGTCACACAGCGCCGAACATTTTCTATCATCATCTCATGGCTTTCACCAGGCAAACCATTAATTAAATGGGCAACAATCTCAATTTTGGGATATCTCCGTAGGCGTTGAACTGTTTCAACGTATAATTCATATGAATGTGCGCGATTAATCAATTGCGAAGTAGTTTCATAAGTCGTCTGCAGGCCCAACTCTACCGTCACATGCATACGTTCAGATAATTCTGCTAGATAAGCAATTGTCTCATCAGGCAAGCAGTCTGGTCTGGTTCCAATGTTGATACCTACAACTCCTGGCTCATTGATGGCCTGTTCATAGCGTTCACGAATGACTTCCACCTTATCATGGGTATTAGTGAAATTTTGAAAATAAACTAGATATTTTTTGACTTCAGGCCATTTTCGATGCATGAAGGCAATTTCTTTATAAAATTGCTCACGGATAGGAGCCTCTGGCGCTACAATAGCATCACCAGATCCTGACACCGTACAAAAAGTACAGCCGCCATGAGCAACCGTTCCGTCTCGATTGGGGCAATCAAACCCCGCGTCAATTGGGACTTTAAAGGTCTTCTCTCCAAATAGTTTTCGATAATAAGTATTCAAAGAATTATAAGGTTTCATAACTTTCATTTTACCACAAAATAAAATAGAACTCGCGTTCGGAGTTCTATTACACTTTATTAATAGTTGGCTTCCATTGATGTTTTTTCAAGTCCACGCAGCCATTCGTTTTAAAAGTCACTCCTTCGGCCCAAAGAAGATGTCTCTGCTCCTCCCACGCTGGCGCTAAGCGTCCTGCGGAATTAACCACACGATGACAAGGATATTTTCCATAAGATCCAGCCTGAGATAAGACGCGACCAACTAAACGAGCATTTTTTTCTCGTCCAATCAATCTGGCAATTTGCCCATACGTAGCGACTTCTCCTACGGGAATGCAGGCTACAACTGATAAAATTTGATTTATTAATTTTTCATTCAATACTTTATTCATCAGCATTTTCCTTGTGACAACCTAATTTTGTTTTCTTCTAAAACGCCATTGGAAACGCAACTTATCATAATAAGGAAATTCAATATGCAACATCCCTAAACCTAAGAAAAGACTTCCTAAAATATCTGTTGGATAATGAACTCCTAGATAAACGCGAGATGTCATGATTGTAAGAATGAATACCATGAGTAACACTTGCAGCAAATGTCTGAGATGACGATTTTTCACGCGCTGGCTCACAATAATCACTAACGCCCCAACAACTAACGTCGAAGCCAAGGCATGTCCACTCGGAAAAGAAAATCCACCTTCTTCTACTAAATGTTGGATCGTAGGACGAGGACGTTGATAGACATTTTTCAAAAGAGCCACTAAAATTCCCGTCAAAGCAAGGTTGCCAGCCAAAAGAATCGCCTCACTCCACCATTTTTTATAAAGGAAAAGAACAACTAAAACTACAACCCAAGTTATAATAACGGGTATGTTGATTAGACTTGTCACGTTAGAAAAGAAAAATGTCAAAGAATCTGGTAAATCCCCACGCAAAATTGTCTGAATTGGCTGATCAAAGCCTTTTAAATAATTAGGATGAAACTTGACAACATATCCTAAAATCACAAAAAGTAAAAGGGCAAAAGAGCCCTTGGTTAAAAACGTTTGTTTATTTTTCATACTTGATTAAAATTGGTTTCAAAAGCAAGTTGCTGAGCCAAAAAGCAATTGCAAAAACCGTACCTTCTAATAAATTAAATGGAATGACCATCGCAAATAAATAATTTGCCACACCAAGAATCTTTGAAATATCAAAATTCGCAAATGTTGCATATAGCGGAATAGCGTAGATATAATTGAGAATCAGCATTGCCAAGGTTAATCCGAGTGTCCCTAACACAGAAGCATTCAAGAAACGAACAGTTGTCTGTTCCTTTTTCCAAATGAGCCCAAAAGCAATGACGAAAATAGCTACTGCAATGATATTCATTGGCAAGCCAATATAGGTATTGACACCTTGATTATTCAGCACCAGTTTCAATATTGAACGAAGCAATAAAATACTGAAAGCACCTTTGAGATCTAGCACTACTAAACCAATTAAAATAGGTAAAATACTAAAATCTAGCTTTAAAAAACTGGCTCCCGGTAAAAGCGGAAAATCAAAGAACATCAGCAAAAATGAGATAGCTGAAAGTATGGCAATAATAGCCATTTTACGTGTATGTGTCATAACAGATTCCTCCAATTTTATTAAAATTAGAGAAGCTGGAAGGCTTGCTGAAGAATATCTTATCCCAATCAATAAAACCTTTATGATAGTATAAGGAAATTTCCTTAAATAAAATTTAAAAGTCACCGTTTGGGAATTTCTCCCTTGCCTTTCGTCTTCTCCCATCCAGACTGTACTGTCGGTTGTGGAATTACACCACATCAGCTCATGCTCGCGGACTTAAAACAGTTTATTTAGTTGACAAAGGCTTTTATTTTTAGAGTATGTTACACTTCAAAGCTATATCAAGAAATTATAACATTTCATAAAAAGTAACAGATTATCAACGACTGTAAATCACCGCCGGTCGGGAATTTCACCCTGCCCTGAAGACCCTTTAATCATAACAAAAAAAGCCTGCAAGGGCAAGCGTTTTATCTGAATCGTTCCGATATCATTCTTTTAATTTGTCATGTTCATATTTATGTACTAGATCTAATCCTGTAAAATCTTGCTGTCGTAGTGCTTCATACACCATCATACAAACTGTGTTTGACAAATTCAAACTTCTGACATGCTCATCATTCATTGGAATACGCAAAACTTTTTCAGAATGAGCACGCATAAATGCCTCTGGCAATCCTTTATCTTCACGTCCAAACATGAAATAATGATTCCCAGCGATTGCAAAATTTTCTTCTGTATAGACCTTCTCTGCAAACTTAGAAATCAAATAAAGATGCCCATCCATTGCACTCATGAACTCTTCTATACTATCATAATAAGTAATATCCAGCTTGTCCCAATAATCCAGGCCCGCTCGTTTCATCTTGCGATCATCAATCGGGAATCCCATTGGTAAAATGATGTGAAGCGATGAATTCGTTGCTGCACAAGTCCGGGCAATATTCCCAGTATTCTGTGGAATTTGTGGTTCAAAAAGAACAATGTGGTTTTTACATGTCATAATTTTTCATTCCTGATTTCATTACTCATACAAAAAAATAGCCACACTGCCCGGAGTCAAGCTCAGCAGACAGCGTGGTTAAGACATCATTAACTTACATCACAACAGGTTTGAGGTAAATCAATGAAGGTACTTTTTTAGTATATCACTTTCTTTGTACATGTCAATAAAAAAACCTAATTATTTGGTAATTTTTTAAAATTTATCTTCTCGGTTTCATCAGAATACCTTATTTAAACAAAATATACATTTTTCTTTCTTCAAAGTGATGAAATTTTAGTAAAAAAAGGGTATGATAGGATAGGATACTTGGGAGGTATAAGATGAAAATTATTGTCGTTGGTGGCGGTAAAGTCGGAGCTGCACTCTGCCGTTCACTTGTGGCGGAAAATCATGATGTGATTCTAATCGAACAAAATGAATCTGTCCTCAATAGGGTTACAAAACGTTATGATATTATGGGCATTGTGGGTAACGGTGCCAATTTTAAAATTTTAGAACAGGCTGATGTCGGACATTGTGACATTTTTATTGCCATGACGGAGCAAGATGAAGTCAATATGATTTCAGCTGTATTAGCTAAAAAAATGGGAGCAAAAGAAACGATTGTTCGTGCTCGTAACCCAGAATATTCAAATTCTTATTTTAAAGAAAAAAATATTCTTGGTTTTTCGCTCATTGTTAATCCTGAGCTACTAGCAGCCCGGTACATTGCAAATATCATCGAATTTCCTAACGCGCTTTCTGTGGAGCATTTTTCAAATGGACGTGTCAGTTTAATGGCCTTCAAAGTCAAACAAAATAGCAACCTCTGCCAGATGACTTTATCTCAATTCCGAAAAAAATTTGGAAATGTTCTGATTTGTGCCATCGAACGCGATAATCAATTGTTCATTCCAGACGGTGAAATCACCATTTTGCAGAATGATACTATCTATGTCACTGGAAACCGAGTCGAGGTTATTCTTTTCCATAATTTCGTTCGACCAAAAGTCATAAAAAGTCTGATGCTCATTGGAGCTGGGAAAATTGCTTATTACCTACTCAATATCCTAAAAAATAGCAAAATAAAACTGAAGGTGATTGAAATCAATCCGAGACATGCTGAATGGTTTAGTCAAGAATTTCCACATTTACATATTGTTCAAGGAGACGGTACCGCAAAAGACATTTTACTAGAAGAAAGTGCTCAACATTATGATGCAGTCGCTACACTGACTGGGGTGGATGAAGAAAATATCATTTCTTCTATGTTCCTTGAAAGCATGGGTGTTCAAAAAAATATCACAAAAATCAATCGGACTAGCTTGCTTGAAATCGTAGATAGTCAGGAATTTTCAAGCATTGTCACACCAAAGAGAATCGCGGTAGATACGATTATGCACTTTGTCCGTGGACGTGTGAATGCCCAGTATTCTGATTTACAAGCTATGCATCACTTAGCGAATGGACTACTTGAAACCCTGCAATTTCAAATCAAGGAAGAAAATAAAATGACTGGAAGGGCACTTTCCACTTTAAAATTAAAAAAAGGTGTCTTAATTGCAGCTATTATCCGAAACGGAAAGCCTATTTTCCCAACAGGCGAGGATCAAATTCAAATCGGCGACCAAATCATCGTTACAACACTAATACAAAATATCACACAAATCTATGATTTGTTAGAGAGGTAAACCATGAATAGAAGTATGATTCGCTTCCTCCTCTCAAAGCTGTTAATCATTGAAGCTGGACTACTACTGGTTCCGCTCATTGTAGCGTTCATCTATCATGAACCAAATGATATTATACTCTCCATTGGTGCTACAATCGGCATTCTCTTAGTCGTCGGACTTTTAGGAAGTACTTTTAAGCCAAAAAATCATCACATCTATGCTAAAGAAGGAGTTTTAATTGTCGCTTTATGCTGGATACTTTGGTCCTTCTTCGGGGCTCTTCCTTTTGTTTTTTCAGGACAAATTCCTCACCTCATAGATGCTTTCTTTGAGATTAGTTCAGGCTTTACAACAACAGGTGCCTCTATCTTACCAGATGTCTCTGTCTTATCACATTCTCTACTCTTTTGGCGTAGTTTCACCCACTTAATCGGAGGCATGGGAGTCCTCGTCTTTGCCCTTGCTATCATGGAAAATAATAAAAATAGCCATTTGGAAGTGATGCGCGCAGAGGTGCCTGGTCCTGTCTTTGGTAAAGTCGTCTCTAAATTAAAGGACACTGCGCAAATTCTCTATTTACTCTATTTGGCACTTTTCGTTATTTTTGTGATAATCTATTACTTAGCAGGTATGCCTCTATTTGATAGCTTTATCATTGCGATGGGAACAGCAGGAACTGGAGGTTTCGCAGTTTACAATGATGGTATTGCTCACTATAACAGCTCTCTCATTACGTATCTAGTCAGTTTTGGAGTACTTATCTTTGGAGTAAATTTCAATCTCTATTACTTTTTACTATTGAGGAAATTTAAAGCATTCTTTGGCGATGAAGAATTGCGAACTTATCTCATTATTGTAACATCTGCAACTATAGTCATCTGTCTCAATGTTTTCCATATTTATCAAAATCTTTCCCAGACCTTGGAAGTTTCTCTTTTTCAAGTATCTAATATTATCACCACAACCGGTTTTGGGCTTGGTGACATTACCTCTTGGCCACTCTTTTCCCAATTTATTCTCCTCATTCTCATGTGTATAGGAGGTTCTGCCGGATCAACTGCAGGAGGTTTAAAAATTGTTCGTGGCTTAATCTTAGTCCGCATTGCTAAAAATCAAGTTTTATCCACTCTCTCACCAAAACGTGTACTGACCCTGCATGTCAACCATAGCGTGATTGACAAAGATACACAGCATAAAATCTTAAAATACCTTGTGCTTTATACGATGATTATCATCAGTCTTATTTTCATTGTCAGTCTAGATAATAATAATTTGATGACCGTCGTGAGTGCTGTTCTTAGTTGTTTCAACAACATTGGTCCAATGTTAGGAACAACAGACAGCTTTGCAATCTTTGGTCCAATTTCCAAATTACTGCTTTCTCTTGCTATGATTGCTGGACGTTTAGAAATTTACCCGATGATTCTGCTCTTTATGCCACAAACTTGGTCCAAACGATAACTAGATTAAATAAAAACTCGCCAGTCAATAGACTAGTGAGTTTCTTTATTTTCTGAGTGATTGCGTCTCAAACTAAAATCATCCGGTACAGGATCATCTCCTCCGTTCGCCCATGGATGGCAACGCAAAATACGTGCAATCCCCATCAACAACCCCTTAATGCCATGTTTTTCTATCGCTTGAATCATGTAGTTTGAGCAAGTCGGCTGATAACGACAGGAAGGTGGAAAAGCTGGTGAGATAAATTTTTGATAAAAACGGATTAGCGCGATAAGGACTTTTTTCATTATTTTTTCTTTGTAACAGCTAGATTATGTAACTGACTGACCTCTTTTTTATTGAGACGGCGAGCTTCACCCGGACGAAGGCCAGTTAAATTTAGATGGCCAAATTGCGTGCGGGAAAGTTTATCTACTTGCAAACCAACAGCCTCAAACATCTTTTTTACTTGATGATTTCGCCCTTCATGAATCGTCAACTGGATAATCGAACGATTTTTAACAGGGTCTACTTTCAGAATTTCATAAACAGCTGGTTTGGTTTTCTTACCATCAATTTTTACACCTTTTGTCAACGGTCGAAGGACCTCTTTATCAGCTACCCCCTTGACACGAGCGACATAGACCTTATCAATCTCATTTCGAGGATGAATCATTTCATCTGTAAAATCTCCATCATTTGTCAAAATTAAGGCACCTGACGTATCCCAATCAAGCCTCCCTACTGGATAAATCCGTTCTGTGACATTTGGTAACAAATCAACTACTGTTTGACGACCTTTGTCATCTGTCACGCTTGAAATAACACCCCGTGGCTTATTTAAGAGGTAGTACACTTTTTCTTCATTGTAAATTGGCTGACCATTTACCTCCACGCGATCTCCAGATTTGATCGTCGTTGCCAATTCACGAATAACTTGTCCGTTTACAGTGACCAGCCCTTGCTTTATCAATTCTTCTGCTTTTCTACGACTAGCAATCCCAGCATGGGCAATATATTTATTGATTCTCATCCTCTATCCTTTCAGCAAATAGTTGACTTTCCTCTGTTATTAGCTCTGTTTCTTCCACTACTGGCAATTCTTCTAGACTATTGATGCCCATATAATCCAAAAAATAATCAGTCGTCACATAAAGATTTGGGCGACCAAGCACTTCTTTTTTCCCATTTTCGCGAATCAAATCAAAAATCTGTAACTTAGAGATTGCACCACTAGAATTGACACCGCGAATCTCATCTACTTCAATTCTTGTAATAGGTTGCTTATAAGCAATAATAGATAGAGTCTCCAAGGCAGCTCTTGATAAACTTTGATTGATCGGAGCCTTTGAATATTCCCGCAAAAGGTCAGCGAAATCTTGTTTGGTAACAATTTTATAAGCATTCGATGTCTCTAATAGAGCAAGACTTGAATCTTCGTCTTTTCGATATTTTTCTGCTAATTTCTCCAAACTCTGTATCACACCCGTAGGCGGTATAGAGAGGAGATCTGCTAGTTGACGGACACGCAAGCCGTCCTCACCTGCTACAAAGAGCAAGGCTTCAATCTCTGCTAATTTACTCATTTCTTTTTCCCATTAGATAAATATTCCCAAAATTTTCTTCCTGCACCACTTGAATTTCTTGTACTTTTACCAATTCCAATGTTGCTAAAAATAGAGTAATGACTTCATTTATATCTTTTGTTTCTGAGAAGATTGCTTGAAGAGCAATTTTTTCTTGTAAATAGCAGCGATTGCGTATTACATTCATCATGTCTTCAATTTTATATTCGTCTTTGACAATGGTTGTGTGGTTTTGAGCAAATTCTTCTCTTTTTTGTGTCATCAACTTTGAAAAAGCCAGAAACAAATCAATCGTTGTTTTGTCATGACGTAACTCAGCATTTTCATATACCAATTCGATTTTAGGTTTGGAATAATAAAGAGCCCGTTCTTCATGCTGCTCTGCCATTTTCTCACCTAACAATTTAAATTTCCGATATTCTTCGATTTGAGCAAGTAAATCTTGCTCCAGATTCTCTTCAGTTTCTACGGTATCCGCCACTTTTGGCAAGAGCTTCCGACTTTTAATCAACATGAGCTGACTCGCCATGACCATATATTCACCCGTCACTTCTAACTTCATAGCTTGAAGGGTCGCTACATAAGCTAAGTACTGCTCAATAACCTCTGTAATCGGCACATCATAGATATCCATTTGGTATCTTGACACCAAATGAAGTAATAAATCCAATGGGCCTTCAAAATCTTTAATTTTTATGTCCATTATCTATATTTTTCCAACGTCATCATTGTTTTCAAACCTAAATTGCGCGCAATTTCATATATTTCTACGCCTTTCTCTCGCTGACGTAAAATATATTGCTCTCGCAAACTCTGAGCAGATAAGGTAGCTTGATTTTTTTCAATCAAAAAAGCCTCTAATTGACGAAAGCCCCATTGCCGTGAATAGGTTTTCCCATTTTTTTCTAACAAATAAGTCCCTTCCAGAGTTGTTCCCAGTTCTCCAATCAATTGATCTGGAATAGGAACAATACGCTTTTGACCTGCTTTCTCAATGCGAATAATCTGAAAATCTAGATTTACATCTGCTACTTTTAACTGCAAAATTTCACTTGGCAACAGCCCCATTTCCAAAATGAGAAGTGCAATCAAACGACCGTTGTATTGATTTGTATCAGCATAAAAATTAGATAAGTCCAAAATCTCCGCATCGTGCTCTTTCGGAATTCCAACTTTTGGCAACTCTAGGCGATAAAAATTTGAAATGAAGCGTTTGTTGTATAAATAATACAAAAATTGATTGACAGCAGATAGCTTTCGCTTTTGAACAGAAGGTTTGAAGTCAGCAATAGAAGCCCGATAAATTCGAAGATTAGTATCTGTAATTTTTGCATGAATCACATCTACAAACTGCTCCAAATCATAAAAATAAGCTGTTTTTGAATTGTCAGATAAATTTTTTCCTTCTAAAAAGGTGATTATTTCTTCTTTCATTTTGGATGGATCTCGTATTCATTCGCAAAGCTGTGTAAAAGAGCATTGACTGCTTTTAAGATAGATTTGCGCGTAATAATTCCTTGAAACGTATTTTCCTGATCAACAACTGGCAAGAAGGACTCATCTACTAATTTATGTAGTACTTCTGTCAATGTAAAATCTGGGCCGACAGTTAGGTCATCTTTTTTTGCCATATGCACAATATCAGTTGTCATAAACTCTTCATCAGGGATTTCGTGCTGCATTTGATAAGATAAGATATCTGTTAGCGAAATCGTACCCACAAACTTTTTCTGATCTGTTACTACCGGTACTCGTGAGTATGTCATTTGACTCAGTAATAAAATAGCATGGTCTGCATTATGGGTGTCAATCAAGACAGCCAAGTTTTCTGCCGGTGTTAAAAAAGTGTCTTCTTGCTGTAAGAGAAAATTTTCAAATTCTTTGGCAATCATCGAGAAAACTCCTTTGAGAGGCGAGAGTATAGGTCGTGCTGACGTGTATAGTAATCTACATGGAATGCATCATCAGTAATCTCTACCTTGGCATAAAGTCGCTCATTAATAACACCTCGTGGTTGACTGATCGACCCCGGATTTAAAAAGAGCGTTTTTCCTTCCATCCACGCATCTGGAATATGCAAATGCCCATATAAACAAATATCTGCATCTACCTCTTGTGCCCACAAATCCAATTTTTGAAAACCAAAATTGATATGCTGAAGGTGACCATGAGTTTGTGCAATAACGGTACCATTTAAATCTGTCACCAAACGATCTGGATAGCCACCATAGAAATCCATGTTCCCTGCTACAACATAAATTCCTTGCCACACTTCGTCATCACTTGGCAACTCAGAATCACCATTATGAAAAATAGCATCTACTTTTCCGAGATAATAGGTCTTTATCTCTTCTACAATAGCACGATCTCCATGAGAATCACTCATTACGATGATGGTTTGTTTTGCCATGTTGGAAATACCTCCACTAATTTTTGAACTGCTTGAGCTCGATGTGATTGAGCATTCTTTTCTTCCATTGTTAATTCTGCAGATGTTTTGCCTGTTTCACCTACTAAAAATAACGGATCATAGCCAAATCCATTCTCACCTTTTGGCTCAAAATTAATATATCCTGGCCAGTCAGCCTCCACGACTAGACTTTCTTTAGCAGGACTTGCTACCACAAGAGTTGTATGAAACTGCGCTGAGCGATCTTTCAACTCGAAAACCATTGCCAATTCATGTAGTAGTTTTGCATTATTTTCTAAGTCCGTTGCATCATTTCCAGCAAAGCGAGCAGACCAAACTCCAGGTAGACCACCTAGCGCATCTACTTTTAAACCTGAATCATCTGCCAATACCATTTTGCCAGTTAGCTTAGAGATAGTCTCTGCTTTTAAACGAGCATTTTCTTCAAAAGTCATCCCAGTTTCTGCAACCTCTGGTAAATCAGGATAGTCATTCAAATTTTCAATCTGATAGCCCAATTTTTCAAAGATTCTGCGGAATTCAGCGGTCTTTCCCTCATTACGAGTAGCAATTAAAATCGTATCTCCTACTGTCAAACCTGACAATTCTTGTTGAGAAAAGAAAATATTTAATTTGACACCTTTTTCAGGCAAGTGCACTAAAACTAATTGTTCCTTTTCCGTGATTAAAATAGCACCCTTATGAAATTGTGCCTGAAACTGTGATCCTTGATTTTCATTGATTAGTTGCAAGACGAATTGAACAAAAGACATAATTGAACTATATTGAATGACAGTAACTGAAAAAGATTGTCCCTCCACTACTAATTGACGGAGCTCTTCCTCCATTCGACTAAGTTCTTCTGAAATAACATCTTTAAAATAGAATCCCCTGCCATAGGAAGACCATTCTCCAACATACCAATCTTGAGCATCTTTATACTCATAAACGTTATTACTCATAATGTTACATGCTCCACATTTATTTTTTTGTTTAACCACGTTTCTGCAATTTCAGCAAACCTTTTCGCATTTGCTGTTGTAAAAAAGTGGTGTTGCAGGAGTTTTCCTTCTCTGCTATGATTGATTTCAAAGTAGTTTAGCAAGACAGAAATATCCCGTACACATTCTGCTCCGCTGTCAATCAATTTCACAGTTGGTCCCATCACATTTTGAATGATTGGTTTTAGTAAAGGATAATGAGTACAACCTAGTACTAAAGTGTCCACCTTGCCTTTTAAAGGCATTAAGCTTTCATACACCACTTTTTTCGTAATACTAGACGACAGTTCATTAGATTCTACTAGCGGTACAAATTTGGGACAAGAAAGACTTGTCACTTCCACTTCCGGTAAGAGACGTTCGATTTTTTGACGATAAATATCTGATTGAATCGTCATTGGCGTTCCTATAATGCCAATCGTTCCATGTTGAGATGCTTTAATTGCTGCACTAGCTCCTGGTAAGATGACTCCTAAAATCGGGATATCTAACTTTTCTTTGATGTCTTCCCAAACCACAGCAGTAGCTGTATTGCAGGCGAGAACAATCATTTTGACATTTTTGGTTAAAAGGAATTGTACCAATTGCCATGTGTATTCCCGAATTTGCTCTGCAGGTCGGGGACCATAAGGAGCACGTGCAGAATCGCCAATATAAATTACTTCCTCATGTGGAAGTTGCCGCATCAGCTCACGAACAACTGTCAAACCGCCCACGCCTGAGTCTAAAAAACCAATTGGTCGATTATCCATAAGTTCTTCTTTCTAAAGAAGGGACTGGGTGCAAGTCCCAAATCCCCATTCATTTATCTATTTAAAAATCAATTTATCATATAAAACAAAGATTATTTTTTCTTTTTAGCATTTTCAAGTGCTGCTTTTTGTTGATTTTTAATTTGACGATACACTTGTTGTACCTTTGCTTCATTTGGCTTTTGTCCGTTTGCGGATAACATCGTACGAACTGCATCGATATTCAAACGTGGATTGTCAGCAAATTCTTTTTCAATTTGTTTGCGAACAAGATACATTCCAGCAAACATACCACCAAAAAAAGCAAGAATAATCAACAAAATAGCTAATAATAAATCCATAAATATGTAATCCTCTTTTCCCTTTTTACATCTTCTTATTATATCAAAAATTGTCTATTTTTCAAAATCAAAGCCATACAAAGTTGCAAAGTAATCCTCAGGTATTTCGGCACGCCGAATCAATCGTACACCACCATCTTCTCCCAATAAAAGTTCAGCCGAACGAAGTTTGCCATTATATTGATAGCCCATTGAAAAACCATGTGCTCCTGTATCGTGAATCACTAAGGTATCTCCAATATTAGTAATTGGTAGTTCACGCTGAATAGCAAATTTATCATTGTTTTCACAAAGGCCACCTACTACATCCACTATTTCTGTTTGACCATCTGGATGATCCATATTTGTAATATGATGATAAGCACCATACATGGCAGGACGAAGAAGGTTTACTGCCGAAGCATCCAGACCAATGTAAGTGCGATAAGTTTGTTTTTTATGCAATACTTTCGTCACCAATAATCCGTGAGGGGCCAGCATAAAGCGTCCCAATTCCGTAAAAATTTTTACCTTTCCTAAGCCTACAGGTTCTAAAATTTCCTCATAAGCCTGCCGGACTCCTTGTCCGATTGCTAAAATATCATTTGCCTTTTCTTCAGGGTGATAAGGAACACCTACTCCACCCGAAAGATTGATAAAATCCAGATCCACATCAGTTTCAGCCACAACCTCAACAGCTAATTCAAAGAGCTGACGAGCTAATTCGGGATAATAACAATTCGTAATGGTGTTAGAAGCCAGCAAAGCATGAATACCAAATTTTTTGACTCCTAATTTTTTTAAATCTTTAAATGCTTGAATAAGCTGTGCTTTTGTCATTCCGAATTTGGCTTCTTCTGGAGAATTCATAATGTCCGTTCCTAACTCAAATACACCGCCGGGATTATAACGACAGGAAATAACTTCCGGAATACCTGCTACCTCCTGTAAAAATGCAATATCTTCATAAGCATCAAGATTGATAGTAGCTCCCAATTCACGCGCAAGCTGCATTTCTTTTGCAGGTGTATTATTGGACGAAAACATTATGTCACTGTCCGAAAAACCTACTTTCTGACTCATCAAGAGTTCTACATAGCTGGCACAGTCTACCCCGCATCCTTCTTCTTTCAAAATTTTCAAAATAGTCGGATTTGGAGTTGCCTTCACCGCAAAATATTCTTTAAAACTCTGATTCCATGAAAAGGCTTCATGAAGCGCACGCGCTGTTTCACGAATTCCTTTCTCGTCATATAAATGAAATGGTGTTGGAAATTGTGCTGTGATTTCAGCTAACTTTTCACGACTGATATAAGGTTCTTTCATAGTTAGTCTCATGCTTTCTCTTGATGCGTTTTATTATATCATAAAAGAAGAATCATCTGCCAATAAAAAAAGAAGCTAGAAAAAATCCAACTTCCATTATTCTTACTTTTAATTGTCTCTTCCAAAAATACGAAGAATACTGAGAAACAGATTGATAAAGTCAAGGTAAATATTTAAGGCGAGTGAAACTGCCCAACCAGCTGCCACATTTCCCCCTGATTGCTCATAGACATAACGGATTCGTTGATTATCCCAAGCAATCAAGCCAGAGAAGATAATCACACTAATAATACTAATAATAAAATCTAATCCAGAATTTTTAAGGAAAATATTCACCAAACTAGCGATGATAACTCCAATTAACCCTGCAATAAAAGCTCTGCCTAGGCTAGAAAGATCTTTTTTGGTAAATCTCCCAATCAATGCCATAGCAAAAAACATTGCAGAAGAAGTAACAAAGGCTGCTAAAACTGTTGCTTGTGTGTAAAGAGCCAACACTAAACTAATCGTAAAACCATTTAAAGCTGAATAAATTAGAAAAGTTGGCAATGCAGCTGGATTGTTTTTGACAGACATGCCCGAAGCCACCCAGACAAGGATCAGCTCAGCAAAAATTGCTAAGTAAAAAATCCAAGTATTTCCTGTCATGACAGACAAAATCACATCTTGAAAGATGGTCAGCATTAGTGCTGAT
Source organism: Streptococcus intermedius SK54 = ATCC 27335 (assembly GCF_000413475.1). Lineage (GTDB taxonomy): Bacteria > Bacillota > Bacilli > Lactobacillales > Streptococcaceae > Streptococcus > Streptococcus intermedius. The sequence continues at coordinate 18,314 of NZ_ATFK01000003.1, read as the reverse complement.
ACAAGAGCAGAAATACCAATCCCCATTCCAACTAAAGAGTATACTTTTGCATAAAAACTATTGATGCCGCTATTTTCTTGAATAATTGTATTGTTCATAAACTCTCTCCTTTTATTGTTATAGTTATGATTTTAACATTTTTCTGTGGAAAAGTCTTCTTTTAGCAATTCTTTTCCGAACTGGTGCCATCGCTTCTTTAATTGCCCAGTATTTATCCACTATGGTAACAATATAGCCTTCTTTATATCGCGGTGGCGCTACTGTTGCCCCCCACATGTGTTTGAGAATAATATCTTCTTCGACTTTATTTAATTTGGTTACTTTCCGTGCATTCCTCACCGCTAACCGAGGGTGTACCCAAGCATGGCTCTTATTGAATTTCGTTTCACGCCAATCATAATAAAACATATCGTGCAAAAGACCTCCACGCGCAGTACTTTTTGCATCCCAACCTAATTTCTTAGCAATTTTATAACTCGTATAACTAACATGAATCGAATGTTCCAAACGATTGGAATATATATGATGTGTTATGGTTTTTAGTTTCTGGACGCGTGGTTGAGCAATCAATTGACCAACGTGCTCCATATACTCTTTGTCTTCTTTATAAAGCATAGAACCACCTCCATGTGCTTCTAATTATAAATACATTTCTAAATTTTAACTTAAAGAAAAAATGAGAATTCCTGCTGCAACAGCTACATTTAAACTCTCAGCTTGCCCTTTCATAGAAATATGAACCAGCTGATCTGCCTCATCCATCATCTGCTGGCTGATCCCTTGCCCTTCATTTCCCATCACAAGAACAAAGTCTGATATGGGCGCTACTTCCCGATAATCTATTGAATCTTTTGAAAGCGTCGTTGCTAATATCGGTAACTGTGCTTGTTTAGCAAGCTTAAGAAAATCTGAGGTCTTCATACGATAAATCGGCAAATGAAACTGACTGCCTTGCATAGAACGTAAAGTTTTAAGGTTGTAAATATCTGCCGAATATTGTGAAATGAACACTCCATCATAACCCGCAGCATCAGCCGTTCGGATAATTGTTCCCACATTTCCCGGATCTTGAACATCTTCTAAAAAGAGATACTTCCCTTTGAGAAATGAAGGAGCAGATTGTTTTTCAAAAGCAATCTCTGCCACAACGCCCTGCGGCGTTTTCGAATCAGCTAAATCTGCTAAAATTTCTGCCGTCACTACATGAACTTGAGAAAAATCTGACACTCTATCGGCAAATTCTTCTAGAACAAAGATATGAAGAATTTGAGCTTGTGTATTAACTGCTTCTTCAAATAAATGCCACCCTTCAATTAAGTATGAGTTTTTCCGATACTTTTTTTGAAGTAATTTTTTAGTATTTTTTACCACATTATTAGCTTTTGAGGTTATAATATTCATAGAACTATTATAACACAAAAGGAGACTCGCATGAAAAAAGTAAGAATGATTGCACAAGGGCGTGTACAAGGTGTTGGCTTTCGTTGGGGTGTTTATACACTTGCTACAGAAATAGGTGGAATAACAGGGCGTGTCTGGAATAATGAAGATGGAACCGTAGAGATTTTAGCACAATCCGAAAATCCCACTCTCATGGCTAAATTCATCCAAGAAATCCGAAAAGGTCCCACACCATTTTCAAAAGTCAGCTATTTAGATGTTACAATGGCTAATTTTGAATCCTATTCAGATTTTAAAATTGCAAATTAGGTCCGAAGAACTATTGTATATTTAAGAAAAAAACAGTAGAATAGAAAGGTATTATTTTTTAGAAAAAGGAAACAAACACGTGAAAAAAGTAAATCGTATTTTATTCTCAGGACTGGGGCTCTCTATGCTTCTTCTACTCTCAGGATGTGTACAAGTCAAAGATGGTAAGCCTGCTGGGTTTGTCTGGGATATCATTGGAAGACCAATGAGCCTTGCCATTCAGTATTTTGCTAATAACATGGGGCTAGGTTTTGGTGTTGCTATTATCATTGTTACCCTGATTGTGCGGCTGATCATTTTGCCACTGGGACTTTATCAATCATGGAAAGCAACTTATCAATCTGAAAAGATGAACTACTTGAAGCCGATTTTTGAGCCAATCCAAGAACGCATGAAAAATGCTGAAACACAAGAAGAAAAACTGGCTGCTCAACAAGCACTCATGGCTGCCCAAAAAGAAAATGGTGTTAATATGCTCGGGGGTATCGGATGTCTCCCTCTACTGATTCAATTACCATTTTTCTCTGCTCTTTACTTCTCTGCTCAATATACTGAAGGAGTGGCAAAGAGTGTCTTCTTAGGAATTCCACTTGGAAAAGCTAGCGTTCTTCTTACTGTTATTGTCGGGATTTTATATTTCATTCAATCTGCTTTAACTCTTGTTGGTGTTGATGAAGTTCAAAAAGAGCAAATGAAGAAAATGATGTACATGAGCCCGCTCATGATTGTCATCTTCTCTCTCACAGCTCCAGCAGGTGTAACACTTTATTGGGTAGTCGGCGGTTTCATTATGATCATTCAACAATTGATTATCAATCATTACATCCGTCCACAACTCAGAAAACGCGTTACTGAAGAATACAAAAACAATCCCCCTAAAGCCATTAAAAATTCTGGCCGTAAAAAAGATGTAACACCTAACACTCAAGCTATTATTGAAAATAGAAAACAGAATAAAAAGAAAAATCGCAACGCTGGAAAACAACGTTCAAGATAAACAAAAAAGCTGGAACAATCATTCCAGCTTTTTGCTTGTCGTTTAATCAGAAAAGCATCCTACTATGAAACAACACTCCATCTTTTCAAACACCAACTTGAATGACAGAATATTCTCATTCAAAAACAAGCTTACCAAAATTCACGGACAAAATCATTTTCTAAGCGCTCACTATAAAATAATTCTGACAATGATTGGTCATCAAAAACACGCAACAAATTTTTTAAATCATAAGCCAACTCCATAGTATCTAGGTCTTCACGAGCCACCCACATAACTTCACCTTCTTCTGACGAACGAAGATGACCAGAAAATTCATTTGTACGATAAAGAAAGACCAGATAACGAATACCTTCTGCCGTATACCAATGTTTCATACCAACCAATCTAGGGTTATGAATTGTTAATCCTGTTTCTTCATAAACCTCACGTACAACTGCCTGATAAAGGCTCTCCCTTTCTTCTATATGTCCACCAGGCAGAGCTGCTCCTGACCAAGAATATCGCTCGGGGGCCCGAATCTGCATAACAATACGATTCTGATCATCTTCAATTAGACACATGTTGGTTAAAATCACTTGAGACTGATGGGACATATTTCCCTCCTCTATGTTTTACTGAGACGCGCCCCGTGATTGTGATGATACCATGGGGCGCGTTTTCTTTTTTTAATTATGCTGTTTTTTCGACTTTTAGGATTTTTACATCATAACTACCAATAGGTGTTTCAACTGTAGCTGTGTCACCTGTTTTTTTACCAATTAATGCTTGTCCAATAGGACTTTCATTAGATACTTTTCCTGCAAAAGCATCTGCTCCAGCTGCGCCAACAATCATATAGACTTCTTCGTCTGTTTCACCAACTTCTTGAATCGTAACGGTCTTACCAATAGCGACTTCATCATGAGCTACTGCATCGCTATCTACAATTTCAGCGTAACGAATCTTGGTTTCCAGGCTTGAGATTTGGCCTTCAACAAAAGCCTGCTCATCTTTGGCTGCTTCATATTCACTGTTTTCTGATAAGTCTCCATAAGAGCGAGCAATTTTAATACGTTCTACCACTTCTGGACGACGAACTAATTTTAGTTCTTCTAATTCTTTTTCAAGTTTTTCCTTTTCTTCAAGGGTCATAGGATAAGTTTTTTCTGCCATTATTTTTTCTTCTTTCTATTTTTAAACAAAGAGATTGGGACAATAATGTCCCAACTTTCTAATATCGTGTGCGATTCCTTTGCAAGGCACAATCTCCATCCAGTCTAAAATATGCTTATTGCATTCTATTTTAGACCTAATTTTCATTGCGCTAAAGGAGAATCAAATCAAGTTCTACGAAGTACCGATTTTGCTCTATTCCTTTTAATTTGAACTACTTGGCTTTGTCAATTTACTATTGACATGCTCCTGAACATTTTTCTCATGTTCTGCATAGGTAGTTGCAAAATAAACTTTGCCTGTTTCTGTATTAGCTACGAAATATAGATAATCAGTTTTAACTGGATTAACTGTCGCTTCAATAGCAGAAAGGCTCGGATTATCTACAGGACCAGGCATTAAACCAGTGTTTTTATAGACGTTGTAAGGCGAATCAATATTCGTATCAATTGCAGCGTCTTCCGATAAGGTCGTTTTTTGTCCAAGTTTTCCTTGAACATACAGAATTGCAATATTGCTTTGTAAAGGCATATTTTGATTCAAACGGTTGTAAAAAACACTTGCAATATTTTTCCGATCTTGATCCGTTGAACCTTCTTTTTCAACTAAGGATGCAATTGTTAAAACATCATGCACTGTCAAGTTCTTCGCTGCTAAAACATCATAATATCGCGACATAGTCTTATCCATTGCAGCCAACATTTGATCAATGAGAGTTTCAGCTGTTGTACTATCTGTCACATTGTAAGTAGCAGGGAAAAGATAGCCTTCCAAACGATACTTCACACCACTCTCTTTTTTAGCTAAGTTTTCCAATAATTTCGGATATTTCGAAGCCTCCTGAGTGATAAAATTATCATCTTGGACTTTCTTTAGGAAAGTATCTGATGACAATTTATTCTTTTTCAACTTTGCAATCATTTTTGCAATTTGATCAATCGTATAACCTTCTGGAATTGTTAATTTTTCCATTGAAGGGTCTTGTGGAGTCTCCGTTCCGCCTTTTTGTAACTTTTTAGCAATCATATCCAAAGTCATACTTTTTTGTAGATTGTAATAACCTGATTGGAAATTTGCATAGTTTTTAAATTTAGCATAATAGCTAAAAATCTGAGCATTTTTAATCAAACCAGATTTTTCCAGGACTTTTCCAATTGCTTTAGGGCTAGAACCAGTTGGAATCTTAACCGTCACATACTTTGTATTTTTTGCATCAATCGGTTGTAAAGCTGATGTTATATAGCGATAAGCAAAGAAACCTGTTAGCCCAATTCCTAAAAGCACTAAAATCAAAACCGTTTTAACAATTTTCCCGGCGACTTTACCTTGCCGTTTCTTAGCAGTAACTGCTTGAGAAGTTCGATTTAAACGGGATAGTTTCTCTGGCTCTGGTTCTGTCCCATAAGCTGCAGATTGAACCAATTCTTCTGGAATCTTAGTTTTATCAACCACCTGAGTAGTTGGGTAAGAAACAGGAACTTTCGTTGTATGAGTATTAAACTCTTTCTCTTCCCTAGCTACTGCTTCAGCTTCTATTTGCTGAACAGTTGGTAGCGGACTTTCTAATGAAGCTGGTTCTGGTTTGCTCTTTTCTTCTTGCTGCACTTGGGATATATCCATTCCAGAAATAAGCGGTTTGTCTTCTTTCTGAGTAGAAGAAAGTGTAGATTGTCCTAGCTCTAACTCTTCATGTAAATCATTAGATGATTCAACACGAGTTGATTGGCTAGTTTCCTTTGCTTTGGCTAAGTCACGTAGAATCTGTTCTTTAAAACTCAACCCTTCTTTTTCTCGTGAATCTTCAGTCAAATAATTGACCTCCTTGTTCAGTATCCCTACTATTATAACGTAAAAGGTAAATAAAAGCAATAAGAGAAGGCCTTTCTTTCAGGCTTTCTACAAAATAATCAATCTTTTTCAACTATTAGGTGTTTCCCAAACCATATCATACCAAACTTCACCTGCATAAGTGGATTGAGATCGTCCCTCATTGACAAAGCCATGCTTTTCATAATAACTAACTAAATAATCATGACAAGTCAAATTAATTCCCAATCGCCGGTCTCGAATAGCAATATCTTTCATTTTATCCAACAAACGATGGCCTATTCCCATATTTTGAGCACTTTTAGAAACAGATAAACTAGTTAATGAAATATAATGATTTTGTAAATAACTATAATCTTCCACTTCTGAAGTGAAAGACTGATCTATTAGATGACGTTCTGGACGAACAGGCCCCTCCAGATAGCCTAAAATTTGACCATCTCGTTCAGCAACTAAAAAACTGGTCGCTATTTTTTGAATATGAACCTCTAAAATATCTCGGCTCAAGGCTTCGTCTGAACCAAAATTCTCCCACTCAATTGCCGTAATAGCATCCAAATCTGCTAAATTCGCTTGTCTAATCTTCATTTTTTCTCCTTAAAGTATGGATTTTCCCATGTCAATTCATATAAAATAGTATTATCATAAACTTTTTCAGAGATTCCTTCATTTACGAAAGCATTCATTTCATAGTAAGAAATCAAGTCATCTGAACAAACCAACTGAAGACCTTTCCGATTTTGTGTAACCGCTATTTCTTTACAAGCAGCTAAAAGCAATGTCCCCAGCCCCTGACCTTTAAAGTCTGGGTGAATTGATAATTGCTGAATCGTAATAAAATTACATTTTTCCTGTTTTTCTGCTGAATTGTCTGTCATCTCATTTGCCAAATGATGTGAAAAAACGGCTGACCCTACGATGTAGCCAGCTATTTTATTATTTAATTCTGCTATTAAACATATATTCGAAATCTGTTCAATCCATGTTCGGATAGTTTGCAAAACAGCTGCTTCTGTAGCAAAATTTTCCTGTTCAATCGTTATAATTGCTTCCAAATCTTCTGAAACAGCTTCTCGAATAGTGACTTGAGGAGTTAGATTACTGGACATTGCTTGTCAAATTGGATAATAAGCGTTCAAAAGAATATTCATAGGTTTGAATATCACCAGCTCCCATGAAAACATAAACTGCATTTGGATGTTCTAATAACGGCGAAACATTGTCAACAGTAATGATTTCTGCTTTTTTTACAATCTTCGCCGCCAAATCTTCTACTTTAACATCTCCATGATCCACTTCACGTGCAGAACCATAAATTTGTGCTAAATACACTGCATCTGCTTGACTCAAGGCTTCTGCAAATTCGTCCAAAAGCGCAATAGTTCTAGTAAAGGTATGGGGTTGGAAAATTGCAACAATTTCTTTGCTTGGATATTTCTGGCGAGCTGCATCTAAAGTTGCAATGATTTCAGTAGGGTGATGAGCAAAGTCATCAATAATTGTCGCTCCATTCACCATTTTTTCAGTGAACCGACGTTTCACACCACCAAAAGTAGCCAAATGCTCTCGAACCAAAGTCAAATCAAATCCAGCTGTATACAACAAACCAATAACAGCTGTCGCATTCATAATATTGTGGCGACCAAAGCTAGGAATCTTGAATTCTCCTAATTCTTGCTCGCGGAAAGAAACTTTAAAGCTGGAACCCGTCGTAGAACGAAGCAAATCATGAGCGACAAAGTCATTCCCTTCCTTAAAACCATAATAATAAATAGGAGCATTGGCTGTAATCCGACGTAACTCCTTGTCTTCACCGTAAACAAACACTCCTTTGCTAACTTGTTTAGCATAATCATTAAATGCATTGAAAACATCTTCTAAGCTAGTAAAATAATCTGGGTGGTCAAAATCTATATTCGTAATAATCGAATATTCAGGATGATAAGGCATAAAGTGACGCTCATATTCATCTGCTTCAAACGCAAAATATTTCGCATTGGCAGAGCCACGCCCTGTACCATCACCGATGAGATAACTAGTATCTGTAATATTTGATAAGACGTGTGCCAACATGCCAGTTGTTGATGTCTTTCCATGTGCACCCGCCACCCCCATGCTGACAAAATTACGCATAAAGATTCCAAGAAATTCATGGTAACGCTTATAAGAAATGCCATTTGCATCGGCGTAAGCAATTTCTAGATTATTATCCGGACGGAAAGCATTTCCTGCAATAACTTCTACATCTGCTTGAAGATTTTTTTCGTCAAAAGGCAAGATTTTAATTCCTGCTTGTTCTAAGCCACGTTGAGTGAAATAGTATTTTTCAACATCACTTCCTTGAACTTGATGTCCCATTTGATGCAGCATCAATGCTAAAGCACTCATTCCAGAGCCCTTAATCCCGATAAAATGATAGGTTTTTGTCATAATTTCTCCTTAATTACAAAGAACATTAAATAGGTGAAATCGCGTTCACACCAAAACGTCTTTACTTTTTGTCAACATTCGATTATTTTTCTTCCAATCGTGTTAAATTTAACTCCTGCGCTATCCGACGCTCTCTTTGATTTTGCAATTCTTTTTTGTTATAAATTTGACTTGTTTTTAAAAAGTCATAATTATTTTTAGATTTTTTTGGTGATTCCTTCGGCAAAGAGGTATTTACTTTGATATCTGCTAAAATATAATGATCCTGCTTTAAATTTCGACTATATTTTGATAACCCACTACCATTTTCCTTTTGGAAAAATGCTGTTGGTTGATGTGAAATAGCTGTATTAGCATTATTAACAGCAGGATGGGAGCGTTTTTTAGTTATAAAGTCTGAAGTCAAATAAGCTGCTGAGCGTTTCTTTTTTAAATCCGCTCTGGCTTCTTCTCTAGCCAATTCCGCATAGCTTTTTGGGGCAGGTTTTGCGACTTCAGCAGACGGAATAGCTGAAGCTGCTTGGTAAGCTTTCCCTTTCCCTTTTTTTACTTGACTGTCTACAATTTTCTTTACAATTGGTTCCCATTCTAAGTAATTCTTATCAACATAGTCACCATTAATATTGCTGATAAGATCACTTTCATCGTAAAGATTCATACGCGGCATTTCTGATAGCATAATCTCATCATCAGAAATCAATGGAAAAGTTTTTTCTTTCATGAGCACATTTCCTTTCAACACTTCATTATAACCTATTGGTGCTATTTTTCAAGTGTTTCTGTAGAAATTCCTAGAATTTCTCGTATTTCAGCAACAGTTAGGCTGCCACGGGATTCTGTTCCATCTAGGATAGTTGATACGAGATGACGCTTGCTTTCCTGCAATTCTTGAATTTTTTCTTCAATCGTTCCTCGCGTAATCAATCGATACACTTCCACATTTCTTTCTTGACCCATACGGTGAGCTCGACCAATTGCCTGAGACTCTACTGCTGGGTTCCACCAAAGGTCTACTAAGATAACAGTATCAGCACCAGTTAGATTCAAACCAACACCTCCAGCTTTTAAAGAGATTAAAAAGGCATCCCCTTCTCCATTATTAAAAGAATTTGTCATTTCTTGTCGATCTTTTGCTGGTGTAGAACCTGTAATTTTAAACGTCTCCATTTTCATCTTTTTCAATTCTTTTTCGATAATATCTAGCATTCCTCGGAATTGAGAAAAGATTAACACACGGTGGCTTCCTGTCTGAATCTGCTCTAATAGTTCCATCAAACTTTCTAGTTTGCCACTCTCTCCATGATAGTCCTCCATAAAGAGCGCGGGAGTATCGCAGATTTGACGTAACCGCATCAAACCAGATAAAATTTCCATTTTGCTACGATTCAGTTCTTCCTCTGTGGAAGTAAGTACGCGTTCCTGCATTTGTTTTAGCTGCGCTAAGTAGATGGCCTTTTGACTATCTGCCAGTTCATTGCGATAAGAAACCTCAATAAGATCGGGCAGCTCTTGTAAAACATCTTCTTTCTTCCGTCGCATGACAAAGGGCTTGATAAAACGAGCGACAGTTTTTGCAGGCAGTTTCAAAAAGTTCTTTTTGCTAGGTAATAAGCCTGGCAAAACAATTTGAAAAATCGACCACAATTCGCCGAGATTATTTTCAATCGGTGTTCCAGAAAGAGCAAAGGTATTTTTGACCTCAAAGTTTCGTAAATGATGAGCGATCTTAGTCTGCGCATTTTTCATAATTTGTGCTTCATCTAAAAAGAGATAATCGAAATTCAATCGGCTATATTCTTCGACATCTTGACGGAAAGAGGCATAACTTGTAATCATCACCTGATGTCTTTCCGCAATCAAATTATCTCTAATTGGTTTTAATCCATAAATAACGGCTACATCCATTTTTGGTGCAAATTTTGTAAACTCATCTAGCCAATTGTAAATCAAACTAGATGGAGCCAAAATCAAGACGTTCGTCTCTTTTTGTAGTTTGCTACTTAAAAAGGCTATCGTTTGGAGTGTTTTCCCCAACCCCATATCATCTGCTAAAATACCACCAAAACCATAATGATGAAGCATAGACATCCATTTGACACCAGTTTCTTGGTAATCGCGCAAAACTGCTTCCACTTTCAATGGCGGTAGAACAAACTCCTCTGGATGTGTCAAATCAAAGGCTAAATGACGAAACTCCTCCGAAAAACTCACCTTTTCTTGATCTTTGAATAATTCAGATAGCTGATAAGCAGTAATCCGCTGGGTCTGGAAAATGCCCCCTTTTCCTTTTTTTGCTCGTAAATCTTGTAAAGTTTTGCTGACTCTTTTTGTTTCGTCATCAAAAACGAGGACCTTCCCAGAACGACTGACAAAATAATCATTGGCTGAAAAAAGAGCCTCTAAAGCATCATCCACTTCCATCTGGTCAATACTTGTAAAGTCAAAACCAATGTCCAACAAACCACCATTTGTCTGAATAGAAACGGCCGGTTTTTCAATTTGGTACAAAGCTGTTAGGTTGTCTGATACCACTACCTTCCCTAAATCTTTAAAACGTGGAAGAATGGAAGTGAAAAATGAGTAGATCTCTTGTGTTTGCAAAGGAAGCCGTTTGCTCACAAAATCCGCCTCAAAGCCAGCAGATAGAGTTTGTTGAAAAACTTTCTGTTCCAGTTGAAAATCACTAGCAAATGGTAATTTTTCTAACTCCAAACGACTGGTAACTATACGATCTCCATAATCAAACTGAATTTTGAGGCTGATTTCTTTCGTATCCAACAATTCAAACTCAAACGCTGGAACAAACGTATGAATCACCAAACTTTCCGGTGCATGAATAGAGCCGACTTTTTGAAATTCTAGTAATCCTGAAGCCAGTTTCGCTTGATCACTTGTATCAAATTGAAGCCGTTTTTTCCAATCAGTATCCACAGGTAATTCTCGAATCACTCGAATAATACGCTTTTGCTGTTCCGTCAGTTGGAAAAAATGATTTCCATAAAAAATAAAGTCCCCATCGTATAGGATTTTATAATTTTGCTCTGTAATGACAAGTTCAAAATAATCCGAATTTTCCTCTACTTTGAAATCATAAATTCCTACTTCGGCATGTAAATCTTGAAAAAAAACTTCGTCATAGTCATAAAGACTGTATTCTAAGCGGAAATGTGGCAAATTCATAAGTCGGCTCACACCTTCTTCAAATAAACTAGACGGAAAATAAAGATGTCTAGCAGCATTTGGAAAGATAAAAGAAGCATCTTGAGTTTGCTGATAAGAAACAAGCCCTCGTAAAAACTCAATCACCTCTTGGCTAGCCTCATCAAAGGCTGCTAACTGGATTTTTTCGTAATAATGCTTGCCAATTTGATAATAATCACTTTTTTCAATAATTTTTAAAAAAGCACAAATATCTCGAACAACATAGGAGCGCTCATCTGGCAAACGGCTGATGCGCAACGTCCACAAAAATTGTCCCGTATAATCATCTTCTTGCCCAACGGCAGATAATTCGTACCGAATAGCTACATCTTCTGGTGGAAGAATCCTATCCAAGAAAAGACTCCCAAAAGAAACTTTCGTTTGAGTTTCTTCTGAATTTGTCTGTTCTTCTTCCAGGTTGGTCAAAACAATTTTCCCTTCGGGATCATTTTTCAGAAAATATTCTACCCCTGCTAAATGGGCACAATATTTCTTCTTTTGGAAAAAATTACAAGCACAAAAAATAGCTTCATCATTCAAACTATATCGGAGATTATGATTTTCCACTCGGCTATAAATCATCTGATCTTTCACCTTGAGAATTTCAATTTTCCCTGCTTCGTAAAGAGCTATCCCTTCTGTCCGAATCTTCCCAGGAATTAATTTTGCCATAAGTACCACCTTTATTTTATCTATTCATTATATCATATTTTCAGTATAAAGAAAAAAAGCAAGGTTTTTCTTGCTTTCTTTTAGAAAATGTTTTCTTTGATTGTTATAGTATTTCGTCCTATTTATATTCTTTCTTACATAAACACATCAGATTAATCACCTCATACTGCTACTACTATTTTTATGTTATGTTTTGTTTAGCTAGCTCCGCCCTATTTCCGCCTTCTGGCAATCAAGTGAATCGGAGTTCCTTCAAAAACGAATGCCTTACGAATCTGATTTTCAAGAAAGCGCAGATAAGAAAAATGCATCAGCTCTTCTTCGTTGACAAAGATAACAAAAGTCGGTGGTTTGGTTGTAACTTGCGTCCCATAGAAGATTTTTAGTCGTTTGCCTTTATCAGTCGGTGTTGGATTGATGGCGATGGCATCCATGATGATATCATTGAGTACTGCAGACGGTATACGGGTATTTTGACTCTGACTAATTTGTTTGATCATGTCCGGCAACTTATGTAGACGCTGCTTGGTTAGAGCTGAGACAAAGATAATCGGTGCATAAGAGAGATACTGAAATTGATTACGAATATCTGCTTCCCAAGTTTGCATGGTCTTATTATCCTTTTCCAATGTATCCCATTTATTAACAACGATAATAATTCCTTTGCCCGCCTCATGAGCAAAACCTGCGATACGCTTATCGTATTCGCGAATCCCTTCTTCAGCATTGAGTACCATGAGTACCACATCAGAGCGGTCAATTGCTCGCATAGCCCGCATAACAGAGTACTTCTCAGTATTTTCATAGACCTTACCAGACTTGCGCATGCCAGCAGTATCAATCATGGTAAATTCTTGACCTTCACTGTCCGTAAAAACCGTATCAATTGCATCACGAGTAGTTCCAGCCACAGGACTAGCGATGACACGTTCTTCTCCCAAAATCGCATTGATCAAGCTAGATTTACCAACATTGGGACGACCGATGAGACTGAATTTGATCATATCAGGATTTTCAACCACTTCTTCCTTCGGTAAATTTTCAACAATTGCATCTAGGACATCCCCCGTACCAATTCCATGAATGGAAGAAACAGGATAAGGCTCTCCTAAACCAAGAGCATAAAAATCAAAAATTTCACTCCGCATCTCAGGATTATCTACTTTGTTGACGGCTAGAATAATCGGCTTATGTGTCTTGTAAAGCATGCGTGCTACGTATTCATCTGCATCTGTAATGCCTTCTTTTCCTGACACTACAAAAACGATGACATCCGCTTCTTCCATAGCAATCTCCGCTTGATGCCTGATCTGCTCCATAAAAGGTGCATCCACATCATCAATCCCACCTGTGTCAATCATGCTAAATTTACGATTCAGCCACTCAGCCGTTGCATAAATACGGTCCCGAGTTACTCCTTCAACATCCTCAACAATGGAAATCCGCTCTCCAGCAATCCGATTAAAAAGCATTGATTTGCCGACATTGGGACGGCCAACAATAGCAATGGTTGGTAAAGCCATAGTATTCCTCTTTCTGTTTTCAAGGGTGTAAGCAAAAGCTGTACCCTTTATTTATAATAATTTCTTGTCTTGTAATAGATTCTGACTAGCAAGGTTTGGCTTTTTTGCAAATTGGGCCGTCAATCGCTCACTCCACGTATCTGTTGCTCGATTCCCAGCATAGTCCGCTTGAACCTGATTATAAGTCTGAATAATGGACACATCCTGTTCTTGATATTTTTCTTCAAAAACGACTGCTTCATATGGCAATCGCGGTTTAACAGTATGGTGTTGAGCTGGCTTCCCCAAAGCTATTCCAAAAATAGGGTAAGTATAGTTCGGCAAGTTAAAAAGCTCTGCTATTTCCCTAGAAGCATAACGAACCAAGCCAATGATAACTCCGCCATAACCTAAACTTTCAGCCGCCAGCAGGGTATTCTGCGCAACTAGACTAGCATCAACAGAGCTAATCAAAATATTTTCCACTCCTTGCGGATAAAACGTATCCGTATGAAGGCATACCCCTTTCTTAGCCCGATTTAAATCTCCAATAAAAAGCAGAAAAACCGACGACTGGCGAATAGCCTTTTGAGGCACCAAATCAAACAAGGCTGCTTTCTTTTCCTGACTACGAACAACGATAATCGAATAAGATTGAAAATTCTTCCAGCTGGATGCCGCTCGACCGGCGTCAATGATGGCGCGTAGTTCCTTTTCTGAAATCGGTTCTTCTGTAAAACGACGAACAGAAGTATGCTTTTTCATCAAATCAATTGTTTCATTCATCGTCGGTTTTCTCCTTCCAGACGAACTTCCTCTGCTAAAAACTTGATTCTTTCCATAACTCGACGAGCCTGCCAAGTTTCATCTCCGTTTTTGGATGTAGCAAAATGGCGTTCCAAATCCGTAAAATTAAAATTCGATGTAAAGAAAGTTGGTAGATTTTCCTGCATTCGATGCTGTAAAATAACCTGCAAAATCTCATCTCGCATCCAAGGGCTTGATTGCTCCGCACCAATATCATCTAAAATCAAGATTTGTGCGACTTTTACCTCATCAATCTTTTCCTTAACCAGACCAGAAGAAATAGCATTCTTTATATCTAATACAAAACTAGGATAATGGAGTAACGTCGTAGAAACACTACGTTTTTCTGATAAATCATGTGCCAACGCAGCCATCATGTAACTTTTTCCTACGCCAAAATCACCATAAAGATAAAGGGCTTTTTTGTAGTTTGGATAATCCGCTACAAAATTCGTCAGCAACTCAAAAGCCTTGTAACGACCAACATCGTCTAAGTCTACTTTTGCTAAACTAGCTTCCTTGAGACTAGCTGGAAGGCTAATCAAATTTAAACGTACATTGATAGCCGCTTGCTTCTGTGCTTCAACTAGCTCTGGAGTTTCCTCATAAGAAACATCAGCATATCCCTCATTTTTCACTAAAATTGGCTTATATCCTTTAGCAATATAAGCCTCATCGCTTAGTAAAAAACGATTTCGCTCAGAAATATACTGATTAAACTTAGAAATGCTTCGTTTGATTTCAGCTGGTGTCATCCCTTCTGACTGGATAAAAGCCGCCACATCTGGATCAGCCATGATTTGCTCGACCAATTTATCATAATCAAATTGCTGCGCACCATTTCTACGTGACATTGCTTGTCCAACACGTTCCATCTAGTCACCTCCTTGATCTAATTTGGCTAACAATTTACGTTTTTGTTTTTCTAATTCTACTTGCTTTTCAGCACTGGTTTCGTTTTTATAATCAGGATTGCTCCAGCTAGGCACATTACTTTTTGGAATAGAATCTTTTGCTGCTTTTTTGCTATGCTGTGCTTGATAACGTTCACGAATATACACCACAGCTTCTTCAGCTGAAAAGATTTTTTGATAGGAAAAGTCATTTGCTACTTTTAAAGCATACTTTTCATTAAGGTTGGCTGAATTTACCTTATTAAAAGTCAATAGTAAAATCACATTGATTACTTCATCTAACAAGCCCAAATTTGCCATTTCTGTCAAGCACTGACGCTCCCCATGTGTAATCGTTGCATGCTTAGTTTTCTTGATTTCCGCCAAAAATTGTACAGCTGCCTTACTCTTAGCCTCTCGAAGAATCGTTTGCTCTTGAGTTGAAAACAGTTCATTTGAAACTTTTTGCTGTAATTTTTGCTGCATCCGCTTCGTGGAAATTACTTGCCCTACAGCAGTTTCTTTTGCCAACAGATACGTTTCATACCAAGTCCAATTTTGTCGCTCTGCAATGGCAAAGAGTACCAGCAAATCTTCTTTTTCATTATCAAAACGCAAGTTTTCACGTGCCATCAATTGTTTAAAATAGTCCAACTCAAAATGATTCTGCTTTGATGGCAATTCTGTTTTTGTATCTTCTACTTGAAACATATCTGAAAGCTTCACGTTTTGCTTCTGACCCTTTGGCTGACTAGGTAATAAAGCTTCTACCGCAGCTTCACCAATCTTCTTTTCTAGCAAGCGTCTATAAACAGAATTACTTAAAAATTCACGTGGCGACAGTGGGGACTTCAAATAGATTTGGAAATGATTTTCTCCT
Source organism: Streptococcus intermedius SK54 = ATCC 27335 (assembly GCF_000413475.1). Classification (GTDB taxonomy): domain Bacteria; phylum Bacillota; class Bacilli; order Lactobacillales; family Streptococcaceae; genus Streptococcus; species Streptococcus intermedius. The sequence continues at coordinate 2,240 of NZ_ATFK01000003.1, read as the reverse complement.
TGATACAGCTCCACTAACTGCATAGCGGACAAAATGTTTATACTTTTTTGTAAGGCATTCATTCCCAGATTGAGATGATTCAAAATGTGCCCAACAGTATAAGATGATTTTCCATTATCCCAAAAAGCAAGAAAATATTGATAGATAGTAGTTGCATCGATTCCTAAAATTGGCAAATACAGACGAATCAAACTTGTACTATCCTGACTGATCAGATTATTTTTCACAAAAGAAAATTGATCATTTGGTTTCATTTATTGTTCCTTTTTCTTTTTAGCGGATTTTGTAATCTGCTTCAATAGACTTTCCAGTTCGCTCACATCTTTAAAACTACGATAAACACTAGCAAAACGAACATAAGTAATCTCATCTAACTCAGCTAACTCTTCCATTACTAGACCACCAATATACTCACTTGCGATCTCATTTTCATTGCTACTGCGAACTTTTTGCTCAATTCTGCTAACAATTGCTTCAATTTCATCGCTAGAAACAGGACGTTTTTGTGCCGAACGAATGATTCCATTAAAGATTTTATCTCTTGAAAATTGTTCTCGTGTACCGTCCTTTTTTACGACAACGAGTGTCCGCTCTTCTACACGTTCATACGTTGTAAACCGATATTGACATTCATCACATTCACGACGACGACGAATTGTATTGCCATCTTCAGCCTGTCTACTGTCAATAACGCTTGACTTACTACCACCACACTTAGGACAACGCATCTGCTTCCCTCCTGAACTCTTAATACTTCATTATACCATGTTTTAAGAAATAACAAAAGGCAGCAGTTTGAGTACAATCAGGTCTGTCGATTCCTAAAAATTGGACAATATCAATCAATCTATTATTCTCTTTTTCGATAAATTTTTATATAATGCTTTCGACAAATGTTATCATTTTTTTGTACAAAGGAGATTATTATGATGATATTAAAGAAAACAATTGCAGCTTACTCTTGTATCCTGCTAACCTGCATTATCCTTTCTGGCTGCTCTTCGAATACAGAAGCTACCAAAACTATTTCCAGCTCCTCCTCTTCTGCAAAAATTAGCCTATCAAGCAGCAGTTCATCTACACAAAAAGATAAAAAGGAGCAAGAAGAAAAAGCTAAAGCAGAAAAAGAGCGGATAGCACAAGAAGAGGCTCAGAAAGCTGTTGAAGCTAAAAGGAAGCAAGAAGAAGCACAAAAAGCTGCTGCAGCGCAACAACAGGAACGAACCGTTTATGTAGCTCGTAATGGAGCTACCGGTGTTTATTGGTACAACATCAATAATATGCCGCGTAATACACGGTTTGATAGAGTAGTTTCCATGACTGAGGCCGCCGCTATCACTGCTGGAAAACGCCACTCTTCTAGAGAATAAAAAATAAAAAAAGCGAGAAAATGATGTCGAAACTTTCTCGCTTTTTACTTGCTAAAACGCAATTTCTACTTCCAATCCAAAATGGTCACTAACAACTGGACCACGCTGTCCATCAAAGACAATAGCTGATTTCTCAATGTTAAAATCTTTACTGGTAAAAATATAATCAATTTTTAGAGCATCTTTGTTTTCTGCCCAACCAGCAATATCACCTTCAACTGTTGCTGTACCAACAACTGTACTAGCAACTGCATGACTATCTTGCAAAGCAAGCGAACTTTCTAGAATGTGCTGATAGCCTTCATAGCCGACAGGATTGTTAAAATCTCCCATGAGAACGAGCGGAGTCTGAACTTGCAAGAGCTCTGATTCAAACTTAGCCCATTCTCCTTGGAAACCTTTATTCCACCAAGATAAGTGACAGGAAGCGACCGTGATGGGCTGTCCTTCAAGCTCCGTTTCCGCCAACAAGACTTTACGCGTATGATAATCTGTTGGATCATTGACATCAGACACCAAAAGTTCTCTTGCAGTCAACGGGGTTTTTGACAAAATCGCGACCCCTTCATTGTAAATATCAAACCCAATATGATTATAGGCCCAAGACCAGTAATAGTCCAGTCCTGCCTCAGCTAGTTTCTCAACCAGACACAGGACATAGTGGTCCTGGTGAATCGGAATGGTGCCATCTACTGCATAATAGAAGGGAGCCTGAACAACCTGTTCAGACTCCACTAATTGATTGACTTCCTGCAGGCAAATGACATCATATTTTTCTTGAAGAATACGCTCAGCTAGCTGATTTAGCTTGCTTTCTTGCTCTTCTTCCATCCAGCTATGAGTATTTAAAGTCAGGAATTTTGCCATGAT
>NZ_ATFK01000002.1:0-290000 GCF_000413475.1 Streptococcus intermedius SK54 = ATCC 27335 | reverse complement strand
TTCGCTTACGCTAAGCACTCCTCTTAACCTTCCAGCACCGGGCAGGCGTCACCCCCTATACATCATCTTACGATTTAGCAGAGAGCTGTGTTTTTGATAAACAGTTGCTTGGGCCTATTCACTGCGGCTGACCTAAATCAGCACCCCTTCTCCCGAAGTTACGGGGTCATTTTGCCGAGTTCCTTAACGAGAGTTCTCTCGCTCACCTGAGGCTACTCGCCTCGACTACCTGTGTCGGTTTGCGGTACGGGTAGAGTATAAATTATCGCTAGAAGCTTTTCTTGGCAGGGTGACATCACTCACTTCGCTACTAAACTTCGCTCCCCATCACAGCTCAATGTTAGAGATATAAGCATTTGACTCATATCACACCTTACTGCTTAGACGTGCTCTTCCATTCGCACGCTTGAGTTAGCCTTCTGCGTCCCTCCTTCACTCTATACTCTAGTACAGGAATCTCTACCTGTTGGCCATCGGATACACCTTTCGGTCTCTCCTTAGGTCCCGACTAACCCAGGGCGGACGAGCCTTCCCCTGGAAACCTTAGTCTTACGGTGGACAGGATTCTCACCTGTCTTGCGCTACTCATACCGGCATTCTCACTTCTATGCGTTCCAGTGCTCCTTGCGGTACACCTTCTCCACACATAGAACGCTCTCCTACCATACCTATAAAGGTATCCACAGCTTCGGTAAATTGTTTTAGCCCCGGTACATTTTCGGCGCAGGGTCACTCGACTAGTGAGCTATTACGCACTCTTTGAATGAATAGCTGCTTCTAAGCTAACATCCTAGTTGTCTGTGCAACCCCACATCCTTTTCCACTTAACAATTATTTTGGGACCTTAGCTGGTGGTCTGGGCTGTTTCCCTTTCGACTACGGATCTTAGCACTCGCAGTCTGACTGCCGACCATAATTCATTGGCATTCGGAGTTTATCTGAGATTGGTAATCCGGGATGGACCCCTCACCCAAACAGTGCTCTACCTCCAAGAATCTTTCTGTCGACGCTAGCCCTAAAGCTATTTCGGAGAGAACCAGCTATCTCCAAGTTCGTTTGGAATTTCTCCGCTACCCACAAGTCATCCAAGCACTTTTCAACGTGCCCTGGTGCGGTCCTCCAGTGAGTTTTACCTCACCTTCAACCTGCTCATGGGTAGGTCACATGGTTTCGGGTCTACAACATGATACTAAAACGCCCTATTCAGACTCGGTTTCCCTACGGCTCCGTCTCTTCAACTTAACCTCGCATCATATCGTAACTCGCCGGTTCATTCTACAAAAGGCACGCTCTCACCCATTAACGGGCTCGAACTTGTTGTAGGCACACGGTTTCAGGTTCTCTTTCACTCCCCTCCCGGGGTGCTTTTCACCTTTCCCTCACGGTACTGGTTCACTATCGGTCACTAGGGAGTATTTAGGGTTAGGAGATGGTCCTCCCAGATTCCGACGGGATTCCTCGTGTCCCGCCGTACTCAGGATACTGCTAGGTACAGAATCTATTTTAAATACGAGGCTCTTACTCTCTTTGGCTGATTTTCCCAAATCATTCTTCTATAAATTCTGAGTCCACATTGCAGTCCTACAACCCCGAAGAGTAAACTCTTCGGTTTGCCCTTCTGCCCTTTCGCTCGCCGCTACTCAGGCAATCGCTTTTGCTTTCTCTTCCTGCAGCTACTTAGATGTTTCAGTTCACTGCGTCTTCCTCCTCATTCCCTTAACAGAAATGGGTAACAGGCATCAACCTGCTGGGTTCCCCCATTCGGACATCCCTGGATCAACGCTTACTTACAGCTCCCCAAGGCATTTCGTCGTTTGTCACGTCCTTCTTCGGCTCCTAGTGCCAAGGCATCCACCGTGCGCCCTTACTAACTTAACCTTATTTTGACCTTTCAGTCATAAACTCATTAATATTCACAGCGTTTTCGGTTTATTTTCTTGTTACTATTTGATATCGTTATTCAATTTTCAATGTGCTACTTTAGGATATCATCAACTAAAGGTGAATTCCATATCCTAATGGAGCCTAGCGGGATCGAACCGCTGACCTCCTGCGTGCAAAGCAGGCGCTCTCCCAGCTGAGCTAAGGCCCCACAAGACCTCTCAAAACTAAACAAAACGAACTCAATGTCTTCCGTATTTTCCTTAGAAAGGAGGTGATCCAGCCGCACCTTCCGATACGGCTACCTTGTTACGACTTCACCCCAATCATCTATCCCACCTTAGGCGGCTGGCTCCTTACGGTTACCTCACCGACTTCGGGTGTTACAAACTCTCGTGGTGTGACGGGCGGTGTGTACAAGGCCCGGGAACGTATTCACCGCGGCGTGCTGATCCGCGATTACTAGCGATTCCGACTTCATGTAGGCGAGTTGCAGCCTACAATCCGAACTGAGACTGGCTTTCAGAGATTAGCTTGCCGTCACCGGCTTGCGACTCGTTGTACCAGCCATTGTAGCACGTGTGTAGCCCAGGTCATAAGGGGCATGATGATTTGACGTCATCCCCACCTTCCTCCGGTTTATTACCGGCAGTCTCGCTAGAGTGCCCAACTGAATGATGGCAACTAACAATAAGGGTTGCGCTCGTTGCGGGACTTAACCCAACATCTCACGACACGAGCTGACGACAACCATGCACCACCTGTCACCGATGTACCGAAGTAAAGCTCTATCTCTAGAGCGGGCATCGGGATGTCAAGACCTGGTAAGGTTCTTCGCGTTGCTTCGAATTAAACCACATGCTCCACCGCTTGTGCGGGCCCCCGTCAATTCCTTTGAGTTTCAACCTTGCGGTCGTACTCCCCAGGCGGAGTGCTTAATGCGTTAGCTGCGGCACTAAGTCCCGGAAAGGACCTAACACCTAGCACTCATCGTTTACGGCGTGGACTACCAGGGTATCTAATCCTGTTCGCTCCCCACGCTTTCGAGCCTCAGCGTCAGTTACAGACCAGAGAGCCGCTTTCGCCACCGGTGTTCCTCCATATATCTACGCATTTCACCGCTACACATGGAATTCCACTCTCCCCTTCTGCACTCAAGTTAAACAGTTTCCAAAGCCTACAATGGTTGAGCCACTGCCTTTAACTTCAGACTTATCTAACCGCCTGCGCTCGCTTTACGCCCAATAAATCCGGACAACGCTCGGGACCTACGTATTACCGCGGCTGCTGGCACGTAGTTAGCCGTCCCTTTCTGGTTAAGTACCGTCACAGTATGAACTTTCCATTCTCACACTCGTTCTTCCTTAACAACAGAGCTTTACGATCCGAAAACCTTCTTCACTCACGCGGCGTTGCTCGGTCAGGGTTCCCCCCATTGCCGAAGATTCCCTACTGCTGCCTCCCGTAGGAGTCTGGGCCGTGTCTCAGTCCCAGTGTGGCCGATCACCCTCTCAGGTCGGCTATGTATCGTCGCCTAGGTGAGCCGTTACCTCACCTACTAGCTAATACAACGCAGGTCCATCTGGTAGTGATGCATTTGCACCTTTTAAACATCTACCATGCAGTAAATGTTCTTATGCGGTATTAGCTATCGTTTCCAATAGTTATCCCCCGCTACCAGGCAGGTTACCTACGCGTTACTCACCCGTTCGCAACTCACAGAATACGGTGTAGTAAACTACGGTGCATCCTGTGCGTTCTACTTGCATGTATTAGGCACGCCGCCAGCGTTCGTCCTGAGCCAGGATCAAACTCTCATTTATAGTTTGAGTCTTCACTCATTTCTGTCACTGACAGATTTATTTGCTTATGTTTGACTGACTGTCTCTCAACAGTCGCCTGCACATTGGTTCGTCTTGTTCAGTTTTCAAAGGTCTTTATCGCCATTCAAGCGACAACTATCTTAGTATATCACCTACTACTCTTCTTGTCAATACCTTTTTTCATCTTTTTTTCTAACGCTCTGATATTTCCCTTGATTACGCTACATCTCATAGTCTTTTAAGTAGGTTCGTAACTCTCGAAGCATCGCTTGGCGGCCTTTGAACCTTTCATCTGCCAGTAACCGCTCATACTGCTCTTGCTTGGCGGGACTCAGTTGCTTTTGATAGGACTTTAATTGATCGCGGAGTATTACCAACTCGTCTAGATACAGACCTTTCAGACTTAACTTGTGCCCAATCTCACTTACCTCTTCATACACTTGGCGATCCAGTTTGCGCTTTTGACTTTCTTGTTTGCGCAGAATATCCTTTATGTGATTCCGAAACTTTGTCTTATAGTAGACATAGAGATGGGCTTCTTCCTCTACCAAATAGGGGTGGCGACTTACCAACTCATACAAGACTATCATCCCTTCTTGATCCCAATCGCTTAGCTCCCACAGATGGACATAATATTCCCGCCGACACTTCAGCACAATTCCCCTTACTTTCTCATATAACTTATAAAAAAGAGGACTTCGCACCCTCTTTTTTCTTTGTTCATTTCTTGAAATTTTATTCTGTGATAAATTTACTCAAAATCCCGTTAATAAACTTACTTGATTTCTCATTGGAAAAATTTTTAGACAATTCAATTGCTTCATTGAGTGCAACTAGCTGAGGTGTATCAAACTCTGTCATTTCAAACAATCCCAATCGAAGAATATTTTTTTCTACTAACGTCAGACGTCCTAAAGTCCAGCCTTCTTTTAGATAGTGACTAATTTTCTCATCCAATTCACTTTTGGACTGTTCGACACCCATGACAAGATTCAATAAAAATGTAGGAATTTCCACATCTGAATCGCTTGTAGAATCTTTATCATATGTATATGCAAAGCGACAAGCTTCTATCACATTTCTTTCATATTCCAAACTCATTAACGCTTGAAAAGCACGCTCACGTAGTTGTCTTCTCATTTCCAGCTGTACATCAGTCATTGAGAAAATCCTCATCGAACAAATCTTTTAAATCCGGTTTTGGTGTTTTTTCTGGAACAATGCCAGCTACATGAATGTTCACTGCAGATAATTCAACCTCTGCCATATCAGAAACAGCACTTTTCACTGCTTTCTGAATAGCCACTGCTACCGCTGGAACACCTACACTGTATTCTAAATATAAATAAATGTCAACAGTTACTTCGCCGTCACTGGCGGTATGAAGATAGACACCACGTCCTAAAGAACGTTTTGCAAGGTTATCAGACATACTTTTATTTGCGAAAGAGTAAACACCATCTACTTTAGCGGTTGCAATAGCAATAATTTTTTCTAAGACACGTGGTGCGATAACGATTTCGCCTAATTGTTCAGTTGCCATAACTTGTCCTTTCTTAAGACACAAAGATATTCTGGGAGTCTGTTCAATGATTGCTAGACTCCAAGTCCCCGTTTAATAGTAATTAAGAACTTCTAGTTCTTAGAATAAATTATGCACGAGAAACGTAGGTTCCTTCTTGCGTATTGATAATCAATTTTTGTCCGACTTCGATAAAGTCTGGTACGTTTACTACGAGACCCGTTTCAAGAGTAGCTGGTTTACCAGAACCTGTTACTGTTGCTCCTTTGATAGAAGGTTGTGTATCTGTTACAACTAATTCTACGGTCGTTGGAACCGTAACACCAATAACTTCACTTCCGTAGAATTGAATTTTCACTTCTGAATTTTCAAGGATAAATTTCAATTCTTGCTCTACATTCGCTACTGGGATTTCATATTGTTCAAATGACTCTGTATCCATGAAATAAGCCGTGTCATCCATTTGGTATAAGTACTGTGCTGGGCGTGTTTCAATAATCGCTTGTTCAAATTTTTCTTCTGGACGGTAAGTTGTATCAAAAGTTGAACCTGTACGTACATCACGTAGTTTCATACGCATAACAGTATTCCCTTTACCTGGTTTATGGTGGCTTGCTTCAAGGACACGAATCAATTTCCCATCCGTTGTTTCAAACGTCATACCAGCTCTCAGCTTACTTGCTTCAATCATTATTATTACCTCTTTTAAAATAGATTTCTCTTTATTTTATCATAAAGATTGACAATTCTCAAATCACAATTAGCTCTTTTGGGGCAAGAGTCAATACTTCACAACCTGTTTCCGTGATGACAAGATCATCTTCAATACGGACGCCATATTTACCATCCAGATAGATACCTGGCTCATCTGTTAAAACCATCCCTGTTTCAATCGACTCAGAGGACTTACCAAAGTAAGGGATTTCATGAATATCAAGCCCAATTCCATGGCCAATCCCATGAGTAAAATAAGCTCCGTAACCCGCATCATTGATGATCTGACGTGGAATCCGATCAAAGTCAATACGACTGACTCCAGCCTTGGCTTGATCAATCAAAGCCTTGTTGGCACGCAAGACAATATCATAAATCTCACGTCCCTCATCCGTCACATGCCCTACATGAACGGTTCGTGTCATATCGCTAACATAGTGATTGTAATAACAACCAAAGTCCATCGTCAAGGTTTCACCAGTTTGAATCACTTTCTCACTAGCTACTCCATGAGGCATGGCAGAACGGTATCCCGAGGCTATGATGAAATCAAAAGACGCACCTGAAGCACCTAGTTTGCGCATGCGAGCATCTAAAAAGTTCATAACTGCCAACTCGGTTGTCTCACCTGGTTTGATAAAGTCTAATACATCTAGAAAGGCTTGATCGGAAATTTGACAAGCTTTTCGAATCGTATCAATTTCTTCCACGTCTTTTATCATGCGTAGATTCTCGATGAAACTGCTCATAGCTATCAGTTTATAGGCTGCAAATACGCTTTTCAGCATCTTGAAATAGGCATAGGGCACTTGATCATCAAAGCCAATTTTTTCTAATTTATCGTCCCCAATGATTTTAGCGATTTCTCCCAAAGCATCACGCGTTTCAATAATATCAAATCCTTTGACCACACCTTTGGCAATCAAGGTATAGCGGGAATCTGTCAAAAAAATCCGTCGCGTTTTGCTAATAAAAACCGTCGCTTCTGTTCCGCTAAAACCCGTCAGATAGTAAATATTCTTCAAATTGGTTACTAAGACAGCATCACACTCTGTCTGTTTTAAGGCTACTTCAAATTTTTCAACTCTTGATAACATGAGAAAACCTCCGTAAAATGATTCAATTTATTATAGCAAAAAAACACTGAAAATAATACAATCTATATAGTTAGGATTAGATGAAATTGACATTTGAAAGCGATAAATGTATAATTTTTGTTATACAAGAAATAATGAGGTAACGATATGAATAAAACTGAATTACTGTTACAAAGACTAGATGAGATTGGTCAGTCTCTAAAAGATTCGAAACAAGCACTAGCTTTGCTGGCACTTGGTTCTTGCGGAACAGAAAGAGAACGATTGGATCAGTACTCAGATTTAGACTTCTTTGTTATTGTAAAAGATGGCTACAAGCAGACCTATATCCAAGACCTAACCTGGTTAAGTAAGCTAGAACCAATTGCATTTCACTACCAAAATACAGTAGACGGACATAAAGTTCTATTTGAAGATGATGTTTTTTGTGAATTTGCTGTCTTTGAAGCTCATGAACTAGTAAACATTCCCTTCGCTGAGGGCAAGATTATCTGGAAGGAGGTCGGTTTTGATGAAACAATCTGTCAGCCACAAAGACTGCCATCAAAAGAAAACAGAGACCGTGAATGGCTGTTGGGAGAAATTTCATGCAATCTATATTTAGGGCTAGGTCGCTATCAGCGAGGCGAAAAATTAGCTGCTTATGATTTCATCCAAAACAGAGCCGTCAAGCTTTGGACTGAACTAATCAGTTTGGAAACCACTTCTAAATCTAATTTTATAGATGTCTTTAATACCAACAGACGATTTGAAGACGGTTATCCAAAGGAAGCCGAGCAATTGCCTCACTTTTTGCAAGGTTACGAACGCATTTCTGAGTCTGCTCAAGCACTCCTAGAATATCTGGATAAACACTATTCTCTTAACCCATTTATAAAAGAAAAAATTCGTAATTTATTATAAAAAAGACTCTGCCTAAAAAAGCAGAGTCTTTTAAATCTTATTTTAACTTTCCTTTTAGATACTGGCCAGTATAGCTAGCAGAGTTTGCAGCTACTTCTTCTGGTGTACCAGTAGCAATAATAGTACCTCCACCAATACCACCTTCTGGTCCAAGATCAATAATGTGATCGGCCGTCTTAATAACGTCCAAATTATGTTCGATGACGAGAACCGTATTGCCATCGTCTACAAAACGTGATAGCACTTGGAGAAGTTTCGCAATATCCTCCGTGTGCAGACCTGTAGTTGGTTCATCCAGAATATAGAAAGACTTACCTGTTGAGCGCTTGTGAAGTTCGCTGGCTAGTTTCATCCGCTGAGCCTCACCACCAGAAAGAGTTGTGGCAGGTTGTCCTAATGTTACATATCCTAGTCCTACGTCTTTGATGGTCTGAAGTTTCCGCTCAATTTTAGGAATATGCTTAAAAAATTCCACTGCATCATTGACCGTCATATCCAAAACTTGAGCAATGTTTTTCTCTTTGTAGTGCACTTCCAAGGTTTCACTATTGTACCGTGTTCCATGGCAAACCTCACAAGGGACATAAACATCTGGTAAAAAGTGCATCTCAATCTTGATAATCCCATCCCCAGAGCAGGCCTCGCAGCGTCCCCCCTTCACATTGAAAGAGAAACGCCCCTTTTTATACCCACGAATCTTAGCTTCGTTGGTCTTAGCAAAGAGATCGCGAATATCATCAAAGACGCCAGTATACGTCGCTGGATTGGATCTTGGTGTTCGGCCGATCGGGCTCTGGTCAATATCAATCAAACGATCAATATGCTCAATTCCTGAAATATTTTTGAATTTACCCGGTTTGTCTGAATTACGATTGAGTTTTTGAGCGATTGCTTTTTTCAAAATGGAATTAACCAAGGTGGATTTCCCAGAACCGGAAACTCCCGTCACGGCTATAAATTTTCCTAACGGGAAGCGGGCCGTGATGTTTTGCAAATTGTGCTCTCGCGCACCTGTTACTTCAATAAAGCGGCCGTTTCCTACGCGGCGCTCCAATGGCACTGGAATTTCACGTTTGCCCGATAAATACTGACCTGTAATTGATTTCTTGCTTTTTGCAACTTGCTCTGGAGTGCCTGCCGCAACAATTTCACCACCAAAAACACCTGCTCCAGGTCCAACATCAATCAACCAATCCGCTTCGCGCATAGTATCTTCATCATGTTCAACCACAATGAGAGTATTGCCCAAATCACGCATTTTTTTGAGACTGGCAATCAAGCGATTGTTATCCCGCTGGTGTAGACCAATAGAGGGTTCATCCAAGATATAAAGAACACCACTGAGATTGGAGCCAATTTGAGTTGCCAAGCGAATCCGCTGACTCTCACCACCCGACAATGTTCCAGCAGAACGAGATAGTGTCAAGTAATTAAGCCCGACATTATGAAGAAAAGTCAAGCGATCGCGAATTTCTTTAATAATCGGTGTTGCAATGGCCACTTCATTTTCAGTCAAAGTCAGATGAGAAAGTAATTCTAAATGATCTGCAATAGACAAATCAGATACTTGCCCAATATTAACACCACCTTCACCCCCCACTTTAACAGACAAGGCTTGTGGATTCAATCGATAACCATGGCAACTTGCACAAGTCAACTCATTCATATAAAGACGCATTTGGCTACGGGTAAAATCACTGTTAGTTTCATGATAGCGGCGGTTGATATTGGTTACTACTCCTTCAAAAGGGATGTCGATATCCCGCACGCCACCAAATTCATTTTCATAGTGAAAATGGAACTCTCGACCATCTGAGCCAAAGAAAATCAGCTGTTTTTCTTCCTCACTCAATTCCTCAAAAGGCTTATCCATCTCGATGCCAAAGGCTTCCATCGCCTGAGCTAACATTTGCGGATAATAACTAGAAGAAATTGGATTCCACGGTGCTAGAGCTCCTTCACGTAATGATTTACTACTATCAGGCACTACAAGATCCAAATCAACCTCTAACTTGATACCTAAGCCGTCACAGTCAGAGCAGGAGCCAAATGGGGCATTAAAAGAGAAAAGGCGCGGTTCGAGTTCAGGAACCGTAAAACCACAGACTGGACAGGCATAATGCTCGGAAAAGAGTAATTCTTTGCCATCCATCGTATCAATCACCACGTAACCTTCCGCAAGCCTTAAAGCTGCTTCAATCGAATCAAATAATCGACCGCGTACACTCTTCTTAATGACAATCCGATCCACCACTACTTCGATATCGTGCTTTTTCGTTTTAGAAAGCTCTGGGACTTCGGTTACATCATAAATATCTCCATCCACGCGCACCCGAACATATCCATCTTTTTGAATTTTATCAAAGATTGTCTTGTGCTGTCCTTTTTTCTTACGGATAACTGGCGCTAGAATTTGTAATCTCTGACGTTCGGGTAATTCCAAAACTTGATTGACGATTTGTTCTACAGAAGAAGCTTTAATGGCTCCATGCCCATTGATACAATATGGAGTTCCCACACGCGCATAGAGCAAACGGAGGTAATCATTGATTTCTGTAGCTGTTCCGACTGTTGAACGAGGATTCTTGCTAGTCGTTTTTTGGTCAATGGAAATAGCAGGGCTAAGACCGTCAATTGAATCCACATCTGGTTTTTCCATGTTGCCCAAAAATTGACGGGCATAAGCCGACAGGCTTTCTACATAACGCCGTTGTCCCTCTGCATAGAGAGTATCAAAAGCTAAGCTAGACTTGCCTGAACCAGACAGCCCTGTCACTACAACCAACTTATCCCGCGGAATCGTAACATCAACATTTTTTAAATTATGGGCTCGCGCTCCATGAATGATAATTTTATCCTGCATTCTTACCACACTTTATTTTAGACTTCTTTCTATTATAACAAAATTTTCTACAATCTTTTACCCAAAAACTCGGAATTTTATAGTATAATAGTACGGTGTGCAAATAACTGAAGGAGGCAAACATGAAACAAGTCTTTCTATCAACAACAACTGAATTTAAAGAAATTGATACGCTTGAGTCGGGGACTTGGATTAATTTAGTCAACCCTTCTCAAAGTGAGTCTACTGAAATTTCCAATGCCTTTGACATTGATATTACGGACTTACGAGCACCCCTTGATGCAGAGGAAATGTCTCGTGTTACCATCGAAGATGAATATACTTTGATTATCGTGGATGTTCCAATTACAGAGGAGCGAAATAATCAGACTTACTATGTAACCATCCCTCTAGGGATTATTATTACCGAAGATGCGATTATTACTACCTGTTTGGAAAAACTTCCATTGCTCGATATTTTTATTAATCGACGGTTACGTAATTTCTATACATTTATGCGTTCTCGCTTTATTTTCCAAATTCTTTATCGAAACGCCGAGCTGTATTTGACAGCGCTTCGTTCCATTGATCGTAAAAGTGAGCAAATTGAAAGTCAGCTACACAAGTCAACTCGGAATGAAGAACTAATTGAACTCATGGAACTTGAAAAAACGATTGTCTATTTTAAAGCGTCCTTAAAAACCAATGAGCGTGTAATTAAAAAATTAACCAGTGCTACAAGTAATATCAAAAAATATTTGGAAGATGAGGATTTGCTAGAAGACACACTCATCGAAACTCAACAGGCAATTGAGATGGCAGATATTTATGGAAATATCTTGCACAGTATGACAGATACGTTTGCTTCTATTATTTCAAACAATCAAAATAACATCATGAAAGCTCTAGCTTTAGTGACGATTGTCATGTCCATTCCAACTATGATTTTCTCAGCCTATGGAATGAACTTCAAAAATAATGACTTACCACTCAATGGGGAACCACATGCTTTTTGGATTATTATTTTTATCGCCTTTGCAATCAGTGTTTCCTTAACAGTCTATCTCATTCACAAAAAATTATTCTAATTAAAAGGAGATCTTATGTCACACATTTCTTTGGCTAAACTCAGTAAAAAAAATCAAGAATTTATCCGTATCGCAACCCACCAACTCATCAAAGATGGAAAGACAGACGAAGAAATTAAAGTTTTACTAGAAGAAATTATTCCCACGATTCTTGAAAATCAATCCAAAGGAATTACCGCCCGCGGATTTTATGGAGCACCTACTGTTTGGGCAGCGAATTTTTCAGAAGCAAAAGAAAAAGAATCTCAAACTATCAAAGAAAATACCAATCCGTATCTCATGATTATGGATGCTTTCTTATTTGTCTTTAGTTTATTTGCTATCTTAAATAGTAGTGTTAACTTATTCTCCAAAAATCCTAGCAATTATGGTATTGTGACGATTGTACTTGGTAGCGCGGTGGGGGCACTCGTATTTTATGGAATGTATTACTTTATTTACCGCTTTTATTATACTGATCAAGATCAAAGTCAAAAACCACCATTTTTCAAATCACTCCTTATCATTTCAGCTGCTACGATGTTATGGGCTATTGTTCTTTATGGAACAACCTTCCTATTACCAGCCATTTTAAATCCAAAACTACCAAACTTATTTATCCTTGTGTTCGGTGGTGGAACTTTGGCACTCCGTTTTTATCTCAAGAAAAAATTCAATATCCGCAGTGCTCTTACCTCACCAAGACAAGTTTAATATCATATTTATGATAATAGTTAAAATCCACTTTGAATTAAGTGGATTTTTGAGTTCTCTTTCGCTGTATTCTATTGTATCCAACCGCTGTCAAGCCTAATCAATCAACGCAAACTTTTCTTGAGCGCCAGCTAATGTTGTCTCCAACTTTTTACTTTACCTTTTTGGATAAATACAGCACCAAGTCATCATTGTTCTCACATGGAACATAAGCTGCGAGCAATTGTTGTTATACCAGACACCAGAACCATCTGGAATAAAACCGGATTTGATATAAAGACGCTGTGCTGCTCCATAACCATGATGCAAACCAACTCCCAGAGTCACTACATTGGAGAATTTTTCTGCCTCCTGCACTGCCTTTTCCAGCAAAGTTCTGCCAATTCCCTTGCTTTGAAACTTTTCAAAAACATTGAAATCTGACAATTCAGGATAACGTCCGGCAAAAGGGCCGTGTTTTGCAATTGGCAAGATTGTGATATAGCCTGCTAACTCGGCACCTAGCTCAGCAATCATCAGCAATCAACACTTGCCGCTTGCCCTCCTCCTGTTCATGGAAATATTTTCTTAAAATTTCCTTCCGACCGGGCCAGCCTTGAGCCATAAAGCTTTCAGATAGAATGTCTATATCAGCCAAGACCATCTCTCTAATGGATAAGTATTCTTTCATACATTCCTCCTTTACTGGATTTTTCTCCATTATAACATATTGTCTACTCAACAGAACCATCAACAAAGTAGGAGACTAGTCACAGACTGTGTCCCCTTCTTAACCTGAACTAAAACTTTTGACTGTTCTTCGAATTTATTTTAAGGTACAGTTCTAACTTAGAGTGGCACCAATACCTCTAATACTGTAAAAAATCACAAGCTAGCAAGACAAGCTGGCAAAAATGAAACTAGGATTCAACAAAGAGACGTAACATAACGCGAAATACTCTTTTAACGTTGCAGCTAGTGCTCGCAAAGGAAGGATTATTTTGATTTTCTCAGAATATAAGTTCTCTGCCCTTCTCCATCTAGGTAAATTAAACCAGAAGATATAGAAAAATCCCCGTCAACGACAGGGAATTTTCTATTAATCTTCATTTACGAAAGGCATCAAAGCCATTACGCGAGCGCGTTTGATAGCTGTTGTCACTTTACGTTGGTTCTTAGCTGAAGTTCCTGTTACACGACGAGGAAGGATTTTCCCACGTTCTGAAACAAAACGGCTAAGAAGCTCAGTATCTTTGTAATCAACATATTCAATTTTATTTGCTGCGATATAATCAACTTTTTTACGGCGTTTAAATCCGCCACGACGTTGTTGAGCCATATTCTTTCTCCTTTATATCATTATTCTGTTTACCCATTAAAATGGTAGATCGTCATCTGAGATGTCCATTGGATTGGTATTCCCAAATGGATTTTCATCACGAGAAAAGTTGGGTACTTGGTTGGCAGAAGGTGAACTTCCAAAATTGTTAGAAGTATAGCCGCCAGAAGATTGACCTTCACGACTAGCGCGACTTTCCAATAACTGAAAATTATCCGCTACGACTTCTGTCACATAGACACGTTGACCTTGCTGATTTTCGTAGTTACGTGTCTGAATGCGACCAGTAACTCCGATAAGAGCTCCTTTTTTAGCCCAATTTGCAAGATTTTCTGCCTGTTGGCGCCAAATTACAACGTTAATAAAATCTGCTTCTCTCTCGCCACTTTGATTTTTAAAGTTGCGATTAACAGCAAGAGTAAAAGTTGCGACCGCTTGATTTTGCGGCGTATAGCGAAGTTCGGCATCTCGGGTCATCCGACCCACAAGTACAACGTTATTTATCATAGTAACCCTTCTTATGCGTCAAGCTTGACAATCATGTGACGAAGAATGTCAGCGTTGATTTTTGAAAGACGATCAAATTCATTTAAAGCAACTGCGCCTTCAGCTTCAACGTTCACGATATGGTATAGTCCTTCACGGAAATCTTGGATTTCGTATGCAAGACGACGTTTTTCCCAGTCTTTTGATTCAACAACAGTTGCACCATTGCCAGTCAAGATAGAGTCAAAGCGTGCTACCAAAGCGTTTTTCGCTTCTTCTTCAATGTTTGGACGAATAATATAAAGAATTTCGTATTTAGCCATTGATTTTTCCTCCTTTTGGTCTAATGACCCCTAGATTTTACAAGGGGTAAGTGAGGGATGCTCACGAGATACTATTATACTAAACTTTCTGAGAAATAGCAAGAAAAACTCGCATATGTTTTTTGAAAGCAATCTCTGTAATTCATAAACTATCTTCTAATTTAGAAAAAAGTAAAATTTAGTTTGAGATTTGATCAGACAAAAATATTAGAATGTGAAGATTAACATCAAGTGTTTTCCAATCCTCTGAGTACTAGCTTAGTCGGTAGAATGTAACATTGCCTACTTCTACTTGCTCTCTTTTGCTTTCTTAGAGCGCGGTCCATACCACTCCTCAACCGTATAACCAGACAGCTCCCGATACTCTTCCATATATTTTTTAATATAATAACCTTGAAAATTGTCTGCACCTAGAGCAATCATAAAATAAATAGGAATTACAAATATTAACGGTAAAATCAATGACCCAATAATTTTAAAAAAATCATTATGTTGCGCATTATTCGGAAAAAGCCATCGAAGAAGAATTAAAAGAAAAGCAATTATTCCACCATATTTTTTGGCAAACACAACAAAATACTCTAGAAAACGGACTAATGGGTTCTGAAACTCTTTCTGTCCATACAAGGCTTCCAAAGTGCTTGTTTTAAACCACTGATAACATCTAAGTAAGATTAAAATATAAACACTACTGAAAAATAAGCTAGAAAATAAAGAACCTAAATATTGTCCTGCACCTCCTATTATTAAAAATATACCTTGTAAGACAAAACAGAACATCACAATAAACATCGTTCTGTTATAATAATAATAGGATAAAACACGTCTGTCTTTTAATCCTGTTAATACTATGAAATAATGAAAAATTTCAACTGTACCAACTATAAGTAATAGTAGATTAATAATCGATACTTTTTGAAAGAAGAAACTAGCTCCAAAATGGTCTGTTGCAAAACCTATACCATATCCCATGAATAGAAATAAAATCATAGTAAATCCACCTATAATCTTTCGCCAATACCCCTTTTCATTAATATCTTCCATAGCGGTCTGAATATATTTGTCAGTCACTAGATTCATACTTTCTTCCAACGAAGCATTAAAGATTGTTTGTTTCATCGTTTCCTCCTATCCAAACCAGCCAAGACTCGGGGGCTTTTAAGTGAGATAAAAAGCCCTGTGCACTCTTACCTCATTTTACTATTCCCTTTTGCTTTCTTAGAGCGCGGTCCATACCACTCCTCAACCGTATAGCCAGACAGTTCCCGATATTCTTCCATATATTTTTTAATATAATAACCTTGAAAATTGTCTGCACCTAAGGCAACAACAAAGTAAACTCCTACAAGCATTAAAAATGCATAAAATATAACCCCCGCTGTCCTAAAAAATTCACTATGATGATTAATGGGGAAAATCCATCGAAGAACAATTAAAAGCAAGACAATTATTCCGCCATATTTTTTGGCAAACACAGTAAAATACTCTAAAAAACGGGCTAATGGATTCTGAAACTCTTTCTGTCCATACAAAGCTTCCAAAGTACTTATTTTAAACCACTGATAACGATCTAAAAATGCAAAACCATAGATAAAAGTGAATAAGATACTGGCAAAAGAATTCCCAATAAACATTCCTGCTCCTGAAATAGCTACGATTATTAATTGTAAATAGAAACACATAGTTATCCGAAACATATTTTTATAGTAATAGTAATAAGAAAGAACTCGATTATTCTTAATCTTTAAAATATCCTTTATATAAATTACAAAAAATAATACCCCTAATCCCAGTAAAATTGCCATCCATACAGATACCTTTAGAAAATAAAATCGAACATGCAATGTATCTACCGCAACACCTAACCAATACATCAGAAACATGAAGAATAAGGTTGTTAACCCACCTATAATCTTCCGCCAATATCCTTTTTCATTAATATCTTCCATCGCGGTCTGAATATACTTGTCGGTTACTAGATTCATACTCTCTTCCAACGAAGCATTAAAGATTGTTTGTTTCATCGTTTCCTCCTATCCAAACCAGCTGAGACTCGGGGCTTTTAAGTGAGATAGAAAGTTCTGTGCACTCTTACCAATCCCACTCATGCTTTTAGCAAGCTTTCCAACACCTTGAGTAATAGATTGGCTGGCAGAAGTAGTAACATTCCTAATGGAACTGGCAACAGCTTTACCAACTCCTCTCAGTTTATCAATTCCTTTATACGCTTTATCTTTAAGCCAATCTTTAGCATTTGGAAATAAAAATTGTCCTAATTGAAGCCCCGCACCAATACCAAAACCAATTGCTGCTCCTATAGGGCCACCAACCGAAGCTCCCATCAAAGCGCCATCTAGTGGTCCGATACTTGCAATTGCATCAATTGTTCCACCTACAGCAGATTTTCCAACATCTCCATAAGCTTTGTCATTTTTATCAAAATATGAGCTGACACTTGATACAACTCCTTTTGCTCCTACGAGAAACCACGGAGAAGTAATAACCTTTCCTAAACCTGTATTTGCAAGTTTGCTGAGAAGTTTTACAGGTTTACATTCTGCTAATTTTGTAGCCCATTCCACAAACTTCCCACCTTTGTTTAGCAGTTTGTAACCTTTGTCATAAATCTTTGCCATTATATTTAAGACTTTATCCTGACCCTTAAGGGATAACTTATCTGCCCACTTAACAAAGAAATCATTATCAATCAAAGCATTCATCAAGCTTTTTGGAAGCTTTTCTGAGTCGTTGATTTTATTCATCAAGCCCCAAAAGAAGCGGTCAATTTTCCCATTTTTAGCAATCGTTGCTAAAAATTTCTCATTTCCCAAGAGCTTTTCTAGTGCTTTACTCGGATTTGTTTTCGCTAACATTAGCAGGCGCTTTACATAGTCGTTATCACCAATTGCTTTTCCATATTTTTGAATCCAAGCCATGACCTCACGAACCTCTTTTTCATGAGCAATCTGATTAGATAACTGACCAACTACTTCGGTCACTTTACTTCTATCAGTACCCGTTGATAAGCCAGAAAAAGTCGAAGCATATGCATTATCTGTTGAGACTACGCCATTTAGGGGATTACTACCACCCTCCATTGACATATTATTTAGAACCGTTTCACACTGCCTCAAACTGACCAATTCCGTTTTAGCAGTTGTATAGGCTGAAAAGCTTTCTACGATTCCGATATCTCGGTCGTCCAATTCTCCAATATGTCTGCTGACTTGATTTAAGAAGTTATTTTCAACATCGTTAGCAAGTTCTGTAACTTTTGATTTTACATTTCTAGAGGTTTCATAATAAGTTCCCAAGGGAATTTTAAATGTTCCTTCTGCCATATCCTCTCCTATCTATTTCTCATTAATTACCATTAACAGTCTGCTGTGCTTTTTTATCAGCTTCCTTGATTAACGTCTCAATCTGATTTGCATTTGTTGACACAGTGGACCAACTCTCTTTTTCTGTATTCAGTTTTGTAAGTAAATTGGATAGCTCCGTAGATAAATTTGTAGTTGCATTTCCTTCTAAATGCTCATCTACACTCTTTTTTAATTTTTCTAGCTCTGTTATGAGATTCCCAAAATTATCTCCTATTTTTTTCAACTCAGACTCTAATGCCTCATGCTTCCCTGCATCATAACTAATCTTACCATCTGCCATTTTAGTACTCTCCCTTACCCAAACTTCACTGAAGCCTCTTCTGTAGAAATATCTTCTGTAAATTTCCTTGCATTAGTGGCAACAACCATACATTCTGCGACTAGTTCTTTTTGTGTATCAAGAGTTTTATTAATGGAATTTACTAATGAAGAGTAGGCCTTTCCTGTTAAAACATCTTGAAAGGCACTGAACTGAGCAATAGAAGATACCGTTGATACTCTATAAATATCCACTTTTCTTTCAAAAGCTGTGATAGCAGTTGCTACGGTTTCTTTATCCATTTTAATGGTTGTCATACAATCTCCTTATCCAATCATTTGCAACAATCTTTTTTTAACGCTTTCGTCAACATATAAGTTTGCTACAGATTGCCTTTTTAAGGCTCTATTTTTTGCTGAATCTTTACTATCATATGTTACATTCACTACATACTTATAACTCTGTACCTCAAACTCAAGTTGATTAACTAATGCAGTGATTTGCCCATCCACAGCTGCTAAAAAGCTTGACTTTCTACCTGCAATATTCTTTGACAGTTTTTTCACTTCGTTTATATATTCATCAAATTTTGTTTTTGCGTTTCCTTCCCAAGCACTAATCTCTGATGATACACCACTGACATTATCTGTCGTATCCCCTGCAGAAGTAATGGTTGATTTAAAGCTTTTCAACGCTGCGATTCTCTCATCATAGTTCATTTCGCCTCTCCCTATTTTATTTCTTTTTTAGGAACTGTCACTTTTTTTAACCATTCTTCATAGACTTGTAAAAAGCGATCTTCTTCATCATCTTTCAAACCTTCAAAAACAATTCGATCTATATTTTCATGATTAAAGAAAATTGTATTGTTTGGATTGACACCTGTTGGATAAAGACATCCCATATAGTCTACAAATACATCTGAATTTGTTTCTTCGTCTTGGTAAATAACACCGCGCCCAACAACCATTACTTTTTCTGTACCATCTTGTAAATAGAGCACCGTTCCTAACGGATATAATTGATTTGTCATTGTTATCTCCTATATTTCATTTGTTATAATTTTTATTTTAGTATATTTTTCATTGTTATACAAGTACATTTCATCATTTTGAAGTTGAAGTTCTTTTGATATCTCCTCGTGTTTTATAAGCGCTTGATCATACATCCTCATCGCTACAAAAGCAGTTGATACCTCCTCTTTTATAACTTGAACAATAGTATCTGTTTTATAATAAATCGACTTTGTCCCAGCAATCACAAAATGAAGGCCATATTTATATCCTTCAGTATAAAGAGTTTTAAAGTCAGCCGCAAATGATGAAAATCTCTCTAAAAAGACAGATAAGTCTGGGATGATAACGAAAGTTTCAACATCTTTTGGAGCCACTTTTCGGTCCGCCAACTCTTTTTTCATTTGGTCAAATAACTGTTCACTCATTTTACTATTGAGATAAACATCTGCTATAGAATTTAAATAGTTGTATTCATCACTTGCATCTGCCACTAAAATATGCCCTTTGAAAGATAGATTATTTACAACAGTTACAATATGTGATAAAACATTTTCTAAATGAAGCTTACTTTCATATAAAATGACGATATTCTTCAAATTGTAAATAGGCAAGCTCACGTTTTCTACATGAAGCAAATCCAATCCTATTGGTAGTTCATTAATCTTAAGAGCTGATTGAACAGACTCTTTTGCTAAAAATTCTTCTAGAGATAACTTCTCTGGGACAATAGGAATAGGTTTTGGTCGAGACCCATTCCACATTTGAGACATTTTTTCTGCCTCTGTTTGAATAGAAGCAATTATTTCAAAACTTTCTTTCCCATTAGCTGGTAGTGCAACTTGGAAGACCTCTGGTTTTCCATATTGAATAAGACCGCGTCCTGGAATATTTTCCATAATATAATCATGACGTCCCATAATAGTTTTAGATTCATTATCTTCGGTTAGCTTAAGTACCATACGAGTTTTCAAATTAGCTTGCAACGCAGGCTTTAACACTCCAATACGGCTTGCTGTTATAACCATGTTCATTCCAAGACTACTACCATCTCTCAACAGAATTTGGAAAAGAGCCTCTAACTTCTCACCCGAGACTGCCTCTTTTACTCCATCATAGCTATCAACAATAATAAGCAATTGAGGAAGAGGTTTCCCAGTAATTTTACGATACATCGTAATGTTAGAAACAGCAAACTGACTAAACAATTTCTTACGAGCTACAATTTCTTCATGAATACGCAAAATAAATTTTGATATTTTCTCCTGCTCCTCTACCATAAAATAATCTGCCGTATGAGGAAGATTGCGTAGTGACAAAAGACCGTTTGTTCCAAAATCAAACAAGTAAAAATGTATCAATTCTGGTGTATTCTGCCGAGCCAAATCCATGACAAGAGTTTGAAGGAAAGTAGATTTACCCATACCTGGAGCAGAACAAAGTATTAAGTTACCATCAACCTCGAAATGATGGCAAGCAATTTCCTGTGCCTGCTGACTAGGAACATCCACAACACCAAGAATTGCTGTTAAACTTCCGCTAATATTGCTTTCCCACAGTTCTTGGAAATTGCCCACTCGTAAGCTTTGAACATTTATATGTTTTTCTAACGGCGGAAGCCACGGCTGCGGCAAGGCAATAATTTGTTCTCTTTTTGCTTCCTGAATCAACTCTGCTACAATAGCATCTAGTTCTGTAGGAACCTGTTGAATGTCATCGATGTGTTCTAAACCAGATAAATCTTCATTAAGTAATTCATATTGACCTAAGGCGTTTATTTGATAAATCGTATGATCCTCAATGCCCTGACCTTCTTTTTCAGGCTGATAATCTGCACCTGACCAAGCAGACTGGAAGAGTTCATACACCTCATTGTTGCCTACTTGCAGATAAGCTCGCCCAACTTGAGTAATTTCTGCCGCATCTGGTGTATGAAGCATTTCATTGGAATCACTCTTATCTGCTACTTTCAATGCAATTTTAAAACGCGAGTTAGACCAAATCTGATCATCTACTACGCCTGTCGGTTTTTGTGTAGCAAGGATTAGATGAATTCCCAAGGAGCGCCCAATACGTGCGGTAGAAACCAATTCCTTCATAAAATCTGGTTGATTTGCTTTTAATTCTGCAAACTCGTCTGAAATCAAAAATAGATGAGGCATTGGTTCAGTAGCTTCTCCCAGACGATATTTCTTCTGATATTGATTGATATGATTTACATCATATTGTGCAAAGAGGCGCTGTCTCCGTTTTAATTCTGCATTAATAGAGACCAGTGCTCGCATAGATTGGACGCCATCTAAATTGGTAATCGTCCCAAGTAGATGTGGTAAATCTTTAAATAGATTGGCCATCCCTCCGCCTTTGTAATCAATGAGCAAGAACCCTACGTCATAAGGGTGGAAATTGACTGCAAGAGACAGAATATAAGACTGGATAATTTCAGATTTCCCAGAACCAGTCGTTCCTGCAATCAAGCCATGCGGCCCATGGGCTTTTTCATGCAAATTGAGTGAAACAACATCCCCTTGACCTCTCAATCCTAACGGCACAGCCAAACTCTTATAAGGAGCATGCTCTTTCCAACGGGAAGTGATGTGTAAATCTTCAACTGTCTCTGCTTGATAGAGCTCCATAAAGGTAACTGAATCCGGAATCGAACTTTTCAGATTTTGTAAATGATTCAACGGCGCCAAACGACGAGCAATACGTTCTTTATCATAATCAACAGGAAAATGGTCTAATTGAAAATCAATTTCTTTTAATTCGCCTTCTTCCAATACTAATTGGCCCATGTTGCGGTCTTTGATATTGATAACAGTCTTTACATTTTCAGATAGAGAGCTGAGGACGTCTTCTACGAAGATAAGACTGCAACCAAGATTTGTCGGATCTTCTGTGAAAAATTCCATAATCACATGATCAAGAATCAGCTTTTCATCCGTCACCAAGACAATATAATGTGGGGTAAACAAAGTTGATTCTCGCTTACTCTGTTCCGCTTGTTGATGCTGTCTTAATTTCAAGATCTGGTTTAAACTATTTAAAACCTGATCACGTGTTCGTTGATTATAAATCAGACCTCGTACATTGAGATTCTGTAAACTGGCATGAGGAAACCACCGCATCCAATCCCACTCTTCTTTTTCTTCCTCCGGTACAATAGTAATAAATTGCACATCATGATAACTATGGAAAAAAGCAATTTGATTGATCAGCAACTGTAGTTGTTCAATCACCAAAGAACGAGGACCAATATAACCAACTGGACCATGTGCTAGATTAGCAACAATCGGCATGTCTTGAATCTTTTTATGACGAGAGTATAGACGATACCCTTCTTGTTCTAACGAATCTGTCTTTTTACTTCTCTCTTTTTGATCATAACTAATATGATAGCTGGTCGGAACTGTTCCTAAACCCAGTCGATAATGTAGAAAATCAAAGTGAAGAGGTGTCTTTTCATAAATACGATGATTGTACTCTTGACTCAATTGATCTAATACAGTGACGGAAGGATAATGGTACAGTTGTCCTTGTCTTTGCTCTTTTTGAAGCTTCATAAACTCCATTGATTTTTTTGCTAGATAGAGTCGATAATTTTCGATTCTATCTGCAACATTTTGCTTGTATTGCCGACGATTTTTAAAATAGCTAGTAATCGAAAAGATAATTGTCATCAAAGACATAGACAAAGTCGCCAAAATATAGAGACCACGCGGCTGAAATAACATAATAAGCACAGTCACTCCTATCATAACCATAGGTGGTAGGATCAGCCGTATCAACTCACCAGCCGGCTTTTGAATTTCAGCTTCTGGTGCATTCAAACTTACTTTATCTTCTGAACTACGGTAAATAATACGCGGCGATCGATGATAATCTGGATATTCATCATAAAAATCATAATTTGACTGATATTTTTCAATAATTTCTTCTTTAACACTGACCGCACCCAACACTTGAAGTTCATCTTCAAATACTTTTAATTTAAGATTGGCAACACTTAACTCATCGCCCATTTGAAGCGGAAGACGAGAAGCTTTCGTTTGGATGTTATTTAAGTAAAGTATTCCCTTTAGCTGTTGGAGAATCCATTCTTTCCCTTCTTTCTCTAAACGAAATTGAATGGCAGGGGATGAAATCTGAATATCGTTTGTGGGTACCGATCCTACTAGAAATTCTTGCCGTTGAAGTGGCGCTAAAACACGAGAAACAGCATCTAAAAAGTAAAAAAACAGCTCTCCGATTTTTTGACCTTCCAAACATTCTCCTGCATCTTCTCCTATTTGATAATAGACTCTGCTATCTCTTAGCTTTAATGTCAAAGGAATAACCTGAGCAGGAATTACCAAGTGAGCCTGTTCCTTATTAGAAATCACATAGTTCTTATCTGGTTCAAGAACTAGTTCATATCGTAAATCTTCCGCATAAATTGCTAAAGAAACCATCATAATTTTCTTCCTATTCTTTATTTTGAACTGCTTGTAGTAGATGATTTACTAGCTTCTGTTGACGAACTTGAGGATTTTTGACTAGAATCTGGTGTCAATTTAGCCGTTCGTTCTTTCCAATATTTTTCATACTCTGATTTCAAATTACTCAATTGTTCTTCACGTTTTTGACCAGAAAGATTTTTATCCTCACGGACCTCTTTTATTTTCTGGGTCAAAGCATAAATAATAACATCCGAATCATCCAATCGTTTAGCAATATCAAGTGCGTTATTCGTTCTATTTCGCCCAATTTCGATCCAGTAATCCAAGTAAAGCTCATCGGATTTCAGAGTAACATTATTTAAAATCGTTTTGCGCTGTTCATCAGAAAATTTCAATCCTTGAATATAAGAATAAGCCAATTCATACTTTTGCGTATATGGTAAATCTTTTAATGCTACATTTTCTAATTTTGAAATGACACCTGTATAGTCTACCTTGATAAAAGCTGTATCTGCTTTCAACAACTTTTCCTTAAATGGACCTTGGATAAATACCAAGTAGGTTAAAGGAGCAAGTAAGAGAACCAGTCCCACCGTCAACCAAATTGATGCAAATTTATACAGCTTATACTGGGATTTTGATACAAGCGTAAGTTGTGCTTGTTCCTCCTCAAATTTTTCATGATAGTTTGCTGACAATTCTTTTTCTAAAGCTTCTATTGTTTCTAATTCTCGAATTTTCTTTAAAAAAGGAGAAACAGGCACAACTTCCAGCGAACCTTGATACAGATTACTGAAAGAATCCTTGGTAAATAATGTATAGATAAAACATTTAACCTGTCTCAAAAAATCTGCTTCATCAATCTGCTTTGGAACCATCACTTCTGGTAAACCACGATAAGCAATCAGTGGGCAACCATCTTTTGTTACGAAAATATTTTCAGGAGCCAAAAAAAATGTCACAGGAAGTTTCAATACTTCTCTTAATTTCAATAAATTGAGAGAAAAGCGTAATTTCTCAGAAAAAGTTCTAGATTTTAATTCTGTATAAGAGAGCCATTGATCTTTCACAAAATATGTAAATATAACACTATCCGAATCATAACTGAACTCTGATTCTAAAAACATAGGGTGATGCAAGTTTAAAATTCTCAGTTCATCTATGTTTTGTGTGGCAATATCTGAACGCTTCACTGTCAAATGCCACCATTCCTGACTCTTTTCAAATTCAAAAGCCTGCCCTGAAAACTCCACTATTTCTTTTTCCACTTACTACACCTCCACTATTTCTAGGATATCACCAGTTGTTACTGGGTAATTTGATAAAACCTTTCCCTCATCTAAAATCAAACCCTTATTTTTTATACGAAGTTCATATTTTTTGCGTGCGTCTGTTTTCCCTAAAATCTGATCTAATTCCCGGATTAGCTTTCGAATTTCAAGGTTACATGGAATTCTCATGTCCATTTTAGTATCTCCAGACAATAAGGTAATATTTATATGCTGCTCCATTTACAATTCTCCTCTGTTTATCCTGTATGTTTCAAAACCAGCTAACACTACCAAAAGCACAGCTAACATGCCATATAAAAGTGTTGGTACTATGTCCGAAAAAACAGTATCATCTTCTGACACAGTTGCAGCTGCACTGGTTTGATTAAAATGTTGAGAAGTAAACAGTTCCTTCGTATGATACCAATCTGCTTTTACACTTTTTTTTATAAATAACTGTTTGGCTTGATTTTGCGCGTGCAGATTCTGTTCTTCTTTTAATTTTTCAAGTTGTACTGTTGTTCGAGACAGGAACAAAGAAGCACTTAGCTCGGATGAGTTATCTGTACTCCTTTCTTCCCCTCTCTCTAATCTTTGACTATCGAACGAAAGAGTATTATCTCTAAAATCACTTGCATAAGAGGAGGTTGCAGTCAGACACAAGAGTACTGTAACACACAATACAACAGTCAATTGTTTTTTCATTTATACCGTTTCCTCAACGATTGGTGATGATTTTCTTACAACAAGATTCACAATCATCAACATAAATACGATTAGTAATAAAACAATAAATAAGATAAAACCAGCAGGCCTTCCTGTAAAGTAGCCCGAAATGCTATTTTCAATAAATGACAAGAAATTTAGACGTTTTATGATAGCTGGCAATCCTTTTAAAACAACAGTTGTTCCAATTGCATTTGATAAATAAACAAAACTAATTAACATAAAAAGACTAAGCCCCATGCCAACTACTTTATCCAGTTTCATAACTAAATATTGCCCTTGAACCAAAGCAAGGCTAAAGAAAATCATTAGTAAGATCCAAGCAGGCATATATTCTTTTTCAACAGCCAGTTGTCCACTGGAGATAATCCCTAACGAAAGACCAATTACCAAGCTAAGACCAGTTAAACTGCCAACATTGAAGAGATCTTTTGTAAACATGTCATCGATTTTAAATTTATCTTTTGTTTTTTGCGCTATCTTCTGTGTTGCAAAGATATAAGCTGTAAATAAAGTAATCACTTCGAGTAGCAAAATCCAAGTAAACGGCTGATATACTTTCTCAGTTGCTTTCATAGACGATGCTCTTTCGACCACTGGTTTGGAGAGGAAGTCAAGAAATGCTTCATTTGGAACTCCGTTTGTGTGAGCATTCTTTAAAACTTTAGCAAAAGCTGTTGTGAAGGCACCACTATCCGTTAATTCCTTTTCAAAGCTTGACATAACATGTTCCGCATCATTTGATAGTTTTTCACCATTTGCTTGCGCTTGTTTCACTTCGTCACTAAATGAACTAAAAATCTGATTAACAGTTTTTGCTTCCTCAGAATTATGACTTGCTGTAGATTGAACATCAGCAGTTGATGCCATCAGACTCTGTAATTGTGTGTTTAGTTTAGCAATATTAGAATCTGTTTGCGATAAAGTTTTTGAGTATTGAGATTGTTTGGTTATCACAGCAGATAACTGAGATTTCAATTCTTCTACATAAGTCAACTGTTGTGAAATCTGGTCTGTCACACGTTGATTTGTTTCCTTAATAGCAGCAAGTTGAACAGATAATGGTTCTTTCAGTGCTTCAAGCTCTTTCACCCGAGCATCCAAGACAGATGTTGTCATATTAGATGAAAGATTGTTCAAATTTTGTGTAATAGACCTGCTTAGTAAATCAATTAAAACATTTGAAAGATTTTGATTAAATATTCCATCGACCGAAGCTATCAAGTTTGTTCGTACTCCATTCGCGCCTTTTGGATAATAACTGTTAATCAATTCTCCTGCATAGTTATAAGCATCTATAATTTCTTGTACTTTGGTAGAATAAGCGGCTACAGCCTTTCGATACGCTTCTTCGTTAGTTTTAACAGTTGCAGCAGTTTGTCCATCAACTGTCAAAGTTATGGCTTGATTGGTAATTGTTTCTGTCGATGAAACAGGATTAGTATGTTTATAGTTCACAATAAAAGTGTTCTTTGATTTTTTAATCGGTGCCACTACTGATGCCCCCATATAGGTAGTACCATTGATTACAATAGACTCAACTTGTACAGTATCAGGTGTACTCACCACTACATCCACTTTTTTTTCAGTTAAATCAGTGTTCGTCTCCACCGTTTCAGCTACTGATTTCTGTTTATTTAACTCTGCCAATGCGGCATCCAATTCCGTCTCAAGATTAGATGGCTTGAATTGTTGACCAAATTCAGAAGCTGCAAAATCTCCAACATCATAAGTTAGTCGGTTAGATGCAGTTGGTTCAATAGCATTTAATTTAGAAAGGATATGAGCAGGAGATAGATTTGGAAGTTTGTTTACTACTTGTTGAACCTTTTCTTTTCCTTTGCTTACATAAGTGTGATAAGCTGATTGGTAATTTCCTGCAGTTTTTTCATCTTTTGCAAATAAATCTTTAACTGTAATGTCTTTATCTTTACCAAAATAAGCTGTTAATTGTGAATGTACAAATGTCTTGACAGATTCTTTTTGCTCTTCTAACTTATTTCTCTCAGAAATCAAAGAAGCTTTAACAGTATCAATTTGTTTGATTAGATCTTTGTTTAACTTACTATAAGAATCTTTATCATCCTCATCTCCTGTTCCAATTTGCTTACTTAATAACTCTTGAGTCGACTTCAATGATTGAAATAAAGTTTGAGTTGCATCGCTTAACACATTATTATTCATAGTCATTAAAGAAGCAATAAAATCTTCATAATTCACTTGCCCCTCTGAACGCTGAGCAACAAGTTGTTCAAAATCAGTCTTATATTCATTTTGTTGACCCGCGAAACGAGTATATTGATCGATTGTCCCATTCAATGATTTTATCAAGTTATCATTTGAAGAAACTGTACTGGTAGTTTGAGCCACAAGATTTGGAAAATAAGATTTAAAATTGACAGCAGGTTGATAAAGGCTTGCTCGATAGTTCCCAATATTTGTTGTCTGTGTATCAGCCAATGCTTGAACATTTTGCTGCGCTGTATAAAGATTGGCCAAAATACTAGCCACGTACAAGTCAACCAGCTGTTTGTTCAAATCAGCCACAATATTTTTCCCAACTTTATTGGCTTCATTTTCTATTTGAAAATTTCCATTTGAATTTACTTTATACATAACATTCACTTTATCTACATTTGTATTATTTATATCTAAAACCTTGGCAGAAAAATCACTTGGAATAGTAACCATTAATTGATACTTTCCTGTATTCAATCCACTCTCCGCTGTCCCTCGGCTAACAATAGACCAATTTTGTGAATCATCTCGTTCAATATTTTTAATATAACTCGCACCTAAATTATATTCTTTGTCACGATTGGTTACAGGCTTATCTTCATTAACAACTGCAACATTTAATTTACTAATCTTAGTCGCTTCTTGCTTAGCTGAGGTATTATTCTCTTGAATTTTTATATTCAAAAAAACAACCATTACAAATACAACTATAAGCAAGGCAATTGTTGCAATTAGATTTGGCTTTTTAAACATTTCTTTTTCACTCCCTTTTCTATTAAAAATAAAAGAGAGAAGGCTGAGAACACCTTCCCTCTTTTATTCGAATGTCAAGCGTTACCCATTAATTTGAGAAGCAATATCTTGGTCAGTTTGCTCAATAATGTCAGCAACCTTGTTTAACTGAGCATGAATGTCGCTCAATAATTGTGAGAATTCTCTAATTTTTGGTGATAACTCATTGAATTGAGCTTCAAAACTATCAAAAGCAGTACCATCCCAGTTTGCATCAATAACTGCTTGCTCATTTGTCAAGCTTGATAAAATTTGATCAATCTCTTCTGACCCCGAGCTGTACTTAAGAGCTGAAGCTCTTAACTCTTCTGGGGTTAATTTAATTTGTGCCATAAAATTAGACTCCTTTATTATTCATTTACTAGATAATGATAGCATATTACAAACGATTTTTCAATAATTTTCTTAATCATATACCTATATTTTCTAAAAATTTACATAACATTCTCCTCATTTACTCTGTTTTTCTTTACACTTTCTTCTCTAAAACCTTAAAGAAAGCTGATATCAGTTAGCTTTAAGTTAGCATCTCTATACTAATGTGTATCTTTTCTATCATTTGTCTAAGAAAGGAGTACACACATGGATTTTTTAGTCATTCCCGCTTACAAACCTGACCTCACTCTCATTCATCTTTTACAAAGGGTGAAGGCAAAGAGTTCCTTACACATCGTTGTTGTTAATGACGGTAGCCCAGCTAGTTATAATTCGATTTTTCAAGAAGCTCAGAAATGTGCCACCATTTTATGCTATCCAAGCAATCAAGGAAAAGGACAGGCATTGAAAAACGCTTTTACTTATATTGATACCTTAGGGCAATATGGGACGGTAGTTACAGCTGATGCAGATGGTCAACACAACGTATGGGATATTTTTCGCGTGAGCAAAAAAGCTCAAGAAAACCCCAACCACTTAATTCTGGGAGTTCGTTCTTTTTCTGGAAAGGTCCCTTTGCGATCGGCTTTTGGAAATAAAGTAACACGATTCCTATTTCAGCGACAGACTGGTGTTTCTGTGACAGATACTCAGACCGGACTTCGTAGCTTTACAACCAATATGATTCCATTTATGTTAGAGATTGAAGGACAGCGTTATGAATACGAAATGAATATGCTGTTATCTGCTTCTACAAAATATCCTATCATCGAAGTTCCAATTGAAACCATTTATATCAATGACAATCAAGCTTCTCACTTTAGACCAATACGCGACGGACTCATGATTTACAAAGATATGTTTAAATTTGCTCTCTCCTCCATCAGTAGCTTTTTGATTGACTATATTGTTTACGCTCTGACACTTTTAGTGCTCGCTGCGACGCCAACTAGTCTTAAAGTTTTACTAGCAAATGGAGTCGCTCGTGTCACTAGTTCAATTTTCAATTATTCAGCAAATAAAAAGCTGGTCTTTAGAAATAGAGACAGTATTTCCAAAACAGGGACTGGTTATTTCGGGCTAGCCTTGGGCTTGTTTATCCTCGATACCCTTCTAATCAGACTGTTTTATGCAATCTTTGGGCTTCATTTGCTGATTGTTAAAATCATTGTTGGAGCTCTACTCTTTTGCCTATCCTGGCTCGTTCAAAAAAAATTATTTTCAAAGAAAGGACGCATACTTTATCATGAAGTTTTTCAAAAAATCCTATGCTTATGCTAGTCTCTTTGGTATGTTGTTGACAGGGGCGTTTACCTACTCAATGTTGAAAACTTTTGTTCTATCAGAAGCTATTACAACGGTCAAATCTTCTTCTACCTCAACCAGCACAACAAGTGCTAAAACAGCAACAAATGCGACAAAGACAAATACAAGCTATAAGGACGATAATGTTTCCATTAACCTAACTACAAAAACCGTCAGCAACACAAAAGTGTACATTGCAGATATTACGGTCAGCTCCCCCAAATATCTTAAAACTGCTCTAGCGCAAAATACATATGGAAATAACGTAACCGCTAAAACTTCGGTTACAGCAGCCAATAACAATGCCATTCTGGCTATCAACGGTGATTTCTACGGAGCAAATACAACTGGTTACGTCATCCGCAATGGTGTTGTCTATCGAAATACCGTTCGTGAAGATGCTAGTAATGGTGATTTAGCAATCTATAAAGATGGGAGTTTCGGAATTGTTTACGAAAATGATGTTTCTGCTGAAGACTTGGTTAAAAATGGTGTTGTAAACCTTCTTGCCTTTGGTCCTACTTTAGTTAACAACGGTAAGATTACTGTTTCAAGTAATTCGGAAGTGGGGCAATCCATGGCTTCTAATCCACGTACAGCTATTGGGATAATTGATAAAAACCATTATGTCATCGTTGTATCAGACGGCCGAACATCTGAAAGTCAAGGCCTGTCTCTTTACCAACTAGCTCAGGTGATGAAATCCTATGGTGTTAAAACTGCTTACAATCTGGATGGCGGTGGTTCGTCTACTCTTTACTTTAATGGAAAAGTCGTCAATAAACCAACGACTAACGGAACAATTTCAGAAAGGGCGGTGAGTGACATTGTCTACATTGGTTACTAAAACAAACAACAAACGTTTTAAAAAGACAGCGGTGGTCTATACCCTCATTACAGTATTTTTCTTTATCTTTAGTCGCATTTACGAACACTTCAGTTTTGGAGAGACTTCAGTCTATATGCACTGGCTCTTCGGAGTACCGCTAATAGGCGGGGTTGTGCTCCTTATTTTTCAAAAACTTATTCTTAATCTTTCGCGACTCAGTCTCAATCTTTGGAATTCTGCAGTCGCAACCATTGCCGCTGGCGTTCTTTTTCGCGGTATTGTCAATCTATCTGGTCGCTCTACCACACTAGATTTACCTTACTGGTATGTTGGACTTGTATTAGCCGGGCTAGCCCTACTCTCAATGATTTTTACCAGAAGCGTATGGGAGATAGACATACAAGATATCAAAAAGGATTAACACATACAGAACTTAAAACATCATGGTCCCCTCTCTTTACAAAACAAGAGTCTGAGAAATCTTATTTTCCCAGACTTTTTTCATTCACAGTCATAAACATCTCCTGTCAGTGGATCAATGACTTCTGCTAGCTTAAAATGCCCCTGGTCATAATGGGAATGACAGATAGCACAGTTACTAAAGCGCACCTTGGGGTCACCGAAAGCCAGAGTATCCTTCCTGCCAGCATGCAGATGTTGTAAGAGAACCTCAATGGCATGCGTCTTGGTAATATCTTTGACTCCCAAATCACCAAAAAGAGCATGCTTGCCCTTGCCTCCCCAAGTACCTATCTTAAGCACAGGAAAAGCTGACTTAGAGTCTAGATGACCTTGGTAGTTTCTGAGAATAAAGCTGACTTTGTTCAGGTCATCCCGATAGAGCTCCCCACCATAAACCAAGCCCTGAAGGGCTTCTTCTGCCTCCATTGAAATCCTCACAAATATTGGTACTATTCTATGAAAGATCTTTCTCACTAGAAATAACAAGAAAAGCTTTATTAACAATTGATAATCAAAAAGTGATTAGAATGATTTCTAATCACTTTCCGCCCAGCATAACTATTTTCTTGTATTATCAAGTTCGTACTTTTTCTTGTAAAAAGCACAACACTACTTTTCTCCTTTCATCCATTGGAGTAACTCTTCATCTGAATCACCACTATACATTTCAAAATGATTATCTGAGTCTATCCTTAATAAGGTCGGAACGCCCTCGATTTGATACTTCTTTCCAACTTCTTTGAGTTTGGCATCAGTAGAAGCCTTCTCTGAGTCTAAATAATAAATCTTAAGCTTCAAATCTTGCGCAGTCTTTTTTAAAATCGGGACAAACTCTTGACAATGTGGACAAGTTTTTTTCCCAACATATAGAAATAGTGGTGTTTTTATTTTATTTTCTAGAATATCCTTTGCAGTAATTTTAACAAAATCTTGGGTATTTTTTTCATATTCTAAAATCTGAGTCTGCTCACCACTTTGCTGAACGTTCTCAATTGATCGATTCGATTCTGAAGAATGCCTTCCTGATGTCATCAGTTTTACACCATAAATCAAACAGCCAATTGTTGCGACGAGCAACAATACAACAGTCACTATTTTTTTATAACCTATATGTCTAGTTTTCACTTGTTCCTCCGAATGCACAATTAGGATCTGCTAAAATTCTATTTGGGGCTGCTAAAACTGGATCATCTGTTACCATCAGCAAAAATGTACTTTGATCCAATGGCCAGAGTGCTATTCCGAAATTCGGATATCTTTCTCCAGCCAATCCTTGAATCATTCGATGTAAGCGACCTTTTCGCACATCATTTATAGTTACTTTTCGGGCAACAAAATTCATTGCTTGCTTTGTGAAAGGATTTTCTACAGTAAAAGGAAGTTTTTTCCAGTCAAATGTGTATTGTTTAATATTTTCAGGATCTGAAAATTTTCTTTTATATTCTTTCTTCATGCAAGTCATATGAATGTGCAAGCGATCCTGTGTCCGAGATTGGGTTGCATTGACTGAAAATAAGTAATCCCTGTCTTCTAAACTCACTCTTTGACCTAGCCGTTTTGCGAGCTTTTTATTCATCAAGAAGCGATTTTCCCACGCTAAATTGAAATAACTTGGCGTTCTGCGACTGAACAAAATACTATCTTCTACACCGTGAATATTATCATTAGGTAAGAATAGTAATTTAGCAAGTCCATCTCTAGAGTTTAAAATGGTATAGTTGGTATCTTTACGCACAGATACTTTTGAGCAAAATCTCGGCCAAGACTGATGATTTTTTTCCGCATACACACATTTATTAACTAGTTTTACCAGCTTATATTTAACTTTTTGAGGTGGAATGAGCGAATTTTCTGATGCTAGTACACTTACACTAGAAAACAGAACTACAAGTCCTATAAAAGTTTTAAATAAGCGTTTCTTCATATAATAATTTCCTATCTCTAAAAATATTTTAACGAACTATCCCTTTGGCAATTAAATCAGGGTGTTGGTGTTCTTTTTTTACGTTAATTTGTGCTTCATCATATGAATCATTTGGTAATTTGATAGCAGAAACTGGAACAAAGAAACCTGTTTTATCATAATAGTCTTTCTGCATTCTTTGTGCTGCTCCAAGGGATTCTTTTGTTTTGTTAGCATCTTCAGTTTCAATAAAGAAGAAACTCATAAACGGAACTTTCTTAACATCCAATCCCTGATCCTCTGCTGGCCAGCCACTTGTGATAATTTCAGAATGTCTAAATGTTCCTGTAACATTTTGGAAATATCTAGTTGCTCGCATGGAAATGAATGAATTATGAGCAGCATACCGTTTGTTTCTCAAATCAAAACCACATTGTTCTTGATAGAACAATTTGCTGTGACTTTTATTATAGTGTCTTTTCCATTTGTAGAAAGTTTTTACATCAATAAGATGACATCTTTCGGAAAAATCTGTATTTACCTTCTCAATCCCTTTAGGATCTTTTAAAACAACTTTATTTGTTTTTCCACAGCCATATTCATCTCGATAATCAGTATAGCCATCGATTGGAAATTGACACAAGGCACGCAGAGAAATTTGCTTGTTAGGTTTTTGAGGCATTCTACTTGTTGGATAAGCAATGAAGCCTGCAGTATAAGTGAATGGGAAGCGTTTAAAACCTAAGTCTTTCCTTAAATATGTGAAAGAAAGAACGTTCCCTCTTTGTTTTGCTTTCGGAGATACTGACCAAGGTACATAGTACGTTCCGCCTGGTGTATATAGCCCTCTCATCAATAGGCCAGAGCATTCGTACGCTGCTTGATTATAAGCACATTCTCTTCGCGTATCCTGATATTGCCTGTTCAACTGTGATTCTAATTCTGCAATCGTACGGTAACTTCTGCCAGCATAAGGATCTTTAGATTTTTCCTCTGAACCAGGTTCTTTTAGCCACTGTCCCTTCTCTTCATCATTATATGGAAAAGCTCTATAAGGCGTCAGGTCTTTTGCGAGCTCTAGACCATCTTCATTGATTTCTGCGGAGACAGTAAAACTGCTAAAGCTTAGCAAGCTCATACTCATCATACCAAATATCAGCAGATATTTCAGACATTTTAAATTTTCACGTTTCATTATTAAGCCCTCTCTAATTGATAACAATAACTTAAACTTTTCATTATAGAATAGACGCAGTTTGTATATATTTTATTAGACATTATTATATCTTACTTAATTTACACCTCCCTTTTTTCTTTACTTTGCTAATCAAATTTTCTGTCTAACTCATCTATTCCTCCCTTCAAAAAAAATAATTTGTCAAATGATAATTTACTTTAATCTAAAAATAGGGGAATAACACTCTTATCAAAGCAAATAATATCCCTAAGCTCAAATAAGTTTCTATTATAAAATGATTAGCTTTTGTCATTTATCTATTTTATTATACCTCTAAATATTATAATTGTAAACGTTTTTCCTATGGTTTTATCCGAAATTATAATATTATTATATAAAAAACAAAAACCACTAAAATGAATCTGACATCAAAATCAACTCTTGAGGTTCGAGGAGGATTATTTCAAGTGTTGTCTAGCTGCTTTGGCTGCTTCTATTAAGCGCACCAAGCTAGCCTTGGT
The DNA here is from genome assembly GCF_000413475.1 of Streptococcus intermedius SK54 = ATCC 27335. GTDB lineage: Bacteria > Bacillota > Bacilli > Lactobacillales > Streptococcaceae > Streptococcus > Streptococcus intermedius. Next base: position 254,617 of record NZ_ATFK01000002.1, on the reverse strand, counting down.
TTCTGGAATACCACGAGTTTTAAGACCACAGTCAGGATTGATCCAAACTTTCTTGCTTGGTACTTTATCCAAAATGGCTTCAATCGTATGGTCAATTTCCCCTTCATTTGGCACGCGCGGTGAGTGGATATCGTAAACTCCAGGCCCCACTTCTGTCTGGAAGTTCTTAGCCTTGAGCTCGTCCAGAATTTCCAAGTTAGAGCGGCTTGCTTCAAAGGAAATCACGTCGGCATCCATGTTGTCGATAGCTGGGATAATATCAGTAAATTCTGAGTAACACATGTGAGTGTGGATTTGCGTGTCTGGAGCGACTGTTGAATGTACCAAACGAAAGGCTGGAATTGCCCAGTCCAGATAGTCTTCATACCAGTCGCTACGACGGAGTGGCAATTTTTCACGAAGAGCAGCCTCGTCGATTTGGATGACCTTCACGCCTGCAGCTTCAAGGTCAAGCACTTCATCCTTGATTGCAAGGGCGATTTGAAAAGTAGAATCCTTAATAGAGATGTCTTCACGCGGGAAGGACCAGTTGAGGATAGTTACAGGACCAGTCAGCATACCTTTGACAGGTTTGTCTGTACGGCTTTGGGCGTAGCTAGACCATTTGACAGTGATTGGGTTGAGACGGGTTACATCACCCCAGATGATTGGTGGCTTCACCCCACGCATACCGTATGATTGTACCCAACCATTCTTAGAGAAGAGGTAACCAGACAGGTTTTGACCGAAGTACTCAACCATGTCATTACGCTCAAACTCACCGTGAACCAGCACGTCAAAGCCGACTTCTTCTTGCCACTTGATCCAGTCATCGATTTGCTCAGCCAAGAACTTATCATAGTCTTCTGCTGATAGCTCACCCTTACGGAAGGCCAAGCGTTTGACACGGACTTCTTCGGTTTGAGGGAAGGAGCCAATTGTCGTAGTTGGCAACGGTGGCAGATTGAGTGTCTTGTGCTGGATTTCCTCACGCTCTGCAAAGGCTGGCAGGCGAGTGTAGTCAGCGTCTGTCAAACCAGCAATCCGCGCACGAAGTTCTGCATTTTCACCCACACGTTCAGTCGCAAAGAGTTCTTTGTTAGCAGCAAGTGCTTCTGCACCACCGCCATTGCGAATAACAACCAAGTCACGGATTTCATCCAATTTTTCTACTGCAAAGGCAAAGTGGTTCAAGATTGCTGGTTCAAATTCTTCATTAGCTGTTGTAAATGGCACATGGAGCAGCGAACATGAGCTTGTTAAAACAAGATTTTCAGCTGAGATTTGCTCAAGCACTGCCAAGCTCTTTTCGTAGTTATTGCGCCAGATGTTCTTGCCATTGACAATCCCTGCATAAAGAGTCTTATCAGCTGGGAAGCCACCTTTAACAAGTTCAAGAGTTTTCTTACCTTCAACGAAGTCAAGACCGATGGCATCAACTGGCAAGTTCACAAGGTCAGAGTAGACGTCACGAACGTCACCAAAGTAAGTTTGAAGCAAGACTTCAAGACCTTTCTTGTCAGCCAAGAGTTTGTTGTAGAGGTTCAAGAAGAGAGCTTTTTCTTCAGCTGACAGATCCTTGACCAGACTTGGCTCATCCAGCTGGATGCGCTCCGCACCCAGCTCTGCTAATTTCGCAAAGACTTCTTGATAAGCTGCCATCAAGGCATCTACAAAGTCAGCTGGTGCCATACCATCTTCAAAGTCAGATACTTGCAGGAGAGTGAATGGGCCGACCACAACAGGACGGGTTACTAAGCCTAGCTCTTTAGCTTCTGCAAATTCGTCAAAAATCTTGTGGCCTGCAAGTTTTACTTGAGTTTCTTTTTCAAATTTAGGAACGATGTAGTGGTAGTTAGTGTTGAACCATTTCTTCATCGGAAGAGCACGGACATCCCCTTTCTCGCCCTGATAGCCACGAGCCAAGGCAAAATAACGCTCCAAGTCAGTCAATTCTAACCCTTGCACAGATGACGGTACTACGTTAAAGAGAAAAGCTGCATCTAGCACATTGTCATAATGTGAAAAGTCATTTGACGGAATCTCTGAAATTCCTTTTTCCTTAACAATATTCCAGTGCTTAGCGCGCAGTTCTTTGGCCGCAGCCAGAAGCTCTTCTGCTGAGATTTCATGTCTAAAGTATTTTTCAGTTGTAAATTTCAATTCGCGGAATTCACCCAAACGCGGAAAACCAATGATAGTCGTTGACATAAACGTCCTCCAAAATTTTTCTTGATTTTATCTTATCAGAAAATCGTCTCTCTGCATAATTAGAATTTATATGGGGTGTTATAATGATAAACTATAGCAAACTTGCTTAAACTTATTACAGGTTACTTTTACAGTATATCATTTAACATTTTATAGCGTTTCAAGTGATAACGCTCTCCAAACCGAAACCTTTAGAATCCTTTTCTTGCTATTTTTGAGAATAGATGTTAGAATAACAACATAATAAAAAACAAAGAACATTTGGGGTGCTGAGGCTGAGATTATACCCATTGAACCTGATGCAGTTAATGCTGCCGCAGGGAAATGTATAAAAAAGACCAAAACGTTCTAATCATTTGTGTGATTAGATTTTATTTTGTTGTGCCAAAACTCCTCATCTGCTTTGTTAGAAGGAGTTTTTTTATGTTTCAAAAATGGAGTTTACGAGATGTTATCCTCTTAGCTCTTTTAGCTGTTTTATTCGGAGGAATCTTTGTCGGTTCCGGTTTCCTTTATAACATTTTAACAGCTATTTTAGCACCGGCAGGCTTAAAGCCATTTGCTAATGAAGTTTTATTTGGGCTCTGGTGTATGGCGGCTCCTATATCATCTATGCTTATTCGTAAAGCGGGCAGCGCTACGATTGGAGAAGTATTTGCAGCCCTCGCTGAAGTTCTGTACGGGAGCCAATTTGGCCTGAGTACTTTGATTTCTGGACTCATTCAAGGATTCGGGAGTGAACTTGGTTTTGCAGCAACACGATACAAACGCTATGATTGGCTATCATTGATCTATAGTACCATAGGGGCGACCTGTTTGAGCTTTGCCTATGAATATTTTAAAATTGGTTATTATGCTTTCAAACCTGAGTTTGTTTTAGCATTGTTTGTTGTTCGCTTTCTTTCGGTATTCTTCTTCTGTGCTGTTCTGGTTAAAATCATTATGAATCTTTACAACAAGATTAACCAATCCGCTGGTAAATAATATGGGATTAACATTAGAGCATATTTATCTTAGAGATGTCTTTGAAGACTTAACCTTTACCTTTGAAACAGGAAAAATGACACTCTTGATTGGTGATACCGGTGCTGGCAAATCAACCCTTTTCCGGATTTTAACAAATTTCAATGAATTAGACTTTGCTGGAGAGGTAAAGTTAGGTCATACATTGCTGTCTCACTTACCGATTCATGAACGAGTTACCTATCTTAGTATGATGTTTCAAAATCCAAGCCGTCAATTTACCATGACAACCCTTTATGAGGAATTGATTTTTACCTTGGAAAATCTCCAAACGCCTGCTGAACAGATTGATGCAAAAATCAAGTATGCTATCACTCTTGGGAAAGTAGAACACCTGCTCCATCGTAATTTTCTGACCTTATCTGGCGGAGAAAAACAACAAGTTTCTCTAGCCGTTCTGCTAGCTATGGATTCACAAATTATTTTGTTAGATGAACCCTTTGCTTCTGTCGATCAAGTAGCACGCAAACGCTTGATTCATTTATTAGCAGATTTGACAAAAATGGGGAAGACTGTTATTTTATGTGACCATGATCGTAGCCTCTATGCTGACTATGTCGACTGCCTTGTTGAATTAAAAAATGGGAAACTTTTTAAACAAGATGTAGCTCTTTTAAAAAAGGCTCCTCCAAGTTATCAGTTGGTATGCGAACATACTCAGCAAAGCCCTTTCTTACAGCTGCAACATGTCTCCTGCCAATTTGACCAAAATACACTTTTTACGATTGAAGACTTTGCTTTTCAGAAAGGTATTACGACTCTCATCGGGGCCAATGGCACTGGTAAATCAACTCTCTTTCGTGCCATTTTGCAATTGCAAAAATACAAAGGCAGCATGCGCTATCAGGGTCGAAAAATTAAGAAGAACAAGAAGTTATATCGCCATATTACTGCCGTTGTTCAAGATGCTGAAAAGCAATTCATTCGGACGACCCCCGCAGAGGAATTAAACCTGCCCTCTCTTTCCAGTGAAAACCAATCAAAGACACAAGAAGCCTTAACTTTGTTTGGTTTAGACAGGAAAATGGATTCTAGTCTTTTCCACTTGAGTGGTGGGCAAAAAAAAATCATTCAATTATTATCTATCCTGACCTTGGAAACCCCTGTCATACTCATGGACGAACCATTTACTGGGTTAGATAAAAAGGCCTGTGATTTTTTTGCCAATTGGATTAAAGACAAGGCTGCTCAGCAAAGCTTTATAATTATTTCTCATCGTTTGGAGCCCTTGGACGGCATTAGTGATCATTTGGTAGAGCTGACGTCCGACGGGCTGACAGAAAGAAGGTCGCTATGAAAAAAGAAGAAACAAATGTCTTCGCCCTTGTGCTCCTTCTCATTGCCTTGACATTAGAAATTTCCTTTATCCAATCAACGTGGCTCAACTGTGCGATTGTCGCAGGAGTACTCTCCCACCTCATTTACCTAAGGAAATGGTGGGGCATTTTCTGGACACTGCTCTTACCTTTGCTACCAGCACTAGCAAATTACTGGGCTATTCAACTTCATGGAGATAATAGTCAAGCAATGATACTGTTTACCCGATCTTTTGCTTTAGCAGCTTTGGGAATGACCTTTTTATATAGCGTTCATCTCAATCAGCTCTTGCGCTATTGGCAACAAAAAGGCCTTCCAAGTCACTTCACCTATGGACTGCTCGTTGTACTAAACGCCATTCCAGTCATTCAAAAAGAAATCCAAGCTGTCCGAGAAGCGAGTCTCCTGCGAGGAAAAACACTTCATTTCTGGTCACCACTCTTTTATATCAAAGCTATTTTTATCGCTTTTAATTGGCGAGATTCTTACATAGAAGCTATGTACGCCCACGGATTTGATGAAACAATCAAGCGAAGTTGTTACCGACAATTGGAAACACCCAAAAGTGCAAGTCTTACTTGCTTCTTGATTTTCCTCCTTATCAATTTGACCCTTTTGATCCCAAGATAGAACTCGACACAAAAAATACTGTGGAATTTTTCACAGTATTTTTTATGTTTTTGTTCTTGCCAATCTTTCTACTCAATTTCCACACAAAAAGCATCCCAGCCTTGTAATTTATGGGTTTGAAGTATCTTAGTTACATCTGTGTTAGCAATCAAAACTTCCTTTACAGTATTTTCCAAGACAAAACTTTGCTCTTCATTTGAGAAGTTCATCACGACCAGATATTTCTTTGTTGTCGTTTCTCGTAAATAAGCAAACACCTTATCAGCCGTTTCAAGTAGTTTAAAATCTGCTGTCACCAACCAATCATTGCTCTTTCTCAATTGAATCAATTGTTGATAAGTATAGAAAATAGAATTCGGATTTTCCAAAGCTGCTTCAACATTGACTCTTGGATAATTAGGATTGACAGCCAGCCACGGTTGACCAGTTGAAAAACCAGCATGCTGATGGGCATTCCACTGCATAGGCGTGCGAGCATTGTCCCGCCCAATCGTACGAATACTGCCCATAATATCATCGAGCGGCACACCCTTATCAAGGGCTTCGCGGGCATAGTTGAGAGATTCAATGTCTTCAACATCTTCTAAGTTCTTGAAAGGATAATTGGTCATACCAATTTCTTCCCCTTGATAAATGTAAGGAGTCCCACGCATCAGATGAAGGAGAATTGCTAAAGCTTTCGCTGACTTTTCGCGGTATTTCGTATCATTTCCCCATATGGAGACAACGCGCGGAAGGTCATGGTTATTCCAAAAGAGCGAATTCCAACCTTCCTCTACACCTAGTTCATTTTGCCATTTGGTAAAAATTTCTTTTAATTTTGGTACGTCCAATTCATCTGCTACATCCCATTTTGGTTGATTCGGCTTATGTTGAAGACCAATGTGCTCGAATTGGAAAACCATAGATAATTCATGATTCTTTGGGTCTGAATACTGTTTTGCAATGTCAGGAGTTGCTCCCCAAGTTTCACCAACTGTCAATAAATCCTTATCCCCAAAAGTCGCACGGTTCATTTCCTGCAAGTAAGGATGCAGCATTGGACCATTATTGACAATTTTCTGGTCAGGTACCTTTCCAATCATATCAATCACATCCATGCGAAAGCCACCAATTCCTTTGTCAATCCAGAAATTCATCATCTTGTAAATTTTTTGACGTAGAGTTTCATTTTCCCAATTAAGATCCGGTTGTTTTGTGCTAAAGAAATGTAGATAATATTGACCAGCTTTTTTATCATATTGCCAAGCAGAACCGCCAAAAATAGAGTCTAAATCATTTGGTTTGTCTCGCCAGATATAATAACTGTGCTCTGGACTATCTGGATGTTCTCGCGCCTCTACAAACCAAGCGTGCTCGTCAGAAGTATGATTGACCACCAAGTCCATAATGATTTTAATATCGCGCTTCTCTCCTTCTGCGATCAGTTCTTCCATATCCTCCATAGAGCCAAAAATATCTGCAATTGCTTCGTAATCAGCAATATCATAACCGTTATCGTCCATCGGACTCTTATAAACCGGAGAAAGCCAAATAGCGGTAATTCCAAGTTTCTTCAAGTAATCCAATTTACTTGTAATTCCTTGTAAATCACCAATTCCATCTCCATTGCTATCCATAAAACTTTTTGGATAAATCTGATAAATTACGGCATCATGCCACCATTTTCTTTGCATTGTGCATCTCACTTTCATCTTTTTCACCTTCCATACTATATAATTTTTCACTTCTTTGCAAGCGTTTGCGTTATATTTTAGTCTTCTTTTTACACGTAAAAAGTTTAACTCTGTAAATTTTAGAAATATTTGAGAATTACTTGAGACTTATTTGACAAGCATTTTGTATACTAATCCTTGAAGAGAGGAGAAACTCTACGATAGAAAAAATGGAGGTCACATTATGGAAACTATTTTGAATGTGAAACACATCAGTAAGAGATTTGGTCAACAGCTGGCTCTAGATGATGTTAGTCTTACTGTGAAACAAGGAGAAATTTACGGTCTAATTGGGAAAAATGGAGCTGGTAAGACAACACTCATCAAAGTGATTACCCAGCTGATTCAGCCAAATAGTGGTACGATTGCTCTCTTTGGTTCTTCCACCAAATCTGAATGGACACATGCACTCAAGCGAGTCGGTTCTGTCATTGAATCTCCAGCGGCTTATGCCCACCTGACCGCTTATGAAAATTTAAACTATTGCTGCAAAATACGACATATTCCCAATGCAAATAAGGTTATTCAAGAAACTCTCTCTTATGTCGGCCTAACCAATACTGGTAAGAAAAAGTTTCGAGATTTTTCTCTTGGAATGAAACAGCGCTTAGGTATCGCTATTGCACTTCTATCAAAACCAGATTTGATGATTTTAGATGAACCAATCAACGGACTTGATCCTGTCGGAATCAAAGAATTCCGACAACTAGTGCAGCAGCTCAATGACGAATTGGATATGACTTTCATTATCTCTAGCCATATTTTAAGTGAACTTTATTTAGTTGCTACAAAATTCGGAATCATCGAAAATGGGAAACTCATCAAAGAAATTACTAAAGCAGAGTTTGAAGAAGAAAGTGAAGATTATATTGTTTTGAAAACAAATAATCTCGCCAAGGCAAGCAACATACTCCACGATCATCTGGGCTACCGTCTGAAAGTCGTGAATGCAACAGATGAGATACACATTTTTACTCATTCGCATGAGATTAACACTATCATTCAAGAATTAGGAAAGATGAATATTGCTATCAACGAAATCTACTATGCGCGCCAAGACTTAGAAAAATACTTTACAGATTTGGTAAAATAGAGGGAGGTTTATCATGATTCATACTATTCAAGCAGACTTTTATCGTTTCTTTCGCTCAAAGGGTTTTTGGATTACGGAGTTCTTCTTTATCATCACACTATTATCTGGTGTGCTCTATGGTGTTATGGGGAATGTAGGAGTACATACAGACACAAAAGCTTTAAACGCATTGGAGAAGAAGAGTGGTTGGACTGGTTTTGAAGCTATCACTAAAACTTCTGGTAATTTTAGTAATACTATTATTTTTATTATCATCCTTGTTGTTTTATTAATTGGAATTGATCTTACTCAAAAATTATATAAAAATTCTATTACTAGCGGTATCTCACGAACAGAATTCTATTTATCTAAATTCTTTGTTCTAGCTAGTCTTATCGTGTTTCAAATGATTTTAACCTATTCTGCATTTATTCCAGCTGCACTCATCAATGGCATTGGAACAGCACCAAAACATTTCCTTTCGAATTTTCTCATTATGATTGGCGTCCAATTTATCTGTGCCTTTGCTTGGGTTAGTCTTGTTTCATTCACATTATATGCTACTAACTCTATTATAGCTGCTATTTTCACCTATTTTGTCGGCGTTTCCTTGCTAAGCCTGCCAACTATCTTTTATCCAGATGTTGATTGGTTGAAATACTTGGACATGCAATTCTATTTTGACATGGTCTCTAAGCAAGATATGGTCTTCAAAACCATAACAATTGCCCTTCTCATCACACTTTTCTTTGCATTTAGTGGTTTACAAGTATTTAAAAGAAAAGATTTATAGCATACAAAAAGGCTGGGAAAAAGATCCTAGCCTCGTTTTATTATGATCGAAAGTTCTTAACATGGTCACTGATTGCTCAACAGCCAATGGCTGTCGAGGTTGCAAATTAGGCTTTCGAAGCAAGTTACTTTCATTTTTTAGTTGTCTTTTCGATTCCCAAAAATTTATTTAACAAAAACTTCGTTTTCTTCATCCATCACTTCACAAGGCTGGGACTATTTAAAAGGTCTGGGAGACCTTTTAAGCCTGAACCTAGAAACAAGAGAGCAAAGCTAAAAATAGTCAATTTTTAGTTCTGCCCCACCGCCTTTCTGTATCAAGCCCTTACAAACGAATAAGCAACTCAAACCATACATCCTCTGCCTTCATTTCTAGCTGCCCTTGCAGGATTTCCACCAACTGCTGGGTGATATAAAGCCCTAAGCCAGAGGATTCTTCTGCATTTGAGAGATTCTCAGAATAAAAACGGTTGGTTAATTTTTCCAAATATTGAATGGGTTGGCGAACAACGTTTTTTACGCTTAAAAGAATAGATCTATCTGTACGTGTCAAAGATATCTGAGCTGTTTCTTTACCATGCTTGAGGACATTACTTAACATATTTTGGACAATTCGTTCCAAAATTTCTGGATCTGTCTCTAGCACTAACCCTTCTTGCAAATTCACCTGTAAGTCAATTCCTTCTTCTTGAAAAGCATCATAAAAAGAAAGCATTTGGTTCGTTATCAGTTTGGAAATATCTATTTGTCGAAACTGCGGTCGAACAGCCCCTTCCATAAGTCGGCGATATTCCATAAGGGCTTCCAAACGATTGGAAACAACAGATAGATTGGTCGCAATTTTCAATAATTGTTCATTCTCTTCTTTTCCCTTCATAAGCTGTTGGGTATAACCGCTAGCGATGGTCAAGGGTGTGCGAATATCGTGAGCAATATTGCTAATAGCCATATCCAAAGTTTTCTTCTCCTGGCGAGCAATAAAACGTGTTTGTTCTACTTCTTGAAAGAGTTTTTCCACTTCATTTGCCACCTCAATCATTGTTTGACCATGATATTGAGGTGTTAAGCGTATCTGACTACCAGTTTCTCGTTTCTCACGAATCTGTTGTGAAAGATTACGGACTGCAATATGATAACGCAATAGCAAGAGTCCAAGCAGACTGATTAATGCAACTAGTATCCAAACCAGCATTCTTAGTCCTCCTTAATTCTCACACCTAAGCCCCAGATTGTTTCAATGTATTCTTCAGTCGGATCTAGTTGGGCTAATTTTTTGCGAAGATTGCTAAGGTGAGTGTTCAGCGTATTATCTCCCGGCAAGTAGGGTTCTTCCCAAACCAATTCAAATAATTCTTCTTTTGTGTAAATTTTCTTAGGATGACAAAGCAACGTTTGCAAGATTTGATACTCTTTTCTCCCTAAACGAACTCGATTGTCTCCCTTAACTACTTCAAATGTATCTGGTAAAAGGCGGATATTTTTAACTCGTTGTATCTCATCTATTTGATCTCGTGAAAAGTGGCTTCGCAGCTGCACCGTCACACGTGCAAAAACTTCATCCAGATTGAATGGTTTAACAATATAGTCATTGGCACCATTTAACAGATATTGACTGACCAGTGATTTCTCACCTAAAGCAGTCAGCATGACCACTGGAATCTGACTGCTTTTGCGAATTTCTGCTAAGACTTGATCACCATTTTTTCCCGGTAACATAATATCCAGCAGCACCAAATCAATCTTCTGCTGTGCAAATACAAGCAATCCTTCTGTTCCAGAATAAGCTGAATAGACTCTATGTTCAGCTTGAAACAAATCTTTTAAAAGTTCATGAATATCGTTATTGTCTTCTATGATTAAAATATTTGCCATATTTCTTCCATTTCTAATGAAATCTTTTATCCTTAGTGTAACAAGGAAAAAGACGGAAGTCAACGGAAAGTCAAACAGAGTCTAGGGAGAACAGTGCCTTTAACTGACACTGCTCTTGCAATAAATGCGCAACGTATCAGCGACGTTCAAGGTTATTTGTTTTTCAAATTCAAAAGAATACCTGATGAAATAAACAATATTTTGTCTATTGCAATCTCCAACAATCAACTAAAGTATTAATTATGGATGTTAAACTATACAAAATGTCTGGGTACTATTTTGCACTAGAGCCATAAAGTGATTAATATTTTCAATATTAAAAGCTGGAACACTCCAGCTTTTCTATTTCACAGATACTCCATTAGTCGCGATGACTTCCTTATACCAGTCAAAGGATTTTTTCTTGGAGCGTTTGAGTGTTCCCTTGCCTTCATTGTCTCGGTCCGCATAGATAAAGCCATAGCGCTTCTTCATCTCGCCAGTGCCAGCTGATACCAGATCATTACAGCCCCAGGCCATGTAGCCCCACAGAACCACGCCGTCTTCATTGATAGCTTCTCGCATAGCCTTTACATAGGCCTAGGCCGCCAGATAGTCAATCCGGCAATCATCAACCACATAGCCATTTTCATCTGAAGTATCCACTGCACCCAGACCGTTTCCCACGATAAACATGGGTTTTTGATAGCGATCCCAGATGGTATTTAGCGTAAGGCGCAAGCCCAGAGGATCAATCTGCCAGCCCCACTCAGACCTTTCCAAATAAGGATTCTTGAGAGAAGCAAAGATATTGCCCTCCGTCAGCTCATTGACCTTAGGAACGCCCGAAGCTACCCGACTAGAGTAGTAAGAGAAGGAAATGAAGTCCACCGTATGCTCCTTGAGCAGCTGCAGGTCTTCTTCTGTCATTTCGACAGTGATGCCCACGCACTCCCAAGTTTTCTTAGCATAGTTGGGATATTCACCACGCGCCTGCACGTCGACGAAGAAATAGTTTTTCCTGTCCCAAACCATGCAAAAAGACTAGTTTCATATGCTGTTCCTTTCAGTCACATTTATCCAGTACCGCTTCATCATGTTCCCCGTTGATTTATCCAAACGGCTATCTTCATAGACACCTCCGTTTGCAAGGATAGTACGTTCAGAACCAATATTCCAGTCTGCGCAGGTCACCAAAACCTTGTTAATGCCTAATTTCTTAGCTTCTAACAATGCTAGGCGCAGCTGCACTTTAGCGTAGCCTTTCTTACGCTCATCAGGCCGAATAGAATAACCAATGTGGCCTGAAACATTAAGCAAACCTAAACTATTTAGATGATGTCTGACATTGCAAATACCAATCATTCGCTTATCGGACTGACGAATGCAGAGAAAAACCGTTGCTGTCCATCCTTCTTCTGCTGGTTTATCCTTTGAGAGCCTGTCTAGGTAAACCAGCCAATCAGACAACTTATCAAATTTGTAAAGACCAGCTCCGCCGTACATGTGCGCACTTTTAAACGCTTCCTTATAAGCCAGTAATTCCTCTTCCCAATCAAGACTGGGACGAACTAGGATTAAGTTTTCGGTCATAATGTGCACTCGCTTTCGTTGAGTTTATTTTAATATGATTCAATTTGTAAGTAAAATCAATATTCAAAAGCTATCAATTAAAATTAATTATCATTATAACCAAATTTTATTGATTGTAATACCTTCTTCCACCATTGTTCCCGACCAATAATATAATCATCATCAACTTTTCCATTGAAGTTTTCCAAAAGACTGTATTGAAAATTTTCTTTTACATAGTTAAAACCTTTTTCTGTGACTAATTTATGGAGTTCTGTATTACCACCATGACCATTATTTACATATGAATTCCATCTACTAAGCAACATTTTATCTTTACTTGTAGCTGAACCAACATATAACTGTCCTGTTTTTTTATCTGTAATTAGATAAACAGCTTTTTGATTTTGTAAAGCAGTTAACCAATCTCTCTTCTCCAGTCTAAAAATACTTTCTAATTGAGAATATGATAAACAAATTTCATCATAACCATTAAAATCATCACCTCGCCATGGTTCTGATAGGATTTCGGAAACGATAACATCATCATAAAGACTTGCATATTTTCTCACTCTCATGCGACCTGGCTTATATTTTATGATTAAACGATCAAAATATGGTTTAAATTTTTCTACATTTTCTCCTTCATAACCTTGATCATTATATCGATTTAAATCTTTAGTCACTTTTTTTACCATAGTAACCAAATATTTATCATAGTCTACTTTTACTACATTTATCACCGTTTCTCCAACTTTAAAATGTTTCTTATCAGCATTATAGAAAATATTCCAATGGTTAACTTGTTCTTTATTAGATAGATAATAATCTTTTGTATAATTCACATCGCTTTTCCACACATGAAAATAAATTTTTACATGTGGAATTTCTTCTTCAGTAAATCCAAATATATCATTTAATTTTATATCACTCATTTCAATATCCCCAATCTATCATAATCATTCAATTTAGCTATAAAACCGTATGTTTGCTGGCGTGCCGAACCACATGAGCTGGCTGACAATAGGAATACTGTTTACAAACGAAATGCTACAACAACCCACCGCTGCTTTTTAAATTATATCCCCCTCTTCAATTCCATACTCATCTAAGATGTCTTGAATTTTGTCAAAGGCTAGGCGGAAGTGTTCGAGTTTGTGACCGTCGGAGCCGATGGAGTATTTGTGGCAGCCTAAGTTTTTGACTAGGCCTAAGGCATAGCGGTAGAGATGCTCGTGTCCATAGAGGTACATGGACTTGCTGTTGAGTTCAAAGGCTAGGTTGTGGTCGATCATCTTGTGAAAAATGCTGCGCAGCTGGGCTTCATGAGTCTTTAATTCATCAATCGTCAGGTCAAACAAGCGAAAGCCATAGTCGAAATGCGCCAGCACATCAGCTTCTACGCGCCCGATAGCGTATTCCAGCTTGTCTAGGTATTCTTGGATAATGGTCTCTTTGTCCATATCTGCCACTTCATCATCCAGATAATCATTGACCCCGTTGTGGTGGACAGAAAGTAATTTCAAATCATAGTCCTTGTCAGCTAGGAAGCTGAGAATATCCGCTTCACGGGGTTGGTAGTAGCCAATTTCAATGCCTCGCTTGATGCGGTTGCTGTATTTCACATTAAGCTCGGCTATTTCTTTAGAATAAGCCTCATAATCAGGCACATCATCCTGCTGAGTGTAGGGGTTGGACAGGTCGTAGTGCTCAGTTGTGACGATATCACCATCATAGTGAGCTAGATAGTCTTCAAAATGAGCGTCAGAATCATAGGAAAAATGGGTGTGTAAATGGTTATCGCGCATCGGTTATAAGTTGCTCCTTGTTTTTCTTCTATTTTACCAAAAAGGAGAGGGAAGAGAAAACTTATTTTCATTTGGATTAAGAGCTTTTATATAAAAGATGTCACCTTTTTAAAATGATGTATCATTTTCATCTAAAGGGAAAAACAGTCATTTTTAATGGTAAAATAGCAATCATTATATGATATCGAAAGGAGATACAATGCTATTTCAATATAACGTCAGCCCGCTTCTTGCTCTCGTGGTTCTGTATTTTTCTTTCCTCTTTCTTCTCGCTTCTCTATGATTTTTAAAATTTTTTTATTGATTATTTCTTTCGGAAATGTGATTAATTGATAAAATTCATCTTTGGTAAAATCCTTACTCTTGGTAAAGATACTTTCAAAGACTGCTCCTTTTTCATAAAGCCGTCTATCTCTTTTCTTTCATTCTTCCTGTTTCTACTGACTGATGAGCTTTTTTCTTTTGTTTTGTAACTGCTTGATTTCTTCTGCCATTAAGACTTTTTCATCTATATTTTTCATTTTTCTGTTTTCCTCTCTTTCTGTTTTTGAGCAAAGAAAAACCAGTAAACCTTTTTTGATTCACTGCTTCCTTGAATTTTAACTATATTTTTTGATCTACTAATTTTTATTTATGAATTGTCCAATAATCTTTATATGAATATCCATCATGCGTTCCTACTAAAAAATTATCCGATTTTGTAAAACCAATGCCAGATACAGCAGATATTCTTTCAATGGCGTAATTAGGAACTTTAGTAATAACTTCTTCGCAATCAAATAGTTCATAAGTTGGCGGAACTATAAGCTCCAAAATTTCTTTAATAACTTCTTCTTTTTCATATTCGCTTTTCAAATCCAATCTAAGTACGCTCATGCCATTAAACTTATCTTCTGATGTTCTATTAAACAGTTCAATAGTTCCAATTACTTTTAGTGAAATCTTATCAATAATAACCCAACGAACCATTTTGTCTGATATGATTTTAGCCAAAAATCAATAGCTTGTTTCATCTTGTCTTTTGTTGAATAGTAAAAATTATCCCCATCACAATTATCGCTGTTGAAAAAAGGCAATGAATTTTTATCACTATAAACTGCGAATAAATCTTCTACATCATCTTTATCTACAAATCGGAGTAAAAATTTTCCACTTTCAAATTTAGGAACGTTCTCATATACATTTGACATAGTTTAGCCCTCCTAACTAATATATCTCACCTTGAATTTGTTATATATTATACCATTTTTAAGCTATTTTTTCTATATCGGCTTTCTGTGGTATTTGACAGCTCCCTATAAAGTTAAAGTACACATCAACTTGTTGTTTTCTGTCTGTTCCTTTTCTTCCCTCTGTTGCTTCATGAACTACAACTTTTTCTATATAGTCATTTATCATTGGTATAATCAGTTCCTCAATATCGGTATATTTCTCTATCATTTTTAGAAATTTATCAGTGTTAACTTTTCTCTGATGACCGCTTTCTATTTCTTGTTCAAAATACTGTATTTATTTTTCTAAATCTTGTTGCTCTGTATTATCGAACATTAATAATCTATCAAAGTGTTTTACAGGAATTTTTCCAAGTGTGTGCTCTTCATATAGCTTTACAATAAGTGTTGGTAATTCGACATTTCTTGATGATAGTTTTTCTAACTTCTCTTTATCCCCTTGATACTCTTCTTCTCTTTTTTCAACATAAAAAATTTTTTAACTCTATAAACGACTAAATTAGTTCATTTGCAAGCGAGAAGAGCCCTAAAACGAGACTTTGCCTTTTAGCCCGAGATATAGTTTTAAGCTATACCTTTTTCTCTAAATTAACTATTTTTCAAAAGTGCTCAGCTTTTGTACAATAAAAAGCAAGAAATTTAGAAAGAGGCATGTATATGACACAATCAAAATTCCAACTAGTTGGATCTCTTCTTCGTCCAGCTGATCTGCTTGACTATAAAAATAAAATTGAACATCGTGATGACATTCAGTATCCTTTTTATGATAGTTTTCCGGGTTATCATGAAATAGAAACAGCAGAGATTAAAAAGGTCATTGCTGATGAAAAGGCAAATGGTATTGATATTTTGACAGATGGTGAATATTCTAAGTCCATGTGGCATTTAGATTTTATTTGGGGACTTAAAGGTATTGAACGCTACATTGCAGACCACGGCTACACTTTTAAAGACCATGATGGCGGACAGTACGAAACACGTAAAGACATCGGTATTCGCATTACCCAGCCACTTTCAGGTAAAAATCATCATTTTTTAGATATTTACAAACTGCTCAAGGAAGAAGCTGGTGATAGGCAAACAAAATTAACGATTTGGGGACCTGCGCATGCTTATACTGAACTGACTATCTTTGATAAACTTGCTGGTGAAGGGCAAGTTTACAAAACCAATGACGAATTAAAAGCTGGTCTTATCAAGGCCTACAAGGAATTCTTGACAGAATACAAGGAAGCTGGCGGTGAGATTATCCAGTTTGATGATTGCCTTTGGGAACTTTTTGATGAATCAAATCCTGCTTCGTTTTTTGCTGATGGCAATGCTGCGCTGGCTGATTTAGCTGATGAATTCATTGCGATCAATAACGAGGTAGTTGATTACGGGCATCAATTAGGACTCAAAGTTTGGACACATAACTGCCGCGGAAATTATGAAAGCCGTTCTGCCTCAGGCGGAACTTATGAAGCGATTGCGGAAAAATTCTTGCGTGATCAACACTATGACCGCTTCTTCTTAGAATGGGACAGTGACGTCTCAGGTGATTTGAAGGCTCTTGCTTCTCTTAAAGATAAAGATGCTGAGGTTGTTCTTGGACTCCTTTCCAGTAAGACAACTGATCTTGATGATGAAGAACGTGTTCTCAAGTTATTAGAACAAGCCAGCACCATTTTGCCTAAGGAACGTTTGCTGCTGTCACATCAATGCGGTTTTGCTTCTTGTGATTCTGGCAATGAGTTGGCTATCCCGCAGCAATGGGCTAAAATCAAACAAGGCCAAGAAATCGCTAAGAAATTTTGGGGTTAAACTGCAAGCACATGACTATTTAGCGAACACTGACAAAAACGCGAAAACAAACTTCTTTTTGAGGTTTGTCTTTTTGATTTCCAGCAATAAATACCACTGAAAAAAATACTATTAAAATGATTTCTCTATTGAGAAATTTTTGAAGACAAAACTACAATAATCTACACTTCAACCATTTTCCCTTGCCCCTCTGTTACAATTCTTCAGTTCATTTGTGTAATCTGAAAAAGACTGAATCGAAAGATTCGGCCTTTTTTATAAGGAGCAAATTTATCAAATTATACTGTCAATTCAATCTGATTGCCTTCCAAAGCTAGAATACAACTTTCATAGTAACCATCGCCTGTCAAACGTGGCCTGCTTAAAAGTTGATAGCCGTCTTCTTGGTGTCTAGTTGTCAGTTCATCTACCTTTTCTCTGCTCCCTAGCCTGAAAGCAATATGATGATAGCCCAAAAAGAGAAGCTCTTGATTTTTCTTAGTCAGCTCTTCTTTTCGGGTCATGATTTCCAGCCTTGCTCCTTCGTCAAAGCTGAGGAAGTAAGACTGCAAGCCAGCTTTGGATGATAGAGATGATTAGTTTTTGCATTAAAATGCCTTTCAAAAAACGCTTAGCACCTTCTAAATCTCGACCATAAAGAACTACATGTTCAATCTTCATAGAGTTTTTCTCCATTCGTTGCAATAACTTCTTTATACCACTCAAATGATTTCTTCTTGTAGCGAGCTAAAGTTCCTGTCCCATCATCATTTCGATCAACATAGATAAATCCGTAGCGTTTACTCATCTGAGCTGTTGAAGCAGACACAAGGTCAATACAGCCCCAAGTGGTGTAACCCCAGAGTTCAACGCCATCCTCAATGGCTTCACCAACCTGT
Organism: Streptococcus intermedius SK54 = ATCC 27335; assembly: GCF_000413475.1. Lineage (GTDB taxonomy): Bacteria > Bacillota > Bacilli > Lactobacillales > Streptococcaceae > Streptococcus > Streptococcus intermedius. Next base: position 236,734 of record NZ_ATFK01000002.1, on the reverse strand, counting down.
TGTAAATGTTGTTGCAGATAATCAATGCGATAATCATCTTCAACAGTTGGACCATTAGGACCATCTATCAAAACATCCTTAGCGCCAAGACCATTTTCTACGATAAAGAGTGGTAATTGGTAACGGTCATAGAAAGCATTGAGAACCAAACGCAGACCAATTGGATCAATTTGCCACCCCCATTCTGAAGCTGTTAAATAAGGATTTTGTAGACCTCCTAGAACGTTCCCTTTCCCAGAAGAATAACTTTCTGGGTCATGCGCAGCAACTACGCTCATGTAATAAGAGAAGGAGATGAAATCCACGGTATGCTCTGCCATCAATTCTTTATCACCTGGTACAAATTGGATCTCAATGTCATTTTCTTTGAAGAAGCGGTTCATATAAGCTGGATATTTACCACGCACATGAATATCTGAAAAGAGATAATTTTGATTTTCAAACTCACGGGCAGCCAGTACATCCTCTGGTTTTGGCGTCATCGGATAAGTCGGCATGGCTAGCACCATACACCCAATCTTAAAATCTGGATTGATTTCATGCCCAATTTTAGTTGCAAGAGCTGATGCCACTAGTTCGTGATGAACAGCTTGATAAAGATCTTGTTTGGACAATTCTTCTACTGGAGTTGCAATCCCTCCACTCATAAACGGCGCATGTAAAACAGAGTTGATTTCATTAAAGGTCAACCAATAGTTCACCTTATCTTTGTAACGAATAAAGACAGTACGAACATAACGCTCATAAAAGCCAATCAAATCACGATTTGCCCAACCATTATATTGACGCGCCAAATGCAAAGGTGTTTCATAATGCGATAAAGTCACTAAAGGTTCAATGTTATATTTGGCCAATTCATCAAAAAGGTCGTCATAAAACTTTAGCCCTGCTTCATTTGGCTCCGTTTCATCGCCATTTGGAAAAATTCGTGACCAAGCAATAGAAGTACGATAAACCTTGAAGCCCATTTCTGCAAAAAGGGCAATGTCTTCTTTGTAACGATGATAAAAGTCAATTCCTTCCAATTTGAGGTTGTCAGCTGTTGGCCTATCTGTAATTAAAGGATTGAGATCACCCGCGTTAGACGATAGACCGCCTTTTGGCGTCACATCTTGAACCGAAAGACCTTTACCGTCCACATCGTAAGCACCTTCGTATTGATTGGCAGCTGTTGCACCACCCCAAAGAAAATCTGCTGGAAATTTACCCATGGCTTCTACCTCTTTTATTTTTTACTCAATTATATTATAATCTTAAGAAAGAATATTTTCTAACACAATTCTTCTATAAATTGGTATTATTCTACGAAAGAGGCAACACTTATGGATCTGGGAACATTACATAAAGATATCGTTTACAAAAACCAAGGTACTCCGTACTCTCTCACACGAACCATTACCCGAAATGGTCAACCAGACATTCTCTTTCATTGGCATACGGATATTGAACTGATTTACGTCCATGAGGGGACAGCACAGTTTCACATTGATTATGATTACTTTAATAGTGAAGCAGGTGATATTATCCTTATTCGTCCCAATGCTCTTCACTCGATTCACCCGATTGAAAATCGCCGCCATTACATGGATGCTCTCAACTTTCATTTGGATTTGATGGGCTATTCTACTATGGACCAAGCCAGTATTAACTATTTGCAGCCACTTTACAATGGACAATTAGATTTTGTACACGTCATCAAGCCTAATCAACCAGCCTATACAGACATTCGGCAATGTTTACTTGATGCTATGAAAATAGGCTATTATCGCACAAAATATTTTGAATTTCAACTCAAAGCCCAGCTCAATCAACTCTTTTATCTTTTATTTGAAAATGGTTATGTCATTTCAAAAGAGCAAACCTTAGAAGGCTATCGCAAGGAAGAAAAAATCCGTACCATTATTGACTATATCAGCGCTCATTATCAAGAAGAAATCACTATTGACCAACTTGCCAAAATTTGTAGTTACAGCGATACGCATTTCATGAATTTCTTTAAGAAACATTTGGGGGTGTCTTGTATAGAATATGTAATTCAATTTCGCTTGCGAAAAGCGGCTGAACTCTTGCAGCATTCTACCTTACCCGTCCTAGAAATTGCTGCCCAATCTGGATTTAACAACCTCTCTAACTTCAATCGGCAGTTTAAAAAGTATTACCAACTAACTCCTAGTCAATATCGTAAAAAATAACAAGGAGGGACTCCATGAAAGATATTATCTGGTTATTTCCACTGCTTTTCATTTTTCATGATTTAGAAGAAATCATTGGTTTCATACCATGGCTACAGCGGAATGAGCGGCTACTGGCCAAAAAAGCCACGGCTATTCTAAAGACCCACAAAGACTTATCCACAGAAGGGTTCGCACTAGCTGTGGCAGAGGAATTTGTCATGGTGCTCTTTGTCGCTTTCTTGGCTCTTTTTTACCATACTCGCTTCCTTTACCTCATCTGGTTGGGTGGATTCGTCGCTTTCGCTCTTCATCTGGTGCTTCATATCCTGCAAGCTATCTGGCTTAGGCGCTATATACCAGCGCTTGCAACCTCTATCCTGTGTTTACCGGTTAGCAGTATCATCATTTGGAAAACCACCGCTTTACTTCATGTCAATACAATTGAACTTCTTGTTTTCAGTCTCATTGGTATTCTCATCGTTATCGTCAACCTATTTTTTGCACTTTGGTTAGGAAAACAATTTTCTGACCGGTTAAACTAAAGCCATTTTGAATATCTAAAATAATGCTTAAACCGTATCTACCATTCCCTCAGGTTTCAGAGAAAAGCGCAGATGCATCCCAATGTACTAACTTGGTAATATTTTCCTTCCCACCAACGCGAACAACAATTCCTGAACTAAGTCAGTATAATCTTTTGCCATAATAGCTCTCTTTTAATTTTCAGGCTATTTTGCACATATAAATATTTGACAACTGTGACAAAAAACCTAAACATATATCAAATAGAAAGTAGTTTCTCTACTTTCTATTTCGTATTTGCCTACATGACCACTAACAATCCATAAGTTAGGATAGCGCAACTTCATTTCATTATAAACGATTTCTAAAACTTTTTAAAAACCATTATTAAATCGAAACCAACGAAAGTTCTAAAATAAAATTAGCCACTTGAAGATGGAACACAACTTGTTTTGAATATCACAAAAGAGAGAACCAATCTGATTCTCTCATATTTAATTATAACTTTCCCACTATAATTAACAAGGAGTCTATTTATACTAACTATAAATCGTTCTCTTTCCTAATCAATTTAAGCAAACTATAACCTTTTTAGAAACAAATTACTTCATAGTTTTAAGTTGCCTCAAATCTTTAAAATCTTTAGACAATACCACTATTACAATTACCGAGAGACATATATCTATCACAAATGATCCTATGTATATGGACTGGATACCAAAAATTTTTGGTAATACAATCATAAGAGGAATATACAAAAACAACTGTCTCCCAAGTCCGATTGCCATTGCAGGAGTGGCTTTTTTTATTGACGGCCAGAAGGTCATGGCTGTCATAGTAACAGAAAGCAGTGGAGCAATTGACATAAATATTCTGAAACTGAAAATATAGCTAGGGTCAAAATTGACTTGCGGCAACATACTTCCTAAAACAAGCTCTGGACTAATCATCGAAAAAAGCCAAAATGGCAACATGATGATCAATGCTACAAAAGAAAATATTTTAAACGAACTTATACTTCTTTCATATTTTTCAGCTCCGTAATTTATACCTGCCACCGGTTGCAACGCTCTCATAAGTCCATAAATAGGCGTAAGAGAAAAATTAAATATCCTAAATACAGCTCCATAAAAAGTAATATCAAGCTCACTTCCATAGGCTTTCAATGCCCTTAGAATAATCACGCCTTGTATAATACCCATTACACTCATAATAAGTGATGGCATTCCTAAAGAAATAATTTTTTTGATTATTTCTCTATCGGCTCTTATGGTAAATATATTTGCATTAAAACTCGCTTTTCCCTTCTTGCAATAGGTTACAAATAAGAACGCATAAACAAACATACCTATATTTGTACCCCATGCCGCTCCAGCGACACCCATATTGAGAACCTTCATCAATATATAATTTGATATGATATTCACCACAAGACCTATTCCCATCATAATGGCAGCTGTCTGCATCTTGCCTTCAGCTCTTACTATCATATTGTATGCAAGACCTATAATCCAAAAGAAACTCCCTATCAGGGTAATCCTGAAGTAAGTCACAGCGTAGGACAAGGCCTCTCCTTCAGCTCCGATAGATGTGAGTAAGGGTGTCATAAACACGAACCCGAAAAACATTATAATCACTGTAACTACTATGGAAATCAAATTTGCATTTCCGACAATTTTTCCCTGAGTGTCCTTGTCATCTTCACCTAACAAAATACTGAGGTAAGAACCCGCTCCTACACCCACTAATGAACCTAATCCTAGACTCAATTGTGTAAGAGGATAAACGATGGATATTCCAGCAAATGCTGTCTCTCCTACTAATCTACCTACAAATATTCCATCAAAAATGACGTTTAACCCATATAAAATCATGGCAATAATAGCCGGCAGTGAAAGCTTATAACAAACTTTCCATAAATCTTCATTTAATATCATTTCTTTTTCTTTATTCACATGTTTTTCCTTTCAAACATTTCTTCACGCCTTTAAAGTTTAAATATAGTCTCTAACTAGAATTATGTTAGATAAGCCTCAAACATAAGCTTGAGCATCTCTTTCAGTTTTGCTCTATCGACATTATCAAACAGATAAATGCCCATATACAAACAGTTCATCAAAAAAGTAAATTCACGATTACTTATTGCATTGTATTCCTCCAATCCTTCCTTTTTAATAAATTCCACAAAGTTATCATGACTTTCATCATATATTTTTTCAAATAACATTTTAAATTTATCATTTCCCTGCATCTCTATAAGAAATACAGTGTATAAATCTTTATACGGATTTTTATCCAAGATTCTTTCCAACAAAATGTCCACAATTTTGTCTCTTCGACTCAGTAAATTTTCCCTCATAGATTTTTGCACAATATCTTTTCTATACTCATCACCATCTCTTAAAAGTTCTAAGAAAATCTCCTCTTTATTGGAAAAATGATGGTACATTCCACCTTTGGATATCCCTACTGCCTGTACTATTTCTTCCATAGTAATTTTTGAATACCCTTTGTCCACAAAAAGTTTCAAGGCAATCTCTTTAATCTGTTTTCTTCTTTTTTCTTTACTTAATCTTTTTCTTTCCATGATCCAACTCCTTATAGACTAGGTCGTCGGTAATGAAATAATACTACTTTTAGATTTTTTTGTCAAGCTTGCATTTTACAATTTGAAATCATATTTTTAAATATTTTCTGTGTATAGAAAGCTGTAGGGATAAGCCTCTTCAAACAAAAAAACCTTGGTAAAGCACTTTTCTGCTCTACCAAGGTAAAGAGGTTTTCGTCTCAATCACTTCAGTCATATCTTGTTTAGACGTTCATGTATATCAACAACTTCTTTTGCCAAATCAATAAAAGTTAAACTAGTCATCAAATGATCTTGAGCATGCACCATTAAAAGACTAAACTCAATTTTTTCACCTTGAGCTTCCTGTGTCAGCATTTCTGTCTGTGACTTGTGTGCTAAAACTAATGCCTCATCTGCTGCTTTTAACTTTTCATGTGCTTCTTCAAAAAGGCCTTTTTTAGCTTTTTGAATTGCTTCAAAAGCATTGCTCTTCGCCTCGCCACCATACATAATGAGGGACATGATACTTTCTAAATTTGAATTTTCCATATCAACCTTCTAGCCTCCGATCAGTTCCTCAGCTAATGCTAGCACCTTTGAACCGTTCATCATGCCATAATCCACCATTGGGATAACTCCAACTGGGATATTCTTTTGAGCTAACTTTTCTGTAAATTGATCTAAAAGATAGCGCACTTGCGGGCCCAATAACAAGACATCTACTTTCTTCTCAGAAAGGATATCATCTACTTCTGGTGCTGGAACTGCAAAAATTTCTGCATCTAATCCTTTTTCATCGGCTGCAGCTTGCATTTTTGTAACAAGCAAGCTGGTACTCATACCCGCAGCACATGCCAACATAATGGTTATTTTAGCCATGGTTTTTTTATTCCTTTCTATTCAGTAATTGTCAAAGTCACCGTTTTTCTAGCAACTTTTGATTCATAAGTCATATTTGACGAATAAGCGCTATAGTGAATATTATACACTCCTGGTTTCAATTGCGCAATTTTATTTTTTTCAGCTTGCCCTTTTACCAATAAATCAACAGAAGTGTTACCACCCTTATCTTGGAATGACTGCTCATTGTCAATTGAGTAATCCACCTGATAACCTGGTGTTGCAGTAATTCCCTTTAATAAGTCAGGAATTTGACCTTTTGAAATAGTCACATTGCGAACGCCATTTAACTTAGGAGCATTCGCATAATATTCTTGCGCTTGTTTTTCTTGCTCCGCATTGCGAGAGTATGAAACATAGTCTATAGCAAATTCAGTACCTGCTAAGTTTTGACCAACTGGTCCTGGCCAAGCACCACCCATTGCTAAGTTTAATTGGGCAAATTGCGGTTTGTTCAAGATTTTTCTAGCAGTTTCATCATCGCTATAACGGACTGAACGAACCACTTTATTATCTACTAACCAATCAATGTGATCTTTATACCAGTCAATCGCAAATGTATGATAATCATCATTAAAAGTCCCATTAGGAAGACTGTAGGCTGTACCATTTCCAGCAAATTTTCCATTATCTTTTTCTCTTTGACCATAATGAAGTGTTTGGTAAACTGTACGATTTCCTCTGGAGAGCAGATTTTGTTCTCCAACTAATTCCATGATATCAATTTCACCAGTTGAAGGCCAACCATGTCCTTGAGCTGAATGAATCTTGCCATCTAATGTAAAATCTGAACCCAGAGTCCAAAATGCCGGAAAAACTCCTTGACCTTTCGGAAGTTTCGCGCGTACCTCGAGACGACCATAGAGGAATTCTTTCTTTCCATGCGTTCTCACGCTGCCAGAATTATAAATAACCTTGCGGCTTTTGTCGCGCGGATTTGCATATTGATCTTCGGGAGCACGATTGGTTGCTCTTAAGATAAGATTGCCATCTCGCAAGAAGACATTCTCTTTGCTTCTAACGTAATGTTGTTGTTCGATGCCTCGAATTGAGCCTAATTCATAACCCCAATTTGTCTTATCCAGTTCTGTGCCATCAAAATCATCACGCCAAATTTCTTTATAGCTTTGTTGATTAGACTGGGCTTTCATTTCAACATTATCAATGTATATGTTAGACTTTTTCGTTCTTTCATCATCTGACCATTTTACCAATTGGAGTAATACTTTGCGATGATTCCCAGAATGAAAAGTAAAGGTATATTTTTTCCAGCGAGTCGTGTTGACATTCTGATCAACTGCTGCTCCTGAAGAATTTTTCACAAGTTCTCCTTGCGTATTATTGTCAAACCATCTCGCTGTAAAATAACCTATAGCTCCTTCCGTATCTGTTTTAGCATAAGCTGAAACAGTGTACGTTGTATTTGGTTTTACATCAATAACTTGCCCAATGTAGCCACTGGCTTTATTATTTGTAATTGCCGTTGCAGGAACTACACCTGAATATTTCCCGTTACCATAGCTGACTTTAGAACTAATTTCACCTTTATTTCTGGAAGTCCAGCCGGCTTCGCCCTGTTCAAAATCCCAATTCTTTACGAGATTTGTGTCGGCAAAGACCTTATGGGATGCAAACAACATACAGCACACGGTTACTAGTATTACCAGTGAAAATCTTTTTTTCTCCATTTTCACTCATCCTCACATTTCTACCGATTAACGGATCTTGCTAAACGTGACACAGTATGTCGAATGCCACGAATAGTATTGCTCAGTGCATAAATATTATCCACTACTGCCAAACCACCATAGCCTGCATCCCCAATATGTTGAATATCAACACCACAAATTTTATTACGAAGTGCGATTTGTTTAATTGTTTCAATATCTGACGTCTCTTGGCTAGTGCCAATAGCGCTTAAGACTAAACCTCTTTTACTATGTACTAGATCTACGACAGCTCTCATTTCTTCATCACTAAAAGCAGGAACTGTACCAACCGCTGGCACCAAAATCACATCTGCACCAGCTTCTAATAATTGTTCAGCTATCTGAATGTCTGCAACCGGCTCAGATACCCCTGCACCGTGCATTTTCCCAGCTATAATCAAACCTGAAAAATGCTGCTTAGCTAATTTTACTGCATCAATAATTTCTTTATTGCTAACTCCTGTTCCTGGATTACCTGTCAAACAAACAAAATCAAAACCTAATTTTTCGATTTGCTCAAAAGAAGCCTGACTAGCTTGCCGACCGGCAGCAATCACTTGTACTTCTTCCAACATATCAGCTTCCAAATCAACAGGTTCTAAATTCACTCCAATCGGAGCTCCCACTAAGCGATGCAATTCGTGAACAATTTGCTCTTTTTTACAATCTAAGCCAAATATTTCTGGCTGAAAAACATCTAAACAATTCAGTAGAATCATATCTGCGCCGAACGCTCTTGCAATTTCAGCATTGGTGATATCTCCGATAAAGGTTTCACGAATGACCACATTTTCAGATAAGACAACCCGCCCTTCACTCGCTTGAATGCTTTGCTTGAGCTCTTGGGCTGTCATATTCAAAATTTCCGAAGGATTTGCACTAATTAATCGTTTCATATTCTCATCTCCCTACTGATTTTCTTCTGCTTTAAAGCGTTTTTCAATAGCAATCACAAATGGAATATAGATTAAAATATCAATTACAATAAGAACAGCTTGTAAAATAGACGCTTTAAAACTTCCCGTTGCCAGCAAGCCACTAATAATCGGAGGAGTTGTCCAACCTGGGTCAGTATATGTTAACGGTACAAGACCACTTGCCATGGATGACCATGCAACGATGAGATTCGCAATCGGTGCCAAAATGAATGGGAACAGAAGCAAGATATTTAAGACAATTGGAACACCAAACATCGTTGGCTCATTGATATTGAACAAACCTGGAACCACTGTAATAGGTGCCAGTGTTTTGATTTGTTTGCTTGATTTTCTCTTTTTCGCCAAATAACCAATCGCTAATACCAAGCCAATAGTTGCGCCGCCACCGCCAATGAAGACAAAATTATCCATAAAGACACTGGTAAAGATATGCGGTAGTTTTTCCCCTGCTTGATAAGCAACTTTATTGGCATCGAGATTCGAAAGCCACAATGGTTTCATAACCGCATTGACAACATTGCCTCCATGAAGTCCAACAAACCAGAATGAACTATTTAAAGCAACTAGAATCATCAAACCAAATAAATTATTACCTAGTAGGCCTAGCGGTTTTCCTAAAACAGTTTGAGCTACTGCATGCAAATTTGGTAGTTTTAAACTTGCTAAAAGGGCATAAACCAACAACCAACCTGTGATAATCACTGCACCTGGAATAATGGCGCTGAAACTTTTTGAAACTGCCGGTGGAACACCATCAGGCATTTTAATTTGGACATTATGATTGATGAACCATTGATAGATATAACCATTTACCAAACCAAGAATGATTGCTACAAAAAGACCTTGTGAAGCTAAAAATGCTGTGGGAACACCGTTTCCTGTTTTAGTAGCAAGGAATGGTGTCACTGTGATAAAGGCAGCAAGCGAGATAATCCCAGAAGGAATCCCATCCACTTTGTATTGGCGGCTCATATAGTAGGCAATCCCAAAACTGGCTACCAAACCAATCAGACCAAAACTACTATCCACGCCTTTCCATAGATAGGCAGAAACCCCAATTTTTGTCAAATAAGCTTCCCATCCTGGAACAGGAAAACTAGCAATAACCATAAACAAAGAACCAATCAACAGTAATGGTACTGCAAGCGTAATTCCATCCCGAATTGCCACTAAGCCTTTATTATTTCCCAGCTTAATGGCAATGGGCATTAACTTCTCTTGTAAAAATTTGTCCATCTTTACAATCTCCTTTGGTTATAATATATTATTAATCAGCAGATAAAATCAACTTTATCTTACTTTTTAATTATATTTTAAAACGATTTTTCGTAAAAGTCAAGCGCTTTCACTTATATTTGATAATTTTTTATAATCAATATATAATAGATGCAGGGAAGGATGGTAGATAATGAATCAAACGAAAAAACAAGCTGAATTACGAACAATTATTTTAGATAAAATTTACGCCAAGGGGCCAATTTCTCGCATTGATATTTCAAAAGAGACGGGCATTACTCCTGCTACAGTTAGTGCGATTACAGGAAGTTTGATCCAAGAAAAACTGCTGTATGAGCTGGGGGAAGATGAAGAACACACAAAAGTCGGGCGAAAGAAAATCCTCTTGGGTATAAAAAAACAGCACTCTTATTTCATCGGTTGCGAACTATCAGAAAAATATTTTTCTTTTGTGTTGAGTGATAATACAGGAAATGTGATTGATAAAGAGAAAGCAACTGTCAGCTCAGAAAAGATTCTGTCAGAAGGTGCAGATTCATTTTGTCACTTACTGAGACAATTCATTTCTCAACATGTATCCTATCCGATTCAGGCTGTAGGAGTAGCCATTCCAGGGCGATATCTGCACAATGATTTGATTACAACAAATAATCAAACATGGAAACAATTTGATTTAGCGAAGATTAAAAACGAGTTTTCTTTTCCAATTTACTTTTCTAATAATGTCAATTGCATGGCACTAGCAAAGCGCCTTTTTTCTGCTTACCAACTGGATGAGAATTTTATCTATTTTCATTTTGCAAGGGGTATGCACTGCTCTTATATGTACAATGGCAAAATCTACGGCAAAACCAATATTGTCATCGGCGAAATTGGTCATACCGTCGTTTGTCCTGACGGAGAAGTCTGTGGTTGTGGACGCAGAGGCTGTTTGCAGACTTATGCTAGTGAAAGCTGGCTGATAAAAAAAGCTAAAATCATCTTTGAAACTGCCGAGTTAACACATTTAAAATCACTTGTCACAGATAAAGAAGAGATCACGATTCAAACTATTCTTACGGCATACAACTTAGGAGACCAATCCGTCCTCAATATCTTGCATTTGGCATTTAAGTATCTGGCACAATCCCTTCTCAACCTCAGTATGATAATTGATGCCAAGAAAATTTATCTGCACAGCCCCATTCTGACTGATGACAAAGTCATTGCAGCATTCTACCAAGAAATTGCCCAACAGCCAAAATTACTCTTCAAAGACTTACCTGAACTCATCATCGAGCCTTACGATGACTTCACTGGCGCAATAGCTGGCGTTGCGCTTTGTCTGCAAAAAGAATTTTTGTCTATTTAACTTTATTATGACTTCTGAACTTAGTGCGTATTTTTATTACAAAAGAGGTTAGGACAACTGTCACAAACCTCTAATTTTTTACTATAAACTACAAGATGTATTTGCTAAATAGTCTGAAATTAGTGTAACAACTTTTGTCAGACCTAGCCATTCTTGCGGAGGCAGAGCGATCCCCTCGCGTTACTAATTTTTATTCTACTCTCTGTTTCTCTCATATTTCAACAAAAGAAGCTAAAGGCAATATAAGTAAAATTATTTCACATTTACAAATCATGAATAGAAATAACTTCATCTGCCATCTCCCAAATGATAGGATTATGCGTTGCAATAACAATGACTCTATGGTCATTTTTTAAAGCTATCAGTCTTGTCATAATATCTTTTGATGTTTCAGGATCAAGGGCAGCTGTTGGTTCATCCGCCAAGATAAGAGGCGGATTTTTTAAGATAATTTTAGCCAAGGCAACACGCTGAGCCTCACCACCAGATAGTTCAAAAATCCTTTTGCCTAAGTCAAGATAGTCCAACCCTACATTTTTTAGAGCTTCTAATTCCCTCTTTTGCCGCTCATCTTTTTTCAACTTTTGTCCAATTAAACCTAATCTTAAATTTTCATCAATCGTTTGATTTTCTAATAAACCAAAATTTTGAAAAAGATAGCCCAGTTCCTTGCGGAAAAAGTCGCTGGTTTTATATTGTTTCAAATTCTTTCCACGATAAATAATTTGACCTTCATAACTCTCTAATTTTGCCAGCATATTTAACAAGGTTGTTTTGCCGCTACCACTTAATCCGATTAGAGCATATGTTTTACCTGCCTTAAATTCAATAGAAATATCCGAAAATAGCAGCCGTTCTCCAAATTGTTTACTTACTTTTTCTAAACGAATCATCTTATGCCCCTTTCAAAATCATCACAGACATTTTACTTTCTTTCTTCATTTGAAGCTGCAATAATACTACAGAATTTCCAGTAAATAGCAAAAATACTATAAAACTCAGCCAAATGCTTTGTGTCAAAAAGAGACTAGCTAACAGCCCAAGGAAAAACACCAATAATTGTGCCAATAAATAAGAGTGATGCAATTCCCAAAAAGTGAATCCAGAAACTTGTTTAATAAAAATATCTCGTCGAAATTCCTCAAAATAAAGTAAGTTCATCGTATTAAAGAGCAAAATCGAAGTCACTATTCCTAAGACAGCTCCTGCAATTGTCATCCAGATTTCAATTTGAAGTTTCTCGACTATCCTTCGGTAAACCAGTCGAGCGGGAGTCAACTCAGATGCCCAGTGAGAAATTTGGTATTTTTGCAACAACTCTTGTGTTTCTTTTACACCATTCAAAAGAAGATCATTTTGTAACGTATTGCTCCAAAATTCATAAGATTGCTCTCCTGTAGACTGAGGTGTCAGAACTACTATAATGGGGTCTTTTAAATATTGCTGATAAGCAATCGGGGTTGTATTATACACAAATCGCATTTGATTGACTGGAAGATAAGACACTATCGCTTTCATTTTTTGTTGTTCTTCTCCCTGACGAGAAGCGATCATTGATACATCTTTTTCGTACAATACAGTGTACTTTTTTTGCTCTGCTTTCAAGCTTTCTGGCAAAAGTAAAGCAAACTCTCCTTGCTGCAAATTGTTTATCTTTTCTCTTATGGCTGAATCAAGTTTTATACCTTGTTTTTGGAGATAGTTCGGCGTGACAAATAAAACATTTCCCTGTGGGCTGTAATCCTGCCAATCTGAATGTCTTTCAGTCGGTTGTTTAAAAACTTGTTGTACTAAATTATGCTTACTCAGTAACGCATCATGCTTGGCAACAGCCTCCTTAACAAACTGGAACCAACGCCACTCTTTCGGATCAATTTTCTCAGAACGTTTTATGTTTAGTCCATCTCGACTGCGAGTCAACTGTACTAGTCGACTTTCCTGCGCCCAGGCTTGTCTTCCTTTCTCTTGCTGTTGCCAAGCTTTCGAATAGATGAAAGCTCGATTAATTCCCAAAGAAACAATGATAACCGCGACTAACTGCCCTATCAAAATCAAACTGATGATCCCTCTGACAGGAATCTGCCCTTTGATAACTTGCATAAGATGAACTTTTTTAATTCCTATCGCAAATAGAGCGCAAAAATTGAAAGAAATCCCCAATAGTAGTAGATTATAGACGAATATTCCTACAACCATTAAGTACAATGCAGCAAAGGGAAAAGAAAAGACAAAGGTCGCAAGTACTGCACCCAAAAGAGCAGGAAAAATTCCCAGCAAACAACTTAGGAAATCTTCTTTAATTGGGTCAGTAAAGATTTTCCAACGATGCTCACCTGAAATCAACCGAATCCCCGCAGTTCTCAAAGCCCGAATCTGACTAATAACACTAAGAGCGGCAAAACAAAGCAAGAAGATAAACAAGCTCAATAACTGAAATCCACTGCCAAAAATAGCCGCTAATGAACCAAGGAGAAAAGGCTTCACCACTGATAAGTGCGTTAAACCTAACTGGTTAAGCTCCTCTTTTAACCGCTCAACCGTTAGTTTTCCTCTAAAAATAAAGTAATTGGATTCAACGCCTCTTGCCTGTTTGGAGTCAGCTTTTTCTACTAAACCTCTTGGCAATTTCCCTTTGCCAAAGCGATTATATGAAACCACAGAATCACCATTGGAACCTGCCTCATAGTGTTGTATCGCAATCAAACTATTCGTTTCATTTGCTAACTTAGTCAGCTTTTCAGCTACTTTTTTATATTGAATACCCGATGCATTGCCTCTCACAGCAACAAATGGATAATAACGCGAGACCACTGTAGCTGATATAATAGTAAATACCCATATAAAAAAACAGCAGACTAGCACATTAGAAATCACTACAAATATCCGTTTCATATTCTGCTCCTTTTCTTTAAAAAGGAGACGAAAATCGTCTCCTCCTGCCTATAACAACCTCACCAACCAGCATCAAAAGTGACTCTCTCCCCAAAATTAGTGTTAATAAAAGCATAAGATGTATGACCAGCCTGCACCGATGGTCGACGTTCATTATTTCTTTCTAAGCTTCCAACATAGGAAAAGTGATACCTATCTCTATGATAATAATTAGAAAAAGCACCCCAATTTCTTGGATCGTGATGGCCGCCATAATTCCATTCGCCACCCAGGTGTGAAACTGCAAAAACTGGCAACACTAATGAAAATGTTAAGATTGTGAATGCAGTAACAACTACTGTTCGTATCTTTACCATATTTTCTTCTTCTTCATAAATACAATAATGAAATATAATAATGCAAAAGGCAATATTTTTTATCATTGACAAGCGGCTATCTGAATATCGTTTCCGTTTTTCTATCCTTTCTACAGAGAAGCGCTTTCACACTTTTATTATATGCCTCAAATATCTATTTGTCAACTCTACAAATCTATCTATTTTGCCGGCGAACAAAAAGAAAAAGTACTCTTAATTATACGAAAGAGTCGCTTTAAACTATCATTCATAAAATCCATTTTTTATACTTCACTAACAATCAAACAGCACTAAGAATCGATCCACAAGCCATACTGGAGTACAGCAAAGTGAAGCGGACAAAGTTTGAAGAGATTTTCACAGAGTATTAATCGAGAGGGGGGCTTATTTTACAGACTTATAATAGTACTTTGAGCAATCATGGATGTTTATCCAATAATAGAACACATAAATAACTGCTATAACTAGCACTACTAAAATCGGTGTTACTTGAATTGTTTCAGATTCGACAGCCGCTTTATAGTTACAAGCATTGGCAACACGCTGTCCACGCACTAACAGCCGATGATGATCGACACCCTAGAGAGTATAAATTCTCAACATGCAATAATCCTCCCAAAGCTAACACATCATCTGACTCTACGTCCCTCCGCATAGCTCGAAAGGTTAGAGGAATAGACATAGACAACTGTATCCCTAATTTAATGCAAAAAAACAACGGCAGCAAAACCGTTGTTTTTTTGCATTGAAACACTTGTGTCCCAGTCTCTTCTTTTTACTATAACTTATAATGCATTTTCTTATAAATCACTCAATTCTACTGTTAGAACCTGTCCATTTTTTACGACCTGCTCACCAGCTATATAGACATCTTTAACATCATTTCCTTTAGCAGCATAGATCAGGTGAGAGAGCATGTTTTCCTCTGGATACAAGTGCACCTTTCCTTTCGGCTGAATGATTAAAAAATCTGCTTGCTTACCAACTTCTAAGCTGCCAATCTGATCATCCATACCAAGTGCTTTAGCTCCCTCAATCGTCATTATTTTCAGAGCTTGCTCAATGGTAAATTGAGTTGCATCACCTGTGCGCATTTTCTGTAAAAGGGCAGCGGTACGGCTCTCTTCAAACATATCTAAATTGTTGTTAGAAGCAACCGAATCCGTTGCAAGTCCGACTATTACACCAGTTTGAACTAAGTCTGTTACAGGAGCAATCCCTGATGCTAATTTGAGATTGCTGATAGGATTATGAGCGATATGAATATTTGATACTGCTAATTCAGCAATTTCTCGTTCATTTAATTCTACACCATGAGCAAAGACACCATCATGCTCCAGATACCCTAAGTCCTTTAAGAAGGCAAGCGGACGTTTTCCATAACGCTCTAAAATCATACCATTTTCTGCTTGTGTCTCTGCCACATGGATGTGCAATTTCAATTGCAATTCTTGCGCTAGCTTCAAACTGCCTTTTAACAAGTCCTTACTGCAACTATAAGGAGCGTGCGGTGCCACCATTACTTTAAAACGTTCATCATTGTATGCTAGAATTTCCTCAATAATAATCCGAGTACGTGCTAAGGTTTCTTCTGTTGTCTCTACATCTGAGCTAAACAAAGTTGGTGAAAAATAACAACGCATTTTAGAACCTGCTACAACTTCATGAATTTGCCCAATTTCCACACCATTTGGATTATACATATCATTAAAGGTCGTTGTTCCCGTCTGAAGCATTTCTATAAGCGCTAACTTAACCGCTTGTGTCGTCACTTCTGGAGTAGAGTCCCTCTCTGCTGGCCAAATGTAATCTTCTAGCCATTCGTGAAGATTGCTATCATCTTGAATACCACGAAGCGTAGTCATTGCAGAATGGGTGTGACAATTCACTAGACCAGGCATAAGCCACGCGCCTTCACAATCTACCACCTCATCTGCTCGATCTACCCAAGTAGCATTCTCATTTCCACAATAGACAATCTTATCCTCATGTATTACCAGTAGTCCATTTCGATAGACGTGAAAATCTGCATCACATGTTACCAAATTCACCTGTTTAAATGCTTTCATTCCTTCTCCTTTAAAGCAAATATCAGAGCCATTCAGGTCTTATATTTAGGAGCAGGGCAGGGTAGAACACAACATAGCTATCCTACAACTACTTAACATTTAACCTGATACTCTATTTGTGTTTGACAACATAACTAAGGACTATGCCACGCTTATTTACGGTAAGACGGTAGAAACTCTCCAACCTTATTATGGAGATTATATGTTTTCATGAATTTTTAGTTATTGTAGCAAAATACGTCCTAAATAGCAAGTTCTGAAGCACAAGAACAAGTGATAAACTGAACGCATCCTCTTCATCTCATATATGAAAGTAAATAGCCATAGCCTGTTTCTTCCATTTCTTCTTTTTTGATAAAGCGTAACGCTGCTGAATTAATACAGTAGCGCAAACCGCCTTGTTCCTGCGGACCATCTGTGAAAACATGCCCTAAATGCGCATTCCCAGAGCGAGAACGCACCTCAATTCGCTCCATACCGTGACTTTTATCTTGATAATACTTAATCACATCTTTGGCAATTGGTCTTGTAAAGCTTGGCCAACCACAACCAGAATCAAACTTATCACCGGCAAAAAACAGTGGTTCTCCTGTTGTCACATCTACATAAATGCCTTCTTCAAAAGTTGCAAAATACTCATTTTGGAATGGTCGTTCAGTTGCAG
This sequence comes from Streptococcus intermedius SK54 = ATCC 27335, assembly GCF_000413475.1. Taxonomy (GTDB): domain Bacteria; phylum Bacillota; class Bacilli; order Lactobacillales; family Streptococcaceae; genus Streptococcus; species Streptococcus intermedius. The sequence goes on along the minus strand of NZ_ATFK01000002.1, from coordinate 219,354 downwards.
CATGTTGGGTGACCTGATAAGCTTCTTCAGACAGTGTCTCCTTTAAAGTTAGCTCACTCGGTTTTTCATACTGACTCGGGTCTACTAAAGGTTGGTAAGCATCATTGACATTGATATGACAATAGCCACTGGGATTTTTCTTGAGATAATCTTGGTGATATTCCTCTGCTAAAACATAATGGCGCAGCGGTTCTACTTCTACTGCAATCTTCTGACCAAATTGCTCTTCCTGCTCTTTCGTGACTTCGGCAATGATGGGTGCATCCGTATCATTTGTATAATAAATCCCTGTGCGGTATTGGCGCCCAATATCATTCCCTTGCTTATTGATAGATAAGGGATCAATCACTCGGAAGTAATAAAGCAAAATTTCTCGCAACGTAACAAGATTGTCATCATAGGTCACCTGAACTGTTTCAGCATGATCAGTTTGGTGAATCAACTGATAATTTGTCGATTCTACTTGTCCATTGGCATAACCGACAGTTGTATCAGTCACCCCTTTGATACGAGAAAAATATTCTTCCAATCCCCAAAAACAACCACCTGCTAGATAAATTTCTGACATAAAAACACCTCATTTCTTTATTCTTATTTTCTCACAAATTCCTAAAATATTATAAGGATTTGATTAGAAGTTTCTTTAAAATGATACGACAAAGAAATACTGTAACGTCTCCTCTAATTAATTCAGGTGGTTCAATTTCCCACGAAAATCTTCTATACTTTCGTAGCCTTTTTCTGCCATCATCACCTTCAGCTCTTCTGTAATACGCTCAAAGGACTCTACACCCTCTTTGTGAAGCGTTGTTCCGACTTGTACCATGCTGGCTCCACAGAGAATATGTTCAAAAGCATCTCGACCAGTCAACACACCACCTGTACCAATGATTTGAATAGTAGGATTGAGACGTTGATAGAAAGCATGAACATTAGCAAGAGCAGTCGGTTTAATATACGCCCCACCAATTCCGCCAAACCCATTTTTCGGACGGATAACAACTGATTCATCCTCAACATACAAACCGTTACCAATTGAATTGACACAATTGACAAAACAAAGTGGGAATTTATTAAAAATTGCTGCTGCTTGATCAAAATGCACAATATCAAAATAAGGTGGTAATTTAATCCCCAGCGGTTTGGTGAAATAATCAAATACGTCACTCAAAATTTTATCTGTCATTTCAAAATCATAAGCAATCTGCGGTTTACCAGGTACATTGGGGCAGGAAAGATTGAGCTCAGTCAAACCTTTAAAATCACTATCCTGCACCTTTTTCAGAAGCGTGTGGGTTTCTTCTGGCGACAATCCCACAAGAGATAAAAAGAATGTTCGATTGGGCTCTATCTTTTGCAAATCTAATAAGTAATCCAGATAGTAATCTAGTCCATGATTTGGTAACCCCATTGAATTGATAGAGCCTAGCGGTACATCTTGGTAACGAGGTTCAGGATTTCCTGCTCGGGCTTGCAAAGTGGCTGTCTTAGTGACAAAGGTTCCTGCAGCAGACTGTTTGACTTTTTCTAGCTCCTCTATTGTCATACAAGCTACTCCAGCCGCATTCATCAGGCAATTGTCAAAAGAAAAACCAGCAATTTGTGTTTGAGTTGATACCATGAAATACTCCTTTAGTTTTTTCTATTGTACCACTAAAAGGAGAAATATGACTCTTTTAATAGAATAGAAGGAGAAAATGTTCGTAATCAGGAAAAAATTTTTGCTAAGCAATGACTTGTTATAAATACATGTTAGAATTTTCAGAAAATTCAACTTTTTTCTTTACAGTATAAAATTTTTCTGCTATAATGACACACATAATAAAAGATAATACACATCGAACTTGGACAATAGTCTAGCAAGAAGATTGGCTTCCTTGTGTTCATCGAACACGGCGTCCGCCTCCTATTTTGTACGACTTTTAACCGTCCTCATATCTTATTAAGGAGAAGTCTATGACAACTGCTAAAGAATATATCCAAAGTACTTTTGAACTGGTGAAAGCTCGCAATGCTCACGAAGCAGAATTTCTACAAGCGGTGGAAGAATTTTTAAACACGCTCGAACCCGTTTTTGAAAAACATCCTGAATACATTGAAGAAAATATCTTGGCACGTATCACCGAGCCAGAACGCATCATCAGTTTTCGCGTCCCTTGGGTTGATCGCAACGGCAAGGTGCAAGTCAATCGTGGTTACCGCGTTCAATTCAATTCCGCAGTTGGCCCCTATAAAGGCGGACTTCGGTTCCACCCAACAGTCAACCAAGGAATTTTGAAATTTCTTGGTTTTGAACAAATCTTTAAAAATGTCTTGACCGGTCTACCGATCGGCGGTGGTAAAGGTGGAGCTGATTTTGATCCGAAAGGCAAGACGGACGCTGAAGTCATGCGTTTCTGTCAAAGTTTTATGACAGAATTACAAAAATATATCGGCCCTTCTCTTGATGTCCCTGCAGGTGACATTGGAGTTGGTGGACGTGAGATTGGCTACCTCTATGGTCAATACAAGCGCCTACGCCAATTCGATGCTGGGGTCTTGACTGGCAAACCTATTGGCTTTGGTGGTAGCTTGATCCGTCCGGAAGCAACTGGTTATGGGCTTGTTTACTACACACAAGAAATGCTCAAAGCGAATGGCGAAAGTTTTGATGGCAAAACCGTTGTTGTATCGGGTGCCGGAAATGTCGCCCAATATGCTGTACAAAAAGCAACAGCTCTCGGTGCTAAAGTTATTTCCGTATCCGATTCAAATGGTTATGTCATTGACAAAGATGGTATTGATTTTGACCTTCTAGTTGATGTAAAAGAAAAACGACGTGCTCGTCTGACAGAATACGCTGCTGAAAGGGCAAGTGCTACTTACCATGAAGGTTCTGTATGGACTTACACTGAGAAATATGACATAGCTCTGCCATGTGCTACACAAAATGAAATCAATGGCGAAGTTGCGAAACGCTTGGTAGCTCAAGGAGTGATCTGTGTATCTGAAGGTGCCAACATGCCGAGCGATCTTGATGCTATCAATGTTTATAAAGAAAATGGACTCCTTTATGGGCCTGCTAAAGCAGCAAATGCTGGTGGTGTCGCAGTATCTGCTCTGGAAATGAGCCAAAACAACCTTCGTCTGTCATGGACTCGCGAAGAAGTTGACGGCCGTCTCAAGGACATCATGACCAATATCTTCAACACAGCTAAATCTACCGCTGAAACTTACGGACTTGGCAAAGACTATCTGGCTGGCGCTAACATCGCTGCCTTTGAAAACGTAGCGAACGCTATGATTGCTCAAGGTATTGTTTAAGCACTATCAAACGGGAACCAAAAGAAATCCGACTGCTTATCAAAGCAGCCGGATTTTTATATATCTAATTTTTCAAAAAATTTTCCTGCTGCCTGCTTTTCTTTTAGCTTCTCCAGCAGTTCACTCTCTAAAAAAGGACACAGTTCGTCAAAAGCTTGACAAACCTTAAAGACAATCTCTCTGTCCAACTGGTCATAAGCTAGTTCATAATAGTCCTTCTTATGATGCCAGTTCTGGTCATAGTTGACATCTGTCCGTTGATAGTAAACAATGTTTTGTTTCGGTGTCAGGTAAATCTTCTGTGTTAGAATACTTTTCTGATCTTTGGACAGCTTGCTACGGCTGAAAATCTTAACACCTTGAAAAATCTTGTGCTCATGAATACCTTGATTTGTGACTTTCAATTCAACTCTTTTATGGTACATATAGTCACCTCCAGAAATTACCTACATTATATCAGGTTCTGGCAAATTTTCAAATAAAAGTGTCATTTCCAAAAGGCTTCAGTCGCCTCTAAAATCTCTGCTGTTGGTGTTACTGTGGCCTCAATAATGCTCTTGCCTGTCCTTTTCAGATAAGCTTGTATCAGATGATAGCCATAAGCATAGCCCGCAGCATAAGGCATACCAACCGGTATCTGACCTTGAAGCTCTGCAATTTCATCACCGTAGAGATAAGGAGCCATTTCCGCCATCCCTGTTAGCTGAAGCTGACTTGAGATGATGGGCTTAATCTCCTCTAATTGCTCTGGACTGGTTGAAGTAACCCAAGATCCGATGAGCTCCTTGCCATAGAGTTCAGCAGCAAAAGACTCTGCCAACCCCTCACTGACTACCCAGTCTGCTAGTGTCGTCTGCTGGTTCCATTTGATAAATTGGAAGCGGACATTGTGGTTGCACTCGTGAGCCAGTGCCGCTTGAATACGTGGCAAAGTATAGTCATTGGGCAGTATGCTTAACATGAGATAACCTGGAATTCCACCATCTCCGCTGTAACCCTTATTGAGTTGTAGCATAGGTTTTTCTGGATTGCCCAATAAAATAGTAAATTGATAATCCTCAACCTCTAAATCATAACCAGCTTGTTCAAAGAGACCAAGACTTCTCTTGATGGTTTCCTGGCAGTCTTGCCAAAGCTGATCTGAACTGAGGGCATCAATAGCTGGTCTATCCTTTTCTGAGAGAGTTGCGGGCAACTGGTTCATAAAGCCAAGTAGAAACAGAGCATCAAATCCTCCAGGATACTTTGCCTTCAAAGGAATGTGTTGAGTTTGGTATTTGGTTGCAAAAGGTGCTAATATTTTAGCTCTAAAACAGCCTTCCCTTTTTTCCAAGGGTAATTCGAGCAACTCCTGATAAACTTTATCTGAACGAATGATATTGATGTGCATAGTAATCTCCTTTTCTAATTTTTACCAGTATACACCCTCCTCTAAGGTCAGAGTCAAGAAAAAGATTTGAAACATTTATCTCAAATCTTCTTTTATTTATAAAATGAATTGCTTCCACCTATGAAGTTGTGTTTAGAAATTAGAAAAGGCACTAAAGTGATGGGCTGTGACCCCCTATTGCCTCTACTTTTTCTCTTGCTTTGTCTTATTTTTCTCCTTTTGCCGTTTGGCATTTTCGTAAGTTATGGTATAAGTATCCTCAGCGCCACCTTTTTCTTGTCCATCAAAGACTAAGTCAAAGCGGATAGACGTAACCGCTGAGCATCGTTATTTCATCTGGTATTTATGCACCCAGCATAATTTCCTTTCTGTTTATGCCAATGTATAAATGGTTGGCAAATCAATTCCTCCTTTTAAGAGAGCATCATGATACAATCTGTAAAATTGATGATAAACAGTGCTTTGTGTACCACTTTGGACTGTAATACTGACACGAAAATAAAATTGTCCATTGTCTCCGAGTTGTGGACCTAAAATGACAGGTTCTTGTAAAATTTCTGCTTGCTTGGCAGCATAATCTTGATTGACTTGCTGGATAATCCGAGTAACTTTCTCCAAATCCGTCTGAGCGTAAAGGGGAATATCAATAAGTGCACGCATATTACCTCGCGAGAGATTACTCACAACAGTGATATTGCGATTAGGAACATAATGCAGTGTGCCATCCGCATCACGTACTTGTGTCGTCCGAATGCCTACACTGACTACAGTTCCGGCAATTTTAATTGAGCCATTCGTCAGCCGAACACTGTCTCCGACATCTAACTGCCGCTCCAACAAAATAAAGAAACCATTGACCAAATCGGACAAAAAACCTTGAGCTCCCATTCCGATAGCCACCCCAGCAATCCCTGCACCAGCTAAAAGACTGGAAACCGGCAAACCTAAAATGGATAAAATCCAATAGATTAAAAGGAAATAAAGGGCATAATTGAGGACGTTCTCAATCAAACGGCTAATGGTCTTCTGTCGAGCAATATCGCTACTAGAAAACTTTAATGATGGAGAAATGATCCTGCTGACAAAGACATGAAGAAGTTTCTTCGCAATGTAAAATAAGATCAATAAAAATAACAGAGAAATCAGCTTGGAAAAGGCATCATCTAAAATAGTCGTCCAATTAAACTGTTTAAAATAACGAGAAAAAATATTGCTTGAAAGAAACATTGCTTACCTCATACAATCTCATTTATTCCAGTATCAGAAGGAATATAATCTATTATAGCACAAAGCCCTTACTTGAAAAAGGATAGGATTTTTAGATTTCTTAATAAGAAAAAGCTGGGACAGTATTTTGACTTGCCCCAACTCTCTTCATTTCTTCTCTCGACGAGCAGCCAGTGGAAGAAGCAAACCTAAGCCTAAGAGGGCTATAGGAGTAATAATATTTGTGATGAGGGTAAACCACCATTCGGTTGGATGAGTTGCCATATCTACTTGTGGAGCCATCCCCAGAATACAAGCAAAGGCAGTGAAAGCAAAGCCCCAAGCACCTACTAGAAAACCAAGTCTACGATTTTTTACAAATTTGTATTCGACGTTTTTAAATTTATCCCATCTACGGTACAAGAACATATACGCTACAAAAACCCAAAGGAAACACATTGGAGAGACGATAGCATTAAGATTGGTCATCCATACAACCAGACCATCGATTTCCTTCAATCCAAGAAGTGGCAGTACAATGATAATTGCTACTAGTATTCCTGTTAAAAGATAGCCATTAATCAGCATCCCTGACTTGGTACGCTTACGCAACCAGCTTGGAATAAAATCTTTGTCCGCACTACCCAAAAAGATTTGCAAAGGCGCATCAATACAAATGGCTAGTGTAGCTGCTTGTCCAATTGCTTGAGTAAGAGCATAGACAGTAACTAAGAAATTGCCTATTCCCCAATGCTTCCCTAAAACAGCAAAGGCTTGGTAGGCACCATTCCTCATCAAATCGGCTGGGATATGGTTGCTATCAAAAATCATGGCCATGGCGAGAGAGCCTAAAATAGCACAAGCTCCAACCATGATAACCATAGCTATCATACCTTTTGGAAAGCCCTTTGCTGGATTTTTCACTTTATTAACATAAGGAGAGATGGCTTCCGCTCCACCTACTGAGAAGACTAACAATGCAATCGTCGTAAAATAGGAGAAATCAAATTTTGGAATATAAGTTGATAAACGGTCCATGTGTTGGGTGGCCAATTGTAGATCTGACTTAATCAAAGGCACACCAACAGCCATTAGAATAAAGAGAACTGACATGATTAACATAGCTCCTCCAGCCAGTGTTCCCAAAAATTTCAGGGCTTTTAATCCCTTGGTCGAAATATATAAGAGGAATAGGAAAGTTAGTAAAGAAAGACCAACAATCATTGGCATGGACAGACTTTCCAAAATTCGTCCATTCCCCTGAAAGGCCCACCCTAGAGCGATTAAAATTGTTTGAGGCTTTTGAGCCAAATATGGTATCTGCACTACCCAGTAGGTCCAAGCTGCAAAAAATGCTAGCTGTTTAGTAGACGTAGACTTAATCCAATCACTAACCCCACCTTCACTATTCTTAAATGTTGAACCCAGCTGCCCAACCATCAGTGTATAAGGAATAAAATAGATAATCAGCAACAGGATCCATGAAGTAATCACGACAATTCCCTGCTGAGCAAAATTATTCACGACATTACCTAAGCCCCAAACAATATTAAAGGCTATCAAGGCTATCATGAGCCAACTTAACTGCTTAGAATCTTTTTCTTCCATACGATTCCTCCTTCCAATCGCCAAAAACTCTTTTTGTCTCTCATATTAAAGGCAACAATTAAGTAAATTATTAATATATTTCATTGTTATTATAACACTTTAAAAAATAAAATAAATCGCTTTCAAAAACTAATTATCACTTTTTTCTTTTTAGCTAGGATGCAACATAAGAATAACATTACAACTTTAGTGTATCTTGCACCCCCTTCAATTTAACAAAAAGAAAAATATTCTCTAGCTAAGTAGAGAATTCTTATTTTTCCAAACAATTTTTTAAAATAAAAATAGATTGAGGAACATCTGAGAAAACTTGGCTTAAAAATTCCAAATGTTGCTGATCTTTGCTATCTAAAGCTACGGTGTGCTTGACATTTACAGTGCCATCATCGTTCTCAATGATCTGATGACCAAAAAGGATATCTCCAAACGGGGTCGCTGTTTTATCCCAAAATTCCTCAAAGGGCTTGACAAGTGTCAGCTGATATTCTATTGGGGGCATTCCTTCGAGTTCCATTATCCCACAAGATCCTGTCTTAAATCCACCATTTAATGTAATATTTTTTAAATCTTCTTCCCAGTCATACCACTTTTCAATATTTTCATAGTAGGACCATACATCTTCTTTTGCTGCTTTCATGCTTAAACTGAAACTAAATTCCATTACAATAACTCCTTTATAATATGTATACTTATTATAAGTATATTTACAATATTTGTCAAATGTTTTTTCTTTCTAGCACTAATATTTCTTCTAAAATAGCCTACTTAATTTGATTCTGCTTTTCATACTGATAAAATGGGATAAGAATGATGTCTTGGTCGTATGGCTTGATATTCGCTCTCTTATTTAGCCATTTAGGCAATAGTGCGATTCCTTTCCCGTTTTCAACTAAGCTGATAATGTTCTCAAAAGAATCAATTTCTACAACTGATTTTAAATGAGCAAACTTCATTAAGCTTTGTTTTCTAAAAGGGCAATTTTTATCTTTATTAACGAATATGGGCATTTCCTCAGTAGCCTTTATGATGCTCGAATAAGCATAAACTGACTCAACATGTCCGATAGTCTCATCATAATGTTTCAAATTTTCAATTTTTTGAAAGCAAAAAATTTTATCAAAGTCTTCCTGATGAGCAATGATTGGTATATCCGAAGTTTTTTGGATATTAATCTCACTTTTATCCAAATCAATTGTTTGCGAATTATTAATATCGTGATTGAATAACAATTCTGAAATTAAGATCGATATTTTCGAGGTTTCACATTTCTTTTTTAATTTCTCTAAATTGTTAGAAGTTTCCTTACAAAATTGATAAAATAAGTCTCCACTTTCTGTCGGGACTAAACCATTATATTTTCTGTAAAATAATTTCGTATCTAATTCAGTTTCAAGCACCTTCAATCTAGCACTGAGATTAGATTGTGCATATTGTAATATCTTTGAACTTTTATTTATTGATCTTGTCTCATAGATTGTCACAAAAATGCTCATATCATTAAAATTCATTTAAAACACCCTATCACTTTTTATGATAATTATATCATTTTTAAGTATTATTCAACATGATATAAATCATTTATACTGTCAATAGTTCATTAGAAAAGGGGTACTGCAATGCAAGCAATGCAATATACTATAAAATTACCAGCAGATTATGATATGGATATCATTAGACAACGTGTCCGAAATACAGGTCATTTGATGGATGGATTCGACGATTTGTTTTTCAAAGTTTATTTAATCTCTGAAAAATCTGAAGGCCAATTATTTAACAGTTACTGTCCGCTATATATTTGGAAAAATACCAACGGAATGACAAAATTCATATTTGATGGTTACTTTGATCATATTTTAAATTCGTTTGGCTGGCAAAATATTGAAATCGGAATAACTTCATCAGTCGAAATATCTGATCATTTTGACTCAAGTAAATATGCTACATTAGAAGTCATTGATATAGAAGCATCTGAAAGTTTAAAATCCTTTACCATTCACGAGCAAATGCAAAACAACGAAAGTGGCAAAGCCGTTATTTTCAATCCTGATAAATGGAAAAAATGTATCTTTACTTTTTATACCAATAAACCCGACACACAACTACCAACATTTGAAATTTTGCACATTTCACAATAAGCGCTTATGATAAGTTATAGGGAAACGCCTGAGCAAACACTTCTTCAGTATTTTGCACACTATGATAGTATACTTGCTCTTCCCAAAATTGTATGACCTTTACTGTCATCGGCTAAATGAAAAAATCGTTACGACATGTAACGATTTTTTGGCTATGCTATTAACTCAATTCGGCGATAATAGCCTTGAGCTGATCTTTGGTGTGAACACCAGCGACTTGCTTAACGACTTGACCGTCTTTCTTGAATAGAAGGGTCGGAATGGACATAATACCAAATTCACGGGCAGTATTTGGATTTTCATCCACATCCATTTTAAGGATTTTCACTTCATCTTCATGGACTTCCCCTGCCAACTGCTCTAAGATAGGCGCCTGCATACGGCATGGACCGCACCAAGTTGCCCAAAAATCAATCAAAACGAGTCCGTCTTTTGTTTCTTCTGCAAAATTTGCATCTGTAACTGCTGCTACCATATTGTTCTCCTTTGACAATGACTAATGTCATCGCTCTATTTCGTTCTTGACATCATTCTACACTAAAAAGAAGCATTTGCAAAATATTTGCTACGGATAAGGCCTCAGTCACTCAAGGAGAAATGGTTGGTCATGAGATTGCTGGCATCTAAGAGAATTTTTTCCAAGAGCTGATCTGTCGCTTCTTGTACCTTATCGCTCATGGCTTGATTTTCAGCTTCAAAGTCAACAGCTTCTCCCTTAGCCAGGGCTCGGTCTACCCGACCAATCATTTCGTGCCCCCAAGCCATAGTCTTTTCCTGATAATCATCCAAATCACCAACATGACTGCTGAAATGAGCATCAGCCAGTCCAGCGATTAAGCGATTGGCCCAGTAGAAGGAATCCGTCAAAACCTTGTCCGTCGTGTTGGCAAAGTAGGCTGGTGTTGTAGAGACTTGGGTAAAGAAAGGAACAGCTGTATTGTAAGGCATGGAGCCGTAGGACAGCCACTGGATCCCTGCCGTTTCCTGCGGTTGGTTAGGGCGCAGCTGCAAGATGGCTGTCTGACTGGTCCGATTGATCCCGATAGTTCGAAAGGCCCGTCTGCTGTGGCAGTCTCCCTCAGCTCCATAAGGATCATAAGGCGAATCCTGGTAGTGACTGCTCAGGACATACTTGACATCTTCGATCGTAATCTTGCGGTAAGGCTTGCGGCACCAAGGAATGAAGAAACTCCTTGGATCTTGCTCCACTTCTGGATTGAGAAAACGCTGAATATCCCAAGCTCGCGGTGTATTGTAATGGCGATCCTTGTCCTTCTGGCTGCCAAAAGCATAACGTGGATTGAAGCCCTCATCATCTGAATAATTCAGATTGAGATGGTTTTCCTCGATAAAACTTTTAAGATTTGGATGACAGAGGAAGTGCTCTGGATTGTCAAATTCAAAATAATCACTGCCCAGCTGATTTGGATTGGTCACATAGGCATCATCCGGCACGCGCCGCGCCATCCAATGGTGGCCGCCAATGGTTTCCAGCCACCAGATTTCATTGACATCCGAAATAGCAATCCCATTAGACTCATAAGTACCATATTCTTCTAGGATTTTCCCTAAGCGTAGAATCCCTTCGCGAGCCGTCTTGATATAGGGCAAGACCAGTGTGAGGATATCTTCTTCGCTGATACCTGACTCTACCAAAGGATCCGCCCCTAACACTCGGCTGTTGGTCGTAATCGTTTCCGTCGCACTGACAGCAACATTATAGCTGTTAATCCCAGCTGCTCCCCAGATCCCGTCTTTGGGCACTGCGTCTGGCACCGCCGTATAACGGACTGGATTGTCCGGCAAATCTATCTCAAAGGACGTCAAAACTGACTGATAATGGCGGGGCTGCTCTTGTGGCTCCACTACAACAAATTTCTTGGGTGTAAAGACCCCGTTTTGTGAATCCTCTGTACGAGCCACAATGGTTGAACCATCGTAACTGGCCTTCTTCCCCACTAGAATCGTTGTACAAGAATCTTGTATGTCTTTTTGTCTCATAAATATTTCCTCTTTTCAATTTTTTTGTTATGAATCGTTTTGCTTTATTCACTAACTCTTTTCACTTAAACACCACAATCGTCGCGCCGCTGCCACCGGCATTTTGCGGAGCATAACCAAAGGACTTGACGTGCTTGTTGCGGCGGAGGTACTTAGTCACACCTTCACGGATCACACCGGTCCCGATACCGTGAATAATATCAACCTGAGCCATGTTGTTGAGGAGAGCCTGATCAATAAAGGCGTCCAGCTCTTGCATAGCTTCTTCATAACGCTTGCCTCGCAAATCCAGTCTAGCTCTTGGTCCGCTTGTGGTTGTTCGTTTCACCACATTGACCTGCTTGCGCTTAGGCTGCTGCTCCTTTTCAGCCTTTAGAAGATTAAATTCCTGCTCTTCTAGAGTCATCTTGATAAGACCGACCTGAGCCTCCCAACGGCCGTCCTTGAGCTGCTTGACCAAGGTTCCTCGCTGACCATAGCTGGTTACCAGAATATCATCTCCCACCTTGGGCGCACGATTTTTCTTGGCCTGCTTGAGCACCTTGTTCTTTGATAAATCAACGGTTTCTGGCGCCAACTTTTTAAGCTGGGCCTTAGCTTCGATAATCTCATGCGGTTTGAGACTAGACTTATCATGGAGATTTTTGAGAATGCTCTCACTCTCTGACAAAGCCAGATCAACAATTTCCTGAGCTTCCAACCGTGCCTTATTGAGTTCGGTTTCTTTCTCTCGGTTAAACTCATTGTAAAGTTTTTTGAGTGCTCGGTTAAATTTGAGATTTTCCTGCTCAACCTCACGGATATTGTCTAAGCGCTTGCGGCTTTCCAGCGTTTGCTCCTCCAGTCTCTCAATGATCCGATTGACATCGCTGTCCGTGTTGGTCTGCTCTTGGGCATGGCGAACGACAAGTTCCGACAAGCCCAAACGGCGAGCAATTTCAAGGGCATTAGAACGCCCTGGCACCCCCTGCATAAAGCGATAAGTTGGTCTTAGACTTGCCGTATCAAACTCCATGCTAGCATTTTGTACGCCAGCCATTTCAATCCCATAAGCCTTAAGCTCTGGGTAATGAGTCGTTGCCATTGTCTTGACCTGCCGCAGTCGCAGGTCTTCAAGGATTGCCATCGCAAGAGCTGCACCCTCCTGCGGATCGGTTCCAGCTCCAAGCTCATCCAGAAGTACCAGAGCATTTTCGTCTACTTGCTCTAAAATGGCAACAATATTAGTCATGTGGCTAGAGAAAGTCGATAAGCTCTGCTCAATAGACTGCTCATCTCCGATGTCGGCAAAAATTTGGTCAAAAATCCCCACTCGACTACCATTATCCGCCAAAATAGGCAGACCAGACTGCGCCATGAGTTGAGCCAAGCCCAAGGTCTTCAGCATAATTGTCTTCCCACCTGTGTTAGGACCAGTAATGACGATTTCCGTTAAATCCGACGCAAAGTACAAATCATTAGCCACTGCATTTTCTATCAAAGGATGAGTAACATGGAGCAGGCGAATATCCTTACTATCAGACAGCATCGGCACCACCGCGCCTCTCTCCTGCATAAAACACACTTTCGCCCGAACTAGATCCAAATGCCCAATAATCCAAGCGTTATTAGCAATTTCAGCAATATGAGGACGTATTCGGTCGGACAACTCTTGCAAGATACGTAGAATCTCATGACGCTCGTCTGCCTGTGCATTGGTGATTTCTTCGTTGAGGTTGACTACTGCCCTCGGCTCGATATATACTGTATTTCCACTAGCAGAAATATCATGTACCACGCCTGAAATCCGATTACGAAATGTATTTTTAACTGGCAAAACATTGCGACCATTTCGACTAGCTACTACTTGATCTACCAACATATCGCCCTTCGTTTTGAGAATATCTTGCAGAATATCTCTTACTTGAACTTCATTTTCTTGAATTTTCCGACGAATGCGAGCTAAATTGTCACTCGCAAAGCTTTCGACAAATCCACCCTCATTGATGGCTTGCAGTAATCCTTGCAGGTTAGGAAAAGCCAATAATTTTTCAAAAAGACGGTTCAAGCGTTGCAAATCAACATTTTCCAACTTATCATAGAAATCAGTTAATTCTTGCGTGACAGTTAAAATACGCTTCAGAGCAAGAAATTCTTCAATATTTAAGTCGCCTTCCAGCTCCAAACGCTTGGTCAGTCCAGTAATATCTTGAGTCGCAGCCAAGCTGAAATGCGGACGCTGCACAAAAATCTGCTGCATGTCCGTCATTTCTAAAAATGCTGTCTCCAACCGTTCCTGTTTATTAGATGGAAAAAGCTGTCCTAGCTCTAAACGGCCTTGTTCTGTTAACAGATAGGGTTCAAAGAGTGCCTTGATTTTCCCAAATTCTAATGTTTCTAAAATTTTTCTATTCATATGCTTATCTTTCCCGATGAAAAAGAAACTCAGCTAGCACCACCAACTGAGTCTTTGTATTATCCAATGATTTTGGTCACCCAGAGTTGTTTTAACACTCCTGAAGTAATCGGTGTGTGACTAATAATAAAACGAGCTATACTACTTGTATTGAGATGATTTTGAACAACTGGCAAGGGAATCGTCGCCAAAACGGTTAGGAACATTTGAATCCCAAACAAGGTAACACAAAGAGCTAAAACACCACTAGCAACATTGTACCAACGCTCGTTAGCTTTTTTATTTGGAACCAAGTGGATAAAAATTCCAATAAAACGAGCTACACTATACACAATCGTATAAATTACGAGATAAGCCAGACCAGCATAAAATACCTTGTCCAACTGGAACAATTGGCTACTTGGGAAAAAATACGTAAATGTCCCTTCCTGAGCACTCGCATAAGGTACCAAAAGATTGATTTGTTCACCTAAAGATTGGTATAGTAGCCCTGCGATAATAGCTGAAACGATCGCCGAAATAGTATAATAAGTTTGTAATACAATTCCGCGTGAGTAGCCAATGTAAAAACTCCAAGCTAAAATTAGCAAAATCACTAACGAAATCATACAGTTTCCTCTTGTTCACTAACTTTTTGCTTGTTGGCTTCTAGCACTTTCTTACGAAGTTCTTCCAGCTCTTGCTCCTTGTCATCAAACTCAATTTCACGTGACAATTGTGTCGCTAAGCTATTGATTGCCAGTAAAATAGCTAGTGTTTCATCATCAGCCATCGGCATCTTTTCTTTAATTGCGTGATATTTTTCTGTCGCAACCTTTTCGACCTCTTCCATGAATAAATTATCGTGTTCTGTTGTTAAGGTTACGCTTTTCTTTCCGAAAATAAATTTGTATCGATTTAAGTTTGCCATAAAATCACCTCAAAATATTATACCAAAAGGAAGCTATTTTGTCAGTTTTTAAAGAAATTTATCACTTTTATGGTACAATAACAATATGGAAAGTATTACTTTACAACCCAGTGAGAAACAAATTCAAAATTTTGTTGCCCAATACCAGGCACAGCTTGTTTCTAGTAAAAATCCTTATATTCGTTACCTTTTTAAGCTTGATAAGGCAACTGCCTCCATCTATACTTCAGGAAAAGTCCTCTTCCAAGGAGAAAAAGCAGAACAGGCAGCACAATTTTTTGGCTATCAGGCTTCCAGAGAAGAAACGACAGCTCCTCAGCAAAATTGTCCTCTTATCGGGACAGATGAAGTCGGCAATGGCTCTTATTTCGGCGGACTTGCTGTTGTGGCATCTTTTGTCACAACAGAACAGCATAGTTTTCTACGAAAGCTGGGAGTTGATGACTCTAAAAGCCTGACAGACCAGAAAATCAGGCAAATCGTTCCCTTGTTAAAGGAAAAGATTCAGCACCAAGCTCTGTTACTGTCTCCAAAAAAATACAATCAAGTCATTGCTGCTGGCTATAACGCAGTTTCTGTCAAGGTTGCTCTCCACAATCAAGCGATTTATCTGTTACTACAAACAGGAGTACAGCCTCAAAAAATCGTTATTGATGCTTTCACCAGCGACAAAAATTATCAAAAATATCTCCAGCGAGAAAGCAATCATTTTCCAAACCCTATTACGTTAGAAGAAAAAGCCGAAGGCAAATACCTAGCGGTAGCAGTCAGTTCTATGATCGCACGCGACTTATTTTTAGAAAATCTTGAAAATTTAAGTCAAGAGCTCGGCTACGAATTACCTAGTGGAGCAGGAGTAAAGTCCGATAAAATCGCAAGTCAGCTTCTTCAAACCTACGGTATGAAGAGTTTGGAAGCGAGCGCAAAACTACATTTTAAAAATACTGAAAAAGCCAAAAAACTTCTAGAAAGGTAAGTTATGCAAGCAAAATCAACTACTTTTTCAAAATTTATGAAAGAATGGGGATTTTTTATCCTCTTTATGGCGATTCTATTCTTATCACGCGCCTTTTTCTGGGTTCCTGTTAAGGTAGATGGTCATTCAATGGATCCGACTTTAGCAAACGGAGAATATTTATTTGTGGTCAAACACCTCCCTGTGAATCGCTTTGATATTGTCGTTGCAAGCGAAAAAGACGAGGATGGGAAAACCAAGCAAATTGTCAAGCGTGTTATCGGTCTTCCCGGAGACACTATCCGTTACGAAAATGACCAGCTTTATGTAAATGGTAAAAAGACTAATGAACCCTACCTTAAAAACTATATAACAAGATTCAAAGAAGATAAATTGCAGTCAACCTATTCTTATAATAGTTATTTCCAATCTTTAGCAGATAAAGCCAAGTCCTTTACGCAAGATGCCAATGGCAACACTAACTTCACCATTGAAGTTCCAAAAGGTGAATACCTGCTTCTAGGAGATGATCGTCTCGTTTCAAAAGATAGCCGTCAGGTAGGAACGTTTAAAGCTAGTCAACTTCAAGGTGAAGCAAAATTCCGCTTCTGGCCTTTGAATAGAATTGGCACTTTCTAGTCAAGGAATTTTACTTTGATTATTTGAGTCTGGAACATCCGTTTCCAGGCTTTTACCATATCTTTCTGATGACAAATCACAACGGTTGGCTAATCATTCTAGCTCCTTGTCAAGCAAGAAAGGATAAGCTAGTTGCTTATGTAAAGGCGGGACGACAAAAGTGACTTCTTACGAAATACTGACGTTTGTCCCATTCCCATTCTTTTAGTATTAAACAGGAAAATTATGGAATTTTACTTTTCAGGTACCATCGAACGCATTATCTTTGAAAATCCCAGCAGTTTTTTCCGGATTCTGTTGCTAAATATTGACGACACCGATGCGGATTTTGATGATTTTGAGATTATTGTCACCGGCACTATGGCAGATATTATAGAGGGGGAAGACTATACCTTCTGGGGAAATCTCGTGCAACACCCTAAATATGGTGAACAGCTCAAACTAATACGCTATGAGCGTGCTAAACCAACCAGCAAAGGCTTGGTCAAATATTTTTCAAGCGACCATTTTAAAGGAATCGGTGTAAAAACAGCACAAAAAATTGTGGATCTCTACGGCGATAACACGATTGATAAGGTCTTGGCAGAACCCGAAAAATTACATGATATTGTAGGCCTTTCTGCTAAAAATCGCGAAGCCTTTATTATGAAATTAAGACAGAACTACGGTACCGAGCGAGTCCTTGCAAAGCTATCTGAGTACGGCATTTCAAATAAACTTGCCTTTCAGATTCAAGATTTTTACAAAGAAGAGACTCTCGAAATTGTCGAACACTATCCTTATCAATTAGTGGAAGATATTCAAGGAATAGGATTTAAAATTGCCGACCAACTGGCGCAAAGCTTAGGAATTGAAAGTACTGCTCCAGAGCGCTTCCGTGCAGGATTACTCCACACACTTCTAACCCAGTCCATGGAAAAAGGCGACACCTATCTTGAAGCAAAAGAGCTTCTGGAACACACCATTGAACTTCTGGAAAGCTCCCGACAGATCGAACTAGATCCAAATTCCGTTGCAAATGAGCTAGCTCATTTGATTGAAGAAGATAAAGTCCAACATGTCGATACGAAGATTTTTGAAAACAGTCTCTTTTTTGCTGAAGAAAGAATTTGCAACAATCTCTTACGCATTCTGGAGAAGGGAAATCAAAATAAATATGAACCAGAAAACATCGAAGCTGCGCTTGCTCAAATCGAAGAAAAATTTGCTATTTCTTACGATGCGATTCAGAAGCAAGCTATTTGCGATGCTATCCAGCATAAAATTTTCATCTTAACAGGTGGTCCTGGAACTGGAAAAACGACTGTTATCAATGGAATTATTGCTGTCTACGCGCTGCTACATGGTCTGGATTTACACAAATCTCAAGATTTACCTATCCTTTTAGCCGCTCCAACTGGGCGTGCTGCTAGACGCATGAATGAATTAACAGGACTGCCAAGTGCGACGATTCATCGGCATTTAGGCATGACAGGAGACGATGACACCAGTCATTTAGACGATTATTTGGACGCAGATTTTATTATTGTGGACGAATTTTCAATGGTAGATACTTGGTTAGCCAATCAACTACTCAGCAATATCTCTTCCAATAGCAAGCTACTCATTGTCGGAGATGCCGACCAGCTACCCTCTGTCAGTCCTGGACAAGTGTTAGCAGATTTGCTGAAAATCCCCCTCCTTCCACAGACCAAATTAGAAAAAATTTATCGGCAGGGCGAAGATTCCACGATCGTTACCTTAGCTAGTCAGATTCAAAAAGGCACTCTGCCAATTGATTTCATTGAAAAAAAAGCAGATCGTTCTTATTTTGAAGTTCGTAGCGAGCAGATTCCACAGATGATTGAACGCATTGTGGAAGTCGCTATCCGTAGTGGTATTCCAGCTCAAGATGTACAAGTACTTGCTCCTATGTACCGTGGACAAGCAGGAATTGACCACATCAATCAACTCATGCAAGATCTGATCAATCCTGTTGTAAAAGAACAACTTATCTTTGAAGCTACTGATGGTCAATACCGACAAGGTGATCGGGTTATTCATCTCGTCAACGATGCTGAAAGCAATGTGTTCAACGGTGATTTGGGTTATATCACCGATTTACTACCAGCAAAATATGCTGATTCCAAGCAAGATGAACTGACTATCAATTTCGACGGCAATGAGATTGTTTATCAACGCAGTGAATGGTACAAGATTCGTCTGGCATACGCTATGAGTATCCACAAATCTCAGGGCAGTGAATTTCCAGTCGTCATTTTACCGATTACGTCTAGCAGCCACCGCATGCTGCAACGCAATCTTATCTATACTGCTATCACCCGCGCCAAGAGCAAATTGATTCTTCTTGGGGAAAAGTCTGCCTTTGCCTTTGCTGTCCAAAATACTGGGACAACACGTAAAACCTATCTCCTTCAACGTTTTGCAAATCTACCAACAGATGAAAAAATAATGCACACTTCTATGGATGATTTGAAAACAAGCGTGGAAGACTATGTCTTGACTGAAGAAAATTTTTCGAAAATAAATCCTATGATCGGACTGACTGAAGAAGATATCCACAGTATCTTTGGCAACTAAAATCGAATGAATAGAAATTGCCAGCTCGCAAAGCTGACCCCCCTCACTCTCTAATTTCTATGTTTGAACTAAAAAACGCATTAAGCCATCTTTGATGCTTGCTAGGTCAGCCCTATTGACCTGCTTTGAGTACACCAAATAAAGACTGCATCATGAAGGATTATCTTTACATAAAAGAGTCTGAGATATGTTTATCTCAGACTCTTTTACATTCTTACCCAAATCCTGTCACTGTCACACCTAAAAGTCGCACACCACTTACTTGTTCATCTAAGCTATCATAAATTTCATGGGCAATGCGCTCAATCTGCTCTGCATCTTGCGTCCTAGTCATTAAACTTTGCCTCTTTGTCAACGTCGAGAAATCCGCATAACGAATCTTCAGGACAATCGTCTTCCCAGACTTTTCATGTTTTTTTAAACTACGAGCAACCTTTTGCGATAAAAGTGTCAATTCCTTTTTTATGTCGTCTTCGTCATATAGTAATTTTCCGTAAGTCCTTTCCTTACCAATAGACTTACGAATACGATTGACTTTCACTGGTGAATTACTGATGCCTCTTGCCTTGCGGTAAAGGTCAAAACCAAACCGCCCAAACAAATCAATCAAGGTCATCTCAGAAATTTTCAACAAATCTTCTCCCGTATAAACACCCATATCATGCAGCTTCGCCACTGTCTTCTTCCCAACACCATAAAATTCACTTACATCCATTGGAGAAAGGAAGGATTCTGCTTCTTCGGGCAAAACAACTGTCAAACCATGAGGTTTTTTATAATCACTAGCCATTTTTGCTAAAAATTTGTTATAGGAAACACCCGCAGAACTTGTTAAATGAAGTTCTGTCCATATCTCGTGCTGGATTAGCTTGGCTATCTTGACAGCAGATTTTATACCCAATTTATTTTTTGTCACGTCTAGATAAGCTTCATCAATACTGAGGGGCTCAATCACATCTGTATACCGTTTAAAAATGTCTCGAATTTCTTGACTGACAGCTTGATATTTTTCATAATTTCCCGAAATGAAAATCGCCTGCGGACAGCGTTCGTATGCTTCTTTAGAACTCATTGCTGAATGTACACCGAACTTTCGCGCTTCATAATTGCAAGTCGAGACAACACCCCGTCCACCAGTCAAACGAGGGTCTCTCCCTATGATGACAGGTTTTCCTTTTAGGTCTGGGTTGTCTCTTTCTTCTACGGAAGCAAAAAAAGCATCCATATCAATGTGAATAATTTTCCGAGACGTATCATTGTTGAGCGGAAAAATTAACATTTATTCTCCTACAAAGTATTAAAGTATAAATAAAAAAGCAGCTATTACATACAAGGTAAACCACAGGAAATCAAAACCTGTAATAGTTTTACTTTTCCCATGATCAACTTCTCCCTTGACTTTGTAAACTATCTAAGTTTATTAAACTCTTTTCCTATTTTCATCTAATCTTTCAAAATTATAACACAGTTATACAACTTTTGTCAATCTGTATTATAAAAGAAAGTGCTTTTATTATTATATTTCGTTTGTGTAAACGATTACTATATGCTATACTGATTTTATAAATGTAACAGTTTTGTGTTACTAGAAAGATTCAAGAGGAAAAAACATGGTTGTTAAAACTGTTGTCGAAGCACAAGATATTTTTGATAAAGCTTGGGAAGGCTTCAAAGGCGATGATTGGCGAGAAAAAGCCAGTGTATCTCGTTTTGTACAAGCAAACTACACTCCTTATGATGGAGATGAAAGTTTCTTAGCTGGACCAACTGAACGCTCTCTTCACATTAAAAAAATTATCGAAGATACAAAAGCACATTATGAAGAAACACGTTTCCCAATGGATACACGTGCCACTTCAATCGCTGATATTCCAGCAGGATACATTGATAAAGACAATGAATTGATTTATGGTATCCAAAATGATGAATTGTTTAAGTTGAATTTCATGCCAAAAGGTGGTATCCGTATGGCAGAAACTGCCTTGAAGGAACATGGATATGAACCTGATCCTAAAATGCATGAAATTTTCACAAAATACGTGACAACTGTAAATGATGGTATTTTCCGTGCTTATACAACCAATATTCGTCGTGCACGTCATGCGCATACCGTTACAGGTCTGCCAGATGCTTACTCACGCGGACGTATCATCGGTGTTTATGCTCGTCTTGCACTTTACGGAGCAGATTACTTGATGGCAGAAAAAGTTGAAGACTGGAATGCTTTGACAGATATTGATGAAGAAACAATTCGTCTTCGTGAAGAAGTCAATCTTCAATACCAATCATTAAAAGAAGTTGTTCGCCTGGGTGACCTTTACGGAGTAGATGTTCGCCGTCCTGCCTTTGACGTTAAAGAAGCTATCCAATGGACTAACATTGCCTTCATGGCTGTCTGCCGTGTCATCAATGGTGCTGCTACTTCTCTTGGACGTGTGCCTATCGTTCTTGACATTTATGCAGAACGTGACTTGGCTCGTGGTACTTACACTGAATCAGAAATCCAAGAATTTGTTGATGATTTCGTCTTGAAACTTCGTACTGTAAAATTTGCTCGTACAAAAGCATACGATCAACTCTACTCAGGTGACCCAACCTTCATCACAACGTCTATGGCGGGTATGGGAAATGATGGTCGTCACCGTGTAACAAAAATGGACTACCGTTTCTTGAATACACTTGACAATATTGGTAACTCACCAGAGCCAAACTTAACAGTTCTTTGGACAGATAAATTACCATATGCATTCCGTCATTACTGCATGCACATGAGCCACAAACACTCTTCTATCCAATACGAAGGTGTAACAACAATGGCTAAAGACGGATATGGTGAAATGAGCTGTATCTCATGCTGTGTGTCTCCGCTCGACCCAGAAAATGAAGAACAACGCCATAACATCCAATACTTTGGTGCTCGTGTAAACGTATTAAAAGCTCTTCTTACAGGTCTTAACGGTGGTTACGATGATGTTCACAAAGATTACAAAGTATTTGACATCGAACCTATTCGTGATGAAGTCCTTGACTTTGATACTGTTAAGGCAAACTTTGAAAAATCGCTCGATTGGTTGACAGATACTTACGTAGATGCATTGAATATCATTCACTACATGACAGATAAATACAACTACGAAGCTGTTCAAATGGCCTTCTTGCCAACCCATCAACGTGCTAATATGGGATTTGGTATCTGTGGATTTGCCAATACAGTTGATACATTGTCAGCTATTAAGTATGCGACAGTCAAACCAATCCGTGACGAAAATGGTTATATCTACGACTACGAAACTACTGGCGAATACCCACGTTGGGGTGAAGACGATCCTCGTTCAAATGAATTGGCAGAATGGTTGATTGAAGCTTACACTACTCGTCTTCGCAGCCATCGACTTTACAAGAATGCAGAAGCGACTGTATCACTTCTCACTATCACTTCGAACGTTGCCTACTCTAAACAAACTGGTAACTCACCGGTCCACAAAGGGGTATACCTCAACGAAGATGGTTCAGTAAACTTATCTAAATTAGAATTCTTCTCACCAGGTGCGAACCCATCTAACAAAGCTCGTGGTGGTTGGTTGCAAAACCTCAACTCACTAGCCAGCCTTGACTTTGGCTATGCAGCAGATGGTATCTCTCTCACTACACAAGTTTCACCTCGTGCTCTTGGTAAAACTCGTGAAGAACAGGTAGATAACTTGGTGACGATTCTTGATGGTTACTTTGAAAATGGAGGACAGCACGTCAACTTAAACGTTATGGACTTGAAAGATGTCTATGATAAGATTATGAATGGTGAAGATGTTATCGTTCGTATCTCAGGTTACTGTGTCAATACCAAATACCTTACTAAAGAACAAAAAACTGAATTGACTCAACGTGTCTTCCACGAAGTTCTCTCAATGGATGATGCCCTCAGCTAATTCAATTCTATTCTCAAAAACCAGTTGGAAATTCCAACTGGTTTTCTTCTTTTTTATGCTATAATAGAGGTATTGTTAGTTAAAAGAAAAGGGTGTACATATAGTGGAGAAAAGAGATGTAGAAAGGGAAGACAAATTTAATCTAACCGTTGATGTCCTGATGTTAGCAGGTACGCTTTTGCTTCAAAGTGGTTCTGAAATTTATCGGGTTGAAGATACCATGATTCGGATTGCCCATTCTCAAGGAATTATGGATTGTAATGCACTCGCAATGCCAGTTGCCATTTTCTTTTCAATTGAAAACACCAATATTTCGCGTATGAAACGCATTACTCATTCAAACTATAATATTGAAAAAGTATGTGATGTCAATCAAGTGTCACGTGAGCTAGTTGGTGGGAAGATCAGTCTTGAAGAAGCTTTTAAGAAACTGATTCAGCTAAAAAAGAAAAAACCTCCATATACAAACAGGCAACTAACACTTGCGGCGACCATTAGCGCTCCTTTTTTCTCTATCATGTTTGGGGGCAATCTCTATGATGCACTCGGAGCTGCTCTTGCGACCTTCTTTGGCTTTTCTTTTTCTCTTTCAGTCAACAAATTCGTACGTATTCCTTTTGTCACAGCTTTTGCCGGTGCTTTTGTTTTTGGACTGCTGGCACAAATCTGGGCACGTTATTCTGGCTTTCCTTCAAGTGCGGACTTAATCATCGCTGGCGCTGTCATGCCTTTTGTCCCTGGCATTGCTCTAACCAATGCTGTCCGTGATTTAATGACTAACCATCTCAATTCTGGAATGAGCAAAATTTTTGAAACATTGCTAATTACCCTAGCGCTAGGAGCCGGCACTTCCGTAGCTCTCATCCTAATGAAATAAAAGGTGATTCCATTGACTGTCTTACTACAAGCTGCTGCAAGTTTTCTTGCGATTGTAACGTTCTTAATCGTTTTAAATGTTCAAAAAAGCATGTTAATTCCAGGAGGAGTTCTTGGAATGTTTACATGGCTATTATATTATATGTTAAAAGAGCCTACAAATGTTATCATTGCTACATTTATTGCAGCCATTATCGGGTCTTGCATTAGTCAAATATTGAGTATTCTCTATAAAACACCAGCTGTCGTCTTTATCTTAGCCATTCTGGCTCCTTTGGTTCCAGGCTACCTTTCCTATCGCACAACTGCCTTTTTTGTTACTGGAAACTATAGCCACGCTATGGTAAACACGACACTAGTAGTGATTTTAGCCTTGGTCATTTCGATTGGAATGGCTAGCGGTACAGTCGTGCTTAAATTATATCATTATCTTCAACAACATCATTCTTCCTAATTCAACATAAACTTTAAAATGTCCAAAGTCCTTCTTTTTACAAGAAGACTTTTTTCTCAGTTTCCACTTTAATTATGATAAAATGGAATAGAATAAGTTTGATATAAAACCGAAAAATATACAGAGGTACTGATGAATATTGGAATTGATAAAATTGGCTTTGCGACAACCAATTACGTATTAAAATTAGCAGATTTAGCAGAAGCACGCGGCATTGTCCCAGATAAACTAAGTAAAGGGCTCCTATTAAAAGAACTCAGTATCGCTCCTATTACTGAAGATATCGTAACTATGGGCGCGAGTGCTGCAGAGTCTGTTTTAACAGCAAAAGATAAAAATGAGATTGACATGGTTATCGTAGCCAGCGAATCTGGAATTGACCAAAGTAAGGCTTCTGCTGTTTTTGTTCATGGCCTGCTGGGGGTTCAGCCATTTGCACGTAGTTTAGAAATGAAAGAAGCGTGCTACAGCGCTACTGCTGCACTAGATTATGCGAGGCTACATGTCGAAAAACATCCCAACTCAAAGGTGTTGGTCATTGCAAGCGATATTGCTAAATACGGTGTCGATACCCCTGGGGAACCGACCCAAGGGGCTGGAGCAGTCGCTATGCTCATCACGAATAATCCACGAATCCTCATTTTTAATGAAGATAATGTTGCTCAAACACGAGATATTATGGACTTTTGGCGGCCAAATTATTCTACAACGCCGTTTGTCAATGGCATGTATTCCACACAACAGTATTTAGATAGCCTAAAAACAACTTGGGTGGAATATCAAAAACGCAATCAAGTATCTTTAAAAGATTTCGCAGCTATTTGTTTCCACTTGCCTTATCCTAAGCTAGCTTTAAAAGGCTTGAAAAAAATTATGGATAAAAGCTTGTCCCTTGAACAACAAGAGCAACTACAAGCAAATTTCCATCAATCTATTCTTTACAGTCAAAAAGTAGGCAACATCTACACAGGCTCTCTCTTTTTAGGTCTCCTTTCTCTACTTGAAAATAGCTCAACACTTAAAACAGGTGACCGGATTGCGCTCTTTAGTTATGGTAGCGGAGCTGTATCAGAAATCTTTAGCGGTCAGCTTGTAGCAGGCTTTAAGCAACGCCTTCAAACCAATCGTATAGAAATGCTCAACAATCGCACGCCACTAAGCATACCAGATTATGAGAAAATATTTTTTGAAGAAGCTCAACTAGATCAAAATGGTTCTGCTAGCTTTATGAACTATGAAAATCAGAACTTTGCTTTAGCAGAAATTGTTGAGCACCAACGTAGATACATCAAGGTGGAAAAATAACATGAAGTTAAGTTGGACAGTTTTTTCTAAAAAATCGCTACAAGAACGATTAAAGTTCTTGCAAGATTATCACTTGCTAAACAAAGACAACCAAATAGGTCTTGAACACAATTACACACTTCCTCTTTCGACAGCCGACCAAATGAGCGAAAATGTAATTGGAACACTTGCTCTTCCCTACGCTCTTGTTCCTGATGTCATGGTAGATGAGCAAATTTATCAGGTTCCTTTCGTAACAGAAGAGCCCTCTGTTGTTGCAGCTGCCACCTTTGCAGCAAAAATCATTAAGCGTTCTGGTGGCTTCAAAACAACTGTTCACAATCGTCAAATGATTGGACAGGTTGCTCTCTATCAAGTAGCAAATATTGAAGTAGCTATAAAAAATATCCAAAACCACAAGCAAGAGTTATTAGAATTGGCCAATCAAGCACACCCATCGATTGTCAAACGTGGAGGTGGAGCACGCCATTTGCATATGGAATATCTAAATGGTGAAGCTGAATTTCTAATCGTCTACCTAACAGTTGACACCCAAGAAGCTATGGGAGCCAATATCCTTAATACCATGCTAGAAGCATTAAAAACACCATTAGAAGACTTATCTGGTGGTAAAAGCTTGATGGCAATTTTATCAAATTATGCGACGGAAGCCTTAGTAACTGCCACCTGTGAAATTGATATCCGTTTTCTTGACCGAAATAAGTCAAAAGCCCTTGATATTGCTAAGAAAATAGTGTTAGCAAGCCAATTTGCCAAGCAAGATCCTTATCGCGCCAGCACCCACAATAAAGGCATTTTCAATGGCGTTGATGCTGTTGTATTAGCGACAGGAAATGACTGGCGGGCAATTGAAGCGGGAGCACATGCCTATGCTAGCAGAAATGGAACTTATCAAGGATTGACGACTTGGTCCATAAAGGAAGCTACTCAAACACTCTACGGAGAGATTACTCTTCCACTTCCCATCGCTACAAAAGGCGGTTCCATCGGACTCAATCCTACGGTGCAAGTTAGCTTCGATTTGCTAAAACATCCAACTGCCAAAGAGTTAGCTAGTATCATTGCGTCTATCGGTTTAGCACAAAATTTTGCAGCTTTGAAAGCGTTGGTTAGCACCGGTATTCAACACGGACACATGAAACTACAAGCCAAGTCTCTCGCTCTTTTAGCAGGAGCACAGAATACAGAGGTTGCTCCTCTGGTCTCTCAACTCATTTCCGAGAAAAATTTTAGTCTCAAAAGAGCGCAAGAGATTTTAGAAGACTTTCGTCAAAAATCATAAGCAAAAAAGAATCCGATAAGTGAGCAACTCATCGGGTTTCTTTTTTTATTTGATTTTGTGCTTCTTGCAAACGTCCATACAAAAGATAAGGTACTTGCCTTAACTCCATCAAATTTTGACAAGCAAGTGCACACATAATCAAGCGTATATCTTCCTTCCAACTATTGATAATAGAAATGACTTCGGTTACTGAATACCTCTCAATTAATTCTAACATCGTGCGCGAAAGCCCAACAGCTTTGGCACCTAAAACAAATGCCTTAACCATATCAAGCGGCTGACGTACTCCGCCGCTAACAAGAAGGTCCATTTTATCCATCATCGGCTGAGCATTCAATAAGGCCTGAAGAGTAGACTGCCCCCAATTATTGAGATAATCACGATTGCCACCACGCCTGTTTTCAATATAGGCGAAGCTCGTTCCGCCACGTCCAGAAAGGTCTACTGTTCGGATACCCAAATCATAAGCCATTTGAATCGTCGCTAAGTCCATACCAAAACCAACTTCTTTCAACACCACTGGAACTGTACTCTTCTCAGCGTAATCTTTTAAATGTGTTCGCCAAGTTTTAAAGGAACGTTCTCCTTCAGGCATGAGCAATTCTTGCATGAGATTGATGTGCACTTGTAAAAATAGAGGGTGAAGATTTGTGATAGCCTGCTGTCCCAGTGAATAGGGCTTATCCAGTCCAATATTGGTGGCAAGGAGTAGATCTAGCTTATCTTTTTTAACGGCATAAGAATCGTCCGCTGGATTATTCAAAGCAGCACTGTAAGATCCTGTGACAAACAGAATACCGCACGCTTCCGCTACTTGAGCCAAGCGTTGATTGATGGCTTTCCCCTTCTCGCTTCCACCTGTCATAGCATTAATGTAAAACGGAAACTCCCAGTCTCTACCTGCAAAATGCGTTGTTACATCAATCTCGTCCAAATCATACTTAGGAAGCGAGCAATGAATGAGCTCCATGTCATCAAAACTATTATAAGGCGACTCGTACTTAAGTGCGTACTTTATGTGTTCATCTTTACGATTTTGACTCATCTATCCCACCTCTCCTTATATAAAACCTCGATTCCTGCCGCTTGCCACCGCTCCACTAAGATTTGACTGGCTTCGGAATCAAAAGACAAGGCTATGCCACAGTCACCACCGCCAGCGCCGCTGCTCTTTGCCATACAGTCCAATCCTCGACTAGACCTTTTTAAAGCTCTCAATTTTTCATTATAAATAGCAGGGCTCAGTTGCAGCAGGAGGCAACTAACTTTTTCTAGACTTTGCTTCACAATTTCTTTCTCACCAACAAGCAACGCTTTCTCCAGTCGAAGGACTTCTTCTTGCGTTTGTGTTAAAAAAATTGATGAGATTTTTGCTTTGACTTGATTGATGAGAACGCTAGAAATAGCTGGTTCTCTCGTCCAGCCCACGAGGAAATCACATGGAAGCTGTGGATGGATTGTCCGGATAATGTATCCCCAATCTTGGGCCACTATCTTTTCTAAAGGAAGCTCATTAATCTGCTCTGCTATTTTTTTTCGATTAAAAGATTGGTAATAAATCAAGTCCTCATAGGCGATACAAGCTACATCTCCCATTGAACCATTATCTCCCCGTTTAAGGAGAACATAGGCTGCCAACTTAAAGGTTTCATCCGCAGATAATGTCACATCAAACAAAGATGCTATCGCCCTTATCGTCACAACCACTACGCTACCACTAGATCCTAAACCGAGCTTTTTCCCATCTCGTTCCATTTTCCCAGTAATGGTTAAAGAAAAAGGACTTAATGAAATAGATTGACTTTGTAAAAACTCATCCATGACAGCAACCGTCTCTTGAATGAGACTGTAATCATCATCAGGTGTCAGATCCACAGCATGGTCAAACATATCTGAAAATAGGCGATACTGTTCGGCAAAATGAATTTTCCCAGTCATGTAGATAGGAATATGTTTCAAAATCGCTCCTTGACCCGCCGTCAAGACAGAATATTCTCCTGCTAAATATAATTTCCCACATGTTCTTACTGTCTTAATCATCTGGTAATTCCTTCGTTTTAGAAACAATGAGATGATATTTCTCAGCAAATATTGGTACTAAATGTTCCAAATCTTCTTCTAAACACAAAACTTTTACATTTGGTCCTGCATCCATGGTGAAATAGCAGCGCTCTCCCTCACTTCGTAATTGCTTAACAAAATCCATCGCTTCATAACTTTTCTCGGTCAAATAAGAAAAAGGGGGGCTTGCAGTCTGAGTGGTAGCATGCATGGCAAGTGCATTTTTTTCTGTTAGTTCTCCAATTTTAGAAAAATGATTGTTAGAAAGATAAATCAGCATAGCTTTGTAATCTTCTTCTGACTGTCTCACCCAATCATCAAATATTGTTGAAGTTTCTGCACACCGTTTCATACCTTCACGACTCGAAATAGGCTTTTTCTGATCATATAAGACCAACATAATCATGGCTAATTTCAAATCCGTCTTTACTGGATAAATTTCACCGCTATCTTTGTCCCAAGCCGAAATTGGACCATAAAAGCTCCGCGAAGACGAGCCAGAAGCTAATTTTGCTTTTTGTGCCAGTTGTTTTGTGGACAAGTGCAGTCCAAAAAATTCATTGCATGCCTTAACGAGGGCAGACAAACCGCTTGAGCTAGAAGATAAGCCTGCTGCTGTCGGCATATTATTTTTTGTATCAATTCGCACAAACCCAGAGCCTGCTGGACGGAAACGATCTATGATTTCACCCATTTTTTTGTGTTCAGTTTGATCTTGCAAAATACCATTGATGTAAAATTCATCTGACTGGGCACTGGCTGGCAAACTTGATAAGCTCGTTTCTGTGTACATATTTTCCAAGGTCAAAGAAATGCTGCTCGTCGCAGGAATCATCTCAACAGTATCTTTCTTACCCCAATATTTGATAATGGCAATATTAGCATAAGACCGCACGTTTACAGACTTTCGATCCATGTATGCACAGCTCCTTTCTCTCTCAATAACTGGGATAGCCAACTAGCTTTTTCTTTGTTAGCCACTAGAGCAATGATGCAACCGCCAAGACCACCACCGCTCATTTTCGCACCAAGTGCTCCATTTGCTTGCGCCATAGAAACCAGTTTATCTGCTTCTGGGCAACTAACACCTAAACTTTTTAGGCTGAGATGAGCTTCTGACATAGCCATACCAATTGCTTCTAAATCTTTAATTTTCAACGCTGCTTCAACTTCATTCGTCAATTTACCAAGCTGATGCAAATGTGGTAAAGCCCTTCTTCCAATACTCTCCACCTTTTGAATCGCTTCGCGTGTATGCCCATAAATCCCTGTGTCTGCTATCACAAGATAAGCTCCAAGATTCGTCTCAAACTCTGAAAAACCAACATTTTTGATAAATTTAATAGCACGATCGCTCAAGCAAGTCTTCGCATCCAATCCACTCGGATTCATGTGGGCAATCATCTCCGCTCGATTCGCTAAAATCTCAAGAGTTTCTTTATCTAAATCTTGCTCATAATAGTCAAAAACAGCTCGAATCGCAGCAATGCTCACTGCCGCCGAAGAACCCATTCCCCGCTTTTCAGGTACCATTGATTCAATCTCGCAACGAATATCAGCCTCTTGTATCCCTAAAAATTCTAAAGAAGCAAAAACCGCCATAGAGAGGGTATCTTCCTCGTATAAAACCCATGTATGATTTGACGGTAGAATACGACAAGTCACTTCGATATTATTTAAAGGCAAGGCTAACGCAGGGTAACCATATACAACAGCATGTTCCCCTATCAAAATAATTTTACTATGTGCCCGACCGACACCTACTTTTTTCGTCATAGTCTCTCTCTATATCACATACTTCATCTATTATTTTAATATAATTCAGAGAAAAAAGCGATCGTTATTTTTCAATTCCTTTTATATTCCAAACTAATTTATTTCAACTCTTAAAACAGCGAAAAAGAGCAGGAAACCCAGCTCTTACTCCTACTGTCTTCATTTTTACAGTTCTTGTTTTATAAAATCCATGAGCTTATTGCGTTCTAAAATCCACTGCTCACGTTCATCCTTCTCATACGTCCGATTGGAAAGAAAAATAACTGCTTTCTGCTGCGCACGATTAAACATAATAAACGTTCCTGTATAACCTGTGTGTTGCAACCATTCTCCATCTAAATCCCAAGCAAGACTGCGCTTTTTCCCAACTTCTCTTGAAAAATTTTGTGTCAAGATTGCTGCAAAATCATCCTGCAAATAATGTTCCAAAAATATTTCTAAATCTTGAACAGTAGAAAACAGACCCGCACTCCCTGCATGTCTGCCTAATACACGCGCTTTTGGATCATGTACAATGCCTGATTTCACACCACGAACAGTCGGAACTGCCTGCTCAACAGGCCCAAAGACTGTTTTTTTCATATGCCAAGGCTGACAAATCTCTTGTGCAACTATTTTATCCAAGGAGGAATGAAAAATTTCTTCCAACATAAAACCTAGCAATAAAAAGTTCACATCTGTATAACGAAAACTCCTGTTATCTAATACCGTTAAATGATTCAAGGCATCCGTTAATTCTGTGGCATTGAGTTTATTACGATTTGGAATAAAAGGATCTAACCCTGATGTGTGAGTCGCTAGCTGCCTCACCGTGACAGAATCATCCTGAAAAGCCGGGTAGTAATTCGTCAAAGGCTGATTAAGATCAACAGCTTGCTGATCCACCAAGAAAGCAAGTATCGTTCCGACACCCACAACCTTGCTGACGCTTGCCAAGTCATACAATAACCCCGCCCGACTTTTCTCGCCTCGCTCAGGACTACTCTCACCGAGATAGGCTTCCTGCCACTTTCCATGAGCATACAAAGCTAAGCTAGCTCCGGGATAAATACATTGTATAATCTGCTGTTCAACTTTTGAGAGAATCTTATTCAAACTCATACCGCTTCAATCCAGATTTCAATCTGGCTGTCATCTTTTGTTAAGAAAAATTTACCTGACTTAGGTATAAAATTTTCTTTTCCTTGAAATAAGGTTTGCAAAGCTGCTACGTCGAACTGTTCAACGGTAAATTTGATTGTTGCTAAATCCCAAGTTTGACTGCTCTCTGTCACCAAATCTGACCCATCTGCTTGTGAGAATGCTAGAATAGACTGATTTTCTAGCCATTCCCGATAAAAAGTGACTGCCTTTTCCTCATCTAAAACGTTAATCTGAATTTTCTCTATGATAAATTGACTAAGTCCAATAAAATCCTCTAATGGTTCAAATGCTGGGGCTATCAGCATTCTATCCAAAGTCGTCCAGTCTTCCTCACTATGCAATAAAAACTTATCTCCTTCTGGAGAGCTTGCTTCAAAGGCATAACCATTTTTCCCTTGATACAGCGTATCAATCTTATTGCCACGCGCTAAAAGCGCTTCAATTTCTCGTGGATTGGCTACTTTGATAATAATTTTAGCTAATTTCTTTGTTCCTACAACTTTGCGAGTCCGCATACTGGGTGACTCTTCTAGCTGTAATTTTTCAACTTTTGTTTGATCTCCAAGACTGACAAAAGCTCCTTCTTCTAACAGATCTTTCATCCCTAAAGTTTGACGATAAAAGGCAAGATTGTTTTTCCGATTATTGATTTTTAATACTGGTATCGTATTTACAATTTTATTTGTTGAACTCATAAATTCCTCCAAGCCTTTCTATTTTAAATAATTTTTGTATATTTTACAAATATTTATGTTCAAATAGAAAAAATTGTAATATTACTGATAAATACTTCGTGCCACTACTAAATCATTCGCTGACTCAAATTCATATTGAAGGTAAGATTGATAAGTTCCTGGCGCAATAATCCCACGCATATCTAAAATGGCTGTTCCAGCTTGTCCAATGATACTATCTGCAAGCAAGCAACAATTGGTCGACAAAACAAAATAGGTTTTAAAACGACTCGTTTTAAACTTATATAAATCAGCTCCCAATTCATACCGCAACTTATAAGCATATGTATGGTCATTATTTTTTAACTCAGCCGATGGATTCCACACTGCCAGTAGTTCATCAATTTCAGCCAAGCGTTTCTCCACAGCACGTTTTTGTGCATCTGTTAAAGACAAACCATAACCAAACAAGGTTTTTTTGCTTTCTTCTTTGCACAAGTCAATATAAGCATCTTTATCCACTTTAAACAAAACACCATCTCCAATCGTACCAAATAAACGCTCAGAAAAGGTATCATAACTACCATAAGAAATAACTTTTCCTTGATAGCAAATATCAACGTGCCCAATCATCCCAAAAAGATTTTGATCGGATGTATGAATCAACACTTCTAAGTCAACCGACTTTTGATCATTTTGAATACGGCTGTAAACTTTTTGGTGGCCTCGTTTTTCACCCTGCAACAAATGATTGAAACGATTCAATTGCTCTGCTGGGAAAAAGGCAGCAATAATGACAGGAAGATTGATTCGGATATGACGTCGAAGCTGCTTTTTCTCCAAATCTGTATTGAAAAAGCACCATCGCGAACATTGGAAAAACCTAATAATATTAAATAAATACCAACAATTAAAAATTGCATTCTACCGTCCTTGCCGGGAGAAAATACAGTGGTTAGCCCAATTCCACCATAAACCAAAGTATCAAAAAGATAACGAAAGCTACCCTTGAGCTTATTCTGACGATAAAGAAAATAAGTAATACCATAGACTGCTGCCGTACACAGTTGATAGCATCCTAATATGATAATGACAATATTGACCGGTATATTACTGGCACGGTTAAGAAAGCCAACAACCGATCCTACAAGAATATGCAAAAGAGCAGAAATAAGGCTAATACGATTCCTCACTAAAAAGCGAAAGAAAAGATTAATGGTTCCTACAAATAAAAAGTAAATAGCCAATAAATCTAGGGCAAATTTTGTAAAATCAACACCATTTGCAATAATGATGGCTCCAAAAACAATTGCCAAAATACCAAATAGGAGTGTTCGTCTGCCACTTAATCTGTCAAATTCCATTTCATCTCTCCCAAAGAAAAGATAGAGTCAGATCAAAACCAGTATTTTGTAAAAAATCGATTTTTCTGTCCACCCTCGAATGTTAACTTGGTTGTCGCTAAAAGGTTAGACGAAAGTTTCTAGCTTTAGATCGAACGATGCAATAAACCAAAATGTAGTACCCGATTAGTCGAAGAACTCCCATAAGCAGTAGATACTCAATACCACTTGCTTGCCCAACTCAGAAGAGTAGTTATGACACTACATTCACTACCTCAACAGTTCCCGAAACTATCTCACCATCATTAGCACTACCTATCAACCACTATATTTCAGCGTAAATAACATAAGATAAAAAGATAGGGATTTCATCTCAAACTCATTGTTGTTATGCCTACTCTGCTAGTATAACATTTTATCTCAGCAAGCGTCTAATCGCTTGCCTATTTTTAACCAGACTGGCGCTTAAACATCAAAAAACGGCTCGCAAGAACCGTTCTTCATTTTTACAGATTATCCATAAATCAACTTGTAAAGTGCCACAGCAACAATACCGGCAAGAATCGGAGACACGACTGGTACCCAAGCATACCACCATTTTGAATCTCCTTTATGTTCACCAAGAACTGATTTCGGAAGAAGGAAGTGAAGAATACGTGGACCTAAGTCACGTGCAGGGTTCAGACCTGGACCTGTAGGACCACCGAGTGATGTTACTAATGCCATTACGAGGAAACCAAGCGCTAAATGAGCCACAGCGAGGCCAGCATTGATGTGGGATCCAATGGCAACTTTTCCTTGAAGTTGTGTTGCATCAACTCCTCGAGTTGCAGCGTATTTGATAACTTCTGCGCCAAAATAATTCTTAGTCATTGCCATCGCTGCAAAGAACAAAACAAATGAACCAATAAATTCATTGATAAAACCGTTTATCATAGAAGCAGCATGTGATTGCTTGCTTCCATCATCAGTATTCACAATGGTTGAGAACGAACCCAAAATAGCATTTGGATTGGTTGTTTGTAAGTAATAAGGGCGGTGACTTGCTACTACTAGCGCTTGACCGAACATTGCTCCTAATAACTGTGCAATAATGTAA
This sequence comes from Streptococcus intermedius SK54 = ATCC 27335, assembly GCF_000413475.1. Lineage (GTDB taxonomy): Bacteria > Bacillota > Bacilli > Lactobacillales > Streptococcaceae > Streptococcus > Streptococcus intermedius. Next base: position 184,293 of record NZ_ATFK01000002.1, on the reverse strand, counting down.
GGTACGACTTGCACCCAAGGGAAATAGCCACTAATCGCAAGTCCCAGTGTAAAAGCAGGATTGATGTGGTTTCCTGATACATTTCCAAACATAAGTGCAGGAATCATAACTCCCATACCGTAACCAACTGCGATGACTAACCAGCCACTTTGATGACCTTTCGTTCCCTTTAATTCCACATTGGCAACCGCTCCGTTCCCCAAAATAATGAGAATTGCCGTTCCAAGGAACTCTGTAATATATTTCACAATCCATGTGACGTCCATTTTGTTCTCCTCTTTCATTAAAAAATTTTAGACAAATCCTATTTTATCAGTTACAATGGATAATGTAAAGGTTATTTTTTGATAAAATGTAAAAAAGGAGTAAAAATATGCGCTATAATCAGTATAGTTATACACCAGAAATAAACGAAATAATACTTGCTGAAATGGAAAGTATGGGCTTTTCTTTTCCTTCAAATCATTCTGATAAACAACATTTAGAGACTTTTGTACGGAGAACTTTTTTTAATTATAAAAATACAGACTACGCCTTAAAATCATTGGTTGCCGATTCAAAAACAGACTTACTTAGCTTTTTTACATCCCATCAAGAATTGACAGCAGAGACCTTTTATATTATTGCTTTTCAATTACTAGAATTTGTGCCTTTTGTGGACTTTGACGATGTAGAAAAATTCCGAAAGGACGTAAATTTCCCCATTATCTATGGAAACCTACTTGAAAATCTGTATCAGTTACTCAATACGCGCACCAAAAACGGTAATCTCTTGATTGATAAACTCGTCAGTAATGGTTTGATTCCAGAAGATAATACTTATCATTATTTCAATGGTAAAAGTTTAGCGACCTTTACCAGCCACAATGCTATCCGCGAAGTTGTCTATGTAGAATCACGCGTGGATACTGATAATGATAGTCTACCTGATTTGATTAAAGTCAGTATTATTCGTCCTCAATTTGACGGAAAAATTCCTGCGGTTATGACTGCTAGTCCCTATCATCAAGGAACGAATGATAAGGCTAGCGATAAAACTCTGTATAACATGAATGTGGACTTGATTAAAAAAGAGACTGGAAAAATTACTGTTCATGACCCAGAACTGCACTTGGTTGAACCTCAAGGACAAGCTACATTAGTTGAGCAAACGGAAGAAACACTTGGGCATATCGGTACTTATACACTCAATGACTACCTTCTTCCTCGTGGTTTTGCTAATTTATATGTATCAGGTGTGGGAACAAAGGACTCTGACGGTCTTATGACGAGCGGAGATTATTATCAAATTGAGGCTTATAAAAATGTTATTGATTGGTTAAATGGTCGCTGTCGTGCTTTTACTGACCATACCAGACAACGAGAAATCAACGCCACTTGGTCCAATGGAAAGGTTGCTACAACAGGAATCTCTTACCTCGGAACTCTGTCAAATGGGCTAGCTACAACTGGCGTAGATGGTCTTGAGGTCATTATTGCTGAAGCTGGCATTTCTTCTTGGTACAATTATTATCGTGAAAATGGTTTGGTGACAAGTCCTGGGGGCTATCCTGGTGAAGATTTTGACTCTTTGACTGAATTAACTTACTCACGCAATCTTCTAGCGGGCGAACGTCTTCGTCACGATGCCGAGTATCAAAAGAGCCTCAAAACATTAAAAGCAAATTTGGAGCGCGAAACGGGTGATTATAATCAATTTTGGCATGACAGAAACTATCTGATTCACGCGCACAAGGTCAAAGCCGAAGTCGTCTTCACTCATGGCTCCCAAGACTGGAATGTCAAACCGCTGAATGTTTACAATATGTTCCACGCCTTGCTACAAGACATCAAAAAACATTTATTTTTCCACAACGGCGCTCACGTTTACATGAACAATTGGCAATCCATTGACTTTCGTGAATCTATGAATGCACTTCTCAGCAAGAAACTGCTGGGCTACAATTCCCACTTTGAATTGCCGACTGTGATCTGGCAAGACAATAGTCAGGCTCAAAGTTGGCTGTCTTTAGAAACATTTGGCGATCAGAAATACGGCACTCATTTCAACCTAGGTAAAGACACACAAATTATCCCAAACCAATATGCTCAAGAAGACTACGACCGTTTTAGCAAAACTTATCAGACTTTCAAAAATGAACTTTTTGACGGAAAACTCAATCAAGTGACAGTGAATGTGACACTGGAAAAAGATTTATTCTTAAATGGTCCTGTTAAACTTAACCTTCGCCTTAAATCCAGTACTGATAAAGGCTTGATTTCTGCACAATTACTGGATGTTGGACACGCCAAACGGCTCCTTCCACTACCTAGTGTACTTGCACCAAAAGCTATGGATAACGGTCGCTTTTATATGTTGGAACATTTGATGGAATTACCCTTCAAAGAAACACCACATCGCGTCATCACCAAAGGTTTCCTAAATCTTCAAAATCGCACTGATTTGCTAACAGTCGAAGAAGTCACACCAGATCAATGGATGGAAATTTCTTTTGAACTTCAACCCACTATCTACAAAATGGCAGCAGGCGATACACTCCGTCTTGTCCTTTATACTACTGACTTTGAACACACTGTCCGTGATAATACCGACTATCACTTAACAATTGATTTAGAAAAATCTAGCCTAGATATACCAGATGTGTTAAAATAAAATCATAACTATTGAATATTAAGGAGAACCCAAATAATGATGAACATGCAATCAATGATGAAACAAGCACAAAAGCTACAAAAACAAATGGAAAAAGGGCAAGCCGAGCTTGCGGCGACAGAATTTGTTGGCAAATCCGCTCAAGGTCTCGTAGTCGCAACTCTTACAGGTGACAAAAAAGTCGTCAAAATCGACTTCCAAGAAGCTGTTGTCGACCCAGAAGACTTAGAAACTTTATCTGACATGACAACCCAAGCAATCAATGCTGCCCTTGCTGAGATTGATGATGCAACCAAGAAAAAATTAGGTGCATTCGCAGGGAAGTTACCATTTTAAATACACTAAAAAACCAGCCCCTCCTAGTTCATTACTAAGAGGGGCTTACCTTATGTAAAATTAAAAAAGTCAAAAGCTTGATTGATTAGCAAGTCGGCGTATTTAGGATTATTTTGCAATTCTTTAATAGCTGTTTGTACTAACTGCACATCATCAGTGATAATGCCATCTACACCTAAACGCAACGATTTTGAAATAGCATTTTCATCATTGACCGTCCAATCATACAGTTTCTTATCCGTTTGCCACAGTTTGAAAATAAAATTATCATCAAGTGTGGAGTACTCCATTGTATAGCCACTTGCCTTAGTGCGTGGGAAAATGGTATTGTAAGGAAGAATGAAAAAAGTTGGAATGCTGGCATCATATTTAACTACTTTATTGATGACTTTATAATCCAGTGAATGCATTTGGTGGCCATATTGTTTAATGGTGTTCCCATATTTATTCAGAAAGCGCTCCATCATATCAGGCGAATCTTTCTTACTGGTTTTTATTTCAATCAGCAAACGTTGACCCAATTCATTAGCACGTTTTAAATAAGCATCAAAACTCGAAATCTTTGTACGATAGCCATTTTCAGTAACATCCAAAGATGTTAATTCTGTCAACGTCAAATCTTGTGGCTTCGCGTTGACTCCAGTCAAGGCAGATAAATTCGCATCATGCATCATGACAAATTGTCCATCCTTTGTTTCTTGAACGTCCATTTCAATATAGTCTGGCTTTAATAAGGCTGTCTTCTCTAACGATTGAATCGTATTTTGGACACCGTTTGCCCGTGAAACACCACGATGTGAAATCACAGCAGGATTGTTGCTCAACGGAATCTGAAGATAACTATAACCCTCAGCTGCAAATGCTAAAAAAGCAATCGACATAACAACCCAACGATAGAGTCGATCTAACTTCCTGCGTGCACTGTGACAAAGTCTTTTCTCTGTCAAAAAAGCTACAAATTTAACTAAAAAATAGGTCAACATCAAATAGTGAGTCGTTTTCATCAGCACATAATTGACAACTCCGGCTATAAGCGCAGTTTGATTGGACTGACCGTCCATATAAGTTTGAAGGCACAATAATGGAATCGTTATAGCGAAAAAGAGTAGAAAACTCTTGGTAACAATCCAAAACAAGTGCCAAGAATAGAACAGCAAACGCTTATGTGTTTTTTCCAAACTAAATCGAACCGCTTCTCCGACGGAGACATTCTCAATCAGAATTTTTGGCAACGCAAACATCAAACGGACAGCAATCAACAGCATCAGCAATACTAGTAAAGCAAGTCCCATTCCAGCTAAAAAGTAAGTATCTCGCAAATAAGACACGATAAAATTCGGAATTAAAATTTTATTTAAATAATAAATTTTCAAGATTTTCCGAATGAACGGAAAAAGCAAAGCAATGTACAATAAAACAAATGCAACTTTGCTGGGACGAACTTGTTTTAAAAGTGAAAAACCATCAGAGACTGTTTTTTTAGTGAATGCAAAAAGTGTATTTCCCTGCTGAGTCAGCAAATTATGAGCACCTAAAAAGAGCAAACCAACCTGAAAATAAGCGACTAGCAGATTCACTAGAAATAATACAATAAATGCTAGAGTTAGCAGCAGATTGCTGGATAGTACCGCTAAGACATTATTGTACGATAAAAATTGATAACCTGTCAGCCTTAGCAAAGAATCTGCAGCCCAGGAATTAAAAGGTAACCAGAGATACTCCATTACCATAAAAATGATAAAAAATAAAAATAAAATTTTATCAAGGTTGTAATACAGCTTATGAAAGTCTAAACGTTGTTTCATCGTTCTCCTTTAACTATCTCATCAGTAGAAGCATATAGAGAATTCGCTATGCGAATCAAATCTCCATAACTTTTCTTTAATGTTTCAAAAGCAGTTCTAACCTCTATAGGAATTTCTACGTGCGAAATATAGCCTCTTCCCCTTGGTCCATAGCCCGATTCATCATCTAACAAACGATGAATTTCTCCCATCAACAGACTGATATAATGCTCTATTTCCCACATACCGTAAATCGACTGTTTAAATTCAAGCTTCTGATTCTTTACGGTTACATCAGCCTGATAAGTAGCAAAATTGATGATACATGTATCTGGAGAAAGATAGTTCCTGATTCCTGCTTCCATACGCGCCTGCATTGTCGCATCTTGACTAAGAATGATAGAATGAAAATCAATCTTTTCTCTTTTCAGCAAATCCAACAAATAAGTGATGTTGTTCCCACAATTAGTCGAGTGAGATTCCAAGTAATCAGCCGTTAAATTATACCTTTCTTTCAAATAAGCATTAAAAATTTCTGCCTCCGAAAAAGTTTGTGTTTCTATTTTCGGATATTTCTTTGCGACCACTTGCCGAAGAGTCTCCGTCGTATGCCCTGCCCCACCGACAATAACATAAGTCTTTGCTATTCCCTCTAACATAGCCTGCGCCAAAACGTCTCCACCAGCCAAAATACTTCCGCCAAACAGAACCATAACATCAACTTGTTTCAAGTGATATTTCTTTTTTAACGCTAACTGTGTTAATTCTGGCAAATCGCGTTTTCCACAAAAAGAGCCAAGGATATTGATATTGTTTGCTAGTTCTTCCTTTACCATACTTTTCATTCTATAAAAAAATCCCAGTTTCTTCAACCGAGATTCTCATTATCTTCCAAATAATCTTGCAAAGAAGCCCTTTTGTTCTTGTGCTTGTACTTTTTCCTTAGCTTCGTCTAATTCTAATAGCAACGTTTCACGTTCATTCATGGCCTTTGCAGTCAGTTGTTGCTGTTGATCTAATTGCTTATCTTTTTCAGCGATTTGAACATCTTTCACACGCAACTGCTCATCTTTTTTAGCCAATTGAACATCTTTTGCTTTTAGCTGATCATACAAGCGCACGATTTCAGCATTTTTCTCATCTACTAAAATTTCCATGAGTTCACGCTGTTTCACGTCCTCGCTGACTGGTTCATCTTCAAAAATCGTCTTTTTGTAGATTTCCTCCAGTTTTATCAAACCGCTACGCGTCACAACAGTGACCCCTTTTTCATTTTTGTCAGTATCTTCGGGTGCAAGAGTTTTAACTCGATTATTCATTGCCTGACGGCTAATTCCTAAAATTTCGGCTAACTCGCTGACTGTTTTTTCAATTGCCATAATTTCCTCTAAAACATTTCTAGATATAGATACCTAAATCTTATCATATCAAGGCTTAACTGTCAAATTTGCTCTAGATTTCAAGGAATTTTACCACATTTATGATACAATAACATTTAATAAATCCCTTATATACTCATTCCAAGAAAGAGGTACAATGGTACAATGAAACATTTTGATACAATCGTTATAGGCGGAGGTCCGGCCGGCATGATGGCTGCCATTTCCAGTTCTTTTTATGGACAGAAAACCCTGCTTCTCGAGAAAAATAAACGTCTGGGTAAGAAACTAGCAGGAACAGGTGGCGGTCGCTGCAATGTGACTAATAACGGAAACTTGGATGACCTCATGACTGGCATTCCTGGCAATGGTCGCTTCCTGTACAGCGTCTTTTCTCAGTTTGACAATCATGATATTATCAACTTTTTTACAGAGAATGGTGTCAAACTCAAGGTCGAAGACCACGGTCGTGTTTTTCCAGCTACAGATAAGTCTCGTACCATTATCGACGTATTGGAAAAGAAGATTGCAGAGCTGGGTGGCTCTGTCATCACCAATACCGAAATCGTCTCTGTCAAAAAATCCGATGAGCGTTTCACTGTCAAATCCAGCGAGCATGCTTGGACCTGTCAGAAATTGATTGTGACAACAGGCGGTAAGTCTTACCCTTCCACTGGCTCGACAGGCTTTGGCTACGAAATTGCCCGGCACTTTAAGCACACTGTGACCAACTTGGAAGCTGCCGAAAGTCCTCTTCTGACCGACTTCCCTCACAAAGCACTTCAAGGGATTTCGCTGAACGATGTGACTCTGAGCTATGGCAAGCATGTCGTCACCCACGACCTGCTCTTTACCCACTTCGGGCTATCCGGTCCTGCTGCCCTACGTATGTCTAGCTTTGTCAAGGGAGGAGAGGTTCTCTCACTAGATGCCTTGCCTCAGCTTTCTGAAAACGAATTGACAGAATTTCTAGAAGAGAATCGGGAAAAATCCTTGAAGAATGCCTTGAAAACCTTACTTCCTGAACGCTTAGCTGAATTTTTTGTTCAAGGCTTTCCCGAAAAAGTCAAACAGCTAACGGAGAAAGAACGTAATCAACTCGTCCGGTCCATCAAGGATCTCAAAATCCCCGTGACTGGTAAAATGTCCCTTGCTAAGTCCTTTGTCACAAAAGGCGGCGTCAGCCTCAAAGAAATCAATCCTAAAACTCTGGAAAGCAAACTCGTTCCCGGCCTCCACTTTGCTGGAGAGGTCCTAGACATCAATGCCCACACGGGCGGCTTCAACATCACATCTGCCCTTTGCACCGGCTGGGTGGCAGGGGGCTTGCATTATGAGTGATTGTATAGATTTCACCATTCAGGTCAAACAAAAGGAATAAGCAAATGAATCGACTAGAAAATGTAGAATTCGTCAACATGTGCATGATTTATGACGGAGAAAAAGTTCTCGTCCAAGAACGAGTGAAGTCTGACTGGCCCGGCATTACTTTTCCTGGCGGGCATGTAGAGCGCGGAGAATCTTTTACCGATGCAGTTATCAGAGAAGTCAAAGAAGAAACTGGACTAACCATCTCCAAGCCTCAACTTTGCGGTATAAAGGATTGGTATGATGACAAGGATTTTCGTTATGTCGTACTGCTCTACAAGACAGAGGACTATTCCGGTGTGCTGCAATCCTCAGATGAAGGAAAGGTCTGGTGGGAAGATTTTAAAAATCTGTCCCATTTAAAGCTGGCAACCAGTGACATGTCTGATATGCTGCGTGTTTTTTTAGAAGACGATTTAAGTGAATTCTTTTACTATAAAGACGGCGACGACTGGATTTATGACTTAAAGTAGAACAAAATAGGCTAGGAAATTCCTAGCCTATTTATTTCGCATTGGTTCGAACGTAAACTGCAATCACATCTGCTGTATACTGGGCAGTGCCTGGTCCAAATTTATCGATATTTTTCTTGAATTCTGGATTGTGGACATAGCCCTGACCGATGTGAGCAAAGACTTGCAGTGAGCAATCAAAGCCATAAGTGCGAATGGCTTGCAAGAGCTGCTCTGCCTGCTCTTGATTTTCTGCTGCCTCAACTGGCAAGCCTTGTTGCATATTCTCTGCCAGACTTTGAAAAACTTGATTGAAGGCTGCGGCAGATTCTTCTTCCCGTCCATTTTGACGAACCAATGCTTCCGACATGACTTCTTGACCGTATTCCTCTACAGCTTCCTGGTAGTATTTATGATTATCTTCGTAGGTAAAACCTACAAATTTTTCTTCTAATGTCATCTTCTTTTCTCCCTTTTGCGCTTGAATGGTATTCTGCAAAGTAGAGATTAAAGTATCTAGGTGATCTCTTTCCTGTTCCAAATACTCCAACTGTCGTACTAGATGTGGCAATAAGGCCTGATCGTCCTGACTCAACAGCTCTGCTATTTTCTCCAAGGAAAAGCCCAAGTACTTATAGTAAAGGATGACTTGTAGGCGCTCTAAATCAGCTTGACTGTAGGTTCGGTAGCCATTTTCTGATTTAGCAGGCACTAAAAGCCCAATTTTATCGTAGTGATGTAGGGTTTTGACAGAAACACCTGAAAGCTGGGCAGCTTTTTTGATATGGTACATGTAATTGCCTCCTCGCCTAACTAGTATATACTATGACCTTAGGGAAGGGCAAATTTTTAAAAAAATTTTCTACAATGTTACTTTATTTTCAAACCTCGATAACGATTAAGCGTGGCATAAAATTCCTGTTTTCTTGGTAAAGCTAAGTTGCCGGGATGTCCAGTATAAGGTGAGACAGCATCTAATCCAAAAGTTTCAATGTGTTGATAAAGTTGTTCAACCGCTTCTGATAAAGAAGAATGGTCATTTAAAAAATGATTTTTAAAATAGGCTAACATAACAGCAAGAGCATTAGTTTGACTGTCATCGACTAACTGCTCTAACCCAGATAAATCAATCGTTTCCCAACCATAAAGAAGATGCAATCTTCCCTTGGCTCTTAGACGATCTTCCTTACCAGATAAGGGGAAACTAGAACTAAGAGGAACACGCCTACTAAGGATTTCAAAGGGTTCCACAGAATCTTCTCGATTGTAAGAATCAGCTGTTGCAATATTTTTTGCCTTAGCCGTAACATCTTTAGGTAGGTATTCATCCATCATAATAACTCTGTCAGCAATTTCAAAATAATCGCCTGAGCCGCCAATAATTAAAATAGTTGATACCCCTAAATCTTTATAGAGGGATTGTACTCTATCAACAAAAGGTGTGATTGGTTCTTTTTCTTTGACAATCAGCTGCTGCATCCTTCTATCACGAATCATAAAATTCGTAGCCGATGTATCTTCATCAATGAGAAGCAAAGATGCCCTAGCTTCCAATGCTTCCACAACATTCGCAGCCTGCGAAGTACTGCCGCTGGCATTCATGGTTGAAAATTGTTTTGTAACTTTATTACCAGGCAAATGATTAATAAAGGGACTGATATCTACCTTTTGAATAGAGCGGCCATCTTCCGCACGAATTTTTACTGCATCAGAAACCGTTAGTACAAATTCACGACCATCATTAGGAATATGGTTATAAACACCACGTTCAAGTGCCTGCAAAACTGTCGACTTTCCGTGAAAACCGCCACCCACGAGCAAGGTAATTCCTTTTTTTATGCCCATGCCAGTCACAGTTTTTCCGCTTGGTAAATGAAATTCTATTTCCAGATTGGCCGGACTTTGAAAAGGTTTGGCTCCTATCAAAGGCTTATCTGAAATTCCGCTTTCTCTTGGTAAAATTGATCCATTTGCTATAAACGCGACTAAATTTTGTTTAGGTAATTCTTCTCTGAGATATTTTTGATCCAAAATAAGATCAATCTGAGTTCGTAAAGCTGTCTGATTTAGATGACGATAGAAAAGAGCTTGCTTAATGATTTCTGGAAGAATATCTTGAAAAATTCGATTTGCCGCTTTTCCTAAAATGCGTCTCCCAGCAGCCGGTAGACCAACTTCAAAACGAACTTCAATCTGATTATCTTTTATTAAAACAGCTGTTCGCTCCAACATTTCTTGGCCACAGCGGTCAATCATAATGAGACCGCTGGTACCTGTCCCTTTTACTGAATGATTAAATTTTTGGCTTTGTTTATAAAAGTTTCGTGTTAAAAAATCCGAAACAGCAATTCTCTTATTCTTTTGATTGATGTACTCTTTGGGAATGTCCACTGTTTCACGCTGTATAAGAATTCTCATCTTTGATGGTGGAGCGTAGGGATCTACCTGAACATGATCAATCGCTAAAATATAATCAGGAAACCGATAAAAACCTTTTATTCTTTTATAGCCTGAGTAGCTTTGCCCATCTATAGACAGCAATAGCTGCTGAAGTTTTTTATATTCTTTCAAAACGAAACCTCCTTTTTAATGATTTAAGCGACTTACAAAAACCATCATATAAAGAACGATGGCACCTGCCAAAATAACATAAGCCCATTGCAGACCAAAGTTTTCAGATAAGAGACCACTCAATACAGGGCCTATCATCATACCGACAGAATAAGCTGTATTATAAATCGCAAATGTGAAACCATAGCTAGCATTTTCTTTTTCCTGAGCTAAATCAGCCATACGAGGCAGACTAGGTGCAAGAATCATTCCCATACCGATGCCAATCAGACTCAAAGCTACTATTTCTAAATAGATATTGCTAGTAAGAGTGACAAATGCCATGGCTAGCGCAGTGATAATGAAACCTAGAACAGTCATCCTTGCATGACCTAATTTTGTAGAGATCCTCCCAATCAGAGGAGCAATGACTGCATAAGCAATCGTAGGCACAGCGAAAAGTAATCCTATAACAAGTGGTGTAGCATGAAATACTTCTTCAAATCTAGCGGGTAAAGTCGGCTGCAGGGCACTTGGAACCGCAGCACCAATCATGACAGCACCGACTATCAATAGAAACTGCTGATTTCTTAACAGTTCAAATGGCTGCTGTTCTGTTTGTTTCCCTCTATGCGGCTCTTCTTTCAATAAAAGAAGACGCAGCAAACCATCTAAAACAGCCATACCTGCTGCTACAAAAAATGGAAACATATAACCACCAATTTGGTAGAGCCAGCCGCCCAGACTTGGACCAACAAGAATCCCCATAGCCTGACCTGATAAGGCAATTCCCATAGCTTGCCCTCTCTCTTCAGATGGATAAAAATCTGCCAAGAGAGCCAAACCAGCTGTCCATGTGATTGCAGCAGCACAGCCTTGTAAAATACGAGCTAAAAGCAAAAACCAAAAAGTATTTGCAAAAGCAAAGAGTAGGGTTGCAGCTGCCAAACCAAGAATTCCCCAAAGCATCGGCCCTCTACGGCCAAGCTTGTCAGAAATCATTCCAAAAATAGGAGTTGTGATTAACAGGGCTAAAGCATAGCTTCCAAATAAAAACCCCAAAGCTGTCTGGGAAATCCCTAAAGAACCTGCGTAAATTGGTAGGATTGGCACAATCATACCATGAATAAACATGTCTGTAAAAATGGCTAAAGCGACAACAAATAAAGCTTTTTTTCGATTGGTATTTAATTTTTCTTGTTTTTTCATAGTGATTCCTTTCAATATATAAATCTTTAGATTGTATTGTCAAACCACCACTGCCAGCTTCCTCCACCACCGATAACAATCATTTCAGTTAACTGTCTAAAACTCTGAAACAACAGTATCCTTTTTTGATAATTATTCATTTTTACTCCTCGTTGTATATTCTATATTGAATATAAGAGTAGTTTTTAAGAGTTAGAATGTTTTCTAACCCTCTACTGCTCTTCAGTTTGCAAATAGTCTTGAGCCTGCTTGATAAAATCTCGTTGGGCACGAACTATCGCCAGCATATGATCAAAAATTAGTTGTACCATAGGCGATATTTGATTGTTCAAAGCTTCTCGTTTTTGTTCCCATCCCTGTAAAATAAGCATTTCTTCCCGGTCTAACTTATTTTCCTGCTCCTGCAGAGCTAAGCTCACCTCATCATCTGATAATTGCTCATAAAAAGACAAACCAGCATATAAAGCCGAAGGATAAGTAAGGACTGGGCTTTCCAAAGCTTCACGAATAAGTTCTTTTAAATGGACTCTTCCCTGATCTGTTATCTGATAAATCACTTTTTGGCGATGACCTGTCTGCTCGACACTAGAAATAGTAATATATCCTTCATGCTCTAATTTCTTTAGAGCATGATAGATAGAGCCTACTTGAACAGCTCCCCATCTTTGAGCGTCTGTTGTCTGCATCATTTGCTGAACATCGTAACCCGACATTGCTTTCATATCCAAGATAGCTAATACTAATAATTTTGTCATCATCTCACACCTATAATCAACATTGAATATTCTTGAAAAAGTATAACAAGTTTCATAAAAGATGTCAAGTACTCCGACAAACAAAAAAACACCCTCCTAGATCGAGTCCAGAAGGTTAATTCTCTATTTCCAGGAAACCATAGCAATAAAGCCCAGTTTTTCTTGATTTTTTTGAGACATCTTAAACATCTTCATAAATTGGCTGTAATTTTCTTTCTTGAGGGCATTGAAGCAGATTTTCAGGGTACCACCCAGTCCTTCGTCATATATCATACCTCGAAGGCTCATCAAGGTCATTTCGCCAACAAAGGTATCTACACAATCAAACGAGTGAGAGCGAGCTGAATCCAAGACCCTTCTGTCAGAGGACCAACATTAACATTAATCGCACGTGACAGCTCTTCCCGGACATTCTCATCTTTTTGCTTGAGCATGACGTCGTGGGTCAGAAGCACTCCGCCTAGCTTCAGCATCCGGTAGTACTCATCCATATATTTGGCCTTTCCCTTCTCTGTCTGCATGGTCAGCATGACTTCATTAATAACGATATCAAAAGAATTGTCATCATAAGGCGGCTTCATGGCATTAGCCTGCTCAAATGTGACGAGCTCACCAACACCAGCCTTGTCTCCATTAAGCTGAGCTTGATTCAGCGAAATCTTATCCAAATCAACTGCAGTAATCTGGCAGCCATATTTTTTAGCTAGTTCGATCGTTGTGGTTCCCATATTGCAGGCAACTTCTAGAACCTTCTTTTCGCTGGAAAACTGCCCCTGCTCAATCAGCCAGTCTGTTGCCAGCTTACCACTAGGGCGAAGGCGTTTCTTTCCTATTTTTGCTAAAAATTTATGGCCTGCTTCTGCCATTTCCGAACCTCTATGATTTTGATTGGTTCCATTATAGCATAAAATATTATATTTTCAGACAATTCTTAGAGTTTAGTAAAAACAGACCGAATCAATCGATTCAATCTGTCTTGTCTCTTCTTTACAAGCCAAGAAATCCAGCCAGATAGCGCAGCAAGGCCATCAAGACTACGCCAAATACAACAGTTGCAATCAAGTTTTTATACTTAAAGGCAACATAGCTAGTTGGAAAAACAGCTATTAAATCTAGCCATTTGAAGGTTGGCAGCTGCCCTATCTTCCCATTTACAATGCTGGATAAAATCAAGGCAAAAATAATAGAGACTGGTAAATACTGTAAAAACCGCTCTACAATCTTAGGCAAGCCACGATATTTCACCAATACAAATGGACTAATCCGTGATAACCATGTCACCAAGGCTGAAAAAAGAATGGCGACAAAAATATAATTATTTATCATCTAGCATTACCCCCACAGCACAGCCTAATAAGGTCGACATTAGAACAGCTAAAGACGAAGAAACAAGCATACTTAACGCATAAAATGATAAAGCTACTACAGCCAAAATTACGATTAGTTTTTGAAGTTTTGTTTTATGTAACATCACTAAAAATTGGGAAGAAAAAATACCAATAAACATGCCCACAAGCGCAAAGTCTAATCCAAACACTTCTGGATTTGGCAAAAGACTTCCTAATGTCGTTCCGACCACCGTTCCTATCATCCAAGCAAGGTAGCTTGTTATATTATTTCCATACATCCATTGAAGCGAAATATCCTTTGTATGAACGTGCTCACTTAGTAAAACGCCGTATGTTTCATCTGTCAAAAGGATTCCGATACCGATATTTTGCCATAGACTTGCATGTCGAAAAAAAGTAGATGTATGAAGTCCCAGCAAAAATAGACGCAAATTGATCAAAAAGACTGTCAGAAGAATAGCTGTCACTGGTGCATGGATGGCAAGGAGTGCTAGCATAGCAAACTGAGCGCTTCCTGCATAAACAAGAATACTCATTAGTGCCATTTCAAGAGGAGTGACATAGGGAGCACCAATAATGCCACAGGCTAAGCCAATACTAATATACCCCATAGCCGTTGGCGCTGCAGCTTGTGCACCCTGTTTAAATGTCTGTCCGCGCATTGTTCTCCTTTACTCCATCGTCTCAAACGCCAGACTTGGCTTGGCATTCAGATTTAACGTTGCAAGATTGGCGTTGTTCCACTCGCTGACACTGGCATAAGCAATCATTCCTGCATTGTCACCGCAGAGACGCAGAGGCGGTATGATAACCTTGACGTCTGTTATTTCAGCTGCTAAACGTTCACGTAAGCCTTGATTAGCTGCAACACCACCCGCAACTACTAAAGTCTTAACTGGATATTTTTCCAAAGCATTTTTTGTTTTTACCATTAAAATATCCAGAACCGCTGCTTGAAAACTAGCTGCCAAATCTTCTTTAGATAATACTTCTCCTTTTTGCTGGGCATTGTGATGCAAGTTGATAAAAGCAGACTTGAGACCGGAAAAGGAAAATTCCAGATTATCTTCCTTGATCATAGCCCGCGGAAAATCATAAATATCCTGTCCTTTATGAGCCAATTCATCTATCTCACGCCCTGCTGGATAGGTCAAGCCCATGACTCGACCGACCTTGTCATAGGCTTCACCGACCGCATCATCGCGGGTTTCCCCAACAATCTTATAATCACCAACCTGACTGACGTAGACCAGCTCCGTATGACCACCGCTAACCAATAACGCTAAAAGTGGATATTCTAAGGTTTCCTCATGTTGGGCTGCCATCAAATGTCCCGCCATGTGATTGACTGGAATCAGCGGAATCCCATGAGCCCAAGCAAAGGACTTGGCAGCCGCCAATCCAACCAAAAGAGCCCCCACCAAACCAGGTCCGTAGGTGACCGCTACTGCTGTGACGTGCTCCTCGCTAATCCCTGCCTCTGCCAGGGCCTCCTCAATACAAACCGTAATTACCTCCACATGGTGACGGCTGGCCACTTCCGGTACTACTCCGCCAAAACGCTTGTGGCTCTCAATCTGGCTGGCAATGACATTGCTCAAAAGCTCAGTCTCATTCTTCAGAACCGCCACGCTGGTCTCATCACAAGACGTTTCAAAAGCTAAAATATATCTATCTTCCATAGTTCTCCCTTTTCATGACGATCGCGTCTTCCACTGGCGCATGGTAATAGGCCTTCCGCCGCGCGATTTCTTCAAATCTTTCTTTTTTGTAGAATAGCAGAGCTGGCTTGTTGGACTCCCTCACTTCAAGGAAAATCTCTTTGTTAATTGGCAGATGTTCAAACAAAGCAGTCGCAATTTTCTTACCTTGATAAGCCTTCTTAACCGCAATTTGCAAGACTTCCGCTTCAAAATCTGACTCCTGAAAAGCCAGGAAACCAATTAAATTTTGACCCTCTAGAGCTAAAATATAGCTCGACAAAGGATGTTGTAAATCTCTCTCTATTTGTTCCATGCTCCATGGACTGACTGCATACACGTCTTTCAATACCTGATAAATCTGCTCTGTCAAATCAACAGTCTGCTTTTTTTCATTTCTTTTAATCTCAATCATAAGCGTTTGATGTAAGACTCGTTCGTTTCTTTATGATTTTTGAGCCAATTTTCCTCCGCTTCCACTCTCTTGAGATACTTAGGAACGAAGTCATGGATAGAGCAAACTGGCAAGTGCAACCCGATTTTTGCAAGAAGTATAGTATCTGGCAGGGTTCGTTTGATAAGAGCATTTGGCAGAACGGTTTGAATCTGCTCTGTGAAGTTTTCAACTTCTCCTACAAAGGTTACTTGAGAAGCAGACTTGGCTTTTTCCAAGACCTCTTCAAAAGATAAATGAGCTTCTGGCTGAACGGTCCTACCATTTTTATAAAAACCAGCATAAACATTGTTGCGTCTAGCATCCATGAGCGGAATAACCAAGCCATCAATACTTTCTGGTACCAGAATCTGTAAGCTAGAAACTCCAACTAAACCAATCTTAAGGGTATGAGCCAGAGTTTTAGCTGTTGCCACAGCAATTCGCAAACCTGTATAACTACCCGGACCTTCTGCAACCACAATGCGTTCTAAGTCAGTTGGTTTTAAATCCAAACTTTCCATGAGAAAATCAATTGCTGGCATCAATGTAATGCTATGATTTTTTTTAATATTGATTGTCATCTCAGCAAGCAACTGTTCATCCTCTAAAATAGCAATTGCCAGTGCCTTACTAGAGCTATCAAAAGCTAAAACTTTCATTTTTGTATTTCCTTCGTGCTAATCTACTTTCTATTATACTACAAAAAATACGGATTTCCTCAATATGATTTACAAAAAACAAGACCTTGTGAAAATCGTTTTCCTAGATTTTCTTATTTCTTTCTTTTACTAAATAACCTTTTTATGATATAATAATTATAATTGTAACGTATCAAAATCAATTTATTACTCGGATAACCAAATAGATGAAAACCGCCCTTGAAAATAAGGTGGCTGTTTTCTGGTAGATTGAGTATGAATAAGAAAGGAACTGAAATGATTTACAAAATTTTTTATCAAGAAACAAAAGAACGCAATCCACGACGCGAAAACACACATACGCTTTACTTGGATATTGATGCCAAAGACGAATTAGACGGACGAATAAAAGCACAGAAACTTGTTGAAGAAAAAACACCTTACAATATTGAATTTATCACATGCTTGTCTGATAAACATTTAGAATATGAAAAAGAATCAGGCAACTTTACAATTACGGAGCTTTAAACCATGTCTTATACCTTAAAATCCGAAGAAGTCGGTGTATTTGCCATTGGTGGTCTAGGAGAAATCGGAAAGAATACCTACGGCATCGAATACCAAGATGAGATTATCATTGTCGATGCTGGTATTAAATTTCCTGAAGACGACCTTTTAGGGATTGATTACGTCATTCCTGATTATTCCTATATCGTAGAAAATATTGACCGTATCAAAGGAGTGCTCATCACTCACGGTCACGAAGACCATATTGGTGGAATTCCCTTTCTTCTTAAACAAGCAAACGTTCCTATTTATGCTGGTCCACTTGCACTTGCACTTATCCGTGGTAAATTAGAAGAACACGGTCTCTTACGCGATGCCAAGCTCTACGAAATCAATCAAAATACTGAGCTTCAATTTAAAAATCTAAAGGCAACCTTCTTCCGTACCACTCACTCCATTCCAGAACCTTTGGGAATTGTCATTCACACACCTCAAGGGAAAATAGTATGTACCGGTGATTTTAAATTCGACTTGACCCCCGTTGGAGAGCCCGCTGATTTGCACCGAATGGCTGCCCTCGGTGAAGATGGCGTTCTAGCATTGCTGTCTGACTCAACCAATGCGGAAATTCCGACTTTCACAAACTCTGAAAAAGTCGTTGGACAGTCTATCATGAAGATCATCGAAGGCATTCATGGACGGATTATCTTTGCCTCTTTTGCCTCAAATATCTTCCGCCTCCAACAAGCTGCGGAGGCTGCTGTTAAAACTGGGCGAAAAATTGCCGTTTTTGGACGCTCAATGGAAAAAGCCATTACCAATGGAATTGAGCTAGGTTACATCAAAACACCTAAAGGAACCTTCATCGAACCAAATGAAATCAAAGATTACCCTGCTGGTGAGATTCTCATCATGTGTACAGGTAGTCAGGGAGAGCCAATGGCGGCCCTTTCACGCATTGCAAACGGAACACATCGTCAAGTACAGCTTCAACCAGGTGATACAGTGATTTTCTCTTCTAGTCCTATCCCAGGAAATACTACTAGTGTCAATAAGCTTATCAACACCATTTCAGAAGCAGGCGTTGATGTTATCCATGGAAAAATCAATAACATCCATACATCTGGACACGGAGGTCAACAAGAGCAAAAACTCATGCTTCGTTTGATAAAACCGAAATATTTCATGCCCGTCCATGGTGAATACCGTATGCAAAAAGTGCATGCGGGACTTGCAATGGATACTGGAGTGCCTAAAGACAATATCTTTATCATGAGCAATGGAGATGTTCTAGCGTTAACTGCTAATTCTGCTCGCATTGCTGGAAGTTTCAATGCACAAGATATTTATGTCGATGGCAATCGTATTGGAGAAATTGGTGCTGCAGTCCTTCGTGACAGACGTGACCTTTCCGAAGATGGCGTTGTCCTTGCAGTAGCCACTGTTGACTTTAAATCCAAGATGATCTTAGCCGGTCCTGATATTCTCAGCCGCGGTTTCATCTATATGCGGGAATCAGTTGAACTGATCCGTCATAGCCAACGTATTCTTTTCAATGCGATACGTATTGCATTGAAAAATAAAGATGCCAGCATCCAGTCTGTCAATGGAGCTATTGTAAATGCTCTTCGGCCATTTTTATATGAAAATACAGAGCGTGAGCCTATCATTATTCCAATGATTTTAACACCAGATGAAGAACTCTAGCAAGATAATCTTGCATAAATAGCTAAAAAAACAACTTGATCTAATAATTTCAAGTTGTTTTTTTTCATGGAGCAAATCATAATCGGAATAATTATATACGGTTTTTAAATAACAACAAAAAAGAGAGGCAATCCTCTCTTCTCTATACTAATGAATTATTTAGCGATTTTTGCAAAGTATTCAAGAGTACGTACAAGTTGTGCAGTGTATGACATTTCGTTATCATACCAAGATACAACTTTCACCAATTGTTTTCCATCAACGTCAAGAACTTTAGTTTGAGTTGCATCGAACAATGAACCGTAAGCCATACCTACGATATCTGAAGATACGATTGGATCTTCTGTGTAACCGTATGATTCGTTAGCTGCTGCTTTCATAGCTGCATTTACTTCATCAACAGTAACATTCTTTTCAAGAACAGCAACCAATTCAGTAACTGATCCAGTTGGAGTTGGAACACGTTGAGCTGAACCATCAAGTTTACCGTTCAATTCTGGAATAACAAGACCGATAGCTTTAGCAGCACCAGTTGAGTTAGGAACGATGTTTGCAGCACCAGCACGAGCACGGCGAAGATCACCTTTACGATGTGGACCGTCAAGGATCATTTGGTCACCAGTGTAAGCGTGGATAGTAGTCATCAAACCTTCAACGACACCGAAATTGTCTTGAAGTGCTTTAGCCATTGGAGCCAAACAGTTTGTAGTACATGAAGCACCAGAGATAACTGTTTCAGTACCATCAAGAACATCATGGTTAGTGTTAAATACGACTGTTTTAACATCGCTTCCACCAGGGGCAGTGATAACAACTTTCTTAGCTCCACCTTTAAGGTGTTTTTCAGCTGCATCTTTCTTAGCAAAGAAACCAGTTGCTTCCAAAACGATTTCTACACCATCAGTAGCCCAATCGATTTGTTCTGGGTCACGTTCAGCAGAAACCTTAACGAATTTACCGTTAACTTCGAATCCACCTTCTTTAACTTCCACAGTACCATCGAAACGACCTTGAGTTGTGTCATATTTCAACAAGTGTGCAAGCATTACTGGATCTGTAAGGTCGTTGATACGAGTAACTTCAACACCTTCTACGTTTTGGATACGACGGAATGCAAGACGACCAATACGACCGAAACCGTTAATACCAACTTTAACTACCATTCGTGATTTCCTCCTTATGAAAATCAAAAAAATTTTTATGTGAAAAGAGTAACTTGAGTTGCTACAAATCACCTTTCAACATATCTATTATATACTTTCTCTCTTAAAATTGCAACTGATTTCAGCATAGTAAAAGAAACCTCTTTTTGTTTTTTCAAACTTTTTTCACGATAGCTCCCATACATTACAGAAAGATTCAGCATTAGAAGTACTATGCCTTGTCACAAAATCTATTTGTAGTCATATTCATTTGATTTCTAATATTAGTACTTTAGCTCTTTTCAAATTCTGTAATTATCTATAAAGTATTTTGTGATTTTTCTAAATTATCAGAAAAAGAACAATAATGTGGACATTTTATACGTGAAAGCGCTTTACATTTTGCAGTTTTTATGATATAATAAAAAATGTCTAGACAAACACTTTTATATTTATTGTAAGGAGGATAAATACAATGGTGAAAAAAGTTAAGAAAAACGCTTTATTGATTGCAATTCTTGCAACTTTACTTGGTCTAGGTGCCAAAAATATCGTCTCAGCTGCTAACATAGCCTCAGTTGTACACACTAAATATGAGGTTCATCTTGTTATGGGTGGAGTCACTCGAACATCTTATTCTTGGATGAACTTGTATTATCACAGAGGTTTTCGTGTATCCAAAATAGAACGGATTAATCGTTATGAAGGTATTAATCCAGCATTTCTTTATATCTATCACTATCAGACTTATTAATAGCTAAACATAGAGGCTATCAATCTAGCCTCTATGTTCCTTTTGTACGAGGTATATTTATGGATTTTTTTCGCTTTGAACTGAAACGCTTTCTAAAAAGTCCCAAAAATAAAATCTGTCTAATCCTGCTGGCTGCCATCTTTTTGGGGCTATTTATCTTCAACCAAACAGCAATAAACAAGCAGAGCTTCAATAGCAATCTGGCTATTATCAGAGAGCAGCTCCAACAAAGCAAACAATCGGTGAAAAATTTACAAAGTCAGGCTCAGCTAAATCCTGCCGATAAGGTTATCAGTCAACAGCTAAAATTGGAACAAGAAAGAGAAGTTCTTCTATCAGAAGAATTAGCCGCTTTAAAAAAGAAGGATCTAGAAAAAGTTGCTCAACTGGAATATCAGGGCTTGTTAACCCTACTTAACTCCACAACAGACAAAAACTCTGATGACTATCAGAATTTAAAAGCTAGTATCCGTTACCGCGAAGCTGTAAAAGCAGTCGGAGGAAGTCCGAGTCTTTCATTTAATAACACAAGCGAAGCTGCCTTTAGCATAGGCCACATCATGACAGCCTGGCTGTCCTCTACCACCATCTTTGTTCTCATCACCGTCCTTATAGCCGATTCCCTCAGTAGCGAGATTGAGAGTTCGCAGATTCGTTTTTATCAGCTGCTGGGCGGTCGCAAGCTCAAGCACCTGCTCATCAAACTGCTGGTTCCTATCTTGGTGACCTTTCTGTTCACCCTCCTGCTCTTCGCTGTCCTCTATGTAGCCAAAGGCCTGCTGGACAGTTTTGGCACCTGGAACTATCCTTATCTCTACCTGGACCGGACTATTGTGCCCATCTGGCAGATTGTCCTGCAAACCCTGCCCCTCTTTCTGGTCGCCCTCCTCTTCCTGGCCAGCCTGGGTCAGCTCCTGTCTCTCATTTTCAAGAAAAGCCTGGTTGTCATCGGCCTGATTGTTGTCTTCTTGACTGGTTTTCTCACTTTATCTCAAGAAGAATGGTTCCAGCCTCTCAAGAAATTTTTTCCTTTTGAATATCTTGGCTATGGGCAGCTCATCAATGACATTAAAATTCTCCCTCAGAATGCCTTCCTCATAGGAGTTGTTTATCTGCTCGTTTTGAGTTTGGGGTTTATACTAGCTTCCCATTATCTATATCAGCATTACTATTATAGAAAGGATGGGAAATTATGACAGGATTCTCTATAAACAATCTAACAACAACTATCTTTCAACAGTTAACGTTTGAACTGACAACTCCAGGGCTTTATGGAATGATCGGACCAAACGGCATTGGCAAAAGCACCCTCTTTAGTCTAATCAACGGAGAAATCAAAGGATTCGATGGAGAAATCCAAAGCGGAAAAGTTGCTTACATTCCAAGCCTAGACATTTTTGACAAGCATCTGTCAGCCCATGACTATCTCACATTATTGTCCTCAGAGGAGCAAAGTACATTTCAGAAAAATTTAGCTAGAATGGGCGGAGCTAATTATTTCAAGAAAAAAATCGGAAAATATTCTCTAGGAATGAAAGAGCTGTTCGCTTTCTTATATGCCCTGTCTATTCAAAGTGATATTCTTATTTTAGATGAGTTGCTGGACGGGCTGGATGAACGAAGACGTTTCGCCGCATACAATTTGCTAAAAGAATACGGCTCTGAAAAAATTATTTTACTGACCTCTCATAATTTATCCGAAGTCTTCAAAGTATGTGACACCGTCTTTCTTTTGAGCAAAAACTCCTTAAAAGCTCTTGATAGTTCCGATGATGCGGCTAAGTTTCTCTTTTCTCTGTAGAGTTGAATCATTAATTGTTCAGATTCCACAAGGATCTGAACTCTTTTATAATCATAACCATCCGTCAAACGGGTGGTTTATTTGTCTCGCACCTTACGGAGCGAGACGGACTGAAAGTCACATAAAAAACGCCCGCAGCTGCGGACGTGTAAGTTTTGCTTAATTAAGCTTCACCTTTATTTTTCTTAATGATTTCTTCTTGTACTGACTTCGGTACATCTTCATAGTGGTCAAAGACCATCATGAAAGTACCACGTCCTTGAGATGCTGAACGAAGAACTGTTGCATAACCGAACATTTCAGCAAGTGGTACATAAGCACGCACGATTTGGCTGTTACCATGAGCTTCCATACCATCAACACGTCCACGACGAGCTGTTACATGTCCCATAACATCACCAAGGTTTTCTTCTGGAACAGTAATAGTAACAAGCATCATTGGTTCAAGAATAGTTGGTTGCGCAGTCTTAGCAGCCTCTTTAAGAGCAAGAGAGGCAGCAACTTTAAAGGCTGTTTCTGATGAATCGACATCATGGTATGAACCATCATACAGTTTCGCCTTCACGTCAACGATTGGATAACCTGCAAGGACACCGTTAGCCATTGACTCAACCAATCCTTTTTCTACGGCTGGGATAAATTCACGTGGAACGACACCACCAACAATAGCATTTTCAAATTCGAAGCCTTTTCCTTCTTCATTTGGAGTAAATTCAATCCAAACGTCACCGAACTGACCTTTACCACCAGATTGACGTTTGAAGAAGCCACGCGCTGATGTTTGGGCACGGAAGGTTTCACGGTAAGATACTTGAGGAGCACCCACATTTGCTTCCACTTTGAATTCACGACGCATACGGTCTACGAGGACATCCAAGTGAAGCTCACCCATACCAGAGATAACTGTTTCACCAGTTTCAACGTTTGTTTCAACACGGAATGTTGGATCTTCTTCAGCCAATTTTTGAAGAGCAATACCCATCTTGTCTTGGTCAGCTTTAGATTTTGGTTCCACCATCAATTGGATAACTGGCTCTGGAACTTCGATAGATTCAAGGATAATTTTTGCTTTTTCATCCGTCAATGAGTCACCAGTCGTGGTATCTTTCAAACCAACAGCTGCAGCAATATCACCTGCGTAAACAGTTTCGATTTCGTTACGGTGGTTTGCGTGCATCTGCAGGATACGTCCGATACGTTCGCGTTTACCTTTAGAAGTATTCAATACGTATGAACCGCTGTTCAAGACACCTGAGTAAACACGGAAGAATGTCAAACGACCTACAAATGGGTCCGTCATAATCTTGAAAGCAAGTGCTGCAAATGGTTCTTCATCAGAAGCTGGACGAGTTTCTTCTTCGTCTGTATCTGGGTTTACACCTTTAATAGCTGGAATATCAAGTGGGCTTGGAAGGTAGTCAATAACTGCATCAAGCATCATTTGAACACCTTTGTTCTTGAAGGCAGAACCAGCAAGAACTGGGAAGAATTCAACATTAATCGTTGCCTTACGGATTGCAGCTTTCAATTCTGCCTCAGTAATTTCTTCACCTTCAAGGTATTTCATCATCAAGTCTTCGTCAGTTTCAGCAACTGCTTCGACTAATTTTTCACGCCATTCTTGAGCTTGTTCAAGGTAATCAGCAGGAATTTCTTCTTCAAGAATATCTGTCCCAAGGTCGTTTGTATAGATTTCAGCTTTCATACGAACCAAGTCAATGATTCCACGGAAGTCGTCCTCTGCACCAATTGGTAATTGAATTGGGTGAGCATTTGCTTGAAGACGATCATGAAGGGTACTTACTGAGTAAAGGAAGTCTGCACCGATTTTATCCATTTTGTTAGCAAATACGATACGTGGAACACCATACTCAGTTGCTTGACGCCAAACTGTTTCCGTTTGAGGTTCAACACCTGATTGTGAATCAAGAACAGTTACAGCACCGTCCAATACACGAAGCGAACGTTGTACTTCAATAGTGAAGTCCACGTGTCCTGGCGTGTCGATAATATTGACACGATAATCTTTCCATTGTGCTGTTGTTGCAGCAGATGTAATTGTAATACCACGTTCTTGTTCTTGTTCCATCCAGTCCATTTGTGAAGCACCTTCGTGTGTTTCACCAATTTTATGGATTTTACCGGTATAGTAAAGAATACGTTCAGTCGTTGTTGTTTTACCAGCATCGACGTGAGCCATGATACCGATGTTACGAGTTTTTTCAAGTGAAAATTCGCGAGCCATTTGCTTATTTCTCCTATTATTTTATTTACAGTTTATTATAACATATTTTAAGAAAAGCGAGTAGGCAAATCCTACCCGCTTGTTGATTACTCATGCTAATTAGTAAGAGTACTGAGCTTTTTGCAAGTCTCTAAAAAGAGTAGCAATCTTACCAACGGAAGTGAGCAAAAGCACGGTTAGCTTCAGCCATACGGTGAGTATCTTCACGTTTTTTAACAGCTGCACCAGTATTGTTTGCCGCATCCATAATTTCTTTCGCAAGACGATCTTGCATAGTGTGTTCTCCACGTGAACGTGAAATAGTTACCAACCAACGAAGACCAAGGGTTGTACGACGTTCTGGACGAACTTCAACTGGGACTTGATAGTTAGACCCACCAACACGGCGAGCACGTACTTCAAGTACAGGCATGATGTTTTCCATAGCTGTTTCAAATACTTCAAGTGCATCGTTTCCAGTAGCTTCTTTGATTTGCTCAAAGGCTCCGTAAACGATAGAAGCCGCTGTACCACGTTTCCCATCAAGCATAACGCGGTTGATAAGACGTGTCACTAATTTTGAATTGTAGAGCGGATCTGGCAATACTTCGCGCTTAGGCGCACGGTTTTTACGACTCATTTATCTTTATCCCCTTTCCTTATGCTTTTGGTTTTTTGGTACCGTATTTAGAACGGCCTTGCTTACGATCAGTTACACCTGCTGTATCAAGTGCACCACGAACGATGTGATAACGTACCCCTGGAAGGTCTTTTACACGTCCACCACGAAGAAGCACAACACTGTGTTCTTGCAAGTTATGTCCGATACCTGGGATATAAGCGGTTACTTCAATAAGATTGCTCAAACGTACACGAGCAAATTTGCGAAGAGCCGAATTCGGTTTTTTAGGTGTCATAGTACCAACACGAGTTGCTACACCACGTTTTTGTGGTGAGTTTTCACGAGTAGGTACACGCTTCAGACTATTATAACCAACGTTTAAAGCTGGTGATTTCGATTTTTCTACTTTTGATTTACGCGGTTTGCGAACCAATTGGTTAATTGTAGGCATCTACATTTTCTCCTGTATTTTTAATTTTGGTGATGATACACTTGGTGACAGCTATCATCTGTGTGCACTTTTGCAACATTTGTCAGCACGTCTCTGTACACTTTTGAGAGACCAAAAGTAAAAAGTACCGTCTATTAGTATAACACGACGGAACTTTATTTGTCAATATATTTTTTATGTTTTTTCAACTGCAACCCAACTATTGCCCTGTAGTCTTTGTAGTCGGGACATCTGTTCTTAAGGCATTAGATCTTGAGCTAGGTCGCTCTCACTTGTCCTATAATAGCTGATTATATTTAAGGGAAGGAATATCCTGCATTTGTTTGAAACGTCACAGTATCTTGATTTCCTGTAACAGGTGTACGTGCCACACCATCTTTTTTATGCAACAGCAAGAATGAATGCTAAAACTAGAACAATGAGATTATCGGCCTCAAGGAGTTCTGATCCCAATCCAACATTTTTTCAAATCCTCGCCTCATCTATTTGTCAAAAATATTTCCCACTTCTACACTGATTTTATTAGACTTCACATCGATATCTGTCACTTTCAATAATGATTTGTACTCTAGGTGTTCGCGTTCTGTCTGTGCATTCTCGGCAAAAACAGCTACACCAGCTAATTCCGAATCAAACTCTCGTAAAAGACTAATCATCCCATTAACTGTCCCACCGCCCTTCAAGAAATCATCTACAATTAGTACACGACTGCCAGCTTTTAAGCTTCGCTTCGACAAAAACATCTTTTCAATACGGTCACCGCTTGAGCCTGACACATAATTGACACTGACCGTTGAACCCTCTGTTATTTTCAAATCGCGCCGCACAATCACAAATGGAACATTTAGTACATTTGCCACCGCATTCGCCAATGGCACTCCCTTTGTAGCAACTGTCATAACAGCATCAATTTTTTGTTTTCTAAATGTTTTGGCAATAATGCGTCCAATGTTATTTAAAATAGAAGGTGTACTCAACAAATCTGACAAATAAATGTAGCCACCAGGTAGAATCCGATTGCTTTCGGATAATTTCGTACAAAGTTCTTCCACCATTGCTCTAGCTTCTTTATCTGAGATAGAAGGTGTAAAAATAACCCCTCCCCCTGCTCCTGTAATGGTTTCAATATGTCCAATCTCCATTTCTTCAAAAGCACGTTTAATAATGACAATATCTTCAGAAATAGATGATTTTGCTGACTCATACTTTTCGGCAAATGTATTGAGACTAGTTAGCTCATACGGATGATTGATTAGGTAGTTGGAAATGACTACCATACGTTCACTTCTTCTTAATTTCATGTTTTCACCAATTTTATTTTATTTTCTTCATTATATCATAATAAGCTCAAAAAACGAACATTATTTTTGCAATAACATTCGTTTTTCGTTTTTTACTTATCAAAATTAGGTTTATAGAAGGAACGATTATCCATTGCAAAGATTCGATTGGTCATTTCACCTTCACCAACTAAGGCTAAAGCCGAGGTCATCATCATCATTTCGGCATCAAAATTATCAATCATGTGGATAATTTCAGCTTCCATGATTTTTGGACGCACCGGACTACCGTATTCCAATAAACCGTGATGACTGAGCAAAACGTGACGGAGAATAATGACATCTTCTTTCGTATCATCAATTTTTAATTCTGCCAACACTTTTGTAATTTCTTCATCAATTAAGGCAATGTGACCGATGAGATTCCCTCGAATCGTATACTCTGTCTGTTCAGGGCCTGTCAATTCTAATACTTTTGCTAAATCATGTAGCATAATTCCTGCATACAACAAGCTCTTATTTAACTGAGGATAAATCTCACCAATAGCATCTGCTAACCGTACCATGGTAGCTGTATGAAAAGCCAGCCCTGCTTCAAAGGCGTGGTGATTCGTTTTTGCTGCTGGATACGAATAAAATTCTTTATCATATTTAGCATACAAGGCTCGCACCACACGCTGCCAAACTGGATTTTCAATTTTGAAAATCATTTGTGAAAGATACTCACGTAGTTCTTGTACATCAACTGGTGGTTTTTCCTTGAAGTCAGCTGGATTATTTGGTTCGTCAACTTTAGGCAACCGTAAAGTAATTTGATTTACTTGAGGCGTGTTGTTATATACTTCTCTACGCCCTTGCATATGAACAACTTTTCCAGCAGTAAATTCTTCCACATTGTGTGGTTGTGCATCCCACAATTTCCCTTCAATCGTTCCAGTGTCATCTTGAAAGGTGAATGCCAAATAGTTTTTCCCTGCCCTTGTTTGACGAAGTTCAGCAGATTTGATGAGATAAAATCCTTCAAATAGCTCATCTTTTTTCATTTGGTTAATCTTCATATTCTTCCTCTTCATCTTGAAAATCTAATAGACCATCTAAGGCCGACTTATCCGAAATTTCAACATGACGCAAAGTCCGTTCAATAGCATTAGTTCTTCGCGTCAGCAATTCATCAATATTGCCAGATGCATGTTGCAAATGTTTTTGTGCTTTGAGCAAAATACCGCCAAATTTATTAAACTCTGATTTGACATTTCCCAGAACCTTGCTGATGTCATCTGCACTTCTTTGAATATTGAGCGTTTTAAAACCGACCGAAAGCGAATTAAGCAAAGCAGATAGTGTAGACGGCCCTGCCACCACAATCTGCTCATCCCGGCGCAAATTGTCAAAGAATTCTGGATTGCGAACAATCTCTGAATAAAGCCCTTCCGTTGGCAAAAACATCACTCCAAAATTCGTGGTTGCCGGAGGTGCCAGATATTTTTTCTTAATGTCTTTAGCAAAACGTTTGACGCTAGTTAACAGAGACTTACGGCAAAAATCAATTTCTTCTTTATCTCCTGATTCATAAGCATCCTCCAAACGATAATAGTCTGCCAGAGGAAACTTAGAATCAATTGGTAAATAGATGTAATCTTTTTCCACTTGTCCCGGTAATTTAATTGCATACTCTACACGTTCACTAGAGCCTGGAACCGTGGCAAACTCACGCTCATACTGGCTCGGTGTCAAAATGTCTTCAATGATTTGACCAAGCTGCAATTCGCCTAAAATTCCACGCGTTTTAGTATTGGAGAGCACCTTATTTAGAGTGCCAACATCACGCGCTACATTTTGCATTTCTCCTAAACCGCGATTGACCGACTCTAATTGTTTTGAGACCGTTTCAAAGGACGCTTGCAATCTTGTTTGCAGTGTCTTCTCTAATTTTTCTTCTACCGTTTGGCGCATTTGTTCTAAACGGTGGTTATTTGACTCTTGAATTTGGCGCATTCGTTCATCTGTCTTATCACGATTTTGGGTTAGATTTTCACTTATTTCTAAACGCATTTCCGTTAAATTCCGATGTAAATCCGTACGCACCTCCCCCAAACGATCTCCCAGAGCCAATTCCAGTTGTTGTTGTGTCAGAAGACTTCGTTGCCGTTCTTGCTCAAAACGGTAATCCAACTGATCAGATAAGTGATCAGCTTGATCTTCCAGCAATTTCTGTACCTGATCTGCCTGTTGCTGATTCTTTTGCCATAAAAGAAAAGTCACAACAAGATTTCCCAGCAATAAGAGGATAATTATAAACTCCATACTAACTCCTATCTTTGCTATAAATGACAATAACATAACCTGATTGGCACTCTAAAAAAACGGGCTCATCTATAAATTCGTTAGAAGCATACACTTTTTTGAAAAAATAATTGGATTCATTTAAAGGATATTTGGCTCCTTCAATCGTTAACTGACTATTGCTCACAGGCATAAAGGCTAGATAATTCATACCAGCTACTGGCTTTATCTCGTGACGCCCTTTAGGACAATAGCTGAGCTCATTTTGCGCACTACAAAGCCGAATTTGTTGCATATAAGGCATGATTTCTGGATCGCTCGGCAAAAAAACATTTGCCAAAGTATGATCCAAGCGCCCTCCAAAAGCACCAAAAATAGTCACTTGCGCCTGCGGATAACGTACAAAAGCAGTCTTGACAGCTAGTTCTAAATCTGTGTCATTTTTTTCAGGTTGTGCTTGAAGTATCTCCTTAGATTGAGAACAAACCAAAGCTAGCTCTTCCTCTGAAACAGAATCAAAGTCACCGATAGCTAAATCTGGATAAATGCCTTGTTCAATGAGAAAAAGACTCCCTCTATCGACTCCGATAAAAAGATCAAAATCCACTTGAAAACTATCTATCATCCCGCCTGAAAAGATAGCAATCTTAGTCATGCAATGCTTCTTTCAATGTGTGAACCTGATGAGCCACATCATCTTTGAAAACGTAACTACCTGCCACAAATACATTCGCACCGGCTTCTTTAGCTACTCGAATGGTTTCATTATCGATACCACCATCTACTTCAATATCAAAGCCTAATTGATTCACTTCTCTCAAAACGACTAGTTCACGTACTTTATCCATCGTTTCTGGCAGAAAGGCTTGTCCGCCGAAGCCTGGATTGACAGTCATAACCAAGACTTGATCCACCAAATTCAAAACATTTTTCACCGCTTCAACTGGTGTTCCAGGATTGATAACCACACTTGCCTTGACACCAGCTGCCCGAATCTTCTGCAACGCCCCATGAATATGAGATGTCGCTTCGGCATGGATGCTGATAATATCTGCACCGGCACGGGCAAATTCTTCAATATGATGCTCAGGATTGGAGACCATCAGATGACAGTCAAAGGCTAGCTTGCTATGAGGGCGCATACTGGCGACAACGCCAGCTCCAAAGCTGATATTGGGCACAAAATGACCATCCATAATATCAATATGGGCGTACTCAGCACCTGTTGCTTCTAATTTTTTCAATTCTGATTCAAAATTCGCATAATCTGCACTTAGAATAGATGGTGCAATTTTATAAGAATTCATTTAGATTCCTCCTCATTTAGGTTGCTTCTTAGCTATTTTTTTATACGTTTCACGACGATGTTCAATTTCACTCAAAAATTGCAAGTAATCCTCGAAACGAAAGCTTGCAATTTGCCCCTTTCCAACAGCAGGCTTTACTGCACAATTTGGTTCATGTGTATGAGTACACGACCGAAATTTACAGTCTCGACTGACAGCAGCAATTTCCGGGAAAGCGCGATTTAATTCCTCTGCATTGTCCACTTCGTAATCTAAGGAAGAAAAACCCGGAGTGTCTGCAATCTTTCCTCCATTGAGATTATAAAAGCTAACCGCTCGCGTGGTATGACGGCCACGCCCAAGGCTTTCTGAAATCTCCCCTGTTTCCAATTTCAGATCCGGTGCAATTTTATTAAGCAAAGTGGACTTACCAACTCCTGTCTGCCCCATAAAGACCGTCTTTTTTCTGATTAAAAACTGCAGTAGTTCTTCTACTGTTTTGGCAATATCATAACCAATAGCTTGATAAGCTTTAAGGAAAACATCTAGCTCCGCGTCATCCCTTAACAAATCTAATTTACTGATATAGATAATCGGCCGGATAGCTTTTTGTTCCAAGAGAACTAAAAATCGATCCAACAGATTAGGATTAAAATCTGGCTCTTTGGCGCTCATTATCACGACGGCTTGATCTATATTGACAATAGGTGGACGCACCAGACTATTTTGTCGCTCTGCTATTTTTAAAATGTACCCTTCAGAATCTTTCTCAGCAGAAAATTCAACTTCATCCCCCACATAGGGTGTCTGCCCCTTTTTACGAAAGTTTCCTCTAGCCCTGGTCTGATAAACCTTGCCTTCGGACTCTACATAATAGAAACCCGCTAAGGCTTTCACGATTATTCCTTTCAAATGGACTCCTTTAACGCTTAATAAGTTCATTATAACAAAAAAAGCAGTATTTTGCTTTTTGGTACAAAAAAATGATTAAAAAACGTTGCGAATGTGGTATAATAGATAGCAAGCGGAAATGGCGGAACGGCAGACGCGCATGCTTCAGGCGCATGTGTCCATTCGGACGTGAGGGTTCAAATCCCTTTTTCCGCATTTTTATTTCGTTTGATCTTTCGTTGATGCAGCGCTTCTAACTCACACTAGGATATGTTTTGTCTTCTCGTTTGGAACGAAATAACATAGTTGGATATACCCCATTCAAAAAGTGTTTATTCTGTAATGTTGGAAAGGTGGCCCAGCTTGGTACGGCACCGGACTCGAAATCCGGCAAATGGATTTTATTCATGCGCGGGTTCAAATCCCATCCTTTCCTTATGAAGAACCTCGCTAAGATGAACTTAGCGAGGTTCTTTGTTATGTGATACTTATTATGCAGTTTATCTGAATCCCTCTTCATATAAGCTGTCTGCTAAACGTGCAAATTCTTGCAAAGCAAGCGCTTCTCCTCGTACACTTGGAGATAATTCAGCATTACTCAAAGCGGCTTCCAACTTTGTTTTGACTTCATCAGTTTTTCCAAAATAACTAGTCAAATTATTCCAAAGGGTTTTCCTTCGGTGGGTAAAGCTTACTTTTGAGACCTTGAAGAAGAATGATTCATCTTCAACCTCGACTGCCGGCTTGTCTCTGCGAGTCATTTTTAGAATAGCCGAGTCTACATTTGGTGCAGGAACAAAGACCCCCCGCGGTACGATAAAAGCAACCTTAGCCGTCATATAATACTGCACTGCTATTGACAAACTGCCATAAGACTTACTATTGGGCTGCGCCGAGATGCGATCAGCTACTTCTCGCTGCATCATCACAACAAACTCACTAAAGGAAATGCCACTTTCAATTAAACGCATCAAAATAGGAGTCGTGATGTAATAAGGAAGATTAGCTACTACTTTGATAGGCAGTTCTGGATTAGTAAATTCCTTGATCCGAGCTTGTAAGTCTGACTTAAGAATATCTTCATTGATAATCTTAACATTTTCAAAATCCCGCAGGGTATCTGCTAAAATCGGAATTAGACGCTCATCGATCTCAAAAGCCATGACTTCTGCTGCATTCTCCGCTAAAAACTCAGTCAGTGCCCCAATACCCGGTCCAATTTCGATAACATTAACATTCTCATCAATTTCAGCCGTATCCACAATTTTTTGTAAAATATTGGTATCCGTCAGGAAGTTCTGCCCAAACGATTTTTTAAAAGTAAAGCCATGACGCTCAAGTACTGCCCGTGTCACGCTATAATCTGCAATTCTCATAGTTCTCTTTTCTATCTATTAGCTAAATAAAATATATAAAATCCGCATAATTCCTAGTACAAGCAAAATCCAAAACGCCAAATGAATACGGCGTTTTTGTCCCCTCATAGACCCATGATTTATTTTTTTATCTTGTTCTTTTTCCATATGATTCCTCTTTATCTTTTATACCTTAGTTCATAACTAAAAATTGATATAACTCAGCCATAGAGTAATTAAGCTGCTGACAACAGTATGTGCTATAATTGCAAGCCTAGTAATAGTATAAGTCTACCATTTCAGTTTGTCAACGACCCCCTAGTTTTAGTAGAGCCATCCAGAAAGCGAGAGCTCCCTTTTTTCACTTCCGAGTAGAAGATAAATTTTCTTTTACGAATGCAGTATTTACTTTGCTATTATCATAGAAAAATGTATACTGCATTAGTATTTTCTCATTACCAATTTCAACATCAAATTCTACAGTATTCACTCCATCATTAGGGGTAAACTGTAATTGAAACTGAATGGACGTTGGTTCTGAAATACTATTGACGCTTGGAGTTACTGCAACATTTTGAGCACCTCGGCCACGGATATTTGTTACACGTACTGAGGTTGCAACATATTTATTTTCTTTATTATCATTTGCTTTCATCTCCGGATAAACCGAATCCATCGCAAACGTTTTTGATACTGTAGATGGCAAATTATCATTTTCCACATTTATAAAGGAATAACTTGGTATTGTCCCTGTAGTTGCTCCTTTAGCACTAGCATATTTTTCTAACAAATTTAACTTAGTATTGTAAGAGTTAATCTGTTCATCTGATAGAGCACCCATAGCCTTCAATTTATTAAACAAGGCTGTATAGTCTCCAGCTCTAACACTAATAGAAGCGATTGTACTATTAACTTGATTAGTATAATCAAGAGGTAATTCTGCTCGCTTTGAGAATGTATGCATGACTTGCTTTGCTAAAGCTTGCTTCACACTCTTTTGATCAACAGCATCATTAATAGCTTTTAAAATTGCTTTTTCAAAATACAAAGCAGTTGCAGAGTGATTATAAAGATCAAGATAAAAATTCTTATCCACATTGTACTGCTTTTGCAATGCGCCATTAACTACTTTTGCAGTGTAGTTCTGAAAAAGAACCCGCTAATAAACTTGCATAATATCTTTGTTACTATTTTGGACACCATTTTTATTAAAATTAATCATATTAGCTGAAGCAACTAGCTTTTTTACGTCTAATTTTTCTTTTGTTGCTTGCTGTTCAGTTCTATCTATAAAGAGATTCGAAGCATATTGATGCTCTATTTCATTTCCACTAGAATGTTGCTTTCTCTGAGTGATGGAATTATTTCATTGGTCTACTAATACATCAGTCTATTTTGTTAAATCTAATTATGGTAAAAATTGTAATTTGTAACTCATATGCTACTAACTCTTTATCGCAAAACAAGCTGAGGGAGAAATCCCCCAGCTTGTTTTATACTACACCTATCATAATAAACACCATTGTGAGATTAAACATTTGGAGACTACTTTGTATTCATATACTTTTGAGCATATTGTTTATAGTTCGGTTGTTTCTTTTTGTTCATGGCATAAAGCATCGTTCCATATAAATCATCTTTTGATGATGTTGGCTGAATCATTATAGCAATATTTTTATCCTTTTCAGGAAAAATGACAGAATAGTCTTCACCGTTCTGTTCTATTTTATAATAAGTGAGACCTTTTTTAGTTTTTACCGATTTTTGTTTATAAGCAAATTTTTTCTCTCCTACAGTAACACTATCTTTATCAAATGTAATAGTTGAATTTTGGCCATTAGCAGTCTGAACCTTCCATTCTCCTTGAAGATAATTAGTATTAGCATGATTGCCAGTAGAACTACTACAAGCTGAAAGAATCATAAGGAAAACTGATAACAGACCTGCTACCACTAAATAAAATTTTGTTTTACGCATTTATTTTAACACTCCTAAACATATTTTGAACTTTTAAATAATCTTTATTTCGAGCTTGTTCTTTCAAACTGTAATTTTGAAATGTATTTTTTATATAACTAACAGTATTGATAACTGAACTTTTTTGTGATTGACCACAAAACCACGATTTTTTCAATTCAAGAGTACATAGTTGCCCTTGTATTCCGTAAAAACGGCCTGTATCTCAGTATTGATGCCATGGTCCTTATCTGCTCTATCTAGCTGTTTAGCTGCTTGATAACCTATTCCGCTATTTCTACCTGTTCTGATACATTTTTTCAGACTATTCCTCTATTAGTTTTCGCTTTCTTGATAATACGCCATCACCTTCTCAACTTTTGCTAAACTGATTCCAAATAATTCTAAGCGTTTAAGCAACTGTTTCCCATTTGAATAGCCAATGCGGAGTTCTTCTCCTAAAAATTCACGACGTTTGCGGCTGTCATTGCCTGCCAGAAATCCTAAGCGAATCAAATCTGAACGTGTGATATCAAAATCAGTCTTTTTTTCAAAATTTTTAGTTACCTGAGAAAGAGCAGCTTTTAAATCTTCATAAGAAGCATGCTCGATCCCCAATGACTTCCCTTTATTTCTAGACTTAGGAGCGGCTTCATCACGCCTTAAAAAAGCATGTTGAACACTAGGAATAGCGGTCATGATCATCCTACGAATCCTCTCACCATTGACATCTGGATCAGTAAAAACGATCACTCCATGCAGGTCATGAAGACGTTTAATACGCTTCATATCTTCTTGGCAAATTGCAGACCCTCTCGTTTCGTAAGTTTCGACGTCAAAATACCGTTTGAGATTGGCCGTATCATCTCGACCTTCTACAACTAGAACCTGAGAAATCTTTTCTTTCATCAATCTTCTTTCAAATTAAATATTCGCAGTGCATTTTCATACGTTACTTGTGCAACTTCTTCTGTTGTCAAGCCACGAAGCTCTGCAATCTTGTCTACAACATAGCGAGTATAAGCTGTGCGATTTTCATGACCGCGTTTTGGTACAGGAGCTAGATAAGGCGCATCTGTCTCAACTAAAATCTTATCTAAAGGCAACTTCTGCGCAGCCTCTTGTACATCCAGTGCCTTCTTAAAAGTAACCACACCAGAAAATGAAATCATCATTCCCAGCTGGATAAAGCGCTCTGCCATTTCCAAAGAACCTGAATAAGAATGCATAATGCCTCCACGCGAACCGACACTTTCAGTTTTAATCACCTCATATGTATCGTCTAAAGCATCACGCGTATGCACTACAAAAGGCAAGTTCAACTCTTTTGATAACTGAATCTGTCGGCGAAAAACACGTTTTTGTACATCCTTTGGTGCTGTCATCCAATGATAATCTAGCCCAATCTCACCTAGAGCAATAACGTTTGGATCGTGTGAATGACTGATAATCATCTCTTCAACTTCCTGTGTGTACGTTCCTGCCTCAGTCGGGTGCCAACCAATCGTACTGTACAGTTCCTCATATTGCCGAGATAGTACTAACGACTTTTCAATAGTTTCTGCATCAAAACCTACAATATTCATCTTAGTAACACCGAACTCACGAGCGAAAGCAATCTCCTCAGCTTCTTTTCCTGTAAAATTCTCCACATTGAGGTGGGTATGTGTATCAAAAATGTTCATCTTATATTTCCTCTTTATATCATCTTCTATTATATCAAAATCTTGTAGTAAATGCAGATTGTCTTCTTTGCTATTCAACAAAAAAACCAGCGGTCTCGAGTTTCCGTTGGTTCTTCATCTTGTATTCGTTTGGATTATGCAGCCAAAACTTTGCGTCCTTTACGACGACGGCTAGCAAGCACGCGACGACCGTTTTTAGTTGCCATACGATGACGGAAACCGTGTTTGCGCGCACGACGGATTTTACTTGGTTGATAAGTACGTTTCACTTTGAATACCTCCTCTTAGATTCTTGTATTCGTTTAGCCGGCTATTGTGATCAGTTACTAAACATACTTAACTATTCTATATGATTCTGGGGCTTTTGTCAATACTTACTGAAATAACTTTCTCTTTAAAAACGTAATCATAGGCTTCGAGTCGCTTCGTAAAAGGGAATTAAGCTTGTCATGGCCTCCTGCAACTGGGACAGCACCTGATCCCTTGAAGTGGCTCGATAGAGGGGAATATCGTATTTGACCAGAACCTTGCGAGCCTGACCGGCTGCCACTTGCTGGATAAGAAACTGACGATTTTTCTCCGTACCTTCAAAGCGCTGACTCAGACCATTGATCTGGACAAAATAGTAAGCTGGTGACTGGATAGGCAGATTCAGTACTCGGTTTTGCTTACTAAGGCTATGCTCATCTTTCTTGCGCTCCATGAAACTCACCTCTAGTGACACCCCAAAGTCTTCTGCAGTTCCATACAAGCGCAGAGCAAACATAGGCTCCGTAATTTCCCCATAACCTTTAAGATAATTCCAAAAATGTGGCCGCAGCATCTGCGCCTGATTCATCCACTGACTAGTTCGCTCCAAGGTCAGCTTGGGATAAAGGCACTGAAAATCCTTGACCAAGTCTGCAAACTCCTTACGCGCTGCCTGTCCATTAGCCTTGAATTCCAGCATGGACTTGCGCAACTGGCCTGCCTTATCTGGAGAAATGTACTTGACTCCCTGATGGGGTAGAAAGCTTTCAATAGCTGGAAAAAGTGACATGAGAACTCCTTTCTTTTTTACTCTTTATAATAGAATGCTTCTGAGTTATTCACGTTAACGCTTTGCGTAATAAGAATCCTGTCCCATTTTTATCAATATCATAAAATGTGTATATCTTCGCACAGCCTTCAGAAGTATCTTTCTTTAATTTATCCAAAGTCGAAGCATATAATTTTTCATCTTATGCTACTGAAATCGAAGGACTCTTTTGCTCTTTGTCCAATGTACTCTTACTTGAGTCAGAAGTATTCTCCTGCTTCTCTATTTTCTTTTGACCACAGGCGTCAAGTAGTACTAACCCTAAAATAATTAGAAAAACTCTCTTCTTCATATATCCTTCTCCTAGTTTATTACTACAAAAGCCAGCATCTCTGCTGGCTTTCTCTTTATTCACTATCAATATCCACTACAACATAACGGTTTGGTTCATCACCCTCTGAATAGCTGGTAAGTCCATCCATTTTAGAAACGATTCGATGAATAATTTTCCGCTCATTGTTGGACATAGGATCTGTCTTTTGACTATGTTGATATTCTAATACACGGTCAGCTAGCTTTTGAGCGTAGCTTTGTAGAACTTCTGCTCGATGTTCTACATAATCATTGACATTGATAGAAATGTAAAAGCTCTTAGAGTAACGATTATAAAGATAATTCTGTGCTAATAGCTGAAGAGCTTTCAGTACTTTTCCGTGATATCCGATAATGCGGCCAGGCTCATTAGTATCAATCTGCATATTGATTGTACGGCGATTATGAGTACTTGCAAGGCTAGCTTCTACATCCATTTCATCCACGATGTTTTGCACATAGCTTGTCACACTCCCCATCACTTCTTCAAGATCATAATTTTCTTCAACTTGAATGCCTAAATCTTCAAAATTAGCTGACTCTTCATCGATTGGTTGGGTGTTCGAGTGCTTTTCTGCAGCTTGATCAAAAGAAATAATCTTGTCAGTTGGCTTTTCTTCTTGACCGACCGATTTTTGAAAATTTACGATATCACTATCTTTCAGTAAGTCAATCGTTCCCGTTTCTTCAAGAATCGTACTCGCTTCTTTTTCGTGTTTCAAAATTTCAGCTTTGACATCATCTGAAATTTCTTTACCTTCTTCTTCGATTTTCTTAATCGCTGCTACAACATGTCCTAAATCAACCGTTGCCTCGCTCACACTTTTTACGGGCTCATTTTGCGCATTAATAATATCCGGAACACCTTTGACAGCTCTTTGATTAGCTTTTACTACTGTTGTTTCATTGATAGCCTCAACATCAACTTGAGCCAATTTCTTACCAAATAATCCTAAAAACCCTTTTTTCTCACGTGAAATCACTTTGATATGTGCCTTCATCCGTGGAATATCTAACTCGCGCAAGCCATTTTGAATAGCTTCTTCAACACTCGTTCCTGTAAACAATACCATACAAGCGCCTCCTTACTTTTTCTTTTTTTGTGCTTTGCGATAGGCACGTTTTTTCTTTTCTTCCCGTTCACGCTCAAGCATCGCTTTTGCTTTTCTCTCTGCAATAATTTTATATGGATTGCTCAATAAAAGCGTTTGGAAAACCTGATAAGCATACGATGTGCTCCAATATAAAGCAACCCCACTAGCTACGTTGACCGCAAAGAAAAAGACAAAGACTGGCATGATAAACATCATTCCCGTCATCAAACCATTACGTTCTGCCATTCCTTTATTGCTCAACCAAGTGCTTAAAAAGGTGAACGCAGCTGCTAAAACTGGCAAAATATAATAAGGGTCTGTCGCCCCAAGATTCATCCATAGAAAATGCCCAACTTTAAGAAACTCAACACGAATCAAAGCATGGTATAACGCAATCAGCACAGGCATTTGAATGAGCAAGGGCCATAATGATGCCGAAGGCTTCACTCCTAATTCTCTATATAGTTTTTGCGTTTCTTGAGCCAGACGATTACGGCTTTCCATATCACGCCCTGGATACTTCGCTTGCAATTCTTTCACCAATGGCTGTGCTTCCTGCATTTTGCGTGAAGCGTTAATCTGCAATTGGAAAACCGGCAAAAGCACCGTCCGAATAATTAAAGTGAAGAGGATAATCCCAATTCCTGTACTTCCATTAAACGAAAGAAACCGAATCGTTACAGCAAAGAGATAGACAAATCTCTCCCATAAATCTGACGAACTCGCTGTGACTTCACTTGTTCCACACGCTGTTAAAATGAAAGAGGCTAGAACTAAAAGCCCCATCAACTTACTTTTCTTTTTCACTACTTAAACCATCCTGATAAATTTTTGCTATTTTTAACACATGAAGCAAGTTTTGTTCTAATTCTTGGTAGGTCAAAATTTCTACACCTTTCCGTGAAATGACAACAAAATCAAGCGCCGCTAACTCTACTTGATGAGTTAACAAAACGTGCCGAATACGTCGCTTAATCTTGTTGCGCATGACTGCATTTCCTA
Source organism: Streptococcus intermedius SK54 = ATCC 27335 (assembly GCF_000413475.1). GTDB lineage: Bacteria > Bacillota > Bacilli > Lactobacillales > Streptococcaceae > Streptococcus > Streptococcus intermedius. Next base: position 144,254 of record NZ_ATFK01000002.1, on the reverse strand, counting down.
GTTTTTTACTGACGGATATTCCTACTCGAAAATGTTTTTGTTCCTTTTCTAATTTATAAATAACGAATTTTCTGTTGGCAACACTTTGCCCCTTTTTGAAAATTGCATTGAAATCTTTCTCGCTCTTGACGCGATAGCTTTTCTTCAAAACTCAACTCCATCTACCAAAATTATATCTATTATACCATAATTTTCAAAAAAACCAATAAGAGCAAGCATATTCGCCATTTAACCTACTCTCCTTACTTAAACTAAAATGAAGGTTATAAGCGATTTTTCTAAGAATTTAAAGTTAACGTTGTTTTTAAGATCTTAAACCAAAAAGAACAATCAAGATTTGCTCCTAATCGCTCTTTTACAATGACTAATAAATGTTACTTGCATTCACAATCTTGTTTTTTCAACTATTTACTAGTTTCTTTTGCAAAAAATTGTGTCGCTGCAACTGCTGTTTTCCAGCCTTCATATAATTTTTGGCACTCTAGTTCTAGCATAGTTGGATAGAATATTTCCCCAACCGCATTTAATGTTTTTAGCTCCTCCACATCTTTCCAATAGCCAACCGCAAGCCCCGCTAGAAAAGTTGCTCCAAGAGCCGTTGTTTCCAAATTTGTCGCACGTGCTAACTCAATCCCAAGAATATCTGCTTGAAATTGCATAAGAAAATCATTCATTGCAGCGCCACCATCTACCTTTAGAACTTGGATAGCTGTATCAGTATCCATTTGCATCGTATCAATGATATCGCGCACCTGATAAGCAATGGATTGCAAAGTGGCTTTGATAAAATCTTCTTTACTCGTTCCACGTGTCAAACCAAAAACAGAACCTCTAGCTTCTGGATTCCAATAAGGTGCTCCAAGGCCTGTAAAAGCTGGAACGATATATACTTCATTTTCATTGGTGGAATTTTTTGCATATTTTTCAGATTCAGGTGAATTAGAAATCATGCGCAGGCCGTCACGAAGCCACTGAATAGCACTACCCGCAATGAAAATCGACCCTTCCAAAGCATAAGTCACTTTGCCATTTATCCCATAACCAATGGTTGTCAAAAGATTATTTTTTGATAAATTGCATTCCTGCCCAGTATTCATAATAATGAAAGAGCCTGTCCCATAAGTATTCTTCACCATTCCCGGCTCAAATGCCAACTGACCAAAGAGAGCAGCTTGCTGATCGCCTGCCATTCCTGAAATCGGTACTTCTCCTCCATAGAAATGGTAGGGAACTGTTTTTCCATAAATTTCTGAGTTTGAACGAACTTCTGGTAACATGACTTTTGGGATATTGAGCAAAGATAAAATCTCATCATCCCACTTCAAATCCTTGATATTATACAACATCGTCCGCGCTGCATTGGAATAATCAGTCACATGAGCTGCACCATCCGTTAATTTCCAGACCAACCATGTATCAATCGTTCCAAAGAGCAATTCCCCTTGTTCTGCTCGTTCCTGAGCTCCCTCTACTTGATCCAAAATCCAGCGTACCTTAGTTGCAGAGAAATAAGCATCTATAATCAAACCTGTTTTTCGATGAAAGAACTCTACATAGCCATCTTGCTTGAGTTTTTCTGCTAAAGGAGCTGTTTGTCGAGATTGCCAAACAATAGCATTATAAATAGGCAAACCTGTTTTCTTATCCCAAACAACCGTTGTCTCCCGCTGATTAGTAATACCAATTGCTTCAATCTGATTTGGCTTAATGCCACTTTCAATAAAAGCACCTGCAATAACCGACTGTACAGAATTCCAAATCTCATTTGCATTGTGCTCAACCCAGCCTGCCTGTGGGAAAATTTGAGTAAATTCTTTTTGACTTGTGGCAACCTTCTCACCTTTTTTATTGAAAATAATCGCTCGCGAGCTAGTTGTCCCTTGGTCAATCGCCATGATATAAGTTTCTTGTGACATAAAGCGCCTCCGTTGTATAATCTGCTTTTATTATACACAATAAAGCGCTTTCTTTCTATCTTTTTCTTCTGTTTTTGTGAAAATTTCACTCAATTATATGCTCGGCGTATAAAAAACGACTCCTTTTCAGAAGTCGTTCCATTGTATACAAATTACAAACGAGCGTTCAATTCTTTGCTCAAGTCTTCAAATCCTGGTTTCCCAAGGAGGGCAAACATATTTTTCTTGTAAGCCTCAACACCCGGTTGATCAAATGGATTAATAGCATTCAAATAACCAGAAATCGCAATAGCAAGTTCAAAGAAGTAAATCGTGTACCCAAGAGTAAAGGCATCTTGCTCAGGAAGCGTTACATACATGTTTGGCACATCACCATCTGTATGAGCCAGAAGCACACCATCTGTTGCTTTCTTATTAACGAAGTCAACATCCTTGCCTTGTAGGTAGCCGAGTCCATCTAGGTCTTCTGCCAATTCAGGAATCGTCACGTTCTTGCGTGGTTTGTCCACACGTACAACTGTTTCAAACATAATACGCGCACCTTCTTGGATAAATTGACCCAATGAGTGCAAGTCAGTTGAGAAGTTAGCTGAAGTTGGATAGATTCCTTTTTGGTCTTTTCCTTCTGACTCGCCAGCTAATTGTTTCCACCATTCTGAGAAGTATTGAAGTGATGGCTCGTAGTTAACCAAAATTTCAGTTGCATAACCTTTGCGGTAAAGGATATTACGAAGAGCTGCGTATTGATAAGCTTCGTTTTCTGCAATCTTGTCTGAAGTGTAGTCTTTACGTGCTGCGTTGGCACCTTCCATAAGGGCTTTGATGTCAGCGCCTGATGCAGCGATCGGAAGCAATCCAACTGCTGTCAATACTGAGAAGCGTCCACCGATGTCATCTGGAACCACAAATGTTTCCCAACCGTTAGCATCTGCTTCAACCTTAACAGCACCTTTTTGGCGGTCAGTTGTCGCATAGATACGTTTGTTAGCTTCTTCTTGACCATATTTATTAATCAAGAGTTCTTTGAAGACACGGAATGCGATGGCAGGTTCTGTCGTTGTCCCTGATTTAGAAATCACATTGACTGAGAAATCTTTATCCGAAACATATTCCACCAAGTCTGCAAGATAAGTAGATGAAATAGAGTTTCCTGCATATAGAATTTGAGGAGCTTTGCGTTCTTCTTTGGTTTGCAAGTTCGCAAAATGATTGTTCAAGAAGTCAATTGCGGCCTTTGCTCCAAGGTATGAACCACCAATCCCAATCACCACCAAGACATCGCTATCTGATTTGATTTGTTCTGCTGCTTTCAAAATACGAGCAAATTCTTCTTTATCATAGTTTTCTGGAAGGTCAAGCCAACCACGGAAGTCACTTCCTGCACCAGTTCCTTTGCGCAATAGTTCATCTGCTGCAGAAACTTGTGTTTGCATATAGTCCACTTCATGCGGTGCAACAAATTTTCCAAGAACGTTTGAGTAATTAAACTGAATATGTGTCATTATAGTCCTCCAATTTTTCTTCCCTACTATGATACCGCTTTACCACTTTTTTATCAAGCAATTTTCTTGACTAAAACGTTTCCAAATTGTTTTTTTATAGTTAACTTTCAAAAATCGCAATCTCATACCAATCTTGAAAGCAATCGTTTGCGTAAATCAAGAAATAATCACCCACAGAATACTTCTAAAATAAAAAATAGAGGAAAATAAATAGCAGCTTAATCTTAGTTTCTAGAGTTTAACCAATGTCTCCTTTTTTGAGTCGATTATTTTGCAAAGACAGCAAAAGTGCCAATAGTGAACAGACAGCAAAAATAAACCAGCACAAATAGATATTGTAGGCAGAGAGAACTGAAAAGAGGACCGTTCCCAATGGTAAAGAAAAGGTAAATAACAATCCAAGAAAGTTATTACTTTGAGCCAACACATTAGATGGTAAATTAGCCATTAACATAGCATCCAGTTTAGGTGTAGATTTTCCCATTATATAAGCTGAAAAAGCTAAGATAATAATCCCAATGATTGGTGGCAGACCTACTAAATTACTAATGCCAACTAGTCCAAATGAAGAACTATTCATGACAAGCAGAAATGAAAATGATTTTTTTGAAAAATAATCGTGAGGTGTCAAACTTCCTAGAATGGCGCCAACCAATAGAACAACTTCTACAATCAAAAGAGATTGCGCATAAGTAAGATGAAAAATGGTATGTTTTAGAAAATAAAAATTGTAAATACTGTTAATAGCTCCTCCCATCATATTCAAAGTTAAAATCGCAAGCAGCAAGTGAATGAAAGAAGCATTTTCAGATTCTTGAAAAATCAACTCCATATTTTGATAAAGCATTTTAAATTGTGTAAAAAGAGAATTTTTCTCAAAAGTTGAGGTCACAGTTTCATGAATTAACTGACGGCGTTTATGTAGAAGCACCATAGAAGAAATTAAAAATGATAGAGCATTGATCGTAGCAACTAATGCAAAATTATTGGCTGAAATTGCAAGCAACCAAACCCCTACTGTTTGTCCAGTAATGCTACAGCAATAAGTGATAAATTGAGTAAAAGAGTAAGCTTCAAATAACTCATCTTTTTCTAAATTCTTTTGTAAAATCGGCATTCTTAAGCCACCAGCATAGTCACTTAAAACATCTGTCACGACATTTAAGAAACACACAATTGCAAAAACAAGGAAGGTTTTATTAGAAATCAAGAAAGCTACTACTGTAAATAGAATCGCCTGAACAAAGCCTATGACAATCATGAGATCGCCTTTTTTACCTGTTCTATCGGCTTGTACTCCTATCCAAAATGTAAAAAACGTTGGAATAATCGTAATGATATTTGCAATAAATACAGCTATATTTGCGTAGGGTAAACTAGCAGCATAAATCACAAATACAATATTGTATATGTAAGACCCCATTAAATTGAACATTCTTGATAGTGTGATACTTCTATATAGTGCATTAGAAAAAAATAATTTCATATTAAGTTTCCTTTCCAGTCTTTGTATGATTAGTAATAGACTTTTATTGCACTCAGTATATCTTAAAAGGTAACATTCAAACTAAATTTGTCATATATTCAAATCCATTTTTCAGCAAAAAATAAGAAAGACAGTCCTTTTAATATATTTAAAAATGTACCCAGTATTTAACTCTATTTAAATTTTTTCCAATTAAATTGGAAGAACATAGTCTACCAACTGAAAGACGACTTCCACATCATGCGTGACGATAAAAATAATATTATCTTTTGAAGATATTTTTCGAACTTGATTACAAAAATCATCAAGCGATTGTTTATCTAACCCCGAAGTTGGTTCGTCAAAGACTATTATTTTTTTGTATGACAGTAAAGCAGAAGAAATCGCAACTCGCTGCTTCTCTCCACCTGAAAGAGACGCAGGGTGCCTGTCTTGTAACTTTTCTATCCCAAGATTTTTAAGCAATTCAACCGCCTCTGATTTTGAAGCCGTGTTTCCCAATTGAACTTCATTTAAAACTGTATCTGAAAAGAGCTGATGGTTAACATCTTGCATTACCATAAACCCCTGCTCATTTAACGATTTACTCTTTTGTATTTGCTGATTTAGTTTTATATGCCCTTTATGCTTCATAAAGCCCAATAAAGTATTGACGAATGTCGTTTTCCCAGCTCCGCTTTTACCAATTATTCCAATAATTGTCCCACTTTTAAAAGTTATATCTGAAATATCAAATACAGTGTTTTTTACATAAGATATTTTCACATTTTCTAAATGAATCTCAAAATCAGAAATATTTTTTGGTTTATTCACTTCATATAATTCCCATTTTGGTTTATTTAAAAATTCTTCATATCGTTGAAAGTTATCAGATATATTTAGCAACCTTAAACCTAATTGAGAGAAATTTTTCCCTTGGCTTTCAAGCTCACGATACGTGTAACTTTGCTCAATTTCTCCATTTTTTAAATAAAGAAACGTATCGGCTAATCCATGTAGCCAATAAAGTCTATGCTCTGCAATTATAATCGTAAACCCTTTGTTTTTTAGCTTAATAAGAACATCTTTTAATTGTTTTATAGAAGCGTGATCCAGGTTGGCAGTCGGCTCATCCAATACTACTATCCGTGGTTCCATCGCAATGACTGATCCACAGGCAATTCGTTGTTTTTCTCCACCAGAAAGCTCAAATATATTTCGATTAATCAACGATTCAAGAGATAAAAAAGTGATAACATCATTAACTCTTGATATCATCTCATCATAGCTTAGATTAAGGTTTTCGCAACCAAATACAAGCTCGTTGGAAGTATCAATATTAAAAAATTGTGATTTCGGATTTTGGAAAACCGTTCCTATCATTTTAGATAAATCACTCTGCGTTTCGTCTTTTATCTCACTTTCAAATATTTTAATGGTTCCTTCTTTCTGAAGTGATTCGTAAAATTGTGGTATCAAACCATTGACTAATCGAGTAATCGTTGTTTTCCCACAGCCACTTTTACCACACAAAACGACACATTCGCCCTCTTTTACTGTGAAAGATATGTCATTCAGCAATTTCGAGGAATTATCATTTGAGAGAACAGAAACATGGCTAAATTCAAGTGCGTTCATTTATCCTATCCTTCGTAAGTAAATAAATATGATGATCATCAAGCTCCCAATCAGTACATCAGTAATAGATAGTTTAAAAGTTAATATTGTATTCCTTTTTCTTCTAACATCTAATCCTCTAGTAAGTGCAGCAGCAGAAAGTTCTTCAATCACCTTTCCTGAAGAAATAAGTAATGGTACCACAACACGCTCAACTGCTACAGAAGGATGTGTTAAAAAAAGTGCAAGGCCAACTTTTAAATTTCTAAATTTTAAAGCTTTTTGAATATTGACTATATGTTCTTTCAAAGTAGGAATCAACCTAAGCATTACAACAAATGAAACTGAAAAAGAATCTGGTATGTGAAATCGTTTAAACATTGATAAGTACTCACTAGCGGTTGTCTTTTCTGAAAGAATATAGTACAAAGCCATCGTAGGTAAAAACAAACGAAAAATTTTTAACAGACCAAATACAAATACAATGAAGCTAGAAAGAATCAACATCCTTATACTTACCTCAAATAAAATTGTTCCAAAATATAAGGATGTGAATACGAGAGTCCGTTTTTTCTCTTTGCTATTGACAAGAATTAAAATAGTAATGATGCCAACTGTTATTTCTGAAATGAGTGATCTATTTTGAAGCATTAATGTCGATGAAATGACAAAGATAATGATTTTTGCTAGCGGTGAAACATCTAGGAAAGAATCACTTTTAAATCGTAATTGGCTATCTGCACGACTTTTCACCTATACTAATCCTGCCCTTTCAAAGTGTTTTTTATTAAGTTTTTGACCCAATCTTGCACCAAAGAAACCACCAATTAATGCTAAAACAACTAAGACAATTAAAATCCATGAAGGAGTTAAGGAAGTAATTTTATCAACATAGGCTTGTCCATAATACCCAAGAGAAACTTTCAGAAACTGTTCTCTTGCAAAGATAAGTAATGTAAATGGCGCCATAGTTAAAAGATTAAAACTACAATAAGCAAGCGTAAAGCTACCTTTTAAGTCCTTATCACGATTCTTCATAAATATTTCAGCAACCACCCCACTTACAACTGCCACAATAAACGGAATAGGAGAGTATGCAGTAATTAATAATCCACATAAAGTGGACAACAATAATATAGCTCCCCTTTTAGGTACTTTAGAAGTATATAAAGCAAATACTGGCCCTTGAATAATGCCAACAATAAGTGGTGTGAACAAGTACATTAACGGGTTAATAGCAAGTATCGCTACTGATGCAAATAAAATAACAATATAGATTGCACCAAATGCACCAGCAAAAATATGGTCTTTTGTATTCATTTTTTTCTTCATAATTTTTTCCTTTCACAATTGTTAAAATTCTATTTATATTTTTAATTTAAATAGGCGAGTTCAATCTAAATAATTTAGAGTACAAATTATTTAATTTCACCAACTCATCATGTGTTCCTTCTTCTACTACGTTTCCATGATGAATGACAAGTATTTTGTCTGCGGACTTAATGGTATTTAGTCTATGAGCAATAATAAGCAAAGTTTTATTTTTCACCAATTCAGAAATAGCTTGTTGGATATAATATTCATTATCTGCATCAACACTTGCCGTTGCTTCGTCAAGGATAATAATTGGAGCATCTTTAAGAATACATCTCGCAATTGAAATCCGTTGCCGCTGTCCACCAGAAAGGCTTTCACCGCCTTCACCAATAACAGTATCTAAACCATCTGGAAATTCTTCAATAAAATCGTAGCAACGAGCTTTTTTAGCCGCCTCAATGACTTGCTCTCTTGTAGCTTTTGGATGTCCTAATTTAATATTATTTAAAATAGTATCTTGGAATAAATAAGTTTGCTGGAAGACAACACTCATGGAATCCATCAAATCCGCTAATGGAATATCTTTAATGTCCGTACCTCTAATTTTGATTTTTCCTTGTTGTACATCCCAGAATCGTGCCAACAAATTTGCTATGGTACTCTTTCCTGATCCGGACGGACCAACTAATGCAGTTATAGTTTTTGGTGCCAGCTTAAAACTGATATTATTTAATACAAGATTTGTATCATATCCAAATGAGACATTTTCAAATTCAATTTCGGCTAAATTATTACTATCTTGCGGAACTACTTTTTCCCCTTTATCTTCTAAGACCTCAACATTAAATACCTCGTTGATGCGATCTAGACAGGCATCCATAATTGCAAACAATGCCACATCACCACTAAGTGCTTTTAAGGGAATAAACAATCCGAGATAAAAAAGGGTAAGAGCAAGGAGATATTCAACCGAGAAGATACCGGAATCGTATAAATAGAAGGGCATTCCCAATAAAATAGACGTAGATGTAGCTAATAGTATATAGACTTTTCCTAGATTTCTAGTAAATATACTTTCCATATCTAATGTAATCTGTTTACTTTTTTCAAATGTACTTCGTAAAGATTTTGAACTCCTTCCTAAACGGTTAAAACTCTTCATAACAGCAATTCCGTCCAGAAAGAACAGAACTTCATTGGTAAGCTTTTCATTTTGCTGTTGTTTGATCTGACCTTCATCCAATGATGCTTTAGCAAGCTGTTCAATCAAGAAATAGTAGATAATCAATGTTATCGTGACAACAAGTCCAAGTCTGTAATCTAGCACAAAGCTGAAAACGACTAGTATCATTGTATTGAATAGGTAATTAGCCACTTGAGATATTGTTCTCATAACATTTTCTTCTATGAACATCATATCTGAACTTAATACGGAACTTAATTTCCCTATATTTCCAGCTGTATAATAACCCATGGGTAGCTTTCTTAAATGGTCTGCCAAACTAACTCTAAGATCTGCAAAAACTCTATACCCCGCATCGCTTTGCAATTGATCGTTTATATAGTGAAATATCATTTGTAAAACGACACTAATAACCAATACCGCAAATATCAAAAAGCTATCAGAAGGCGATAATTCTTGATTCATCAGTTTTATAATTGTTATAGCTGCAAGTCCAATAGGAACCTTCTGACAAATTGATTCTAAAATTGAAAATACAAATGATTGTCTAATATTTGTTCCATGCTTTCCGGAGACCTGTAAAATTCTTTTTAGAAATCTGAATATCATATCAAGCCCCTCCTTTCGGTTGCCACATTTCGCTCTTAATCGCAGCATGCCATAACTGTTGGTATGTTTTGCTTTCACTCAATATTTCTTCATGTGAGCCAAAGCACTCAACTTTACCTTTATTTAAAATATAAATCCGTTGAGAATCTTTAATATTTTTTAAACGATGAGCAATCATAATGACTGTTTTATTTTCAGCAAGCTGGTTTATTACCCGACGAATAAGCTTTTCATTTTCGGCATCAATATACGCTGTTGCTTCATCAAGAAGTAAGATTGGAGAGTTTTTAAGAAATGCTCGCGCAATTGAAATTCTTTGTTTTTCTCCTCCAGACAACTTATCTCCTTTAGCACCAACAATCGTATGAATACCATTAGGAAGATGCTCGAAGATTGACAAACATTGCGCTTTCATTGCTGCTTCTATAACTTCTTCGTCTGTTGCAGTGGGTTTGCTGAGACGAATATTTTCAAAAATGGATTGATTGAATAGAAACACATCTTGCGATACATAAGATACTAATGAGCTTAGCGTGAATAAACTTAACTCCCTAATATCTTGCCCACCTATAGTGATCTTTCCAGAATGAGGATCATAATAGTGCACTAATAATTTTGCCAAAGTGCTTTTACCACTTCCTGACTCCCCAACCAAAGCAGTTGTTTCACCCTCTTTAGCAGTTAGAGATAAATCATCAACTACAGGTGTGTCGTCGTAAGAGAATACTACATTTTCAAATGAGACATTATAGTTTTTTCCTGTAAATTCATTATTTCCCACTTGAAGAGGCTCACAATTCATAATATTTTCTAGTTCATCAATTTTATAGTTTATTTGCATCAAAGCGGGCAAGAAAGAAACCAATCTTAATAAGGGCGTCCCCAAACTAGTTGCCAAACATAAAACTAAAACTAAATTAGAAATGGAAGCACTTTGATTCATAACTAAGTAGGATCCTATTGGTAATAAAGCAAGCTCTGATGCAGTGAACATCACACTATAAGTTGCAACAGAAGATCGAGTCGCTTTGTATTGGGAAATTGTTTTATCCCGATAATTTAAGATACTCTCTTTATACTTTCCAAAATAATAACCATCCTGATTGAAAACCTTAACAACCTCCATACCATTAACGTATTCAATAATGTTATTATTCATATTTTGACCCGCTGCATAATACTCAGCCATATATTTTGAGCCAATTTTAAACATAGACATAAATCCTGCAATAGCTATTGGAAAAGCAGCTAAAGCTAACAACCCTAAACGAATATCAGCAAGAAGCATCATCACTATCACAATCAACGTAACCAAAAGATTTGAGATTCCTTCTGGAATAGCATGGGCTAAAAGCATTTCAATACTATCAATATCTTCTACAAACACCTGCTTTATAGTTCCTTTACCCTTATCTTGTATATACCCGATAGGTAATGCTTCTAGGCGTTCTTGAAGACTTTCCCTAATATTTTGCAACACATTGAAAGCAAAGATATGAGAATTATTTAACCCAATTAAGTAGATAATATTCTGCAGTATAAGCATAACAAAAACTATACTAGCAGCGATTGCTAAGAAACCTCCCTCCATCTTTTGGTTAGTAACAAGCTTGTCAATTACTAAATAAGTAATAAAATAGGGTATAATGCTACAGATTATACTCAAGATACTTTGAAAAATTGAAATTTTAAGTAGCTTGTTGTCGTTTCCTGAATATTTCAAAATTTTCTTAAACATGATTTCTCTCCTTTTAGTATAAACAGTATTCTACTCTACTCATAAATCACTTGCGCTTCTGTTTGGTCATGAATATACTAATCGGACATCAATTTTCATTTTCCGTATAAAACAAAAACTCCATAGCCAAGAGGCTGCTGGAGTTAAAATGAAGTTCTATTGAAATTTAGTAAATAGCTTATTTTCTCGAAATCTACTTGGAGAAGTATGATATACTTTCCTAAACGCTCTTGCAAAACTACTTGAATTCACATATCCAACTTCTAAGGCAATTGATAAAATGTCATTATTTGTATGCTCTAGTAGTTCTGCTGCTTTTGTCATTCTTGCCTTTAAACAATACTCATACGGAGCATGCTGATACAACTCTTTAAAGCAATTTTTAAATAAAGTTAGCGTTAAATCAAATGTTATACATAAATATTCTACCGTGATGTTTTTCTCTAAATTGGCATCGATATACGCTTTCGCCATCCTTGTTTTTTCGATGGTTTCTTTCGTGAAATTCCTATAAATATGTACCTGATTTATATTTGTTTCATAGAGAAGCAATAGCAGCTCTATTGTCTTCACTCGTATAACCCCAATCATTTCCTCTAAAATATTTTCATATAATTCTTCACAAATATGAATGGCATTATCAAAAGATTTAAGTTTCAATACCGGCTTCATGGTCTGAATCTTCTTATATAAATCTGCTACGTTCAAATCAAAATATTTTAGAAAATAGGCACTTGTTTCAGAATCAATCGTCTCAGGTGTTATGATTAAATGAAAGCCATGAAAATCCGTTGTTAAAACTTCAGAATAGTATCTTCTATTAACATCATGAAAAATGTATAAGTCTCCTGGATCGCACCAAACCGTTTTGCCTTTATTCAATTCAAGTTGCAGGGCTCCATTATGACTATAAGCAATTTGAAAGTATTTAGGAACTTCAAATATTGCAGGAACAGACCACTGCTCATTGTTAACAAAATTACAATACATAACCTCAATACCTGAAAACAACTTATAAACGATATATTTTTCCTCAGATGCAGTATCTATATATATTTTCTTATTCTCATCTTCATAAAATAAATTCATTTTCCATTGACTATAATCAATTTCTTTCATAGAATTTCTCCTCAACATTTTTATTACAGCTTGTTCTTATTTACATCTCTTCTATTTGAACCATTATATCATAAACTAATAATCAGTACGTTATAAGCCGTAATATTGGTTTTTAACAAAATCTAAGAATCAACCTCCAAAACAAAATTATCATATACTCAGCTTCATTTTTAGGCAAAAAAATAAGGAAATCAATCCATTTTTAATTCTATAGACTTATTTCCTCGTTTTAATTTTTTTTTACAAAAAAGTTTCAATTGTCATTTATTCAAATTCTTTTAACCATTCGGACATATTTTTAGAGTAATAATTTGCGCTATGCTCACAGCCGATGATTTCAAGAGTTGATATGGCATTTTTCATTTTTGTAAGCCCCTCATTTCTCTGTCCTAAAATATAATCATGCTGTCCATCTGCGAACAAATAGACAATTCGCAAATAGGCTTCATTTTCATCAAAAAACTTTTCTTTTATTTTTTTATCAAAATAAGCTGCTTTATTTAAACTTTTTTTGTCAATTGCTTTAAACAGTCCATTCAGGAGAATGGTGTAGATATAATTTTTATTTTTCTGTAGATCCCCTAAAAAATCAACTCTTTGTAACATTTCTCGAGTGTACCGGAAATAGAGATCAATAGGAAATAAAGCTGCTATATCTGAAAACAATCGCAACTCATATTCTCCCCAGATTTCAACAGAAAAGAAATAATCATATAAAAAATTCAGCTCGACCTCTGTTGCTTTAATGGTTTCATCCAGGAAAAACATGTGACCTTTGATAACAATAGCATTTAGGATATGCTCCTCTTCTTTTTTAGATTGGTATTGATCTATTTCATTGTTGTACATTTCCCATAACGTCTTTATATCCTTCTGTTCTTGAGCCTCCCATAGTTTATTTTTTAGTAGAGTGTATGAAGTAGGCTGAAAGCCACGTACTAAATAAACAAATTCTTCTAGTTCTGTTCTAATATTCTCTAAACCAATTAACAGTTTTGAGGCCGAAATATCTGACGTTCCATTTTCAAACTTACTGAGCATAGAATATGAAAACTCCTCTCCAGTTGCTTCCTTAAGAGAAAGGTGCCTCCCTGTTCGTAGTTCTCTAAAAATCTCTCCCATGTAATACATCTGTCTTTTCCTTTCTCAGAAATGATACTGATTTATAACTAAACACTATTTTTGAAGAAGTTTTTCAATTCTTCAACACGCGCTTTAGAATTGTTCCTATTCTTCATACCATAAAAAGAGCACACAATTCACACTCGCTTAGGGCTGCTGGATTCCTCCCCTGACCCGCTTCACGCAGAATTGTTGCTCCGATAAGTATTATACCATAAATTTGTTTCTATGCCAATTAAGATTTTCCCTTCATCCAAAAAGAAAGGAAAAATAAACAGATAAATAAACCTAGAATCGCTGGCACCACAATTGTTAAACCAGCTCTCCCACTATCTAGATAAGACCAGAGGATTTTCAAAAAAGCTGTAAGAATCAAAAGTATTGCCAACAATTTCCAACTATGGAGCCAAGTTGCTCTAACCAGGAGCAGAAAGAAACTAATCACCAAAAAGATAAATAAAATTTTTTTAAGATTCCAATCTGCCTGTAAAAAATCTTGCTCATAAGTTAGAAACTCTTTTACCAAAGGAAAAGTCGTCTTTGGTTCCCAAAACCAAATCATACTGGTAAAAAGAGCAAAGATGCTAGCAGAAATTCCAAGAAGGCTCTTTCGATAGGAAAAATAGATAATCGGTAAAATGAGAATCGGACGGATATACCAAGATAGCTGATTTTGATGACGTGTGAAAGCCCAAGCTTGAAATTCTACATTCCCTATCAGCAACCCAATAAACAACAATGTCAAAAGAAAGAATAAAATACTTAGCCAACGTTTCATCTCTGTCTCCTCTTTCTAAAAAAATCTTGCATCATCTGAGCACATTCTACCTCCAAAATCCCAGTTTCCAGTTCAACTCGGTGATTAAGACGTTCATCTGTTAAAATGTCATAAAGACTGCCTGCTGCTCCGAATTTTGGATTCTTTGCACCATAGATGACTTGCGGAATCCGTGCTAGCCCAATTGCTCCGCTGCACATGACACAAGGTTCAATAGTGACAAAAAGGGTCGTATCCAGCAGACGCCAGCTATGCTCATGCTGATTGGCTTTCTCAATTGCCATCACTTCCGCATGCATGACCGCTCGCTGCAATTCCTCACGTGCATTATGTCCACGACCGATAACCTTCCCGTCCTTGACAATAACACAACCAATCGGAATTTCATCATTAGCAAGCGCAATCTCTGCTTCTTTCAAAGCCTCCCGCATAAAAAATTCTTTTTCTTCAACTGTATAGTTCATCTTTTAACCGTCTAATCCTCTGTATGATAAAAATCTCCTAATTCATAAGTCATGACTTCCCTGACATGAAGTTTATATTTGGCAACTAGATCCGCAATATCCTCGCTATTGATTAAAGTAATGACTCTAGTCCCTTGACGAGCTGCTTCAGTGGCACTTCTTGAAAAATCAGAAGTTGTAATAAAAATACCATATTCTGCATTGTATTTATCCATTGCACCACGGAATTTATCAATCTCCGAAGAAGGAACTTTGTTTTCCCAATGCTTTGCTTGGATAGCTACACGATTGGTTCTGAAGTCATCTGTACTAGTAATATCGCCAAAACCATCTAAACCACCATCATTAGTATAACTAACCCCAATTTTTTCATCTAGTTTGATACCCATCTCCTTGACTAGACCACGAGCAAAAGTTTCAAATTTTTGTGGTGACATAGATTTTAAAGCTTTTGTCAACTCAACTCTCCAATTTTCTTTTGAGTCATCTAGTGAATGTTTTAGTTCCTTTTCAAAGGATAACTTGAAGAATTGTTTTGACTTCTTTTCATTTTTCCAAAATTGAATGGCTTTCTGTTGAATATCGCTAGCAAAATGCTCATCCAGTTTCACTTTTCTACCTATATTCTGTCAATTCAAAAGTCGATTGCTTTGGTTTAGAAAGATAACCCGTGGTAAGCAAACTTTTGACAGAAAAATCAAAAGTGTAATCACTAGGTTTATAAATTTTCCACTTTTTTGAGACACTTTTTCTTCCTCAAAAAAATTCTCATCTATCGTATTTTCTCCCTTTTTAATAGCATCTAGCAACTCTCGTTTGGTTGCATAGCCACCTAGCTTTTTTAAATTCCTGATAATTTTACTTATCATTATTTTTTCCTGTTCTTTATTAGACAAATCTGTAAAGTTCATCATTTATCTCCTTTGTTCTCCATTTATTATATCATGTTATAAACCCGAAAATATAAAAAAAGCCACCTTTCGATGGCTTTCAGGAGATTATTATGAAAAAGTTTAGGATTTCTATCAAATAAAGTTAGGAGGTCTTCATCTGATGATTTTAGTATAACCTAGCCAGCTTAAAATTAACTTAAGAGAGAATCATTATTTAAACTTTTTTATTGCGTCAATAAAAAGCGAGCCGAAACCCGCTTTGTTTGCTTCTATTACAAACTTGACCAAACACTTTCCAGGATATTTGTCTGTTCACGATCAGGACCGACAGAGAAAGTAGAAATACGAACACCGACCAATTCACTGACACGGCGGACATAGTTGCGAGCATTCTCTGGCAACTCTTCTAAACTGCGAACACCTGTAATATCTTCTGACCATCCCGGCAATTCTTCATAGATTGGCTTGCACCGTTTGAGCTGCTCCAAACTAGCTGGGTAATAATCAATGCGCTCACCATCTAAATCATAAGCGACACAGATTTTAACTGTATCAAGCCCCGTCAAAACATCAATCGAATTGAGAGAAAGATTGGTAATTCCAGATACACGGCGGCTATGGCGCATCACAACTGAGTCAAACCAACCAACACGGCGAGGACGTCCTGTTGTCGTTCCATATTCATGGCCTACTTCACGAATGCGGTTGCCTACTTCATCAAACAATTCTGTTGGAAATGGTCCATCACCAACACGACTGGTATAAGCTTTACAAACCCCGACAACTTTGTCGATTTTACTTGGCCCTACTCCCGAACCAATCGTCACACCACCTGCAACAGGATTAGATGACGTTACAAATGGATAAGTACCTTGATCGATATCTAGCATCACTCCCTGCGCCCCTTCAAAGAGCACTCGCTTGCCTTGATCAAGAGCATCATTCAAGATAACAGAAGTATCTGTCACGTATTGTTTAATTTGCTGACCATATGCATAGTATTCCTCAAACATATCGTCAAATCTGATAGCTGTGCTGTCATAGAGTTTTTCAAACAGACGATTCTTCTCAGCCAAATTACGCTCTAAACGTTCTCTGAAAATATCCTTATCTAGCAAATCTGCAATCCGAATCCCGACACGAGCGGCTTTGTCCATGTAAGCTGGGCCAATTCCCTTAATAGTCGTCCCGATTTTATTATCACCTTTTGCTTCTTCTTGTAAGCGGTCTAACTCAATATGATAAGGTAGGATAACATGAGCACGATCTGAAATCCGAAGATTATCCGTCGTAACACCTTCTTCGTGCAAATAAGCCAATTCATGTACCAAAGATTTTGGATTAACCACCATTCCATTCCCAATCACAGAGATTTTTTCTGGGAAGAAAATCCCTGATGGAATCAGGTGCAGCTTGTACTTCTTACCGCCAATCACGATGGTATGGCCGGCATTGTCACCACCCTGATAGCGGGCAATGACTTCGGCATTGGCTGAAAGGAAATCTGTAATCTTTCCTTTTCCTTCATCTCCCCACTGGGTCCCTACAACAACAACTGATGTCATAATCTTGTCTGAGCTAAGTGCTCGTCCTTTCTTGTCTACATGGCAGGAGTCTCACCCGCAATTATATCTTACACTTTATTATAAGAAAAATTCCTTCTTTTTTCAAGATAAGACCGCCATCGTTATTTGCAAATGACGAAGTTTGAACATCTCGCTTTTGTAAAATCTGTATCTTATCTAAAATTATGAGCATTTTCTTTTAAAAAAGTTCGGAAAATGTAGTAGACATTTGTCTTCTAAGCATTTTTATAATAGACTAAAAGTATTAGAAAACAAACAGGTATTTACCGTGAACATCAATCATTTGTTAGAAAAAATAGCAGTAGATGTTCCTATTCTACAAGCTACTTTCGGAAAGGACAAATCGATTGTCATCAAACCTAAATCCACTAACTTCGGTTTAGGAATTTCTATTTTTCAAGAGCCTACCAATCTAGACAGTTCCCAAAAAGCATTGGAAATTGCCTTTTCAGAAGACAGCTCTGTCCTTGGCGAGGAATTTATCGCAGGAACCGAGTACTGCTTTTTCGTCCTAGATGGCAAATGTGAAGCGGTACTCCTACGTTTGCCAGCCAACGTTAGAGGAGACGGTCGACACACTATTCGAGAATTGGTCGCTACGAAAAACGCCAATCCCCTGCGCAGTCGAGATCACCGCTCTCCTTTGGAAAGAATCAAACTAGGAGAGATCGAGCTACTCATGCTAGCTCAGCAAGGTTATAAAGCAGACGATATCTTACCAAAAGGAGTTCAAGTCTTTCTCCGGTGCAATTCTAATATTTCTACTGGCGGAGACTCAGTAGATGTGACTGAAATCATGCACACTTCCTACAAGGAATTAGCGGCAGAAATGGCAACTGCTATGGGAGCTTGAGTTTGTGGCGTGGATTTAATTATCTCGGATAGCACGCTTCCAGCCAGCAAAAAAGAGTCCAACTGCACCTGCATCGAACTCAATTTCAAGCCATATATATACATGTACACCTATTGTGCAGAAGGACCCGGTCAAAGCATTACGCCTAACATTTTAGCGAAACTTTTCCCAGAAATTTATTAAACTTTATACCACAAAAAACGAGCATAAATAGCTCGTTTTTTATATATAGCAATGAAAAATTTAAAAATTTTGACGGGGCTTCTCAGCTACTCCCAGTCTCTTCCATGACCGTGTTTGATTTCAAATTCAAAATAGCCATCTTCTTGAATCTTTTTGAAAATGTCCCGATAGGCTCCCTCATCAAAAAACGGTCCTTTATAAAGGATTTCAAAACTTAAACCGTCGTATTCTAAGTAGGCATGTGAGGAGCGAAAACCATTTCTCTTGTAAAAATCCATACGGGCTTTTCGCTGTTCCAGATTATCACAAGGCTCATCCAGCCGTTCTACTTCTAAAATCATGGTTCTTTGATAAAAATCCACCAACTTATCAATAAGTTTGCCACCATAACCGTGACTGCGCAAATGAGGCATAATCGCAAAAAAGCTGACATAAAAGGCTCTTTCATTGTAAACCGAAAAGGCAAATCCGACAAATTCATCACCGTCATAAAAGGCAAAGAAATGAGAATATTCCCCATCTCCATAGCGTAGCAACTCAGATAGCGGTGCACGCTCCTCCTCAGGAAAGGCTTCTGTATTGAGTTGTTCTACTTTTTCTAAATCCGGAAATTCGGCTGTAATAATTTGACTAGTTAAGGACATCGCTTTTCTCTTTCTAAGCCGTTTTTCTTTTATTTTACCAAAAATTAAGATATTTGAGAACTATTGGACAGAAATATAAAGTGCGACTAAAACGCCCTTTAAATTTACTCATTTTTATAATATAGTCATTCAGTTTATTTTTAGTACGTTGTTAACTCACCTTACCTAACTCCAGTTATGCCTGTGAATCATTGTCCAACACTAAATTAAAACTGAAATTCTTTTTGATAACTAGTTGTTTCCCAGAGATAAAATTTTGTTTAACATATCTGCAAATGTTTCAAAAGATGTTGGAAAAACCAAACCTGAATAAAATAAAAAAATTGTGTTCAGAAAATTCAATAATACGGATACACGTTTAAATTTTTCTGTTAACTTTATCACTCCCATATAAAACACTAAAAATAACACTAAATTAATTGACACAAACACAATAGCGCCAAATATACTCATTTTAGGAAATACAAAATGAGTGCTACTACCAAAAACGTTTGACACAAAAAGTGAAATAATAAAGAGTATAGAGGACCAAACTAGATAAGCTACAATACGTCTCAAATATATTCGCTTCACTTTATACTTACTTGTTATTAAATTGTCGTATTGACTGGTTCTAATCTCATATTCTAACTCCTCATTTGCTAATAATGTAATATTTGTTACTAGAAAGTAGATATAAAAATACAAAATATTTAATAATGTTTGGCCCGAAAAAATCATGATGATCCCTACAATAAATATCAATGTATAAATAGCATCACAAAGGCTATCAAATTTGTATTGTTTTCTATAATAAAAATATCTCTTTAACTCGTTAAACATGAAAAATATTTCCCTTCTTTTTTGCCATTTTTAAAAATATGTGAAACAGTACAAAACCAATACTCCAATAAACCACACCATACCATAGTATTATAAGCACTTCAGTAATTGATGGACGGTGAATGAATTCTCTTAATGTATAGAACGGAAAAATGTGTCCAAGTATTCCCAAAAAGCCATCAAATGGTTTTAAGATTCCTGTAAAAAAGAGAATGAAATATGATAACAACGATGTAAAACTAGATGTCCTATTCAAAGTCAAGCAAAAACTAGAAAGACAGAAACCTAAACCGTATAATATTAAAATAACTAACAGACAAATTAATACAATAACAAAAATCTCTACTATAGAGGCTGGAAATGTTATATCACTTAAAAATGAGAGTATCAAAAAAATCGGTATAGCCTTTATCAAATCTATAAGTATTTGAACAAGTATTTTAAAAAGCAATACATGCACAACACTTTTTTTACTTTGAATAACACTAATCAATGTCCGATCATAAATATCATCTTCTATAAAAAATGTTGGATGTGTAATACTATGGCTAGTAAAATACCAAGTAAAGAGAAGACAAAAAAGAGTAAATTTATTCTGAGACTCTTCAAAATAATGCAGATAAGATGAAACCATAATGAATATTGAAAAATTAGCAAAGAAAAGATTAAATTTAAATTGCATCGTCTCTTGTATCTGTCTCAAAAATTCTCTCTTTACATCTTTCATCATTTAGATAAAACCTCGTATAAAATTTCTTCAATATCCTGTTCTATTTCCTCAAATCGGACAATATCTGTTTCTTTTAGTAAGCGGTCTTTTACATCTTTCTCTTGAGTTTGTATAATCATTTCCTCATCTTGTATAACATAATGTAAATTCTGAAATGATCGCTCAATTATATTCTGAAAAGAAAGAGGTAAAACAATTTCATATTTTTTCCAAGTATTTTTGCGACTGAAAACATGCTCAAAACTATCATCCTTCTTAATTCGACCATTATCCATTACCAAAACTCTACTAGAAATATCTCTCGCAAACGAAATATCATGTGTAGTTAGTAGAACAATCGTATTCTTGCCCTTACTCAATCCTAATAATATTTGAGCTAATTGTTTTTTTGCAATCACATCTAATCCATTTGTCGGTTCATCTAGACAAAGAACCTCTGGGCGACACAACAGAGCAATAATTAAAGATAGCTTTTGTCTAGTTCCTTGAGAAAGTTCTGAAACAAGTGTATCAGCGTGTTGTTGAAAATCCAACTTCTGAAACAAAACCGCAATGTTTAAAGCTAAATCACTTCGGGAGGCTTTATTGAGTTTGAGAAAATAGTCAATATTTTGATTAGCTGTAAGATAATCGTAGTATCCTTTACCGCTTTCTAGGACAAATTTAGTGACTTGGTGAATTTTAGGAGAAAAATTGGAGTAACCGCAAATATTCACCTGCCCTTCATCTTGTAGCAACAAACCTGAAATAGTCTTGATAAAGGTAGACTTCCCAGCTCCATTAACACCTAAGACAGAAATAATTTCTGATTTAGAAGCTGTGAACTGTGGAATATCCAATACTACTTTTCCATGAAACACCTTTTTTAGATTGCTTATGCTAATGTCAGTCATTTAGTATAACTCCTAATGATATTAAGTTTTCTAATATAGTTTTTGATATCTGTTCAACATCTGATTGATTAATATTATATTTTTTCATGATCAAAATAGAGAACTCTTTTTTTTGATTTATATTATTAATAAAATCAAAATATACCTCAGATAATTCATACAAATCCCCATTTAGTTTATTATATAATATAGTCTTTTGAGAACTTTGAAAATTTGGCTCAAATCTAACAAACCAATTTTTACTAATTTTCATGTAAAATACACCTCTTATCATAATTTAATTGGGATACATAGGCTAACGCATAACAACCTCCGCCACAATCCTTAAATAATGCACATGATTTACATTTTTTATTTTCAGACCATGATGCTTTATTTAACTCTTTAACCCCTGAATTCCAAACTTCATCAAAGGTATCAGACAGCAAATTTCCCATTTTATGAGTTTCATCATGCAAGAATGGACATGGGTAGACATTCCCCTGCATATCAATTTCGAACTCTGTTTTCTGTGCTGGGCAGTACATGGGAGAATCATATTTTAGGTTATGTTTGATAGCATATGACCATGGATGGCAAAATGGAGAATTTTGAAAACAAAGTCCTTTCTTACTATACTTAGTAATTATTTGGTTATAATGTTTAGCATAAATTTCATCTGAAACCAACAATCGTTTGCTAGTTGTAAATATTGTAGACAGCTGCACTTTGAACAAATTATGACATAAACAAAACTCCATAATTTCATCTAACTCATTTACATTTAACGAACTTATTACAGTATTGACCAATAAATTTTTATATTTTTTCTCTTTACATTGTTTCACAAAAGAGATAATTCTTTCTAGTGGATTCTTATCGATTATATTAGGACGTAGCTTATCAAAATTTTTTATTGAATCAATGCTAATTTGAATTGATGAAAACTTACTTAAATTATTAAGAATATAATTTCTACTTTGCATGTTAATAACCCCTGTTGTATGTAGTTTAACTAATATTCCTAAATTAGTAAGATAATCTACAATTTCCGAAAATTGTGGGTGAAGAATTGCTTCGCCACCAGTTAAATATACTTCAAAGGGCAGTTGGGGTAACTTTTGGAAAATCAATTTTAAATTATCAAAATCAACATAATCATTATCTTTATAGACAAAACAATAAGGGCATCGAAAATGGCAAGCATTTGTTAGCTTAAGTCCGATTTTAAGTGGTGCACTAACTTTTTCATTGGTATCTGTTTTTACTTTAGTATATATATAATAAGGTAAATCAAAATCATTACCTAAATCTTGAGAAATTTTCAATAAATTATTGTTTTTCATTAAATACACACCTTTTGTAACTAAATGCAATCTCAGGATATGACTTAGCATAGGCAAATCCGGGACAAGATTCTACCAAACTACAGTTCATACATTTTAAACCTTGGTTTGAATGTTCTAATACATTTTTTTGTATAGTATAATCATTTGCTTCCAGTTCTTCAATTGTATTTTCATATATATTACCTACTTTCAGTTCTTTATAGATAAATTGATCCATAAAATGAAATATGTCTCCTCTACCATCAATTGTCCAATGCAATAAATCTGTATTAAAACGTTGAAAATAGGTGCTTTCTTGAGTATAAGTTGCCTTTTCTGAGAGGACTTCCATAGGGTAAATTACCGTTAAATTCATTTGGCTCTTACGTTTAGCATGCATTTTTTCAATTAATTTCCCTTTATGTAAATATTGAGTATAGTCTACTAACGAAACTAGCTTTTTTCCTCTTCTCAATGGATAAACTGGAGAAATTGAAAAAGAAGTTATACCTATGCTATCGACTAGCTCATAAACATCAATCATTTCTTCTATGTTTAAATGTGTAATCGTCATATTTACTCTTATATTCAGATTGTATTTTACTATTAACTTAATATTTTCAATCACTTTTTGAAAATCATCAGAACCACGTTGCTTTTTATAAGTAGTTCGAAGACCGTCCAAACTGACTTGAATAAAATCTAAATCCCCAAACAAGCTGGATAATTTTTTTATTGATTTTTCAGAAAATAAAACTGCATTCGTAAACAATTCAACTATGGGGAAATTTTTCTTAGCATAGCCAAGAATATCCAACTAATGTTCATGTACTAAGGGTTCTCCCCCTGTAATGGTTATATGAAGTGGATTTAAAATTTTTATTTTATTTAAAGCCGCAATGATTTCATCAAATGAATGATTTATTGTCAGATTTTTTCCAGCCCAACAATGAGAACACCTTTGATTACAATTTTCACTTATTTTAAAACCAACATATACTGGTTTTATAGCATCTGTAAAGAAAATATCATTTTGAATATAAAGACTATTCCAATTTGTCAACCATAAACGTTCATCCATGTTTAATTTCCTTTTTCTTTTACTATTGTGTAATTAAAAGGGTAGGAAGAATACGATCCTACCCTTATTTCTAGTGTCCGTGAGCTTTTGAACTATCACGTGTCAGTACAGCAACACTTAAATCAACTTTCTTGACTGATAAATCAAGCTTCTGATTTGGCTTCATATCAAGTTTCATGACAATATACTCCTTATTTGATAATTCAATTATACTTCTATCCACTTTAAATAAAATAAATTCCCACATATGCTTCACAAAGGACTATTTTAATAGTTTCGTCAAATGGATATCAAAAGTCTCTGCTAATCCATTACTCCCAGCTAATTTTAAAGCTGCAATATACTTTTTCATTTCAATAATTGAACGTGTATCATTTGTCTTCTTCAACTTGTACAATTCTTTTGCATATTGAAATACTAACCTTTCATAAATTTCTGTCTCAATAAAGAAGCAAGCCTTTAACTGTTTTTCAAAATAAACAGCATCCATTAACTCGCATCGTTCTATGCATGTGATGTAAGAGTTTAAGAGCAACGTAGATATAATTCTACGATTATTAGGAATTTCTTTATAAAAATCCGAACGTCTAACCATTTCTCGGGATAATACCATAAAAGTTTCATGATTAAAAACATCTAAAGTATTTGCGAAAAGAAGTATTTCATAGTTTCCCCAAAATTCTACACTAAATAAATAATCTATTAGATGTTTGATATCCTGTTCTGACACACTATCTTCTCCAGATATATCTTGAAGTTTAATTTTAATTAAAATAATATTTAATTCATGAAATATTTGATGTTCAGGAATCTTTTCTTGTTGTTCAATCAATAACTTTTTCAAATTCAATATATCTCTTGTTGTAATATATACTCTAATTCTTTCCAACAATTCATTTAGTTCATCTCTACGAAAATCATGTACAGCATACATAAATTCATCAATTGGCATATTTATTACCTGCAATGCTCTTATAAACTTTGTAATTGTTAAATCAGTTTCTCCACGTTCAAATCTAGATAATTGAGACTTTGATAGACCATGTTTCGCAACGTCTTTTAACTTTATTCCTCTAGATTGACGAAATTTTTTAAAAATTTTTCCAAAATGAGTCATTTTAAACCTCCAGCTTCATATACGGGAATTTTTTATAGTATCTTTAACAAAATTATATCATAGAAAGAAATGAATGGAGGTAAACTTTATGAAATCTTTTAAGATGACTTCTCTTTTGCTTCTTGTTTTAGAGGGAATTCTCGTAATTGTTGTAGGATAAAAAAGAGACAAATTTTTTAAAAATTCAAATAATCCTGCAAGACGATAGTCTCAGTCTATCAATTATAGACATAAAATAAAACGAACTACCCCAAAAATTCAGTAGTTCATTTTATTTTACATCACAATCATAGCTTTAATCGTTTTTCTATCAGCCATATCTTTGTAGGCTTGGTCAATGTTTTCCAATTTGTAAGATTAAGTGAAAACTTTACCAGGATTGATTTGGCCGCCTAGAACTGCTTTTAACAAGACTTCTTTATCATAAGTTGTACAAGAAGCAGGTCCACCAGTCATTGCCAAGTTGACCATCCAATAGTCACCAATATTGATGTCTCCTGTATGTGGCACTCCGACACGACCAACAACCGCACCTGGACGAGCAACCTCTCTGACCTCCATTTTTTCTGGTTCTACAAAAACTGCTGCTTTCATCTTATTGTTTCTTTCTCTATTAAAAAGATGATGCTCCACATTCATCAAAAAATAAACTATTTACAATTTTATTATATACCTTAGAGTTAACTCTAAGTCAAGAATTTTTTGAAAAATCTTGCTAGCCTCTGCTTATACTCAACTAAACTTTTTATTAAACATATCATTCAGTACCGTCTTTTATACATTTTTATGCTAAAATAGACTTAGAAATTTCAGAAGAAACAGGATTAGATACTTTATGCCCAGAAGAAATTATAACAATGTACGTTCTAGAAGATGGATCGGTATACTGCTTATTCTTATCGCAGTTGGTATTATTATACAGTACCTCATTCCAATCCTTCTTT
The DNA here is from genome assembly GCF_000413475.1 of Streptococcus intermedius SK54 = ATCC 27335. Lineage (GTDB taxonomy): Bacteria > Bacillota > Bacilli > Lactobacillales > Streptococcaceae > Streptococcus > Streptococcus intermedius. The sequence goes on along the minus strand of NZ_ATFK01000002.1, from coordinate 118,371 downwards.
CCATCGGCATAGGCTACGGAATTTACTACTATGCAACTCATAAACCGAAAAAAATCACAGAGCCCAGCGCCAGTCAGCAAATTGAAGATTTGAAACAGGAAATCAGAGCTGCAGATAGTCGAATCAAACAGCTGGACAATTATCTGAAAGAAAAATCTTATGCAAATTACCAACAATTAGCTGATCAGCTCTTGCCTCAATTGAGTTATATTCAAGGCCGAGCTGACACCTTAAAAAAATATATCTCGCCTGAAATTTACCAGCGAATTCAACGAAAAGTGCAAAATGTAACAACAGATATCCATGAGCAACTACACAATCTTCACGCTCAAACTTCCGAAGGTTTAAAACTAAACTTGGAGGAATTAGCACCTGAATTACTTGAAACTATTCACAATATTCAAATCGACCACGAAGCGATTCTCAAGAAAATTTCTCAGTCAGAAAGCAATAACAAGGAAGAATTAACTGCAATCCATCAGTCTCAAATGGAGCATTATGAGGATATTTTGGAAGGCTACCTAAAAATCAAGACCTCACCAAAAGATTTTTATAATGCAGAAGAACGACTTTCTAGCGCCAAAGCAGCTATTGAGCAGTTTGATTTAGACTTGGATGAAACACTCCGTCAACTCAACGAAGCGGATCTACGAGATTTTGATATCAGCTTGAGGATTTTAAGTAAAAAAGAACCCAATACCGAACTATAACCATCAAAAGGAGACCTTATGAGCCAAGAATTTAACTTTGACATCGACAAAATCGCTAATAATGCCATTTCCAAAACAGACAGAACTACTGAAATCATTGAATCAACCGAAACACAAGCAAACGGACAGATGAACTTTTTGGAGAAATTAACTCCTGAACAACAAGATGCGATCATAGCAAAAGCCCCTCAGCTGGTAGATAACTTTATTTCCGATCAAAATACTCTTTTAGATTTTGGGCAAGCTGCAGTCGAAGAAGTTAATAATACTGTTAATCGCATTTTAGCCGAACAAAAGAAACTTCAAATCCCACAAGTAGATGAATTGTTAAAAAACACCAACAAAGAGTTAAATGGTTTTGTTGCTAAATATAAGGATACTCAAATTGCAGAACTAGATAAAAAGCCAAATTTTTTAGAAAAACTCTTTAAACAAAGTAAGAACACCTTGCAAGAGTTCTATTTTGATTCACAAAATATTGAGCAAAAAATGGATAGTATGGCCGCCACTGTCGTCAAGCAAGAAGATCTGCTCGCACGCAATATCGTTTCTGCCGAAATGTTAATTGAAGACAACACCAAATCCATTGAAAATCTAGTCGGTGTCATTTCCTTCATCGAAGCCACTCAAAAAGAAGCTGGTGCGCGTGCCTCGACTCTTCAAAATGAGGTGGCACAATTAGATACTGCCACTCTCGATTACCAAACCAAATCACAAGAATTGGCTCGCTTAACTGAGGTTGTGAATACATTGGAACAACAACATACAGAATACATCAGCCGTCTATATGTCGCTTGGGCCACTACCCCGCAAATGCGTAATCTCGTAAAAGTATCTTCTGATATGCGCCAAAAACTTGGCATGCTCCGTCGCAATACCATTCCGACTATGAAGCTCTCTATCGCTCAACTAGGAATCCTGCAGCAATCAATGAAATCTGGTCAAGTAGCAGACGCTATTTCTAATGCCAACAATGCAGCGCTGCAAATGCTAGCTGAAACCAGCAAAGAAGTCATTCCACAAATGGAGAGGATTTCCCAAAATCCAACAATCGCTGTCGAATCCGTCACCAAATTAGCTGAAAGCTTAGTCGCTCAAAACCAAGGAATCATCTCTGCCATTGATAAAGGGCGGGAAAAACGCGCTCTCCTTGAAGCAACTGTAATCAAATCCGCTGAAACCATTAATGACTCTGTTAAATTACGCGACCAAAAAATTATCCAAGCTTTGCTAGATCAGGGAAAAGAAATCCAAAAAGAAGTGGATAAACCGACTACAAGTGAAACATAACGAGCTGAAACATGGACGTAAGACAAAAATAAACTCTTGTGGTATGCTGTTTCATCCAAACAAAGTAACAGTATACAGCACTAACTCTTTGCTATGTAAATAATGACCAACCTCGTCAATGGTGCGGGGCAGGACAACAAAATCACTTTCTTACGAAATACTGATTTTTGTCCCGCTCCCTTTTCTTTTTTATGTTACAATAAAAGGTATGGATAAGATTATTAAAACTATTTCAGAAAACGGGGCTTTCCGAGCTTATGTACTAGATAGTACCGAAACTGTTCGAACAGCTCAGGAAAAACACCAGACCCTTGCTAGCTCAACCGTAGCGTTAGGTCGCACACTCATTGCCAGTCAAATCCTTGCCGCAAACGAAAAAGGAGATACAAAAATCACCGTCAAAGTACTAGGGACAAGCTCTCTTGGTGCGATTATCACCGTCGCAGATACAAAAGGTACTGTCAAAGGCTATGTGCAAAATTCCGGTGTGGACATTAAAAAAACTGCAACAGGTGAAGTGTTGGTTGGATCATTCGTTGGGAATGGCGAATTTCTCGTTATTACGGATTATGGAACTGGAAATCCTTATCATTCTATGACTCCACTTGTGTCCGGTGAGATTGGAGAAGACCTTGCATTCTATCTAACAGAAAGTCAACAAACTCCTTCAGCTGTTGGCTTGAATGTACTACTAGATACCAACGACAAGGTCAAGGTTGCTGGCGGATTTCTCTTGCAAGTTCTCCCTGGTGCCAAAGAAGAAGAAATCACCCACTTTGAAAAACGAATCCAAGAAATGCCTGCTATTTCAACACTTTTGGAATCTGAAAACCATATTGAAGCCTTGCTTTCAGCTATCTATGGCAACGAACCCTACAAACGCTTGTCAGAAGAAGAGCTCCGCTTCCAATGTGATTGCAGCAAAGAACGGTTTTTAAATGCCCTCTCAAGCCTACCTAAGTCAGATCTTGAAGAAATGCGAGATGAAGACCACGGCGCTGAAATCACTTGCCAATTCTGTCAAAGCACATATCATTTTGACGAAAAAGACTTGGAGGAACTCATTCGTGACAAATCTTAATACCCCTTTTTTGATTGGTGATGTAAAAATTCCCAACCGGACTGTTCTTGCTCCCATGGCAGGCGTCACCAATTCAGCTTTTCGGACAATTGCAAAAGAGCTTGGCGCAGGACTTGTCGTCATGGAAATGGTCTCAGACAAAGGCATTCAATACAATAACAAAAAGACACTCCATATGTTGCATATTGACGAAGAAGAACATCCCGTTTCCATTCAGTTGTTTGGGAGTGACGAAGATAGTTTGGCGCGCGCTGCCGAATTTATCCAAGAAAATACCCAAACAGATATTGTGGATATTAATATGGGCTGTCCCGTCAATAAAATTGTCAAAAACGAAGCTGGAGCAAAATGGCTCAAAGATCCAGAAAAAATCTATTCTATTATCAATAAAGTTCGTTCTCTTCTAGATATTCCGTTAACCGTGAAAATGCGTACTGGTTGGGCAGATGCCTCACTAGCTGTGGAAAATGCTCTTGCAGCTGAAGCTGCTGGTGTGGCGGCTCTTGCTATGCACGGTCGTACACGCGAGCAGATGTATACTGGGCATGCTGATCTTGAAAGCCTCCACAATGTTGCGCAAGCCTTAACCAAGATCCCTTTTATTGCCAATGGTGACATTCGTACCGTACAAGATGCTCAACAGCGTATAGAAGAAGTGGGGGCAGATGCAGTTATGATCGGGCGTGCTGCTATGGGCAATCCGTATCTCTTTCATCAGATTAACCACTATTTTGAAACAGGAGAAATCCTGCCTGATCTCAGCTTTGAGGATAAAATGCAAGTCGCTTACGATCACTTGAAACGTCTAATTGACCTCAAGGGCGAGCATATCGCTGTTCGAGAATTTCGGGGGTTGGCACCTCATTACCTTCGTGGAACAGCAGGAGCTGCCAAGCTTCGTGGCGCTATCGCACAAGCTAATAGCCTCGCAGAAATTGAAGCATTGCTCCAAGTCTAAATATCAGAAAAACACCAATCATCTGGGAAATTATTCCTAAATGGTTGGTGTTTTTTATTTAAAGAGTAATTTCTACTAGGTATCTATCCGAGTCATTTCAGTCCTTGCCTGATTGCGATAAATTAAATCTTCTCGGGTAGAGAAACCTAATGTTTCCCAAAAATGATTTCCTTCTGTGTTCCTTTTGAATACAACCAAAGCGACCTTGTGAATTTTTAACTCATCTAAGACAATTAAAACTGTCTCAACCAACTTCCGAGCAATCCCTCTCCTACGGTAACTCGGATGAACAGCTGTATGATAGATATATGCCCTTCGACCATCAAAGCCAACTAAAATCGCTCCAATAATTATTTGATTTTCTACTGCTACCAGACAAGTTTGAGGGTTCCTTTTTAGAAACTGTGCAATCCCCTCCTTAGAATCATCCAAATGATTTAAGCCTATACTTGCACATGACAGCCATAATTGGTAAACTTGGTCGTAATCTTCTTCTACCATTTCACGAATGTTCATATTAAAATACCTTATCTACTCCCTGATGAATGCTTCGAATAGAAACTCAGAGCACTTCAAACTTCAATTTTCCAGCCTTGACACCGACTTTCAAGCTTTGCCCCGTTTTTAGCTCACCTGCTAAAAGTAATTCTGATAAATGGTCTTCCACTCGAGTTTGTAGAATTCGACGCAATGGACGAGCTCCCATTTCAGGATCATAGCCCTCTTGAGCTAGAAGCTTCAAAGCACTCGGTTGGAATTTGAGTTTAATTCCTTTTTCTGCAAGACTAGAAATGAGCGGTTGCACCATAATTTTCACCACTTCCTGCATGTCTTCGCTAGTCAAACTGTGAAAAACAACCTTTTCATCAATTCGGTTAATAAATTCTGGACGATAAGCTTTCTTTAGCTCTTCCATCATTCGTTTTTCCATATTTTCATGATCAAAGCGAACATCTCTTGCTCCGAACCCAACCGTCTTATCGTCCCGTAAACTTGTCGCACCAAGATTGCTGGTCATAATGATAATAGTATTGGAAAAATCTACCTTACGGCCCTTGCTATCCGTCAGAACCCCGTCATCTAGGACTTGGAGCAGCACATTGAAAATATCAGGATGAGCTTTTTCCACTTCGTCAAAGAGGAGCACAGAGTAAGGACGATTACGCACCTTTTCAGTTAATTCTCCCCCTTCTTCATAACCAACATAGCCTGGAGGTGCTCCATTGAGACGACTAGCAGCAAATTTCTCCATGTATTCGGACATATCAAAACGAATTAACGCTGTTTCGTCATCAAAGAGAACTTCTGCCAAAGCCTTAGCTAGCTCAGTTTTTCCGACCCCGGTTGGCCCTAAGAACATAAAGGAGCCAATTGGGCGCTTGCTAGTGCGGATACCAGATTGATTGCGCCGAATCGCTCGACTAATAGCAGAAATTGCTTCATTCTGCCCGATAACTCGTTTGTGTAACTCCTTTTCTAAATTGAGGTATTTCTTCGCATCTGTTTGTGTCAACTTTTGCACAGGAATACCTGATAAACTGCTGAGTGTTGCTAAAACATCCTCGTCTTTCACCCTTAATTTATAAACAATTGGCTGACTCTCTTTCTCCAACAACGTATCAACTTTGTTCCAATCGCCTGCCATTAAAGCCTCATCTGCTGCACTCAATTCTGCTTTTACGTGATTTTGCGGGCTTTTATTTTGTACCCTTGCAGCAGCTTCGTCTAGCAAGTCAATCGCTGAGTCAGGTAGATGTTTACTAGTCAGGTAACGATGCGCATACTTAACAGCCGTCTCAATTGCCGAATCCGTAATCACGACCTTGTGGTGATCTTCATAACTTTTCTTGAGTCCCTGTAAAATAGCAATGCTGTCAGCTACCGTTGCTTCTTCAATAGTAACCTTGGCAAATCTTCGTGAAAGAGCTGCATCTTTTTCGATATATTTTTGGTACTCTTCTTGTGTTGTTGCACCGATCGTTCTGAGCGTTCCTTTAGCCAAAGCCGGCTTGAGAATATTTGCTGCATCTAATGTCGAGTCAATCCCGCTGCCAGAACCCATAATGGTATGAAGCTCATCAATGAAGAGAATAACATGCCCATCTGCTTCAATATCATTGATAATATTGTTCATCCGTTCTTCAAAATCACCACGAAAACGAGTTCCAGCCACCACATTCATTAAATCTAGCTCTAAAACTCTCATCTTTGCAAGCTCATTTGGAACTTGACCATCTGCCACACGTTGCGCCAAACCCAGAGCTAATGCTGTCTTCCCAACTCCTGCATCTCCTACCAAAACCGGATTGTTTTTTGTCTTACGACTTAAAATCTGAAGTATGCGAGAAATCTCTTTATCCCGCCCAATGATCGGTTCTAAAAGGCCCATATGAGCCATTTCAGTTAGATCACGAGTATAATCTTCTAGTCCGCCACTGGTTGCAGGAGGCATTCCCATCATATTAGCCATCGTTTGTCTTGTTGCTGCAGCACTTTTATTTAGGTGACGAATAGCCTTTAAATCCTCTTTATTCCAGCTGGCCTTATGCTCTAAATTTTTCCGCAGATCTGTCATGCGCAAAACGCCTTCTTTATCTTCGTAACTAAAACCAATAAATTCAAGAATACGCGCTGCCAAGCTTCCTTGGTCAAATAACATAGCTAGCAATATATGCTCTGTCCCAAGATTATTAGCATGAACCGCCCCTGCAATTTGTTCAGCAGTCAAAAATAGCACTTTCATGCGATAAGAAAACGGCCAAATAGTAAAGTCTCCCTCTTGTTGATAGACTTTCCCCGTGATATGAAAAGCTGCCTTTTCAAAATCATCAATTTCAAGTGGGTAATCATTTAAAACTGAACCAGCAACACTATAAGGATTATTTGCCATAGCAATCAACAGCTGCCAAGACTCTAAATAATCCGTTTCAAAATGACTTGCTAATAACTGTGCTGATTCAATACTTTCTGTCAAAGCTTTTGAATATTTCATATATTAGTTTTTCCCTTTTCTATCAACTTGCTGTAAAATTTTCTTTAACATCCGCGCACGAATCTGTGCAGCATTTGTCCCCAATACCCTGTCTGTTGTCGTTGCTAAAAGAAGATTCCCTTCTCGTTCTGTCATGATCTGTTCATCAAATAACAGCTGAATAATATCTGTAAAGACCTGATGGCTAATCTGCTCACCAACGCTATGCAACAAATCACAAAGCAACTCATGGTGATTGGAAAATTCAATTCGACCAATCCGAATGTAGCCACCTCCACCACGCTTACTTTCAACAATATAGCCACGACTTTCTGTAAATCGTGTCTTTATTACATAGTTTATCTGACTAGGAACAACTTGAAAAACATCTGCAATCTCACTTCGCTTCAACTCTGCAATTCCTGCTTGCGCCAAAAGAGTTTTAATATATTCTTCAATACTATCTGATGTATTTTTACTACTCATGCCAACTCCTTCCCTTTAGACCTCATTCTATAAATCATATCCACAACTGACATTGACTATCTTTGACTATTATACCGAAATTCTTCCATTTTTGAAAGAGAAAGCGCTAAATGAAAAACTGAAAAGTCTGATTATTCAAGCAAGTGAAAAAGCTTATCTACTAGTAACAATTTAAGTGTAAACGCTTGCCTTTTAATTTTAAAGCGTTATAATATAGATGAAAATTTGACGATATCAATAAAGGAGGCCAAATGAATGAAAATGGATTGGTTCAAATATACACGTCATGTACTGGTTTGGTGGTTTTCAACTTTGTTCTTTTTTACAATTATTTCTGCTGACTATGTAGATGTTCAAGTCGCTACATTAGTCGCCTGTTTGTTTGCCCCGTTTTTATTTGAACCGTCTTCAATAAAACCAAAAACAAAATGGATAATTGATTTAGCCATCATTGTCATCAGTGTCTTTGCTGTTCTTTTTACACAAACTTACCGAATCGCTTTTACCTACTCCGAAATTACTTATCTACTCATCTCCTTGATTATTTTAATCCTTATCGATTTAGTTATTTCTCACAAGGGATTCACTAAAAGAATTGTAAAATAGTAACCGCAGCTAAAAAAGGTTAGAGAACTTCATCTGTTCTCTAACCTTTTGTTTGTTATTACATAATTGATTAACTTAGTTTTGTCCAAGTGCAGCAGCCATTGTAGCAGCTACTTCTGATTCAAAATCATTGGCAGCTTTTTCAATACCATCACCCACTTCAAAACGTGTGAAGCCAGCGATTGTAACACCTTGACTTTCAAGGAATGCTTCAACAGTTTTGCTGTCATCCATAATATAAACTTGAGCTAAAAGTGTATATTGTTGGTCGACTTTTGTGTTATCTAACATAAAGCGATCCATCTTACCAGGGATGATTTTGTCCCAGATTTTTTCTGGCTTACCTTCAGCCGCAAGACCTGCTTTAATATCTTCTTCAGCTTGTGCAATCACTTCATCTGTCAATTGAAGTTTAGAACCAAATTTGTAGTGTGGAAGTGCTGGTTTACCAACCATTGCACGGCTTTCATTGTCTTGGTCAATTTTATGGTTCATTTGCGCCAATTCATCATGGATAAATTCTTCACTCAATTCTTTGTATGAAAGAACAGAAGGTTTCATTGCGGCAACGTGCATTGCTACATGTTTTGCAAGGTCTTCGTCACTACCTGAAAGAACAGTAATAACTCCGATACGTCCACCATTGTGTTGGTATGCGCCAAATACTTGATCATCTGCTTTTTCAACAACTGCAAAACGACGGAATGAAATTTTTTCTCCAATTGTAGCAGTTGCACTAACATAAGCAGCTTCAAGCGTTTCTCCTGAAGGCATTATCAAAGCAAGTGCTTCTTCATTGTTCGCTGGTTTGCCTTCTGCAATCACTTTAGCCGTTTCGTTTACTAATTCAACAAATTGAGCATTTTTTGCTACAAAATCTGTTTCTGAATTCACTTCAACGATAGCAGCGATATTGCCACTCACATAGACACCAGTCAGTCCTTCAGCAGCAACACGATCTGCTTTTTTAGCAGCTTTTGCCATACCTTTTTCACGTAGCAATTCGATTGCTTTTTCGATATCGCCATCTACTTCTACAAGTGCTTTTTTAGCATCCATGACACCAGCACCAGATTTTTCACGCAATTCTTTTACAAGCTTAGCTGTAATTTCTGCCATTTTGATCCTCCAATTAAGATATTACGATTTGATTGAATAAAAAGGGGAGGGCTAGGCCCCGCCCCATAGGTTCGTTACTTGATTATTCGTTTGTGCCTTCAACAACTTCAACGATTTCTTCGATAGAATCAACTTGTGTATCAGTTGCAGCTAATTCTGCTTCTACTGATTCAACGTTATCTTCACCTTGGCGCCCTTCGATAATCGCATCAGCCATTTTCGCAGTGATTAATTTAACAGCGCGGATAGCATCATCATTTGCTGGAATAATCACATCAATGTCATCTGGATCTGTATTTGTGTCGACCATCGCAACCACTGGGATACCAAGCTTCTTAGCTTCTTTTACAGCGATTTGTTCTTTATGTGGATCAACAACGTACATTACGTCTGGGATGCGAGGCATTTCTTCAATACCACCCAAGAATTTTTCAAGACGAGCGCGTTGTTTGTTCAAAAGAGCGACTTCTTTCTTAGGAAGCACGTCAAAAATTCCGTCTTCTTCCATGCGTTTGATTTCTTTCAAACGAGCAACACGTTTTTGGATCGTTTCCCAGTTTGTAAGGGTTCCGCCCAACCAACGGTGGTTGATGTAGTATTGACCTGCACGTTCTGCTTCATCTTTTACAGCATCAGCAGCTTGCTTTTTGGTACCAACAAACAAGATAACCGCATCGTTAGCAGCAGCATCGCGCATAAAATCATATGCTTGATCTGCAAATTTTACAGTTTGCTGAAGGTCAATTACGTGGATACCATTACGTTCTGTGAAGATGTATTTCGCCATCTTAGGGTTCCAGCGACGAGTTTGGTGACCAAAGTGAACACCAGCCTCAAGAAGTTGTTTCATTGAAATTACTGCCATGAGTAAGATCTCCTTTTTGTTTTTTTCCTCTTTCAGATTTCAACTTGCAAAATCACCCGTAGGCAACAATTTCACAATTCATCTGAAATGAGTATTTGCCGATTACACGACATCTACTATCATATCAAAAGTTCTTCTATTTTACAAGAGGTATTCTGCTTTTTTATAGTCTTCTCAATCTCCATCCGTTTATTCTAGAGTTTAATCTTAGGTGATGAAGCGCTACAATTTTACCGAGAGAAACAAATCTACACTCTTGACGAAAACGATTTTTTACGATAAAATAGTAAAAGTTGTGGCGGTATAGCCAAGTGGTAAGGCACGGCTCTGCAAAAGCTTGATCGTCGGTTCAAATCCGTCTACCGCCTTTCAATACCTGACTTGTCAGGAATCAACCGAATGAAAAGCCTGATTTTACAGGCTTTTTGTTTTACTTTGAAACTAATCTGGGAATAAATTTGAGGCTATCTATTTGGTAACACTTTATTTTGTTTATACATAAAAAGCGGACATTACTAACCGCTTCTATATTATTCATGTAATTCTGTACGGATTACTTACTGTAATAGTAAAGTTCATTTTATTTCCTTTTCCTATCTCTACAAGGCAACTTATATGTAAAAATTATACTCTCAATCTACAGTACCCCTTCTAATAAAGTTGCAAGGTCATATTTGTATGCACTCATTCTATCATAGATTTGTTTTTGCCATTCTTTATCAAGAGTTCCATCACTATTGACAAAAAAGTTAGCATCCATATAACGAATAATCATAAATTCAGAAGTCTTTTGATCAAAACCATTTCCACGACTGAAATCTATTCCCTTTCCTGTATTTTTAGTAACAATCGCTTCAAATAAAGGTAAAGTAATTTCATTACAAGGAACCTTCATATCAGGAATATCCCAAAATGTCTTTTTATCACTTTTGTACAGTGCAAGATTTGAAATCGTACCATTTGTTACACATTGTACTCTACGAATATCTTCAATACTAATTTTATGCTTTGAGCCATAAATAACACCACTGGCAATACGGATTTCTTTTTCTTTCATGCTAAAAGCCAGTATTATATCAAGATCCCTTAGGTTATTTGGGAAATCTTTTGTAAGTTTACGTGCTGCAAAAGCCAGTAGGATTACTTTCGTTTCCAAAATGTTATGGCCATTATTGTAAATGGTGGTATCTGTATCAAATTCAGCCATATTCTTTCCATTCTGATCTCGAAAAATGAGATTATAAATTGAATTAGAGTTACAATAACGAAGTGATAAGATAGTAGAAACTTTGTCAAATGAAATATTCAGATTTTTCTTTTCACTTTTTGCGTCTAGATAAGAAAAACCATCATTTCTAACAATGACCGTACTTCCATTCTTACGGTTCAATTTGACTTCTTGATTTTCAAAAATAGTCTTCACAATTTCTCCTTAAAGATGATTTTTTGTTCCATCAATCCTTATTCTAACATTTTCAAAGAATTATGTATTCGTTTTCAATAACTGGAAATCTATCATTATCAAGAGCATAGGCTCTTAGAGAGAATATTAAAACTTGCAAGTAAGCTAAAATAGCATATAAAAAGAGTGGAAAATTTTTCCCAACCCTTTTTATGTTTTTCAAGGAATTATAGCTCTGCAATTTGGCTGAGATTAACTTCTGCAACCGTGTCATTGCCAAACATAGAGATAATCATTTTCACCTTGCTATTATCAATTTCGGTGATTTTACCTGTATAATCTGCAAAAGCTCCATCAATGATACGCACAGTATCGCCAACTTTCACATGAATATCGAATTCTTGAACAGTTTGGCCCATTGAAATCAAGATTTGGCGAATTTCTTCTTCCAAGAGCGGAGTTGGTTTAGAGCGGTTTCCGTGTGAGCCAACAAATCCTGTTACATTCGGTGTATTCCGCACGACAAACCACGCTTCATCTGTCATCACCATTTCTACCAAGACATAACCTGGAAAACGATTTTCTTCAACTTCTTTCGTTTTTCCATTTTTCTCTACTTGTACCGTTTGTGTTGGGATTTCCACGCGCAAAATGTTTTCCAACATATTGTAGGTTTGTGCACGTTGCAAAAGATTTTCTTTTACTTTATTTTCATAACCCGAGTAGGTTTGCAGAACAAACCAGCCTTTATCAAAACTGTCCATGAGTTCTTCCTTTCCTAAATAAAAAAGCCTGTGGGCTTCGGTTTCTTTCTAGCCCTATTATACCATAAAAATAACAAATACAACCTTTTTATCGTTATTTTTTTACAATAAAAACCTACTTGACAAATAGCAAGCAGGTTAAAAATTAAAAGATATTTAACAATCGTACTAAACCTCTTGTGACAAAGAGATCGAAAAGATAAATAATAACAACAAAGAAAGCGGTATATTCCATGACTGAGATAAAATCTACCCAGCTTTGCTTTCTAGTTGGCCAAGTTGTATCTTTTAACACTTGAAATGTATCTCTAATGAATTTCACAACTTTCTCCTATCTAGTTTCTTTATGAATCGTATATTTACTACAATGTTTACAATATTTATTTACTTCCAGACGTTTTGGTTTTGGCGTACTACTCAACTTAATTGAATAGTTTCTCGATCCACAAACCGTGCACGCCAGACTTGCTTTTTTTAGTGCCATAACGCCTCCATCTTTTTTATTATATCAGGAAAGCTAATTTTTGACAAGTCTATCGGAACCAACTCTTAACAGCATCCCAAAGATTCCCTGCTTTTTCAGAAATTTTGGCATCATCGATTGCCTTTTTGGCTTGGTCGACCAGATTCTTAGCTTTATCTTGCACATCTTTCAAGATATCTGAATTACTACCAGCTTGGTTTCTAGTATTATTCGTACCAGCCGTGTCCACCGGTGCGATGCCATTTTTAGCATAAGCATTTTTGTCACCAAACTTCGTGCCATTTGTATACGGCAAAATACTGTTTGCCAGACTTCGGAAAATAGCGGAGGCTTCATTAGCGCTGGTTCCTGTAAGATAATGATTTTCATCTGTTTTTGGAAAACCTAGCCACTGGCTGATGACTACATCCGGCGTGTAGCCAATGACCCACTGGTCTCCTGATAAATCTGGATTAAAGTTAGTTTCTGTCGTTCCTGTCTTCCCAGCCATAGTATAGCCATAAGGAGCAGCATAAACACCTGTACCATTGGTAAATGTTCCTAGCATCATACTGGTCATTTTTTCCGTTGTTGAGCGGTTGAGTACTCGAGTCGAGGTGGATTTATGAGTTTTAACGACTTGTCCACTAGCATTTTCAATTTTGGTAATCAAATGGGCGTCATTCATAACCCCATTATTTGCAAAAGTAGAATAGGCTTGTGCCATTTGCAGCGGATTAGTTGTAACGCCACTACCAAGAGCTACCCCAAGGGTCTGCTCTACTTTATCCATATTCAGGCCAAATTTCTTACCATATTCAAAAACCTTTTTCAGCCCCAATTCATTGGCAGCGGCAACTGCGGGAATATTTAGGGATTGAGCTAAAGCTTGGTACATTGGGACAGTCGGACTAGACTTGATACCACCGTAATTGTTCACAGTGTAATTCCCATAAGTCGTTGTGCTATTGTCCAACTCTTTATTAATGGGCCAACCTGCTGCAACTGCGGGACTGTAAACTGCTAATGGCTTAATAGTGGAGCCAGGACTTCTTGCGGATTGTGTAGCATAATTAAAACTTCTGAAATTGGCACTCGTACTATTGATTTGCCCGACAAGCGCACGAACTCCTCCCGTTTTAGGGTCTAGTGCTACGCTGCCAGATTGGGCCCTCGTACCGTCTGCTGCTTGTGGGAACAAATCTTTGCGGTCATAAATGACTTGCATGCTAGCTTGATAATTTTGATCTAGCTCTGTGTAAATACGATAGCCGTTATTGACAATATCAGATTCTGTCAATCCATAATCACGTACTGCTTCATTGATAACTGCATCAAAGTAAGACGGATAACGATAATCTGCCGATTTCCCAGTATAAGCATCTCTCAACTGGCTGCCCAGACCAATAGCGGTAGACTGGTTAGCAGTTGCTTGATTAATATAACCAGCAGCTACCATATTTTGTAAAACGGTATTGCGTCGATTCGTTGCGTTTTTTATAGAAGCAAGCGGATTATATAGTTCCGGTCCTTTGAGCATTCCTGCTAAGGTAGCTGCTTGATCTAGTGTCAGTTGGCTAGCAGATACTCCAAAATATTTCTTAGAAGCATCTTCTACTCCCCATACACCATTCCCAAAGTAAGAATTGTTGAGGTACATAGTGAGAATCTGCTTTTTACTATATTTCTTAGTTAATTCTAAAGCTAGGAAAAACTCTTTTGCCTTCCGTTCAATGGTCTGATCCTGAGATAAGTAAGCATTTTTAGCTAATTGTTGTGTAATGGTAGAACCACCACCAGAACGCCCAGCTGTTAAGACTGCTAGAATAAAACGACCATAGTTAATGCCACTATTTTTATAAAAGGAACGGTCTTCTGTCGCAATGACGGCATGTTGTAAGTTCGGACTAATTTTGGACAATTCTACGTAAGTACCCTTTTGCCCCGACAAACTTCCAGCTTTTTTTCCATCCTTATCATAAATTGCAGTCGTTGCTTTCAACGCATTCTGCAAGTCATTGACGTTAGTGGATTTGGCAACATAAAAGAGATAGCCTCCTGTCACCAAACCAAAACCAAGTCCCAGAATCAAAACAATTTTCGTTAGATGATAGCGACGCCAAAATCGACGAAATGGATGTTGAGAAATTGACTTTTTCCGACTTTTTCCAGAACGGCTCAAATGCGATTCGCTTTCTTCCGCCTCTGTCACCTCTTGATGATTGCGCTCAGGACTATCTTTTTTAAAATGATTCACTACTATTTCAAATAATTCGCTCAATTTTTTCATATCCTTATTCTATCACCTTCTTCATATCCAGACAAGAAAGGACCTCTCATTAGGCTTGTCATTTAGAAAATTTTAAGAAATTGTTCAAGAATTAGCTGACTATTTGCAATCATCTACTATTTTGTTACAATAAAATCATGCATTTTACAATTACGATTCCACAAGATCTGCCAGAGATGACAGTCAAAGAATTGCTGGAAGAACACTTTTTAATCCCGCGTAAAATTCGCCATTTTTTACGTATCAAAAAAC
The DNA here is from genome assembly GCF_000413475.1 of Streptococcus intermedius SK54 = ATCC 27335. Taxonomy (GTDB): domain Bacteria; phylum Bacillota; class Bacilli; order Lactobacillales; family Streptococcaceae; genus Streptococcus; species Streptococcus intermedius. The sequence continues at coordinate 103,114 of NZ_ATFK01000002.1, read as the reverse complement.
ACGTCTTAATCAATCAAGCATCAATCAATTGGCAGAGTATTGTTCATCCATCTGACGAAATCACGTTAATGTTCGATGAAGAAGATTATCCAGAAAAGTCTATTTTAATGGGTAAAGCTAATCTTGTGGAAGAATTATATCAAGATGAACACATCATCATTGTCAACAAACCTGAAGGCATGAAAACACATGCTAATGAACCGACGGAGCTGGCGCTTTTAAATCATGTTTCTGCTTATGTTGGCAATACCTGCTATGTCGTTCATCGCTTGGACAAGGAAACTAGTGGGGCTGTCCTTTTTGCTAAAAATCCATTTATCCTCCCTATCTTAAATCGACTGCTGGAAGACAAAAATATTTCACGTGAATATTGGGCTTTAGTGCAAGGGACATTTCTCCAAAAGAGCCAAACCTATACGGATAAAATCGGACGCGACCGCCACGATCGACGAAAGAGACTGGTAGATAATAAAAACGGTCGGTACGCTGAAACCTATGTCACAAGATTAAAAGAATTTAGAAACAAAACACTCGTCAATTGCCAACTTAAAACTGGACGAACTCATCAAATTCGGGTACATCTTACTCATCACGGATATCCTATTATCGGTGATCCATTATACAATCCACAGCGTGCAAGACGCCTTATGCTTCATGCTCATCGCTTAACTTTCACACACCCTTTCACACTTGAAAAAATTAGTGTTGAAGCATTTTCCGAAAGTTTTGAAAAGGGATTAAAGGAAGAAAACTAAAAACGGACAGGCGTCAGTATATTTGCCTGTCCGTTTTTAATTACGCAACATTGACAACTTTATAAATTGTTTTAGCGAGTGCTGCTTGGTAGTCTTCTGCGCTGTAAGTGTGATCAGTAGTTACAGTAGCAACCTTTGTATCCAGATCAATTTGAACGTCCGATACCCCTTTTAGTGTTTGGAAGTGATCGGTAACATGTTTCACGCAATTTTGGCAAGATATATTTTCTAAAGTGACGATTTGTTTCATGATGAACTCCTTTTATGATTTTAGTTTAAAACGTCGCAAACGTAATGCATTGGTCACGACAGAAACTGAGCTAAAACTCATAGCAAGACCCGCTAACATAGGATTGAGCAGCGGCCCCCCAAATATATACAAGAACCCCATTGCGACTGGTATCCCTAGGGTATTGTAGGCAAAAGCCCAGAAAAGATTTTCTTTGATATTTTTAATCGTAGCTTGGCTGAGTCGAATGGCCGTCACCGCGTCTAATAGGTCACTATGCATTAAGACAATATCAGCCGAGTCGATGGCCACATCTGTTCCCGAGCCAATAGCAACCCCAACTTCAGCTTGTACCAGAGCAGGTGCATCATTAATTCCATCACCTACCATAGCAACCTTTTTCCCTTTTACTTGCAAGTCCTTGACTAGAGCTGCTTTGCCGTCCGGAAATACTCCTGCAATCACTTGATGAACACCAGCTTCTCTTGCAACTGCTTGAGCTGTCTCCTCACGATCACCTGTCAACATTATCACTTCTAAACCCATTTTTTGCAATTCAGAAATAGCTTCACGGCTATTTTTTTTGATTTGATCAGCAACTGCTACGATCCCAACTAAGTGTTTATCCAAAGCGACAAGCACAGCTGTCTTTCCTTGATGAGACAAGGAAATCAAGTCAGAAATGTGCTCCCCCAGCTCAACTTGGTATTGTTTCATCAAACTTTCATTCCCAATCAAAATCTCTTGATCATTAACTTGAGCTACGATCCCTTTGCCTGAAACTGCTTGGAAATCTGTTACCGGAGTCAAAGATACATCTTCTGCCTGAACTGCTTGCAAAATGGCTGTCGCTAGTGGATGCTCTGAATGTTGTTCACTACTTGCAATCAAACTTAATAAATCCCCTCGTGAAATAGTACCGAAGGTCAGTACATCAGTCAAACTGGGCTTTCCTTCCGTAATTGTCCCTGTCTTATCTAGGACAACAGTATTCACCATACGAGCTGCTTCAAGAACTTGTCCAGATTTGATAAGAACGCCATTTTCAGCTCCTTTTCCTGTGCCTACCATAATAGCTGTCGGTGTGGCTAACCCAAGTGCACAAGGACAGGCAATGACTAGCACAGCAATGAAAATAGAGAGTGAGAATTGCAGACTTTTGCCTGCTACAAAGAACCACGCTAGAGCCGCCAAGATTGCTAAAAGTAAGACAATGGGTACAAAGTAGAGCGAAATTTTATCTGCCATAACAGCAATAGGGGCTTTTGAACCTTGTGCTTCCTCCACCAAATGGACAATCTGGGCTAAGGTCGTGTCTGATCCAACTTTAGTTGCTTCATAGTCAATAGAACCCGTTTGATTTACCGTAGCACTCGTGATTCGATCTCCAATACCTTTTTCAACAGGAACACTTTCACCTGTCATCATAGACTCATCCACATAAGTCTGGCCAGAAACAACGATACCATCAACTGGCATCCTCTCTCCTGGTTTAATCCGTACAATATCCCCAAGCTTGATGTCTTCGGTATCAATTGTCACAACTTCCCCATAACGAACAACAGTCGCTTGGTTAGGAATCAGACTCATTAAACCTTGAATCGCTTGCGAGGTTCGGCCCTTAGCATTGCCTTCTAAATATTTCCCCAGTAAAACAAGAGTGATAATTACACCAACTGATTCAAAATACAACTGGTGTACAAAAGAATAATGCCCCGATAAAACTTGAACAACCGAGTATAAGCTATAAAGAAAAGCTGCACTCGTTCCCACGGCAATCAAACTATCCATATTGGGATGCCGTTTTGCTAGGTTCCGAAAACCACGTGTATAAAAGCCTCGTCCTATCCCAATAGCTGGTAAAGTCAGGAGCAGTTGCGCCAAAACAAAGATTATCGGATGAGCTCTGGAGTCTAAGAAAGCGGGGAGAGGTAAACCAATCATGCTCCCCATTGAAATATAAAGCAGGGGGATAGTAACTCCTGCCACAAACCAAATCCGGCGTGCCATATGACGTACATTTTCTTTCTTTTCTGCGACCTGTTTCGCATAATCTGACTGTCTTTGTTCTCCTTTTTCTACCGCTTGATAACCTGCCTCTTTCACTGCATCAAAAACTTGCTCGCTTGCAAATCCTTCTTTTGGAAAAACTGTCAATTTTTCCGTTGCCAAGTTCACAGTAGCTTCTTTTACTGTTGGAAGTTCTTTGACTACCATTTCAATGGTCATCGCGCAAGCTGCACAAGTCATTCCAGATAATTTATACTCTTTTTTATCATTTTCCATTTTTTTACTCCGCTATTTGGTTAGAGGCGATTCATTTCATCCTGACAATCCTTACCACACGTACATTGACCTGGTGGACAATTGCATTGAACTCTTTTAGGTGCTTGTACCTGCTTTTCTTTTACAACATCTAGGATACGAGACAAATCTTTCCGACTGAATTGATTGCTTTCTAATATTGAAATCACTAAATCACCATGTTTAGTATTGCACATATTATCAAGCAAGATGCGCCAGCTATTTTGCAAATGCTCATCTTCTAAAACCAAAGCATCATAATAAAATTTTCCTTCAATTTTTTCCATTGAAATAAATTCTTTGGTTTTCAAACGATTCAGTAAAGTTTTGACAGTAGCGGGCTTCCAAGCAAAATCAGTTTCTAGCCGCTCTATCACTTCCGTGCTTCTAATATGAGGATATGCCCAAAGTACGCGCATAACTTGCCACTCTGCCTGACTAATATTTTGGTGTTCCATTCTTTCTTATCTCTTTTCTGATTACACTTGTAATTTTCAATTTGTTTATAGTTTACATCTGTAATCAGAAATTGTCAAGCAAAAAATCGAGAAGATTTCTCAACTCGATTTTTCTCATTTTGTATAGAAAGCAGTAATTTTTTCTTTGCTTCTTCTTAACTGACATGGACTAAAGCCTTAAATAAATAGGAAAATAAACTATAAGGCGACTCCCTTAAAATGAATTTCCTATTTTTCAAACTTCTTGCATACACTTTTCATCGTGCATCAATGCGCCAGCATTTCTTGAGCAATTTCTTGTCCACTTAATTTAGTTGGGTAGTAAGTTGGCCAATTTTCTAATTCGTTGAAAAGTGCTTCTTGACTTTCACCGCCGTAGAAGATATGGAAATGCGCTGCTTTTGTTGGTGCAATATTATGGTCACTAAATTGAACGTATTTATACTTACCTGCATCTGGGTCTGTCGCTTCAAACATGAAACGCACACCTCGGTTTCCTTTAGAGTACGTCAATGTATGCTTACCAACATATTTATAAGTATATTTCTTCTTTTGTCCGTTGACTACAAATTCCATAGTCTTATCTGTGATATTGATATGAGACACATCTGTCTTATAGCCTTTTTCATAATACGCTTTGTACTCAGCAGCTGTCATCTTACCAGTTAATTTTGCCTTGTAATCAAATACTTGGTCTAAAGTACCATCTTGTAAGTATGGATAAACTGATTGCCATTGACCTGCATAGTCAGACAAAGTACGGTCTTTGACAGCACTATCTTCAAAGTAGCCATTTTGTACAGTCTTTGTATTTTTTTCTTTTTCAGCAGAAATTTCAGTACCAGCTTGATCTGTCGTCTTTTTCAAAGCTTTCAAGTTTGATTGCATGATGGAAATGTAGTCTGCTCCATCTTTTGTTTGCTTTTCAGTCAAACTTTCAAGCGGATTAAGGACATCTAACTTCACACCTGTTTCTTTTGCCAATGTAGAAGCCAATGCTTGAGAAGCATTTTCTTCAAAATAGATATACTTAATATTGTTTTTCTTAATATATTTTGTCAACTCAGCCAAACGCGCTGCTGAAGGTTCACTATCTGGTGAAAGTCCTGAAATAGGAACTTGTTTCAAACCATAATCCAATGCAAGATATCGAAAAGCAGCATGTTGTGTTACAAAACTTTTTTGTTTTGCATTTGCTAAACCAGTTGCATATTCTTTATCCAGACTTTCTAATTTCTTAATGTAAGCTGCTGCGTTCTTTTGGAAAGTCGCTTTCTTATCAGGATAGCGTTTACTTAAGCTGTCACGAATATTTTCCACCATTTTAATAGCACGTTTTGGTGATAACCACACATGAGGATCATATTCATGATGATGTCCTTCTTTACCATGATCATGATCTCCTTCTTCTGTACCAGGCAGTAGCAACATCTTCCCAGTCGCCTTCACCACATTCACTTTACCTTTTTTCAAGGTTTTAAGCAATTTTGGTACCCAAGTTTCCATGTTTTCATTTTCATAAACGAAAGTATCTGCATCTTGAATCGTTGCAACTGCCTTAGCAGAAGGTTCATATTCATGTGGTTCTGTCCCTGCACCGATTAGCAACTTAACATTAGCAGTATCACCTGTCACTTGCTTAGTAAACTCATAAACTGGATAAAATGTTGTCACAACATTGAGCTTCCCATTTGCGCTTTTTTGATTGGAACAAGCCACTAAAAAGAGACTTAGTAAGCTTGCTACTAATAGACCAATTTTCTTCATTTTTCACTCCTATTTGATAAATTTTTTTAATAGATTCACTAGTAAAAATACACCGACAAAAATAATCGTAATACTTGCACTGGCTGGCGTTTCAGCATAGTAAGAAATATACAATCCAGCAATCATACCTACAAATCCGATAAAATTCGCTAATAAAATGACCGACTTGAAATTTTTCCCAAGTCGCAAAGCAATACTTGCCGGCAACACCATAATGGTAGATACCAACAGCGCACCTGCCGCTGGAATCATGAGAGCAATCGCAACACCTGTCACGATATTAAATAGAATAGACATAGTACGCACAGGTAGACCGTCTACAAAAGCTGTATCCTCATCAAAGGTCAAAATATACATCGGACGAATGAAGAGAAAAGTCAAAATAAGTACGATCGTCGCAATAATAAATAGTGAAATCACTTGTTCCGTACTAATCGTGACAATAGAACCAAACAAATATTGGTCTAAGCTCATGGAACTGGAACTTTTACCTCTGCTCATCACAATCAAAGCAATAGCAAGTCCTGTTGACATTAAAATAGCCGTTCCGATTTCCATAAAATCTTTGTAAATGGTTCGCAGATATTCTAAGAAAACAGCTGCAACCATAACAATAATGACTGTTGAAATTGTAGGTGAAATACCCAATACCAAGCCAAATGCAACTCCTGAAAGCGACACATGACTAAGTGTATCACTCATCAAACTTTGACGACGTAGAATTAAAAACGTTCCTAAAATAGGTGAGAACAAACTCATAGCAATCACAGCCAGAAAAGCCCGTTGCATAAAATCATAAGTTAGTAAATTAAACATGGCTCACCTCCTTGTCACTCTCATGAACATTGAAGCATCGCCATGGCGAATCTTGATTTCGCACTAAATGGATATTGCGGTCTGCATATTTTCGGACTTCCTCTGGATCATGTGTAATCATCAGAACAGCTTTTCCATGCCGATGCGCACTATGGTGCATCAAATCATAAAATTCATCCTTACTACCAGCATCCATCCCTGTTGTTGGCTCATCCAAGACAAAAATATCCGGATCTGAAGCAAACATGCGCGCTATAACCGCTCGTTGCTTTTGTCCCCCTGACAGTGAACCTATCCGCTTATCTCGATGTTCCCACATACCAACGGCATCTAGACTGACTTTGATATGCTCCTCATCATGAGCATTTAAATGACGGAACCATCCCTTACGCGGATACCGACCGGATTTGGCAAATTCGTAGACAGTACTTGGAAATCCCGCATTAAAGCTAGCAATTTGCTGCGGCAAATAAGCAATCCGCAACTTTTTACCAGCCGTATTTGTCTTAGAAATTGTTACCTTTCCAAACCGAGGCTGTAAAATTCCGAGACTAGCTTTAATCAAGGTCGTCTTTGCAGCGCCATTTTCTCCCGTCAAAGTTACAAACTCGCCACTATCTAAAAAGTAGTTGATATGCTCCAACACAGGCTCTTTGTCATAATAAAAAGACAAATCTTCAACTGTGATATACCTCATCTTCCGATTTCTCCCACTAAGGTTTCTAAGAATTGTTGAATAATCGCTTGTTCATCAGAACTATATCGATTAGCAATTTTTTCATAGATTTCTATCGTATGATGATGGTGGTGCTGATGTTCAGCCGCGACTGGCTTCGCCAACTCTGTCAAACGATAAAAAATGATGCGTGCATCTTTCGCATCTTTAAATGGTTCCAACATTTCTTTCTTAATCAATGACTTGATAGCCTTTGTTACCGCCGCCTGACTAACCTTTAAGCGCCTTGCTAACTCTGAATTTGTCAAAGATTCCTCAGATAACAACATCAAAATATGCTCTTGAGTATTGGTTAATGGCACATCACTCGTGCAAGACCCAATTAAAATCTCATGTTGATTCTCAGATTTTAAAATAATTTCATTTAAAAAACGATCAATTTCATGTGCTAACTGACTCATTGTTCTCCTTTTCTGATTAACCGGTTAATTCTTTACTAGTTAAGTATACCACAAAGAAAATAAGAGTCAAGTAAGAAATGTAGGTCCTTTTGTTATTTTCTGGTAATTTCATGGAAAAATGGGCTTCTTGCTACTTATAAAGCTGTTTCTAACTCCATACACTTCCCCAATAATTAAAAATTTACAACCAAATATATGGTTTTTTATTAATGTATAAAGCATATTTATAGATACAGATAAACAAATATAGAAATTTATATACTCACTCTTATAAACCTTCACTTTTTAAATATATAAATTACCAAACATTTATATTTTTCCATAAATACCTATATATAGCCGCTTTATCCATCTAACTCTTATCCCAAAAATATTTATCTAAAAAAATTTAAACATTATATAACTTTAAAAATGTACAAAAATGTTTATGTAACGACACAGACCGGTCTGTTATTTGTGTGTTTTTTATAAATTTTTGTTGATGTTTGCTCATCATAGTGTTAATATATAAATGAAAGCGTTAGCAATTTAGCAAAAGGAGGCTAATTTATGAAAACTAAGCAAAATATTGCTCGCAAATTGTCAAGAGTTGTTTTATTAAGCACTCTCGTTCTCTCTTCGGCAGCACCGATTTCAGCTGCATTCGCTGAAACACCTACCAAACCAAAAGCAGCTCAAACAGAGAAAAAAACCGAAAAGAAACCGGAAAACAGCAACTCTGAAGCTGCAAAAAAAGCTCTGAATGATTATATTTGGGGATTGCAGTATGATAAACTAAACATTTTAACACACCAAGGTGAAAAATTGAAAAACCACTCTAGCCGCGAGGCATTTCATCGCCCAGGTGAGTATGTTGTTATCGAAAAGAAAAAACAAAGCATTTCAAACGCAACATCTAAGTTATCTGTAAGTTCAGCAAATGATGACCGCATCTTCCCAGGTGCATTGCTAAAAGCGGACCAAAGTTTGTTAGAAAATCTTCCAACCCTAATCCCAGTTAATCGCGGCAAAACAACTATTAGTGTAAACTTACCGGGATTGAAAAATGGCGAAAGTAATCTTACAGTTGAAAATCCATCCAACAGTACAGTTCGAACAGCTGTTAACAATTTAGTTGAAAAATGGATCCAAAAATACTCTAAAACTCATGCTGTGCCAGCTAGAATGCAATATGAATCTATTAGCGCCCAAAGCATGAGCCAATTACAAGCAAAATTTGGTGCTGATTTCTCAAAAGTCGGTGCACCACTTAATGTTGACTTCTCATCTGTTCACAAAGGTGAAAAACAAGTATTTATTGCGAACTTCAGACAAGTTTATTACACAGCTAGCGTAGACTCTCCAAACAGTCCTTCTGCACTCTTTGGCTCTGGTATCACACCAACTGATTTAATCAATCGTGGAGTTAATTCTAAAACACCACCAGTTTATGTTTCAAATGTATCATATGGCCGTGCAATGTATGTGAAATTTGAAACTACAAGCAAGAGTACAAAAGTACAAGCCGCTATTGATGCTGTTGTTAAAGGAGCAAAACTTAAAGCTGGAACAGAATATGAAAACATTCTAAAAAATACTAAAATTACTGCTGTTGTTCTCGGTGGTAACCCAGGTGAAGCTTCTAAAGTCATCACAGGTAATATTGATACTTTGAAAGATTTGATCCAAAAAGGTAGCAATTTCAGTGCTCAAAGTCCAGCTGTACCAATCTCTTACACTACTTCTTTTGTAAAAGACAATTCTATTGCAACTATCCAAAACAACACAGACTACATCGAAACAAAAGTAACATCCTATAAAGATGGTGCTCTCACCCTCAATCATGATGGTGCTTTCGTTGCACGCTTCTATGTTTATTGGGAAGAACTCGGACATGATGCTGATGGCTACGAAACTATTCGCTCAAGATCTTGGAGTGGAAATGGCTACAATCGCGGTGCACACTATTCTACAACTCTCCGTTTCAAGGGAAATGTTAGAAACATTCGCGTAAAAGTACTAGGAGCCACTGGACTAGCTTGGGAGCCTTGGAGACTGATCTATAGCAAGAACGATCTTCCTTTGGTTCCACAAAGAAACATTAGCACTTGGGGAACAACCCTTCATCCACAGTTTGAAGATAAAGTTGTGAAAGATAACACTGATTAAGCTTGTTTCATTGAACTATCTTCCATTCTAAAAGCCCGAGAGAAGCCTTGAATCTTCGCATATGAGGTTCATTGGATACATCTGGCTTATCGTTCAAAAAGGAATCATCACAATGATGATTCCTTTTCTTGTGTACTAAATATCTTTTCCCGCTTCTAAGGCGATATACAGTTTGACACTTCCCATTAAAGCACAGCTTTATAGAGCTTCTTGCGATAGCGTTTCCTTAACGGAGGAGGTCCCTCTCTTATTATCTGGCTCTCCTTCTCAAACCCTGTTCCTTCCAAATTAGTAATGGAACTTTTCATCAGATTCCGAATATAATCCTTTGTACCATCTCGTATAAAGACCTGTGGGTTCTCCCCATTCAACTCTAGTAAATTCGTATGTGGTTGCCAAGTGAAATAATAGATCTTTCCATTTTCAACTGAGCAATATTGTAAATAATGAATACCATGCTGATCTACCCAACGATTTTCCAATAGAAACAATTCTTTCCGATACAGCATCTTCTTACTAGAAGCATAAATCTTCAAGGAAGGGTTCGTATAATAGATGGTATGTCGATTCGTAGTGCGTGTCAATAAATAACTCCCTATCGGCGAATCAGTAGAATCCGTCGGGAAAATATACAAAAACAACAAAGGCAAAGCAAAGAACAGGGCGGGGTACAGAAATAAATTCATAAAGAGAGGTCGCAACTCATAAAAGAAAGGCCGCTTGAAGAGGAAAAGGAGAAAACGAGGCATATTCATAGACGTCATCACGACCGCTAAAAGTAAACCAAAACGAAATCTCAAAGCAGAACAGATATTCCCCAACCTTTGTACGAAGAAACGGAAAAACTGCACCAGCCAAGAAGGCAGAAGCTTCTTCTGTTCGACAAAGCCATACCGAATCAAACGCGAACCATGGTGAGTATAGTTTCCTAGGCTGACAATCACCCAAGCTAATAGCTTTTCTATTGCTAAGACTGTCCCATAATAAAACGAGAAAATCTTCAAACCTTCTGGAACACTCTCTAAAAAGTAAAAATAAAACCCAACAAGCGTTTGAATAATAAAGGTTAAAGACAATACAATCGTAAGCAGGTGGCTCAGGAAATAAAAACGACAAACTTTCTTTTCGCAATAATAGGCAATGAGAATATAGAAATACATTACCAGCAAAGAAAATAATAGTTGCACATAGGGAATCCGATAAACAAGAGTGTAGTACAAATTGGCTACTGTATTAATCACTTCATTGGTGTCGTCCTGCGCAAGATACACTAAGATCCGCGTCATTAATAAAGGAAACGTGAAGTAAACACTATAGCGATAGAGAAAGTCATGCTTGTGCAGACGTTTCCCATCTGACGTTCTGGCCCTGTAATAGCGCAAGCGATTTAGAAAAAGGTAAACGGGCAAGGTGAAATAAAACAAGCCTCTATAAACTCCTTTGTAAAACCACCTATCTTTTTATGAACGAAGCAGCTGATAAACGGGATAAAAGTCCTCACGCTCAAGCGTCCGAAGCAAGCGTTTATCCACTGTTAAACAATAAATAAGATAGAAATAATAATAGGAACTGATTGTAATCCATAAAAGATGTTCTCTATCCATATAATCCCTCCTAGAATATATTTTTTTACTTTTTTAGGTAATACTAGTTATACATTTTTTTGGGTCCGTTTAGATAATATTTGACTAATTTTTTTCTAATATTTTACTATGTTTTTCGTTCCGCTACAAGTAGTATCTGCCAATAAAACACCAGTTTATGACTGGTTTTAAAAAAATAACATTAAGAGGAATTTCTAGAGCATATCAAGAAACTACTGCATGACTCAGATAAAGATCGCCATATAAAAAAAGAAATCTAATGAGATCCTTCGTTGCTACGAAAATTCTCACTAGATTCCTAATTTAAACGACTCTTTTCTGATAAACTCTTATCTTATCAAGATTTCTTCTTCATCAGATAAACTGCACCAGCCAAAACAATGAGTCCAATGAAAATAGCTAAGGTATGAATGACAGTACCTGTCTTAGGCAAGCCCTTCTTCGGTGGAGTATAGCGATTTTCAAATGTCTTGATGTTCTTGTCGTAACTTACTTTGGCAACCAGATGACCATTGGCATCATCTGTGACAGTTACTGTCACCTTAATCACTTTCTTATCATAAGTGATTCCTTGAAGTTTTGTATTCTTCTCGGTAATCGTGTAATGGTAAGTACCGGTTGTGTTATATTCAAGAGCATCAAAGTTTACGGATCCATCTGCTGCATTTTTCTTCGTTTGAAGCACTCGACCTTTTTCATCCTTCAATACAAATTCAAATTCATTTGCTTTCAAGGCACGGCCAATCAATTTCTTGGTTACTCCAATAGTAGCAGGGACTGGATCTGGTGTATAAGTATTGTTGAAGACACGATCTTTTGTATCATAAGATACAGTTGCTACCAGTTTTCCTGCGCCATTATCTGTCACAGTAACAGTTGCTTTAATCACTTTGGTGTCATATTTCACACCGCCAAGCTTCGTATCTTTTTCGGTAATCGTGTATTGATAAGTACCGACTGCTGTATAAGTTAGCGTCTTAAAGGTAATCTTACCGTCCTTATCATTTGTCACCGTTTCAAGCACTTCGTCCTTGTCATTTTTCAGTTCAAAACTGAATTCACCGGCTTTAAGGTCACGACCAGTTAATTGTTTATTAGCTGAAAGCTGAGCAGTCGTTGGAGCAGCTTGGTATTGGTTCGTAAAGGTTTGGTCGTTCTGCTCATAGGCAACTTGTGCTACCAATTGACCTTGACCATTATCTGTTACGGTTACGGTTGCTTTAATCACTTTCTTATCATACGTTACACCACCTAAGTTATTGTCTTTCTCTTCGATGGTGTAATGATAAGTACCGGCTTTCGTGTACTCAATCGTATCGAAAGTGACACTACCGTCTTGTGCATTTGTCTTCGTTTGGCGAACTTGATCATCTTGGCCTTTCAATTCAAACTCAAACTCGCCATCTTTCAAAGCACGACCTGTCAAGGCTTTCTTAACAGAAAGTTGTGCGTTTGTTTTTGCAGCGGAATAAGTGTTCTTGAAGGTCTGATCATCTTTTTCATAAGCAACTTTTGTTACTAAGTGGCCTTGACCATCATCTGTAACAGTGACTGTCGCTTTGATCACTTTGGTATCGTATTTCACACCACCGAGTTTCGTATCTTTTTCGGTGATGGTGTAATGATAAGTACCCACCTTAGTATACTCAATGGTATCGAAAGTGACGCTACCATCTTGTGCATTTGTCTTCGTTTGGCGAACTTGATCATCTGTACCAGTCAGTTCAAATTCAAATTCCCCTTCTTTGAGGTTGCGACCTTCTAATAGCTTCTTAGCAGAAAGAGTCGCAGTGGCTTTATCTGCTGAGTAAGTATTCGTGAAGGTGTTTTGGTTGTTTTCATAAGCAACTGTTGCATGTAGTTGTCCTTTACCATCATCCGTGACAGTGACTGTTGCTTTGATTACTTTGGTGTCATATTTCACACCGCCTAAAGCACCAGCTTGTTCTTTAATGGTATACGTATAAGTTCCAGCTGTCTTGAATGTCAACTCTTTGAATGAAATCTTACCATCTTTAGCGTTCTTAGCGGTATCCACCACTTTACCGTTTGGATCAATCAAGTCAAAGGCAAATTCATTCGCTTTCAATTCGCGACCAGTTAGCACTTTGTTCGCTTCTAATGTCGCGGTTGTTTCCTTAGCAAGGTAAGTATTGCGGAAGGTTGGATTAGCTGTATCATAAGATACTTGGGCAACTAACTGGCCATTGCCATCATCAGTAACTTTGACAGTCGCTTTGATTTCTTTCTTATCATAGGTCACACCACCTAAGCCATTGTCTTTCTCTTTGATGGTGTAATGATAAGTTCCGACTTGTGCATAGTCAATCGCATCAAAAGTAACACGACCGTCTGCTGCATTTTTCTTCGTCTGACGAACGTTGTCATCAGATCCGACTAATTCAAATTCGAACTCTTGATTGTTTAATGCACGACCTGTCAGTTCTTTGGTTACGCTTAGTTGTGCACTAACCTTTTGACTAGAGTATGTATTGTTGAAGGTTTGGTCATTGTTTTCATAGGTTACTTTTGAAACAAGCTGGCCTTTACCGTCATCGGTGACTTCAACTGTTACCTTGATGGTCTTGGTGTCGTAAGTCACACCACCCAATCCTGTATTTTTCTCAGTAATGGTATAGTGATGCGTTCCTACTGCTGAATACTTGATTGCATCAAATTGAACCTTACCATCTTTCTCGTTCTTCTTAGTTTGAAGAACATCTGCCTTGCCGTCTTCTTTCAATTCAAAGCTAAACTCGCCATCCTTCAAAGCACGTCCGGTTAATTTCTTCGTAACAGAGAAAGTAGCATCGGTACCTTTGGCTGTGTATTTATTTGTAAAGCTTTGTTTAGAAATTGGATTCTTACCACTCTCGTCAAGACCTAGATAGATGACATTGACAACCAACTGTCCATCCTCTTCTTGTTGAACATGAACTGTAACCTTAATTGGTTGTTTATCATAGTCAACACCTGGAACGTTACCATCTTTTTCTTTGATAAGATAGTTATAGAGACCAGCTTTGGTGAACTTAAGATCTTTGAAAGGAATCGTACCATCCGCTTTATTTTTAGCTGTTTGAAGTAAACTATTATCTTTTCCATCATACAGCTCAAACTCAAACTCGTCATCTTGCAGATTGCGACCAGTTAAAGCTTTTGTCACTTTTAGTGGTACTGTGATTTCTTTTGGTGTGAACGTATTTTTAAAGGTCTTTTTACCACCATCATAAGTCACGGTAGTACTTAGTTTCCCTTTACCATCATCCGTTACTTTAACTGTGACTTTGACTTCGCTCGAGTCATAAGTAACCCCTGTCAGACCATTATTTTTTTCTATAATGGTGTAGTGGTAGTCACCTGCTTTATCGTAGGTAATAGCTTGGAACTGAACTTTTCCTTGGGCATCATTTTTAGCTGTTTGAAGAACGTTTGGCTTACCATCTTCCTTCAACTCAAACTCAAATTCTTGCGCTTTCAGTTTGCGACCTGTTAACTCCTTGGTCACATCGAAGGTTGCAGAAGTAACTTGAGGTGTATAGGTGTTGTTGAAAGTGGTATCATTTTTTTCATAGCTAATTTCAGAATGTAGTTTGCCTTTTCCGTCATCTGTAATTTTGACAGTAGCTTTCACTTCTTTCGTATCATAAGTAATGCCACCTAACTGACCTTTTTTCTCTGTAATGGTATAGTGGTAGTTACCTGCTTTTTTATACTCTAATTCTTTGAAGGTCACTTTACCATCAGTGTTGTTTTTCGCAGTATCTTCAACAACTCCTGTGTCATCGTTCTTCAACTCAAACTCAAATTCATCTTTTTGCAGCTGACGGCCTGTCAGAATTTTATTCACTTCTAATCGAGCAAAAGTCTTTCCTGGAGTATATCGATTGATGAAAGTCGGATTTTCGACCTCTTCATTGACTTTTGAATACATCACTTTGGTGACTTTCAGCTGACCGCCTTGGTCTTCAACTTTTACCGTAACTGAAATAAGATTAGGGTCATACTCTACACCAGCAACATTACCCGATTTTTCTGTAATAGTATAATTGTAGGTTCCGGCTTTAGTATATTCAATCTCTTTGAATTCAACCTTACCATCTGCTTTATTTTTTACAGTTTCCAAAACTTTGTTGTTGTTTTGTAGATCTTTCAGTTCAAATTCGAATTCACCATTTTGAAGATCTCGACCAATTAGCTTCTTAGTTACAGCAAGTTTTGTACTTGTCTTATCTGGAATATAGTGGTTTGTGAATTTATTCTTTTCTTCTCTACCACCCTGAGCAGCAAGACCTTCATATTTGACAGTAGACACTAATTTACCAGATGCATCTCTTGAAACAGTCACTGTCGCATAGATATCATTTGGATCATAATTGATTCCTTTTTCAGGGCGGGCTTCACGCTTTTCAGAGATTATATACTCGTAAGTTCCAACTTCAGTAAATGTCAACTCTTTAAACTTGACTAAACCAGCACCGTCATTCTGCACAGTCTCTTCAAGATGTTGATCTGATTTTCTTTTTAATTCAAATGTAAATTCTTTATCTTTGAGTTGGCGACCGATCAATTCCTTCTTAACCTGAAGTTGAGCAGAAACTTTTTCATCTTTTTTATTTATAACTTCCTTTTTATAGACTTTATCGGCACCAAAGTCTGATGGTTTTATTTTTATCTCTTCATTTGATAATTTATATCCATCTGGAGCTTTTACTTCTTTTAGTGTGTAGTTATCTTTTAAAAGATTTTTTATCTCCGCATTACCATTCGCATCCGTTGTGACTTTTTTTACTTCACCAGTACTATCACGTGTCAATTCAAATTCTGCGCCCTGTAAATTGTTTCCTTTATCATCTTTTTTATGAACCCTAACACTATAAACGTAACCTTCAGCTTGACCACCACCTGCAAGATATCTTAACGAAAATGAGGTCTCATATTTTAGTTGACCATTTTCTAGTAAGGTTGCGTTATTCTTAAAAATTTCTCCATCTACTGGAGTATAGGAAACCTTTACTTGGTATTTAATGTAATATCCCTTGTTACCAACCTTACCAAGATTAACAGAAAAACCAGATTCGTCATTATCAAGCTTAGCATCAGAAGAACTTGTTACATCTCTATCACCAGCATGCTCATATTTCCCATTTTTAAAAGACCATGTTACTTCATAAACTTTAAGAGAACCCTTAACTATTTTTAATTTACTATTAGCAAGGCGATCTTTGACGATCACATTACCAAGATTTTTGCGGCTACGATTAACAGGGATACCATAATAAAACAAAGTTTTATCATTAGAGTCTCGCCAACCACTTTTTTCCAGTATAGATTCATATGGTGGATTTGGACCTCTATATTTAACTTTTTTATTTGTAAATACAACTTTATTGTTGATTGTTAAAGTAAGGTCTATATCTTCTGCTTGTTGAACTTTATTATCATCAACACGTGCATAGAAGAAGAAGCTTCCTTTTATATCAGAATGATTATTCACATAATCAGTATAGGTTAGAGTAATTGTCTTTGTCTTCGGATCAGCAACTGCCTTTGCAACAACTTGGTTATTGGCATCTTTTAAATCAAAAGTTAACGATGCATCTCCCATCATCAATTTATCAGGTAATTTAATGGTTGTTTTATCCCCACCACGAACTGTGCTAGGAAGAGAAAAATTCGCAGTTATACGGAAATTTTCCCATTGTTCAACCGTTCTCTGTAAAGGTTTTCCTGAAGAATCCGTAATATTAAAATTAGTAAAATTCGCTTCTACTTCCTTCACATCCAACGCACCAGCAGGAGCGGCTCTCCGTGTTCTTTTACTTCTCGGTGGAGCACCTGGTTGAGTTTCACTCTTTTCCTCTGTTTTGTTCGATTTTGATGATTCTGCACCTTTTGGAGATTGTTTCGACTTATCCCCAGTATTAGTAGTGCTGCTTGATTGTTGTGCTTGCTCCTTTGACACCTCTTTTGATCCACTAGTTGTTTGACTAGTTTGTGTACTGTTTTGCGTTTGTGCAACAACTGTACTTATTGGTGTTAAAATTGTTGAAGCGAGCAACAATGTTACTCCAAGCAAGCTCATCAATTTTTGACGCGCTTTCATGTTCGTCCTCCTTTAATAATCTTATGCATGCATAATGCACTCATTTTATATTATAACTATATAATCAATTGATTTCAATATAGTTTGTCTATGTTTGTTTACAAGTTGTCAACTTTTCGACTCCTTTTTACTAGACTACATATATTTTTTTAATTAGAATACTTATAAGGAGGAATCACGATGGTACTTAATACGAGAGAAAAGATTTTAGAGGCTTTTTTTGAGCTTGCTATGGAACACCCCAATAAAATGCATTTTTCTTTAGCAGAAATTGCAAAAAAGGCTGGAATTTCAAGGCAAGCTATTTACAAACGTCATTTTAATGGAGATTATGAAATTCTTGATTATATCCATAAAGAGATCGATGCAGAATTTCAAACGCTTTTTCAGCAATATAATAAAAAACTCTATCCAAATCCTTTTATATTTTTTGCTGAGGTAGTTATTCCCATCTTGTATACTCGACGAGAACGGATTAGTTGTCTCTATAAGACAGCGGCTGATCCTTATTGGAGAGACTTTTTACTAAAAACCTATGGACAATGGATTGAACAACATATTACAATTGACTATCAAAAATTAAACATTCCAAAAGAAAAAGCAATTCAAGTTCTGGTCAGTAACATTTTAATCTTTATTGAGATTTGGATTACTCAACCTGAACCTACTCCTCCTGAACAATTTGCAAAGACCTTTTTAAATTTGATTCATTTCCCTCTTGTAGATTATGTTTGTTTCAAACCACGTTCTCTTAATGATAAACTAATGATTCCAAACTGTTTAGAAGGTAAAGAAAAAAACTATGATAAGATGATTCCTAATCTTAGACAATAAGCTTTTAATAATGATGAAAACGAGATAGATTGTAATTTACAACAATTCCAGTTATCTCGTTTTCTTTTTCTCTTATTTTTTTGTGGACTAAATAAAAAGAAAAGCAACTGTCTTGCTTCCCTTTAACGGATTATCTTTTTTATATCTACTAACTGATTGATTTTTTGATTGATCGTTGGTCGGTAATCACAGAAATTGAGGGATTGAATACCGCTATTAAAGGCAACATCTACATCCAGCGTTCGATCACCGATATAGTAAGTCATTTCTTTATTCAACTGATATTTTTCCACCAGATAATCCACCCCTTCTGGATCAGGTTTTCTTGCAAATCCATTAGCCGTCGTCACAATTTCTGTGAAATAATCCAAAATATCTAAATCAGCTAAAACCTGGTAGGCATTTTCCCCCTTATGGGTATAAACAAACTGCTGAATACCTGCTTCCTGCGCCCAAGTAAGAATTGTCTTAGCACCATCCATAAGCTCAATTTGAGCATTCTTCTCTTGTAAACTTTGCCCTCTAAATCGATTCATCTCTTCTGCATTCAAGCCTTTTTCTACTGCGACTTTTTCCAGCAATTTTTGAACAGAATGCCGCAAAATATAAGCATGGATACCCTCTCGGTCAAAGTCCAATCCATAGTGAGTATAAGTTTCTTCAATCCCCGCCAAAATAGCGTCATAGGAATCTAGTAATGTTCCATCCAAATCCCAAATAAAAGCTCTTGTCATGTTCGCTCCCTCATTTTCCGTTGATAGAGTATTTGTAAAAATAGCCAGCGAAAGCCATTGTCCAAAAGAGTAGCCGTCCAAACTCCAGGCAAGCCCAAGCCCATCGTTACCCCCAGAAAATAGCCTGCTACAATGCGAATGAGCCACATACCAACCGTCGTGGCATAAAAAGGCAGCTTAGCATTGCCCAACCCTTGCCAAACAGCTGTATAGATGACTGTTCCTGCTGTCATAGGAACTCCCAAAAGTGAAAACAGAACAACAGATAAACTAGCCTGAACAGCAGCACCATCAGCTGTATAAAGTTGTGTTAACAGCTGCCCAAACCCAAAAAGAAACAGAGCTATCGGTAACATGAGGCTGAGAGATAACCAGTACGTCTGCTTTGTCAGCCTCCTAACTGCTTGAAAGTCGGCTTGTCCCACTGCATGAGCTACCAACATGACTGTTGCAGTAGCGACACCAAAGCTCGGCATGTAGTTAAACTGGGTCAGAACCTCTCCAATAGCATTTCCTGCGACGGCATCTGTCCCGAACTTAACAATAATAGCAATCATCACAACATCCCCGGCTCGCATCATCAATCGTTCCCCAGCAGCTGGCAGAGATAAGCGCAGCAGTTCCCAATCCAGCTTCCAACTCCAAGGCGCCAAAGGTAGCGACAATTCTTTCCATAAAATGAAGACGCCCACCAGACGAGCTAAAATGGTTCCCAATGCCACCCCGACAATTCCCATGTGGAAAATAAAAATTGCAATGCTGGAAAAAAGGACATTAAGTAGATTGCTAAAAAAGCTGACATACATAGGCAGGCGGGGATTGCTGGTCGCTCGAACCAAAGCCCCTAGACTTGTCATCATTCCCAAAAGAACAATTGTTCCTCCGATTAAAGCGAGATAGAGACCACCTGCATTAGCGACTGCGGGCTCCGTTCCCAACCAAGCCAATATTTGCCGTCCAAAAGCAAGCGAGAAAAGTCCCAGAAACCCACTCAGTATCAGGGTCAATTTAATGGCTTCACTAGTATGATAAGCCAGATTATCTCGGTCTCCTTCTCCTAAACTCTTAGAAATTAGACTAGATACCGCTGATCCTAGCGCAATAAAAATGGCCTGGTAAATGCTAATCATATTGCCAGCAACCGAAACTCCTGAAATAGCCACCAGACCTAGACTAGCTACTAAATACGAATCTACCATTCCCATTAGCATCTGCAAAAAGTTTTCTACCATGGCTGGCAAAGCTATGTTTAAAATCTTTTTATAAGTAGTCATGCATTATGAAACTCCTGCTCTGATTATCCCCTTTGCTGTACGAGACTTGCAATAGACTGTTTACATACTTTTACAAGCCGAAAACTCTCAGGTAAGTCCCTCTGAGTGTTGAAAATGGTTAAAGCCCTAAATCCTTTTCTACTGCTGCCTGCATCTGGTCAGCAGCAACAATCATTTTATGGCGGACTTCAGCCGTTTCGATGCCATCCACTGCTGCTGGAATTGACACACCACTAAGATCATGTAACTGAGCCAAAGCTTCAAAATCACTCAGTCCGGTTTGTCCAGTCACAGCTTCGACTGCAACAACTGGGAATTTGTAAGGACTGGCAGTTGAAACAACGACTGTCTTCGTGTCATCACCTGTTTTGGTCCGATATTTTTGATAAACGGCTGATGCTACTGCTGTATGCGGATCTTCAATATAGTTAGATGTTTCATAAACCCGTTTGATTTCAGCTGCGGTCTCCACTTCTGTGGCATATTCAGCCGCAAAGAGTGCTAGCATTTCTGAGTCAAAGTTGGTCAGCTCATACTGACCATGTTTTTTGAGATTGGTCATCAACTCTGCTGTCTTTTCGGAATTATTTCCTAACAGGTGGAAAATCAAGCGTTCTAGATTTGAAGAAACTAAAATGTCCATAGACGGGCTAGATGTCACCTTAAAACAGCGCTTCTTATCATAGATATGTGTTTTAAAGAAATCTGTCAAGACATTATTTTCGTTGGAAGCACAGATTAACTTGCCAACTGGAAGACCTATTTGTTTAGCATAGTAGGCTGCCAAGATATTACCGAAGTTTCCAGTTGGAACAGAAAAATTGACTGCTTCACCAGCTCGAATCTGATCGGTTTTGACCAATTGTGCATAGGCATAGACATAATAAACAATCTGTGGCACCAAGCGCCCGATATTCATGGAGTTGGCGGAAGAAAATTGCAACTTGTGTTCTGCTAGTTTTTTGCGAAGCACAGCGTTATTAAACATCTGCTTGACATTGGTCTGAGCATCATCAAAATTCCCTTCAATAGCCACTACATGAGTATTGTCCCCTGTCTGAGTTGTCATTTGTAGCTCCTGAACCTTGCTGACACCATCTTTCGGATAAAAGACGATAATCTCGGTCCCAGGAACGTCTGCAAAGCCGGCCATAGCCGCCTTACCCGTGTCACCAGAAGTCGCCGTCAGAATGACAATTTTATTTTCCAAACCATGCTTTTTCGTTGCAGTCGTCAATAAATGCGGAAGGATGGACAAGGCCATGTCCTTAAAAGCAATGGTCGAACCATGAAAAAGCTCTAAATTGTACTGACCATCTAGCTTGATTAAGGGAGCAATGTTCGGCGTATCAAACTTGTTATCGTAAGCATGGGCAATACAATCATCTAGCTCTTGATCTGTGAAATCATCTAAGAAAGCAGATAAAATTAATTTTGCTACTTCTTGATAGGAAGCATCTTTTAGTTTTGCAAAATCCAACTCGACCTGAGGATAAGAAATTGGAGTAAAGAGACCGCCATCTGTTGCCAATCCCTGCAAAATAGCTCGGCTGGCTGTCGTTGTATTGTTTGCGTCACGCGTTGATTGATAAACTAAAGTCATAAATTTTTATCCCTTTCGTGTAGTCTGTTCTATTATAACATGACTTATCAGAAAATTCTCGCATTTCTAT
Source organism: Streptococcus intermedius SK54 = ATCC 27335 (assembly GCF_000413475.1). Classification (GTDB taxonomy): domain Bacteria; phylum Bacillota; class Bacilli; order Lactobacillales; family Streptococcaceae; genus Streptococcus; species Streptococcus intermedius. The sequence continues at coordinate 81,275 of NZ_ATFK01000002.1, read as the reverse complement.
GGAAAATACTAACGTGCGTAAACTTTTGGTTTCTTCTTGCTTGCACGTCTAATCATCGAAAAGAAAAACAGACGTCAACTCATCAAAGTATCGTCCGTTTTGTTTTTTGATTCGCATTGTCAGCCATAGAACTGAATGTCAGTGACAATGATTTTAAATATCGAGTATCCCACTACCGACTTATTACACAACATTATTTGGTTACCTCAGTTTTTTGAATACTCTCCCATCATTATTTCACTTTCATAACTCTCACTAGACTAGCTCGTTCAGCCTCTTCTAGCTTCATTTCGATATAATGAATGGTTTCTATGAGATCTGGAATAGTTGCATACTCTAAGCCATTGACCCGGCGGCGAGTTTTTTCAATTTCATCCGCCATCAACTGACAGCTCTTTTCAATCTCTGCTAAGCGCAAAAGATCTGGCAATAGGTTACTCATATCTTCAATCGTCTCATCCATCTGGCTGTTGGATGCCACGTAGCTATAAACTACATCTCCCTCATCATCACCGTAAGGATTGGCAATATGGGCATGCATCTTAGGAACTCGCACGCTCATGATATTTTCCTGTTCGATATGGAGATTGATTTCTCGCATAGGGACAGCAAAAATTTCTTCCACCATAAGGTCACTTTCCAAAGCTTTTGCCAACACAAAGTCCTGCATATGACCAACTAGAGCTTCTTCAACTTTTTGGCGAAGGCGATTATTTTCGCGAACAGCTTCAATGAAACGACGCATCAGTTCATCTCGCTTATCCTTGAGAAGTTTATGACCGCGAGTAGCTGTTTTCAAGCGCTCTTTTAGATTGTTGAGTTCCATTCGAGTGGGTTTGATATTCAAACGAGTCATCGGCTCACCTCCTTAAGCTTGCCGCCTACTTTCTGGTAAATATTGGTCAATCATATCATCCTTAATCCGCTTAAGCTCCGTCCGTGGCAAGATAGACAACAATTCCCAACCTAAATCTAGGCTTTCTTCAATCGTTCGATTGGTATAAAATCCTTGATTGATATATTCTTTTTCGAATCGCTCAGTAAATTGTACATAGAGCTTATCCGTATCAGATAATGCAGACTCTCCTAGTACAACTGCTAATTCTTTGGCCTGTTTACCTTGTGCATAAGCCGCAAAAAGCTGATTCATCGTTGCCGCGTGGTCTCCCCGAGTCTTTCCTTCGCCAGAACCTTTGTCCTTGAGGCGCGAAAGGGACGGTAACACATTAATCGGCGGACGATAGCCACTATTGTAAAGGTCACGCGACAGGATAATCTGACCTTCAGTAATGTAACCAGTCAAATCAGGAATGGGATGAGTGATATCATCCTCAGGCATGGCAAGAATTGGAATTTGTGTGACCGAGCCTTTCTTCCCTACCAAACGTCCTGCACGCTCATACAGAGTGGATAGGTTGGTATAAAGATAACCCGGATAGCCTCGGCGTCCTGGCACCTCTCGACGAGCAGCGGATACTTCTCGCAAGGCCTCACAGTAGTTCGTCATATCTGTCATGATGACGAGAACGTGCATGTCCTTTTCATAAGCCAAGTATTCGGCAGCCGTCAAGGCAATTCGTGGTGTCGCAATCCGCTCAATAGCAGGATCATTTGCTAGATTGATAAAGAGGATAGAGCGGTCAATAGCCCCCGTCTCCCGCAAGTCATTCATAAAAAATTCAGCTTCTTCAAAGGTTGTCCCCATAGCTGCAAAAACGACTGCAAAATTTTCTTCTGAATTGAGCACAGTAGCTTGACGAGCAATCTGAGCAGCCAATTCCTTATGAGGCAGGCCCGATCCAGAAAAGACTGGCAGTTTTTGGCCGCGTACCAAAGTATTGAGGTGATCAATAGCTGAAATCCCAGTCTGAATGAACTCATCAGGATAATCTCTTGCTACTGGATTGATCGCTTGACCGTCAATGTCCAGATATTTCTCAGGCAAAATATCTGGACCACCATCAATAGGCTTACCCATCCCATTGAAAATCCTTCCGACCATACCTTCTGATACTGGCAACTCAAGAGGATGACCAGTAAAACGCACCTTAGTTTTCCCTAGATTGATTCCGCTAGAGCCTTCAAACAGCTGGACCATCGCCTTATCTTCTTGCACTTCTAAGACCTGCCCTTGACGCTTCGTTCCATCATGGAGTTGGATTTCCACTAATTCATTGAAATGCACCCCTTCTACTCGATCCACAATCATCAAAGGGCCGACAACTTCACTGACGGTACGGTATTCTTTAATCACGTTCATTAGTTGCTCCTCCTTGGGCAAGAATATCATGCAGTTTTTCCCGAATAGCGGTATCCAAACTGCGAATTGCTTCCAACTGATCCTCTGGGATAAATTTAGAGCGGGCAATCTGATCTCTCAACTCCACAGTACCGTTCATAATCTCAGTAAAATAGGCACCTAAATTCAAAGAACGGTTAGCTTCTTCATCAAACGTTAGGATATTAGTAAGAAGAGCCACTTGTTTTTTAAAGGAAGTGTAGGTATCCACTTCGTCAAAAGCATTCTGCTGCAGGTAGTCCTCACGGATCATTTTTGCTGTATTCATGGTAAGACGATCCTTTTCAGACAGCGAATCCAGGCCAACCAACCGTACGATTTCTTGTAGTTCACTCTCTTTTTGAAGAATATTCATTGCCTTGGTTACCTTTTCTGACCAAGCCAACTGTTCATGTTGATTGATATAGTGCCCTACCTCATCTAGATAAAGTGAGTAAGAACTAAGCCAGTTGATAGCCGGAAAGTGACGACGTTGTGCCAACTGAGCGTCCAATCCCCAGAAGACCTTGACAATCCGTAGAGTATTTTGCGTGACGGGCTCCGAAATATCTCCTCCTGGAGGGGAAACGGCACCAATTGCAGTAATACTTCCCTCACGCTCGTCACTACCTAAGGTTTTCACCCGACCAGCTCGTTCGTAATATTCAGCAATCCGACTGCCGAGATAGGCAGGATAGCCTTCATCGCCCGGCATTTCTTCCAAACGCCCGGACATTTCCCGCAGAGCTTCTGCCCAACGTGAGGTCGAATCTGCCATAATGGCCACAGAGTAGCCCATATCTCGGAAGTACTCAGCAATTGTAATTCCTGTATAGATAGAAGCCTCACGCGCCGCAACTGGCATGTTGGATGTGTTCGCAATCAGAACGGTTCGTTGCATAATTGACTGACCAGTTACTGGATCGATTAGCTCTGGAAATTCATTTAAGACATCCGTCATTTCATTTCCCCGCTCGCCACAACCAACATAAATCACGATGTCCACATTAGCAAATTTGGCAACTTGATGCTGAACAACGGTCTTGCCAGCTCCAAATGGGCCAGGAACAGCAGCAGCCCCGCCCTTAGTGACTGGGAAAAAGGTATCAATCACGCGTTGACCCGTCACCAAAGGTTCCTCTGGGATTAGCTTTTGAGCAAATGGACGGCCTCTCCGGACTGGCCACCTCTGCATGAGACTACCGACAAAGACAGAACCATCCGCACGCTCAACTTCATAGACTGCTTCCTCGACCGTGAAGCTACCAGCTTCAATAGCCGTCAGCCGACCACTAACACCAACTGGTACCAGAATACGATGCACTACCAGCTCGGTTTCTTGAACGGTGCCTAGAATATCTCCAGCTTGGACTTCATCGCCGACAGCTAGACAAGGTACAAAGTCCCACTTAGTCTCACGATTCAGATTAGGCAGCTGAACTCCACGTACCAGAAAATCACTCTGTGTCACCGTTTGAAAGCGTGCCAAAGGACGTTGAATGCCATCAAACATTTGCGAAATCAGCCCTGGCCCCAACTCAACTGATAACGGACTCCCTGTTGTTTCTACTGGTTCTCCTGGCCCAAGACCAGAGGTTTCTTCGTATACCTGAATAGAAGCCTCATCTTGACGCATCTCGATGATCTCCCCAATCAAGCCCAAATTACCTACATGACAAATATCCTGAATGTTCGCTTCCTGCATTCCAGAAGCAACCACCAAAGGACCTGAAACTTTTATAATCTTTCCTTGACTCAAGTCTTGCTCCTTCTAATTTAAAATATTTTGTCCGACTGCTTTTTCTACATTCTCACGAATGCGTCCCCGTCCTAATCCCATTATTCCTTTATGAGTCGGGATTAAAATAATCGCCGGCAATACTTGCTTATCATAGTAAGCCAATGTTTCAGGGATTTCTGCAGCCACATCCTCTGTCAAATAAATAATGGCAAAATCTTCTCGGCTCAGTCGGCGTAAAGCATTCACAGCCTCAGCTGCTCCTGTGACTGGAAAAGTCTGAAAACCAATTAGACGAAAAGGTAGAATGGCATCACGATTTCCTACCACACCAATTTTATAAGTTTTACTGGCCATAAATTGGTCTCATCCTTTCTTTAATGATTTCTACTGGAAGCTGATTTGTCAAACCGGTCAAAATAAGTCGAAGATTTTTCACTTCTAGCTCTTTTCCCAATAAATAGCGAGCTAATGGAAGTGGACCACTTGTTTCAAATTGTCCTTGCTCTAAGAGTTTAAACGGAACCAAGTCTGCTAAATATTCCAGTTCAAGATTTGTCAGCTTCCCCAAATGCATTTTTTCTTCATAAGAGCGCAATTCTGCATCAAATTCTAATGGGTTTACTTGAGAAAACCAGTTCGTTAGTTGCCCTTTTTCTGCTAACTCAATCCACTCTGCACTTGTCAAAGACCCATCATCAGATAAGAGTTGTGTCATAAAACTATGCGGTTTTTGGTGACGAATGGCACGCTGCACCGTTGTTGCATTGTAAAAATCAATCGTCAACCGCACCAACTGCTTAAGCCGCTCATCTTCAAATTCAGATTCCAACCTTTTTAAGTGTGCGAAATAAGCTAGGTCCATTCCGATTTCCAAAACACGCACATCTTGGTAATCCTGGTATTCTGCCCAAGTTGCTTCTATTTCATCCACCATCAATTTGGGACAGTATTCCGCAGAAAAAGTTGTAATCAGCTGCTCCAGCATGTCTAACGAATATGACCCGACAGGAATCAACAGATGCTTTAAATTTAAGCCTGTTGCCTTGTGCTTAAGCAACACTTTAAGATTATGATAGGTATATTTAAGCGTGAAAAACTCCACCAAAGCAGATTCTGGACTGACTTCAAAAGCCCATGTATACTCTGCAAACAAATGCTTCATGAGAAATCTCTCAATCGTATTTAAGTCAGTTAGTTGTTCATGATTCGGATTATATGCTGTCCCTTCCAAAGCTGCTGATCGACTTTCAGAAGTTGAAGCTCGCAACAACTGCTCATACTGCGCAGGACTTAAGAAACTACTCTCATGAATACTAATTTCCGTATTAACTTGTGCGAAAGTATTGTCATTCATGAACAGTCTCCTTACTCTTCTTTATCTTGGAAAATAGCCTGAGCGAGCTGATAGCTTTCCTCCTGCCATAAAGAATCCACCAAATAACGGTAGAGATAGTTATCATCAACATTCCCTTGCGAAAGGAGAAAACCCGCTTCTCCACTCACAGGTGAAGAAGCTAATTTCACTTGCGGATAACGCTCTAACAATTGTTCTAATTGAACGGCTGAATATTTACCAAATGTTCGTGAACCAAATGTCAAAACCAGCTCTTCTTGAGGATACTTTTTTAAGATCTGCTCCAAAAAAGCCTGTTCTTGTTTGAGCGACCAAGCCGCCATCTGCTCATAAGCTCCTGCAAATAATTCTTTCAAAATCCGTTGCTTGGTCGCCAAAGTAGATTGACGTTTTTCATTTTCAAGTTGCTGCACTTTACGCTGTACCTGACGTTTTAGCACTATTACTTCTTGCTCACGTTGTTGCATTTTTTCTTGTTTCAGCCGTGCTTTTTGTTCTTTAGTTTCGCGGTCAAGGGTTGCTTGGGCATTAGCTACTAACTGTCGCCCATTTTCATGTGCCTGCTCTAAAACCGAATCCCTCAATTGAGATTCAAATCCCATATCTGCCTCCTTCTATGAAATCAGATGGTTCAAGACCCTAAAAACTGTCTCATTTTCATTTCACATTCAAAACCATTAAAAGAGACACAACAAAGGCAAGGATAGCATAGGTTTCGACCATGGCAGCAAGGATTACTCCTTTCATTACGTCTTCAGGACGTTTTGCCAAAATCTGCATGCCTGCTGTCGCTACATTTCCTTGATATTTAGCGGAATAATAACCAACAATTCCGATTGGCAGTGCGGCAAAAAAGAGTGCCAAGCCTGTTTGGAGAGCCATTTCGGATTGAACTTTAAAGAAAATTAAAATTCCAATAACAAAACCATACAAACCTTGCGTACCTGGCAACAACTGCAAAATCAAAGCGCTAACAAATTTCTCGGGCTGTTCTTTTAACAATGCTGCCGCAGCCTGACCAGTCGAGCTGACATTCCGCGCAGAACCAATACCACTAAGAAAAATCGCCAGAACCACACCTAGTGCTGCGAAAAAGGCACCACCATAAGTTGAAAAATAAGATGAAAAAGCTTGCATAAATAAACTCCATTTCTAATAGTAAATACTATTTGTTTGATTGTTCTAATTGTCAATGGTATAAAATTCTGTCTGAGCAATTAAAACAATTTCGCTGAACTACTTTTTGTAGCGAACATATTTCCCTGCTGGTTTCAAAGGTTTAAAGGCTTTTCCACCACCATCGTAGAATTTTCCAAAAAATTCAACAAAAATCAAACGTGCTCCGTGTACATAGCCTGATAAAAAGGAGAGGAACATATTGATACTGTGAAGGGCAATAAATAGCACAATACCAATACTGAAGCGAGCAAAAGGAGGAAAGAGACTAACAATTAAGTTAAAGGCTGAACCAATACTCGCACCTGCAAGACCCAAAGCCATAAGTCTCGTGAAACTCACTAAGTCGCCCACATAACCGCTGATATTGTATAAATTAAACAATGCGGGCCCCAATCCTTTCAAACTCTTAGCGCTGATAATAGAAACGAGTACAATACCCACAGCATTTATAATAGCAAGCCATTGTCCGATCAAACCAGCAATAGCAAGCGATGGGAATAATCGGCCCGCTGCTAATAAGACCAGCCCGACGAGAATCAGCATCCAAGCAAAGCCTGAATTATAGGCTTCCGCATAATCTTTCATGCGAATATTCTTTGCGCCACTGAGGTAAAGCCCTGTCATGACTGTAATAAACCCAATCACGACCGACATAATTAGAATGGTGATCACATCCGTACTAGTATCAACAACTGCAAAAGGCAATTTGAAACCAAAGAATGAACCGTAGATGACTCCCCAGAGTGCAACACCGACTCCTAAAATTCTAAAAAAGCGTAAATTCTTAGCCAGATTTGGCTTGATATGTAGGGCCTTCAAAGCCCAACTTGTTCCACCAAAGAGCAACAAACCATAACCAATATCAGCTGCCATCATACCAAAAAAGATAAAATAAAACAGCGACACAACGGGTGTTGGATCTTTGTCTTCGTACTTCGGCAGTGAATACATTTCCGTTACCAACTCAAACGGCTCAATCAGCGCATTGTTTTTGAGTTTTGTCGGCACGCGCTGTCGATCAGCTACCGTCATTTCATGGATTTGAAGCAAGACAGCACCACCAAATTGCTGCGTGAGTCCCATTCTCAAATCTTCTATCTGCTCCTGCTCAATCCAGCCCTCTAAGGCAACCAAATTCTGTGTACTAGCAAGAGCTTCCTTGCTTTCTTGACGAGAAGTTAAATTCAATACATAATCCAACTGATACTTGAGTTGTTTTAATTCTTCATTTGAAGACGCCAGTTGTATTTTTATTGAGGTTATGAGTGCTTCTTGCTCTTTTATCATCGCTTGTAATGCTACCAAACGCTCCTTTGGCAATTCCTCAAAAGCATATTCAAACAGCTTGAAACCAAGTTCTGTCAAAACTGCTTGGGTTTCCTTAGCAATTTCTGCTTTGCATAACACAAGGATTCCTTTTTCTGTACTGCTAGTAAAAACCTCTCGAACTTCCAGATTGGGATAATCCTGCAATCGAATATTGAACTGATTGTTTCCACTAGTTGGAATGGTTCCCACAAACGCACGAAGATGTTTAAATTGCTTAAGTGCTACTGGAGTAACGTCTAAACTTGCCCATTTTTCCAACTCCGCCACTTCCGACTGAGCCGTTTCTTTGGCTTCTTGTGCTCTTGCCAATACTTGAAATTGTTGCTGAATCGCCGCAAGAAACGCTTCTTCGTCACGCGCTTGTCCCACCTGTTCTAAACTGACAAAGCTTGTTTCCAACGGAGCTTCCTTCAATGATTCCAGCATTTTTTTCTTAGGAACAAATGCTTGCAGGTTTTCAATCATACGTGCGAGTTTTTCCTGCCGCCGAGTCAAAGCTTGAAGATGTTCCGAAAAAGATGTATCAGGATTCCACACTAACTCTTTCTCAAAAGCACCTTTCCAGGTCTCTTTTGCTTGTAAATCCTGAATTTCAACCGATTGGAGATTTTGCAGATAGGAAAGGATTTCATCCAACAATTCTCTTGGCAACAGCAGCGACAACTCCTGCATCTGACTAATTGCCATATTTTTCTACCACCCTGTCTACAATCATTTGCAGTAACGCCTCTTTTTTATTTGACAAAGCTGCTTGGACTTTTTCTTCGTTCTCTTGTTTCGTTTTTTCCAAGTCTTGTGTCAAGCTAGCAATCTCTTTTTCAGATTGTTCCTTTAACTCAATAAGCAACTGTTGTTTTTCTTCATCATAGGCTCGCCCTAGTTGCTTCAAATCACTGGCAGCTTGGTTTTGCAACTCCCGAATCTGATGTTGATAACCAGCTAGTACTTCGTCTGCTGCTCGCTCAATTTCTTGCATTTGCTCAAGAGTAGCGTTCGTCATATCTTGCACCTCCTTTGTATCATACAATGGCTGTAACGTTTACTTGTGTAAATTATAACACATTTTCAAACCATTCGTCACAGAGTTTTATTCCTTTTCTTTGCAAACAAGAATTATTTTACACGAAACACTACCATTTGTTAGACCAGCCTTATTTCCTTTTACTTTTCATCTGCTTGTATCATTTCTGAAAGCTTCGTTAATTCTCCATCACAACCACTTACTCAAAATACGGCATCATAGCAAAAAAACAACTTAAAATATTTGACTATCTGAATAGTCAAATATTTTAGCCCTCTTCTCTTACTTATTTTAGTTAAAATAAAGAATCTAAGATTTACCCCTAGATTCTCTAATGTCAAAAACAATTATTCCTTCAGTAATTTTTATATCTTAATGCATCCATCAATAACAATCTTTTACAATGATAGCACAAATAACCTAATTATCGTCTAATATTTCAAAGACTTGGTTAATAATTGTGTATCTTCTAATAACCTTCCTAATTGCTCACTATCCTTTTGAATCATAGCAAGATACAGCAGGTCTGTTAAAAATAAAGTATTGTTTCTAGAGTCAATAGCTCCCACTCTCACCTCTTGTTCATGTTTAGGAACACGAAATACAAGATCCCCTAACTGCGTCAGCGGATTTATCCCAACACCTGTAATGGCAATCGTGAATACTCTTTGTTTTTTTGCAAATTGTAGTGGAGCAACAACCTCCTTTGTCAATCCACTATAGCTTATTCCAATTGCTAAATCTTTACTACTTGCTGAAGCAATACTGGCCATTTGAACATGACTATCCTGGACATACACACAGTTTTTTCCAATCCTATTTAACTTATAATAAAAATCACTACATACTGTTCCAGATGCACCTACCCCAAACAGATAAATTTTACTTGCTTGATTTAGTAAAGTACTCGCTTGTTCCAGCTCTTCGATTTTTAGAAGCTCCACTGTCTGCTTGATTGATTCTGTGTAAGAACTTGCTAATTTTAGCACTAAATCACTCAAACTATCATTGGACAGAATACTACCATTATACAAATTATCATACTTGGTTTTTGATAATTCTAATTTAAACTTAGCAAAATTTGAATAGCCGAATTTTTTCGCCAATCTACTCACTGTAGCAGTTGACACTTCTGCTTGTTCTGCTAAATTCCGAATAGTTAATTCTTCAATGTGCAAGAGGTTCTTTTCTATATAATTTAACAATTTTTGTTCTGCTTTTGTTAAACCGCTTATTTGATTATGTATGATCGCCATATAATTTCACTTCCTTTGTTACTATTTTACATTTTTTTAGATAAATATTGAAATTTTATAACTTTTGTTTTATAATATGATTGAAGTAAGCGTTTACAAAAATGAAAGGAGCTTATAAATGGATATTGACCAGCTCAATACTGAACAAGCAAATCCTGATTCGTTCGAGATTGAAAAAATGACCACCAAACAGATTACATCTTATATCAATCAAGAGGATCAAAAAGTACCTTTAGCAGTAGCACAAGCCCTACCGGCAATTAATAGCTTAATTGATGCTACTATTTCTCAATTGCAGCAAGGAGGTAGAATCATTTATGTAGGAGCTGGGACATCTGGACGTTTAGGAATTTTAGATGCTTCAGAATGTCCGCCTACTTATGGAGTAGAAGCTGACTTAGTCCAAGGGATTATAGCAGGAGGAAACAGAGCTATTCACCTTGCTCAAGAAGGAGCAGAAGATGATAGGCAAGCGGCTAAAATAGACTTAAGTAAGCTCAAATTATCAGATAAAGATATGGTTATCGGATTAACAGCTTCAGGTCGGACACCTTATGTAACAGCAGCACTCAAGTATGCCCATGAGCAAAATGCCCAAACAGGTTCCATCTCCTGTGTAAAAAATGCCGAAATTTCTACTATTTCAGATTATCCCATAGAGGTTTTAGTCGGTCCGGAAGTAATCACTGGATCAAGTAGAATGAAAGCAGGAACTGCACAAAAATTAATTTTAAATATGATTTCTACTACTAGCATGATCCGTCTTGGTAAAATATATAAAGGTTATATGGTCGATGTGAAACCAACAAATGAAAAACTTGTGGAAAGAGCCCAGAGAATTATTCAGAAAACAACCGGTGCCAACTCACAGGAAGCAAGAGATATATTTGAAAAAGCGAAAGGAAACGTAAAACTTGCGATTTTGATGCAATTAGGTCATTTAACTACAGAGCAAGCGGAAAATATGTTACTTGAAAATCACCAAAACATTGCGCTGTCTATTGAGACTTTATTACAAGAAAAGGAGAATACCCATGAATGTTGAACAAGTGGCAACTGAACTTTTAAACAATGTTGGCGGATCCAATAATATAAAAAGTAATGCCAATTGCATGACTCGGTTAAGACTAGGACTTAAAAACCCTGAATTGGCTAACATTGAAAAATTAAAGAAAATTGATGGCGTTTTAGGCGTTGTAGAAGCGGATACTTTGCAGATTATTTTTGGGCCTGGCATTGTTACTAAAGTAGCTCAAGCATTTGCGGAACTCTCTCATCTTCCTCTCGGAAGCATAGACGAAACTATCGATGTTGAAAATCTCACCAAAATCAATAAAAGTGCTAATAAGCAGAAGCATGACAAACCACTACAACGCTTTTTGCAAAAAATAGCCAATATTTTCATCCCTTTATTACCAGGAATCATCGCTGCAGGAATGATTAATGGCATCACCAACATCATCAATGCTTCAACGGGAAATGCCTTTGCCATGGCATGGTGGTATCAATGTATTCGGACAATGAGTTGGGGATTATTTACATTTCTACCAATCTTTGTTGGCATGAATGCTGCAAAAGAATTTAAAGGTAGTCCAATTTTAGGTGCAATTGCTGGCGCTATGTATGTAAGTGTTCCCTCTATGCCATTACTAACAAAAGGGATTTTACTTCCTCTTGTAAACAAAGCTTATTCAACCGGAATCGGTGGTTTATTAGCGGCTTTATTTGGCGGTATTTTATTTGCTTATTTAGAACGCACCATCAGAAAATTTACGCCAGATTTTCTTGATACATTTCTCACACCACTTATGACAGTCATTATTGGTGGGTTTTTAGCTTTGCTGATCATTCAACCACTTGGTGAGGTGATTACGGGAAGTATTTTTACTACTTTAAACTTCTTCTATGAAAAATTAGGTGTCCTTGGAGGTTATCTCTTATCAGCAGGATTTTTACCTCTTGTTTCAGTAGGACTACACCAAGCACTCACCCCTATCCATGTTCTCCTCAACAATCCATCTGGACCAACCTCAGGGATTAACTATCTGCTTCCAATTTTAATGACAGCTGGGGGCGGACAAGTGGGGGCAGGTCTTGCTCTTTATCTGAAAACGAAAAACAAAAAATTAAAACAAATCACGCGCGACTCTTTACCAGTTGGAATACTAGGAATTGGTGAACCGCTAATGTACGCTGTCACTCTACCTCTTGGGAAGCCATTTATCACAGCATGTCTTGGTTCTGGCTTTGGTGGTATCTTAGCTGTATTATTCCACTTAGGTACTGTCACTCAAGGGGTATCAGGCTTATTTGGTTTGTTAATAATGGTGCCTGGCACACAAATCCAATTTGTTATTGCAATGCTTGGTGCCTACTTAGCTGGCTTTGTGATCACCTGGTTCTTTGGTGTGGACGAGGAGCGAATCAATGCAATATACAACTGACCAGACGTTTAACACTCCTTTAGGCTTTTCCCTTTATACATCCAACAATTTAGCAGACAGCAAACAGTGGATAAGAGATTATAAAAAGGCAGGTTTCTCATTTGCTTTCACATCATTAAATCTTCTTGAAGAAACAGACCAATCGAATAAAATACGTCCACTGCTTCAAGAATGTCAGGAACATTCTATTCATACCTTTGTAGACATTAATCGTCAAGTTTTAGATAGCTTCGGAATTGATGGATTAAAGAAACTCGGAATTGTTGCCCTGCGGATTGATGATGGCATTACTGATTCTGAGATCGTAATATTATCAAATCATTTTAAAATTGTTTTGAATGCATCCACTCTTACATCTCAAAAAATCAGTCGTCTAAAAATACAGGGACTAAAAACAAGCCAGTTAATTGCCTGCCATAATTATTACCCCAAACCATATACAGGATTGAGCCTTCACAAAGTGAAACAATTCAATCAGCAATTACACCAGTATAATATCCCTGTTATTGCGTTTATTCCAGGAGAAATAAAAAGATTACCGATTTTTGAAGGTTTGCCAACTATTGAAGAACACCGCCATATAAAACCTCTGCAAGCTGCTCTTGAATGCTTAGTAGCTGCTGAATGCGACTACATTTGTATAGGGGATAATGCCCTCTCTGCCTCCTCACTAAGTAAATTTTCTTTCCTAGCAAAAGAGGTTATTCCATTAGAAGCCGCTGTCCCTTCTCCCTTGTATCATATGATTTTTGAAAATCGACTAGATAGTAGCGATTATGTTATTCGAGCAGCTTATTCGCGACAACAACTAAAGCAATTTAAGCTATCAGGAGCAATTCAGCAACGACATCTCGGCGATATTGTCATTGCCAATGAAAAATTTTTACGCTATAAAAAAGAATTAGAAATTTGTCTTTGCAACCTTCCATTAGACGAACGACAGACTATAATTGGAAAAGTCCGAAATGAAGATTTAGCTTTATTACATTATATTCAATCCCCATTTAAATTTTCTTTTGTGAAATTGAATGTCAAATAGTTTTTTATTAGTCGTTGGAGACAAGATCTATCAACTACTAATTTTTTAAATCAACCTCCTCATTTATACGCTTACATTTATTATATCATTAATTTGGTTTACACATCACTTCGATAAAATCTTTCAATAAATTTACAATTCCAATCCAACCTTATCTTAAAAAAGCATGTTATAATATAACTACATAAGTAACAAATTGTTATATAGTAATGCAATGGAGATAGTGTTTGTATGAAAAATACGCAACGTATCATGGCGAGGATTGAAAGCCATTTTGATAGTATGACCGAGTTAGAAAAGCGGATTGCAAACTACTTTTTAAACCCTTCTAGTATCTACGACGATCTTTCCTCACAAAAAGTTGCGCAAACTCTCTACATCTCCCAAGCAGCATTGACTCGCTTTGCAAAAAAATGCGGATTTAAAGGCTATAGAGAGTTTAATTTTCAATATATTCACCAATTGCAAGGTAGTATTGAGCAAACAGAACATTTACAAAACGACCTATCTCGTAGAGTTCTACGAAATTATACTCAAATTCAGCAACAAACTGAAGAATTGATTGATGAAGACAAACTACTGCGCGTTGCTAATCTCATCGAAGTAGCTGATCGCGTCTATTTCTTTGGAACTGGAAGCTCTGGTCTCGTCGCGCGTGACATGAAATTGCGGTTCATGCGACTTGGTGTTATCTGCGAAGCCTTGACAGATCAAGATGGGTTTGCTTGGACAACGAGTATCTTAGACGAAAATTGCTTGGTTATTGGATTTTCTTTGTCCGGAGGGACACAATCTATCATCAATAGTCTCATTGATGCTCAAACAATGGGGGCCAAAACAGTATTAGTAACAGGTCACTCCAACAAAGTCAAAGAAACCTTTACCGAAATCATCACCGTCGCTACTCAAAACAAGCCAGAATATATTTTACGCATTTCAGCACAATTTCCTATGCTACTGATGATTGACCTCCTTTATGCCTTTTTCTTAGAAATTGACCGAGAAAGAAAAGAAAAAATATTCAACAGCTTTTGGGAAAATCAAAAATTAAATGGCTATTATAGGCGACATAAATAATGCATCAAACAAAAACGAGCAGCTCCTCACTGAAGGATTTGCTCGTTTTCATTATAGGAAGTTTTCCGTTAAGGATGCTTATTTTTAAAGTGATAATAAGCTCCAAACATACCAGCTGCATTTTGATGGTGAGCAAAAGCAAGTTTGGTCTTTTCAGCGATACTTTGTACCAAACAAGATTTCATGGCCGCTTCAATTCGAGGGCGGAGGATCGCCTCTTGACCCATAATACCACCACCCAAAATCACCACTTCTGGATTGACTACATAGCAAATATTCGCAATCCCTTGTCCCAGATAGTTGACCATGCGGTCAATACCTTGGATACAGCGTGCATTTCCTTCTGTTGCTTCCTTGAAAATGCGCCGTCCATTCCACATAGCAGGTTCTTCGTCGTGAAGTTTTGCTACATAATTGACCAAGGCAGTCGTTGAAGCCACATCTTGGAATGCACCATCTGATAGATACACATAACCGACTTCACAAGCTGAATTACTAAAACCATGAAAAACCTGACCATCCACCAGCAAACAACCGCCGATACCCGTCCCAATCGTCAAACAAATCGCAATATTCGTGCCCTTTCCACTCCCGGACATGACTTCCGCTAAGCCAGCACAATTGACATCGTTTTCAATCTCACAAGGAACGGCAAATGTTTCTTCTACCACTTTCTTGAACTGAGTACCAGCATAATTTGGAATCTGAGGGCCAGCATAAAAGATTTCTCCTTTATCTGGATCGACCATTCCGGCTGAGGAGATACAAACCCCAGCAACTGGAATTTGTTCTAAATAACGTGCTACAATTCCCTTTACCTTGTGTAAAATTTCTGGACCGCCCTTATGAGCCTCTGTTGGGATTTCATGCGCTTCCAGCAAGGTGTCAGTATCATCAATCAGACCATATTTGATATTTGTTCCACCAATATCAATGGCAACATATTTCCCCATAATCCACCTCTTTTTTATTACAAGAACGTTTCCTTAGCTACACGAATCAAGCGAGCTGCTTCTTCTACAATCGGACGATCTGTGTCTGTCACTGGTGTTAACGGAGCACGAACAGAACCAATGTTTAGACTTTCATTGATTTTCAAGACTTCCTTGATGACAGAATACATATTTCCATGTGCAGCAGTTAATTTTCCGATAATAGTGTTGATGGTAAATTGTAATTCTTTTGCTCTCTCCAATTCCTTGTCGGCAATCAATTGGTTGAGCTTTAAGAAAAGTTCTGGCATGGCCCCATATGTTCCGCCGATGCCTGCTCTTGCTCCCATCAGGCGACCGCCTAAAAATTGTTCATCTGGCCCATTAAAGACGAGGTGATCTTCCCCACCAAGTGCTGCAAAGATTTGAATGTCTTGGACAGGCATAGAAGAATTCTTCACGCCAATCACACGTTCATTTTTGAGCATTTCTTTATATAAACTTGACGTCAGAGCTACACCTGCCAACTGCGGAATATTGTAGATCACAAAGTCTGTATGTGGGGCAGCCGCGCTAATAGCGTTCCAATATTGAGCAATCGAGTATTCTGGCAAACGAAAATAAATCGGTGGTATAGTTGCAATAGCATCCACTCCCAAGCTTTCTGCATGGCGCGCCAACTCCATACTATCCTTGGTGTTGTTGCAAGCGACGTGAGCAATAATAGTTAATTTCCCTTTTGCCACTGCCATTACTTCTTCCAAAATCAATTTTCTATCAGCAACACTTTGGTAGATACATTCACCAGATGAACCATTGACATACAATCCTTGAACTCCTTTGACGAGAAAATATTCTACCAAAGCTCGCACACGTTGCGGACTAATCTCACCTTGATCATCATAGCAAGCATAGAAGGCCGGAATGACCCCTTCATATTTTTTTAAATCTCTCATATTTTATTCTCCAAGTTAATTGGTTTTATCGTTTATACTTATTAAAAATAGTTTCCATAATAGGCAATTGTAAAAATCCTAGGGCTGCAAACCCGATTAATACAAAAAGAGTAAAGCCCAGCAGCAATACAAATCCTGAACTAGAGAGGAAAAAGACGATTACAGCTAATAAGGCTATCATCAAAAAGAACCACGGGAAATGCAAACTCACCATGATCAGTCCTGTTTGTAAGAGATCTTTTACCGTCATTTCAAACTTAGCTGCCAAAGGATAGATGCATAAAAACAGCAAACTAGTAAAAATAATGACGCCGATACAGGTTACTTTCAGCAGTTGAAATGGCATTGTTTCCTGCCTCCAAAAAAGCACAAGGTCAAATAGACTGATTCCTACAACTAGCAGTTCTAGTAAACCAAGTTTTAAACCGACTTTCCAATTTTTCCGAAAAGCCTGTATATATGCCGCTGTGACTTTTATACGACGTGCACCTTTGATTTCAAACAAGGTCTGATATAGACTAACTTTTGCAATACCAATCGTGACAATCGGCAGACACGTCAAAAGAAAGATGAGATTCACAGTAACCAGATCTAATATTTTCTCACATACTCTCATAAAGAAATTATCTGTATCAAATAGACTTCGTATTAACTGAGAACCTCTCTTTTCCATGGTTCTACCTCCTAATCAATTATTTCAATCGTTGAGCAAAACTTTGACGACACATTTTTTGACCTTCTTACCTTTCCCAGCAAGTCTATTGGGCTGATGAGACTCATTGGGTAAAAATAGAACAAAATTCTGTTTATCCAAATAAAATGGAAGAGATTGCTCACAAGTCACAAAGCCAATGTCCTTCTTTTTATCATACGGTTTTCTCACTTCTTTTACCCTGTTGCCATATCGAATGATTTCATGCCCTGCTAAAAGCAAATGCAAGTCCAGATAATGGTGATGAAATTCAAATTCATCTGTCGTGTCAGAACACAATTCATTTTCCTGTACAAACAGAAATACTTTTTCTCCGTCAATCTCATACCGTCCCGAATCATAATCGTTTACATCGTGAGTTAAGAGATAATCAATAGCACAATCCAAATGCTTATGGATACCTTTGTAATGGGCAAGATTTTCCAATTCATCGAAAATCATTCGTTTTCCCTCCTTATCCTTTCACAGCTCCCATGGTAATACCTTGTGTGAAGGATTTTTGGAATATTAAGAAGACAGCTACAATCGGAACAGCTGCCATCGCAGCACCGGCCATAATTAAACCATAATTCGTTGCCATTTCAGCTTGCATCGTTGCCACTCCAAGTGAAATCGTTAGATTCTGCCGCGATGTCAGCATGACCAATTGCATAAAGTAATCATTCCATGTGTTGATAAAGGTAAAAATGGCAAGGGCAGCAAAACCTGGTTTCACAATCGGAAAAGCAACATTCCAAAATGTCCGAATCTCACCACAGCCATCAATCTTAGCAGATTCTAACAATTCCGTTGGGATATTTTCACTAAATTGCTTCATGAGGAAAACCCCAAAAGGCCAACCGACAAGAGGCAAAATAACCGCAGCTAGTGTATCATGAATTCCCATAAAGTTGACAATACGGACCAAAGGAACCAGTACTACTTGTTTAGGCAGAGCCATGGCAGCGATAAAAGTTGCAAAAAGGATTCGTTGACCATAAAAGCGTTTCTTCGCTAAAACATAACCTGCTAAAGAAGATGTAATGCAGACCAAAAACATGGTCGCTAGCGAGATAAAGACACTATTCCACATCCATTGCAGGGCTGGGTTTTGCACCATCAGCTGTTGGAAATTTTCTAATGTTGGCATCTTAGGCCACCATTGAGGTGGAATGACAATCGTATCTGGTTGAGACTTAAAGGCCCCTGTCAAAATCCAATAGAAAGGGAAAACAAAGAGAACGGTCAACACCAATAGAATAATCGTTGAAATAACCGTAAAGGCACTGATTTTTTTCTGTTTCATCTTGTCTCTCCTTTCTTTAATATTCGACATCATTTCCAAGAATCTTGAATTGGGCAAAGCTAATCAAAGCAATCATGACAGCTAAAAATACTCCCATGGTATTAGCATAACCATATTCAGATAACTTGAAGGCTTTTTCATACAGGTAATACATCAATGTACTGGTTGAATAGTTTGGACCGCCGGACGTCAACAGCTGAATCAAGGCAAAACATTGGAAGGAATTGATTGTTGTAATGATCGCAATATACAGAGTTGTTGGCAAGAGACTTGGCCATTTAATCTTCCAAAAAACTTGCAGCTCTGTCGCTCCGTCAACACGCGCAGCTTCCACCAATGAATTGTCAATGTTTCCCATAGCAGCAATATAGAGAATAATAGGCTGTCCGACAGAAGTTGTCAACAAAATCACAATAATCGCCATCAATGCCCAATGCTTATCTCCTAGCCAAGAAATATTCTGGTTGATAACATGCCCCGACTTCAGTACGAAATTCAAAATCCCTGACAGCGGGTCGTAAATCCATTTCCATACAACCGTTACAGCTACACTGCCTGTTACTACCGGCAGGAAGAAGACGAACCGATAAAATGACCGTGCAATCGCATTCTGACTATAGGTTTGAGAAGCCACAAACAAAGAGAACAGAACAACAATTGGTACTGAACCAATAACAATAATCACCGTATTAATGAGAGATTTAATAAAGACTGGGTCTTTAAACATTCGTGAGTAATTGTCCAATCCAACGAATGAAAAGGAAGTCATAGAATAATTAAAGAAACTCGTTACAAATCCCATCACCATCGGTGCCAATACAAAGACAATAAAGAATAATAGAACTGGTGCCAAAAAAGCATAGGAAATCACCGTTTCTCTCATTCTTATTTTATTCACTTTCACATTCAACACCTCATTTAGCTAGAGGAGATACTGACCTCCTCTTTTTGATAAAAAATTCCCTTTTCCTATTTTATGAAACCAACAACAGAAAAAGGGAAATCGTTACATTATTTATTTTTTACTTTTTTTAATGGTTTTATTTGCTTTTTCTGTAAAGGTCTTCAAAGCAGATTCAACTTTTTCATCGCCATTTGAAACAGATTGCAACATTGGGAACCAGAGTGTTCTCATTTCTGCAAATCCATCAATCGTGTTGTAATATGGTGAATAATATTTTGTCCAAGTGCTGATTTTTTCCATCCGTTTGTCATTATATAATTTTCCAAATGAGGAACGGACTGGGAAGGCACCTGTACGAACAACATTTTTTGGCCCCCACTTTTTATCATCCGCAATAAATTTGACAAACTTTTTAGCAGCTTCTACTTTCTTTTTATCTTTATTGTTAAAGATACCAAAACCATTTACAAGGTATTCCAAAGCTGGTTTTCCGTTATCTGATGGGAATGGCACTTCCACAACTTCGACGCCACTGGCTTTCAAGAGTTTAGCTTGGATGCCTTTTTGCGCAGGTGCCCAAAGAACAGTATAAGAAGTTTGTCCATTTGCAAAGTTTTGAATATCTGCTCCACCATCGAATTGAGAGCCGTTTGTCATCAAACCATCTTTAATCCAACTAACTGCTTTATTTAGCCCTTTGACAAAGTTTGGACTGTCTGTTGTATATTTTGTCACTTTATCATCTGTAACAGAACCACTATACAAATTAGCAATGAAAGCACGTGTTCCTTGGTCACCACCTTGACCATTACTGAAGAGCGAGCCAGGAGTATACCCTTTAGCTTTCAATGCTTTTAATACTTTTTCAAAGTCAGCAGTTGTCCAGCCCTCTTTAACAAGGTCTAACACACCAGCTTCTTTCAGCATTTTCTTGTTCAATGCCATGTAAAATGGTGCAGAGCTAATTGGATACATATAAGCTTTGTCACCAGCTTTGCTAGCCTGAATGATTTGATTGTTATTGACATCTTTGACAAAATCATTTGTAAAGAGATCGTTCAAATCCGCCAATTTTCCATTTTTACCATATTGAATGATCCGTCCAGGTGCATCAAAGAGGACATCTGGTGCTGTTCCTGCTTCAATCGCAGTTGTAATTTTTTCTGGCCCCGATTTAAAGTCAATCGTTTCCAATTTCACCTTAATATCTGGATTAGCTTTTTCAAATGCCTTAATAATCTCTTTTTCATAAGTGCCAACACCATCGCTTGCTTTTGCTTGCGTGAAAACCGGAAATGCCCACCATGTAATCTCCGTTTTACCAGAAGAACTGCCTGAGTCAGCTGACTTCTTTGAACCACCTGAATTTCCACATGCTGCCAAAGATAAAATTGCAGCTCCTGCAACTAACGAACAAAGTATTTTCTTCATCCTCATATTGTTTCTCCTTTTATTGTCATCCTTTTTAGGATAAAATTGTTCCTACTTTTCACTTACTGCTGCAACAAAACGCTCTGTAATTTCTTTTGGACGCGTAATGGCACCACCTACTACAATTCCTCTAACACCTAAGTCATGAATCGTTTTGGCTTCACTTGGATAATGAATTTTTCCTTCCGCGATAACATCCAAACCTGCATCACATAAGTTTTTTATCAAATCAAAATCCGGCCCCTCACATTGCAAACTATAAGAAGTGTAACCCGACAAAGTTGTCCCTACAAAGTCCACACCAGCTTCTACCGCAGCAATTCCCTCTTCAAAGGTACTTACATCTGCCATGAACAATTGATGAGGATATTTCTCCTTCACTTTCTTGATGAAATCCACAATCTTTAAACCATCAAAACGCTCCCGCTTTGTACAATCAAAAGCAATCACTTCAATATCAAGAGCTGCCAGTTCATCAATTTC
The DNA here is from genome assembly GCF_000413475.1 of Streptococcus intermedius SK54 = ATCC 27335. Classification (GTDB taxonomy): domain Bacteria; phylum Bacillota; class Bacilli; order Lactobacillales; family Streptococcaceae; genus Streptococcus; species Streptococcus intermedius. The sequence continues at coordinate 59,854 of NZ_ATFK01000002.1, read as the reverse complement.
TCGCATCGTTGCGGTAATAAATGGCTCTTGAGGTGGATAATCTCGCTTGATAATACCAATAATGGGTAGCGAAGTGACCTCTTTAATTTCCTTAATATCCCGAACGCTATTCGCTCGAATACCAACAGCGCCTCCTTGTTCAGCCGCTTTCACTAAAAGAGGAATAACCCCACCTGCATCAGTATAAAGCGGTTCATGTGGCAGAGCTTGACAGGAAACAATGATGCCATCTTTTATTTTGGCAATCAGCTCGTCTTTTGTCATTTTTGCCATAGACAGCCTTCTCCTTTACTATTGTAGATTGATTTTTAAAGCGCTTTCAATCTCACACTGCTATTATAGCTGTTTTTTAAAGTGCTTTCAACGAAATCCGATTTTTAGGTTTTAATTTCTGTAAACGGTTACTTTTTCTTAAATTCTGAAAGTAGTTTCAACAAAAACACCCCAAATGTTAGACATAGAATCTAACCTTTGAGGTACTGTTCTACGATAAGCAGAAGAAATACTCTTCAACAATTGAAAAACCTCCCTACTTTTTTGTAGGGAGGCATGACTGATAAACAACTTATTTCCGACGTCCTGGACGTTCTTTGTATCCATAATATGCATCTTCAATGATTTCTTGCATATGGTCAACCATTGGAAGACGAGGATTCGCTGGTGAACACTGATCTTCATAAGCTAAGAATGCTAACTCACGAGAATGTTCTTTCCATTCTTTCTCATCAATTCCTTGATCACGGAAGTTCATTTTAATTCCTACACGCTCACCAAGTTCGTAAACCGCTTTGGCATATGATTCAACGCCTTCTTCTGGAGTAGAAGCTGGAAGACCGAGCAATTTAGCAATATCTTGGTATTTTTCATCAGCACGGTAGTAGTTGTACTTAGGCCATGTAGCTGCTTTAGCAGGGCGAGTACCATTATAGCGAATAACATACGGCAACAGGATGGCATTTGTCCGACCATGAATTGTATGGAATTGTGCACCAATCTTGTGAGCCATTGAGTGAGAAATTCCAAGGAAAGCATTGGCAAACGCCATACCCGCCATAGTCGAAGCATTGTGCATCTTTTCACGAGAGTGGAAATCAGCATTCTTCACAGAGTTTTCAAGATGTTCAAAAACTAATTTAATCGCTTGCAATGCCAAACCGTCTGTAAAGTCATTTGCCATTTGAGAAACATAGGCTTCTGTCGCATGTGTCAATACGTCCATACCAGTATCAGCTGCGATAAATCCTGGAACAGTCAATACCAGCGCAGGATCAACAATAGCAACTGTCGGCGTCAAGGAATAGTCTGCAATTGGGTATTTACGGTTATTAGCTTTATCAGAGATAACAGCAAATGGAGTAACCTCTGAACCTGTACCTGAAGTTGTCGGAATACCGATAAATTTCGTTTTTCTGCCAAGCTGAGGGAACTTGAAGGCACGTTTACGAATATCCATGAATTTTTGAACAAGGTCATGGAAGTCTACTTCTGGTTGTTCATAGAAAAGCCACATAACTTTTGCCGCATCCATTGGTGAACCACCACCCAAAGCAATAATTGTATCCGGTTTGAAGGTACGCATCAAATCTGTTCCCTTCATTACGGTCGAAATATCTGGATCTGGTTCAACCTCTGCAAAGATTTGATAGGTTACTTTATTGCGACGAAGTTCTAACTGCTCAATAATGCGGTCAAGGAATCCTAATTCAACCATTGAGTGGTCTGTGACAATCATGACACGCTCTACATCACGACATTTTTGTAGATATTGAATTGAATTGCGTTCGAAGTATGTTTTTGAAGGAACTTTAAACCATTGCATATTATTATTACGTCTTCCTACTTTTTTGATATTCAAGAGATTTACAGCACTGACATTATCACCAACAGAGTTGCGTCCATAAGAGCCACATCCTAATGTTAATGAAGGTAAAAATGCATTGTAAACGTCCCCGATACCACCGAAAGTAGAAGGTGAATTGCAAATTACACGAATCGCTTTTACAGCTTTACCAAATTCTTTTGTCAATTCTTCATCTGCTGTATGAATAGCCGCTGAGTGACCAAGTCCATGGAATTCAACCATTTGACGAGCCTTGTTAATGCCGTCTTCACGAGATTCTGATTTCAAAACAGCGATGACTGGTGACAATTTTTCACGTGTCAACGGTTCTTTTTCGCCAACTTCCTTACATTCTGCAGCCAAAATATTTGTATCTTCTGGTACAGAGAAACCTGCTTGCTCCGCAATCCAAACAGCTGATTTACCAACAATATCTGGATTTAATTTAGCACCTGCGCAATTTTTACTGTTGGCTTTCACACCAAAGCAGAAATCTTCCAAAAGAGCTTTTTCTTTCTTATTGACAAAGTAAGTGTGATAAGATTTAAATTCTTCAAGAAACTCATTGTAGACTTCTTTATCAATGATAACAGCTTGCTCAGAAGCACAGACCATTCCGTTATCAAATGATTTAGACATCACAATATCATGAGCTGCTTGGCGGATATTAGCTGATTTTTCGACATAAGCTGGTACATTTCCGGCACCAACTCCAAGAGCCGGTTTCCCACATGAGTAAGCAGCTTTCACCATCGCATTTCCACCAGTTGCAAGGATTGTTGCAATCCCTTCGTGGTTCATCAGTGCTGAAGTAGCTTCCATTGATGGTTGAGTAATCCACTGTACACAATTTTCAGGCGCACCTGCTGCAATCGCTGCATCACGCACGATTTGCGCCGCATGAGCAGATGATTCTTGAGCTGATGGGTGGAAAGCAAAGATAATAGGATTACGCGTTTTCAAAGAAATTAATGATTTGAAAATTGCTGTTGAAGTTGGGTTTGTTGTCGGTGTGATCCCACAGACAACGCCGACCGGTTCTGCAATAAGTGTCAAACCAGTTACGTCATCTTCATCAATGATTCCAACAGTTTTGGTATGGCGCATATTGTTTACCACATGTTCACAAGCAAAGAGATTTTTGGTTGCTTTGTCTTCAAAAACACCACGCCCAGTTTCTTCTAGAGCATGTAAAGCCAGTTGACCATGTGCATCAAGCGCAGCAACAGAAGCTTTCGCAACGATATAATCAACTTGTTCTTGATCTAATTTACGCATTTCCTCAAGCGCAACAAGACCCTTTTGAACAAGTTCATCCACGTGTTTTTGAGCAGCTAAGACTTTGTCTTCTTTTGCTACAGTTTTTTTATCAGCCATATCTTCCTCCAATGGTTCTTAGGATTTTAAAACCCTTGTTAATTTTTTCACAAGATTATTATACCCTATTTTCCTGATATTGTAAACACTTTCACTTAAAATTCACAATCTTTTTATTTTATTTTGTGAAAACCTTTTAAAAAAGCCGTTATAATCACGTTTTTACAATCTATATTGTGAAAAAATAAATATAAAATATTTATTTCACATACTTTCTCTGAAATTTGTTGAAATACAGCAATCAATAAGAAAGCGCTTTCTTAATTTAGGCCTTCATTTTTGCTGTAAAATCACCAAATAATATTTAATATGAAAAAACTCTATGAACACTAAATCCATTCACAGAGTTTCGACTGTTATTCAAAATATAAAGCTACTTCTTTACACTTCCTTTTTTCGTTGCCTCATCAATCGTTTGTTTGATTGTTTGAGCATATAGTTCCCCACCTTTGGTGATAGTCGTGGACTCTGCACCAAAATGTACATAATCTGTACCATACCAAATTTCGGGATGCTGAATTGCCGTCTTATACCAATCCGCTACAAAAACATAATCATACTTTTTAGCCAATTCTAATTCATACTGCCGCGTTTTTACAGCAATACTAGCCCCATTATGTGCAGTGCGTCCATCATAAGGCGTAACTAAAATCAAACGATGACCTTTCGGTAGCTTTGCCACTATTTGATTGAGCAATGCTTCATAGTTTTCTACAGTATTTGTACCAAGGGCAACTACCACATTCTCTAGTAAAATTTTATTTGAAATAGCTGTTTGATAAACTTCCAAACCAGACGACAAATTACGGCTAACAGCAGCATCCACTTGAATTTCTGGCATAGCTTGTTTAAGCCATGCACTTGCCCTCAAGGCGACAGAATCTCCGATGACTGTCGTACCTTTTGCTACATTGTATTGACTCGCAGTCGCATTATCAACTTGTGTACGAGTAATTTGCATTTTATTATCAGCCTGAACTAAGCCATTTGTCAAGAGATTTTCTTCAAAAGCACCAATTTTAGGAGCCGTTATGATGATGGCCAAAGCAACTAACGTTAAGGGAATTAAACTATAAAATGCGGGCATTGTGATTTGCTTGATATCCATTTTCAAGCCAAATACTTTAGGTGGTTTACCAGCTAAAGTCGGCTCCAAAAGGTAGAAGGAGCCCGCAGCAAAAGCAAAGGAGAGAATGGTGGTCAAAAGCACTGCCAAACCATTGTTCAACAATTGAGAAAAAATGATATAGAATGGCCAATGGAACAAATATACACCATAGCTCGTATCTGCAATAAATGTGATAACGGGCGGCTCATCAAGATGTGGCGTTTTCTCGTGTAGCACACGCGTTGCTAGAATCATCACTAATGAAAAGATTGTGGAAAAAAGGAAACCAAATAGATAGGTTAATAAATTGTCAAATTTCAGAAGAAATGTCAGTAACAGCAAAGCTCCAAAACTAACACCAAGTAGATAGAAGGTTTTTTTCAAATCAAGCGCCTGTTCCATTTTTCGGAAAGGTGCCCCTAAGTCACTTACGCCTGAAACTGTAGCGAGAACACTGCCAGCAAAGAACGGAAAAATATGAGTAAAGCTTGAAAAGTAGATCACAGAGAAGTTTGAAGAGAAAAATGCTCTTATAAACATTGAAAGAAAACTAATGAAGAATAAGGCAGATGATAAAAGAAAAATCATTCCACGAAATTGTCCAACCGATTTACTTTTTCTCGCTAAAAACCAAGTAGCCACACCCCACAATAGATAGTAGTGCATTTCCAAGGCCAAACTCCATGTATGTACAAAAAGATGCGGGATGAACTGGCTTTCATAATTTCCGCCAGATAAAATTTCAAAAAAGTTTGTCACAAACCCTAGAGCCGCAGCAATCTGTGTGCCAATAGCAGCTACAAAATCTTTCCGAATCAACACTGTAAAAGGCATGACAATCAAAACCATCAACACAAGCGGTGGCACAATCCGATAAAAGCGACGTTTCAGAAAGCCTCTGAGATCAATTACCTTACTTCTAGCAAATTCATCAATCAGGAGTGATGTAATCAAAAAGCCTGAGAACGTAAAGAATATATCCACACCGATAAATCCACCAGGAAAAGCCTTCTGAAAGAAATGATAGAGTAAAACTAGGAGTAAGCCTGTTATCCTCACTAATGAAAACCATTTAATGCGCATTTTGATAAATCCCCTGTTTAAACTTTCCCTTGTAAACAACATTATTTTCTGTTGTTAATTTACCTTGTCCTTCAGGCTGACCGTTAACAAAATCACCCTCATACTTCCAGCCAGTCTTAGCAGTAAATGTTCCTTGTCCATCAAAAGTTCCATTTCTAAAATGACCTTTATAGACATCACCATTTTTAAAAGTCAACGTTCCCTGTCCGCTCATTCTACCACGAACCAGACTACCGTTATATTTAATTGTTCCCTTATCTAAAGTCAATGCCCCTTGGCTAGGAATACCTGATGTAAAAGTCAGCAATGCTGATAGAACAATAACAGTTACTGCTAATAGCTCCAAATTGTGTCTTGTCATATAAATGTTATATTTTTTGTAAAACTCTTTTAATGTATCCATGCTCTCCATTAATCTTCGCTTTTTACACGCTCAATCCATTTCTGACAGCCTGCCAAAACAAGCTGATAAGTCTCGTCAAAATCACCTGTGTACCACGGATCTGGTACACTTTTTTCTGCAAATTGAAAAACCTTCTCCAGATATTCATCTGGCGCAATTTTCATCAACTCTTGAAAATTAGATTCATCCATTCCAACAATATAATCAAAGTCTACAAAATCCTGCCGAGAAATTTGCTGAGAAGTTTTACTTTTGTCATAAGGAATGGCATATTTTCTAAAAATCCCTTGTGTTCCAGAATGGATTGGATTCCCATGTTCCCAATCCGAAGTCGCTCGACTTTCCACATAAAATTCATCTGTCAAATTCTTCATCACAAATTCTGCCATTGGACTACGACAGATATTTCCCAAGCAAACAAACACAATTTTCTTCATAACATAGACCTCTTTACTATTATAACAAAATCTAAAGAAATATCACTTTTAACCTCTTTAGTAAATAAAAAAATTCAAAATAGACTCTTACAATCTCTTATTTCTAAGCCGTAAAACTAACACAACTATCATAACAAAGATTATCTCACACAAATAAAAAGACTGAACTCTTTTGTACTGATCCCCAAAAGTTAGACATAAAAAATCTAACTTTTGGAGGTCAGTACACTCTTCTCAGCCTTTAATATTTTAATAAACTTTCATTTTGAGCTGCCGTCTTCTATGTCGAAAATAGACAAGTGCAAAAATGATAAAAAGAATCGTTCCTCCCGTAATCAGAATAAGATGTAACACAGGATGCTGTCTAGTCGACTTATTGATTGCCTCTGAATTTTCTTTCTCTTTAAATATTCGATGTCCCCTAACTAACAAACGATGCGTATTCACACCATAAGGTGTACATGTCACAAGCGTACAATAATCTTGTACAGGGTCAATTTTTAAAGCAGACAAATCTTCTGGTTTCACAGTCAAACTCTGATCTACTTCATAAATCAGCGTTCTTCCTAAAACGTGAATCATAAATGTATCACCGTTTTTTAATTGATTTAAATTTGAAAATAACTTTGCTGAAGGCAGACCGCGATGACCTGAAATAACTGCATGAGTCCCTTTCCCTCCAATGGGAAATGACGTTCCTGGAATATGCCCGATTGCTATTTCCAACACAGCCTCATCTGTCCCATGATAGATAGGCATAGTCGTCTTTAGCTTGGGAATCTCAACATAAGCCATAATGCCCGTACCTGTGACATCCAAGATATGATTATACGTTTCTATTTCGGACTTTGTCAGATTTAAAAGGGGGGTTACTCCTGTCGCTAAAGTTTTATTATAAGCATGAGCAGCAGATAGCATTTCCTCTTCTTTACTCTGCTTCATATCTGCTACATGATGCTTATAAGATGCGATTGCTTCCGACTGATGATAAGAATTCCAGATATTGCTAAGTGTGGGATATAGGAGTAATGATAACCCACTTAACAAGATGATAACTAATATAAAAGTAATAAAGTGTTTTTTAATAAAAGTAATCATGTTAAATGAGTTCTCCTTGTATAGCAAATAAAAGAGATAGAAGCAATTTGTCCATCTCTTTTGCTTGAGTCTGTCTCAAACTCTAAATCATTTTGTATTCATACGCTTTCTTACGATAAGCAAAGCACCTGCACCAAGAACTAAGATTGTTCCAACAGCATAAAGAATTGTTGTCCCAATGCTACCTGTTGACGGGAGGATTGAACCTTTTTTATTGACAACATTTGCGGTCAATGAGCCATCAGTGATATTGCTAGTAAATGTTAGCTTATTCGTAGAAGTTGCTGTAGCTGTTAAAGATTTCAAGGTTGGATTATCAGATATGCGATCCATTTCAGCAGAAATTTTAAATTCTACGTCTGCAATCGTATTATATCCAGCAGGAGTTTGGGTTTCAGAAAGTTTATAATCACCTGCGCTGAGTCCTTTAAAAGTAAAGGTCGTTGTTTCTCCAGCGGCAATTTCTGTTACTTTCGTATACTTTCCAGTAGCATCTTTCTTATAAAGTGTGAAACCTGCACCTTTCAAAGGAGTTTGTTTATCTTGGTCAACTTTATTGATAACTACTTGATAAGTAAAGACAACAACTTTATCTTTTGGCGTTTCACCTTTGCTACCACCACCTGTACTATTTGGGTCATTTGAATAAATCAAACTAGCTGTATTTGAATTTCCGGTTGAACCAATCACAGCTTGGTCGTTTAATTTTGCAGTATAACGAACGACGATTTTAGAATCTTTTGTAATGGTAACAGCTTGCCCTTTGTCATCTGTCGTAACAGTCTTCAAATCGTTGATTGTATAACTTGCACCATTTGAATCAATAGTAAACTTACTTGTAACTTCTTGTTCATTATTACTATTGATAACATAAACTTTCGCATCTTTATTATAAGTCAAACCTGCCGATAAAGTATCATTAAATGAAAGATGATATTCTTTATAAGAGTCGTAGTTACTTGGCAGCGTTGCAGTTAATTGGAATGGAACAGAAGCTCCGATAGCATAATCAACTGCATCATGGTAGCCATTTGTATCTTGCACTTTTTTCTCGATAGTTGGAACATCAGCCTTTAGATTTGCTTGTGTATCTTTCACAACTTCTAAAATGAAGCGTGTGTATGAGCTAGCTTTTCCATCTTGAGAACCACTTTTGTCTTTAATCAAGTAGTAACCAGCAGCCAATCCTGAAAAAGTAGTTGTTCCAGCTGTACTCGTTACTGTAGCAGCAGGATTTTGTAAATATGGAGCAACATCTTGAGCAAATTTTTGAGCTTCTGCAGCATCTTTTGCTTTTCCATCTAAGCTCTCTGCCTTGACACTCGCATCGCCAAGAGCAGTTTGCCCGGTAGCACTAACTCCTGATCCCCATTTAATGTTAGAAAGAGTGCTTCCCGACAAATCACCAGCAAAAATTTGGTAGGCTTCATAAGTATGTCCAGTAGTTGTTCCATTTAAAGTGACTGTATAGCTATCCGCTAAAACTTTACCGCCAGTGAAGACGGCTAGCACAGCAGCTAGGGCCGCTAAAATATATTTTATGTGTTTCATTTTTTCTCCTTTTATTAACCTTACAATAGCAACTTTGATGATTTACTATGTGTCTATCCGTTAACTTTTCGTTTATGATAGAAACGGTAAGTCAACACAGCAACTGCACCTACTACCAAAGCTGAACCTAGCATTAGATAGATCCCAATGCCTGTTCCTCCAGTTCCTGGTAAACTATATTGCTTAGGAGTTGGATTTTTAGTTGTATTCGTTTTTACAGTGTTATTTCCAGTAATGACTTGAGCAGTGTTTTCAATTTTATCTTGATTAACTTTATCATCAACTTTAACCTTGAATTTCACTGTCCAGGTTTCATTTGCAGCTACATTCTTAGTCCAAGTAACTTTACCGTCCGCATAAGTTCCAGCATTATCTGCCGAATTTTCAACATAGGTTGTGTGTTCAGGGATTGCATCCGTAATAGTGACATCCTGAGCTTGTCCTGTTGTATTTTGATAAGTTACAGTATAAGTCAATTCCTGTCCACGTTTTACTTCTTGACCATCAATGCTAGTGCCCTTAGTATCCAAGACATCTTTGACTGGTTTTTTAGGAGTTGGATTATGGGTTGGATTTGTATCAATTTTTTGTAGACCGTCATCCACATGTCCTGTATTTTCTATAGCTTTACCATTTACATCATCATTAACTTTTACTTGGAAAGTCACTTTTAAAGTAGTGTCTTTAGCAACCGTTTTTTTCCATGTCAATTTCCCGTCTGCATAGACACCATCATTATCTGCTGAGCCATTAACATAAGTTGTTGATTTTGGAATTGTATCTGTAATAGTTACTTCACGATCGCTATCCGTCGTATTCGTATAACTAATGGTATAAGTTAGAACATCGCCAGGCTTAACGCTTTGACCATTAATACTGGTCCCAGCTGTGTTGACAACATCTTTAACAGGCTTATCGTACTCTTCAATCACCCAAATTCCGATAAAATGAGCATCCTTGTTGTTAATGACTTCTGATTCTTTGTCGTAGCCTTTAAAGACCCAATTCCCTTCTGGTACACTGACTTTTTGGATATTATTCTTTGGTGGGTCAGGTGTAACCGTTGTTCCATTTGGAATATCTAATTGAGCCGGTGGAAGTAAATCCAAAACAGATTGCGGTAGTTCTTTACCTGGTGTTCCGCTTCGATATTCGTGTGTTTTCTTAAAAAGTACCTGTGTTTTAACCGTATTAGAGTGGGACGGAACATTATCTAGAATTTGTTCAGCTCGATTTTCAATATCTGAACCATTTTGCTCAATTTTACTATTAGTTACCGTCTTATAAGTGATAACATAATTTTTACCACCGTTCCCTTTAGCTAGATACTTAGCTGCTGGAGTCACCGTGACAGTTTGTCCAGAAACATCTACAGTATAATCCTCTCCTTCTATTAATGTCTTACCATCTAAAACAACACTTAAACTTTTAAAATCGAGCCGTTCATCAAAGGTGTCTGCCATCTTCATACTATCCAGATTCCCAATCAAGTCAACCCCTGGAACTGGAGCAGTATAATTTACTGTATAATTAATCTCTTGCCCAGACTTAGCAGTCACTTTTTCAGTACTGACTGTTTTAACAGGTGGAGCCGCGGGTACTTCAGTATAAATTCCAAAGAGACCTCCGCAACTTGCAGTTGTTCCATAGGAAAATGTCATTGTATTGTTAACTGACCGTACTGCAAAACCTGTTTTATTATGTTCGTCCCAGTCACCGCTTGTTCCATTAGGATCAGTAGGGGTCCAAGTAATATTACCTCCAGACGCTACTTCTGCCAAGTTATTGGCATTATTGGTTACTATCTTTGCAATAGTACTAGTAGCATTTTCCAATGTAAAAGATTCTTTAAGGGTTTGTCCATGGATATTACTGATGACATCAATATCAGATGGTGTCATAACTAATTTTAAATCACAGGGGGTTCCATCTTGATATCGCAACTCAGCAGTAATATTAGCGTTGATCCAGTAAGATTGATAGATATCATGTGTCACCGTTGGATGATTTGGATAAATATAATCCATAATTTGAATGGATTTTGTGCCCCAATTTTCATCTACCGTTAAGAAAGGAACTACTGTTTTTGATGAGTTATTATAGTCAGCATTCTTTTCAGCTAGATTAGCTGTAACATTATTAACCTTAACGTAGACATCAACCACTTTACCATAAACAATACCAGCATTTTTAAATCGTAGTGTTATCGTATTTGGAAAAGACTGGCTATTTTGATTCTTATCTACCTTCAAACAAAGAAAAAACTGTGCTTTCTTTCCAAGAGCCATTAGCAGGAACAACATCCTTAACTACAGCTGCATTCTGGTTAAGGACTTCCATATTATCCTGTCTCAAAGTAAATTGGTACAAGTTTATCTTAGATAAATCTGTGTCGTCTTTAATCCGCGAAATTGCCATAGTATTCTGCGCAGAAAAAACCAACAAAAGAAAACTGAAAACCGCTATGGCTGTCATAGCAATTCTTTTTCCTATTGACTTGAACATGAACTTTGTCTCCTATTTATTCTTTAACTGTGTCTCTTATTATTGCGGATAATTAAATATCTATTTTATTATACTGCAATAACCTTCATCAGTCAATAGTTATATCTTAGAATGTTTACATTTTGTAAACTTCTTATGTCTCTTTTCTAATTTTTATATAATTTTTTCAAAAAAGCACAAAAAGCCACCGATTAGATGGCTCTTATAGGGAGATTATTATGAAAAAGAAAAGTTTTTAGGAGTTCAAGTTAAGCTTTTCTCAACTTGTGATTATAGTATAACGATGTTGACTTAAATTTTTCTTAAAGATTTTACCTTTTTCTAAAAAATTTTAAAGAAATTTGATTTGAAGCTTACTCCACTTCTTCTGCCACTCTTTTTTCTGTATTCTCTTGTTATAAAGTTGTCTCCTACTTATATCTTCTAGGAAATGTGGAGTGGGCTGAACATAAAAATGGAAGATATCATCTAAACCGTAAGGAGCAAAAAGTTCCAACTGGCCATTATCCAGCAAACGCAACCCCACAGCTGTACATCGCTCTGGATATTTACTCATGGCGTCTTGTGAGCTAGTATAGGGGTGCGTATTGGGACTGTGGAGATGCATATAGACTTGATTTTTGACTTCCCAATGGTAACTAGGGTAAGCTCGCTTAAGTCGGTTTTCAATGTTGATCGTTTCCTCATACGAAATATCTGGGTCAAAGAAAATCACATCCACATCGGTTTCTGTATCAAAACCCGATTTCCCCGATAGAATATTCCAGATAAAGTTTCGTACGCTACCAGCAGCCAACCAACTATCTTTTAATCGCAAACTGCGAATAAGCGTCAACATAGTCATTAAATCTTTATCTGCTGCGAACTGTTTTAAAACATCCTGCTCTGCTATTTTCATAAATTCTACTTTTCTAAATATTCATAACCCAAATGCTCATAAGCTTTACGCGTTGCTACACGGCCTGTTCGAGTTCGCATAACAAAGCCTTTCTGAATCAAGTATGGCTCATACATATCTTCCACCGTTTCTTGCTCTTCTGCAATATTGACAGACAAGGTTCCTAAACCAACAGGTCCGCCTCCATACACCTCAATCATGGTTTTAAGAATCTTCTGATCCACATAGTCTAAGCCTTCTTGATCCACATCAAGCATCGTCAGGGCTTGATCGGTAATCCGATTATCAATCAACCCGTTCCCCATGATTTGAGCAAAATCTCGTACGCGTTTGAGAAGCCGATTGGCAATTCGAGGGGTTCCTCTGCTACGTAAAGCCAACTCCTCAGCCGCTTCATGTGTAATCTCCATCTCAAAGATTTCGGCCGTTCGCTCTACAATCTCGGTCAAATCCGTCTCTTCATAGTATTCCATATGTCCAGTAATACCAAAGCGAGCCCGCAAGGGATTTGACAACATACCAGCTCGGGTCGTTGCCCCAATCAAAGTAAAAGGTGGTAAATCCAAATGAACACTGCGACTGGTTTCACCAGAACCGATCATAATATCAATGTAAAAATCTTCCATAGCACTGTAAAGCACTTCTTCAACAGACATGGGTAAGCGATGAATTTCATCAATAAAAAGGACATCTCCTGGCTCCAGATCATTCAAGATCGCTACCAAATCGCCCGATTTCTCAATCACAGGCCCCGAAGTCTGTTTGAGATTGACTCCTAGCTCATTGGCGATCACAAAAGCCATCGTCGTTTTACCCAATCCCGGAGGTCCGAAAAGTAGGGTATGATCTAATGCCTCATCTCGCAACTTGGCTGCCTCAATAAAAATCTTCAGTTGATTTTTAACCTTATTTTGGCCTATATATTCTTGTAAGTACTGGGGACGCAATGTCCGCTCAACGAGCTCTTCGTCTCCCATCAATTCATTATCTAACATTCTATTCATAACTATTATTATAACAAAAAATAGGTTAGATGGATAAAGTAGATTAATAGCCAGAGAAAAACTGCCTAATTTGGCATCCTACTTTCTATTCACTTCCTCATCCATACAGATACTAAGGCAGTTTTCACTATTAAAAAACAAATCCTCTTCCATTCAGAAGAACAAATTCGTACCGAGCTTTTTATTAAATTTTCATTTCTACTTTATTCTTGAAGAAGCTATCATTTTGTCAAACTACTGTGCATCCTTTTGAGAATATTTGTTTTCCAATCAAACAGAATGTCATTTAGAAATCAAAGAACCCCTTTGATGATTACGGATTGATTTATCATTTAAAATATGTTACCTTTAATATGATCTATTTTGTATACGCATACATTATTGTTGTTTTATGAAAGGAGATATCAAATGAACAACATCCTTAAATACAGTTCAAAGCTTTTCTTCTTAGGACTGGCAGCCAGTGCAATAGCTCTAGCCACTAATGTTCCTGCAACTGCTGAAGAAACACCTCAAGCTGGACAAGAATTGGTCAATCGCGCTGATGGGCAATGGATTAAGGACTCTACTGGTTGGTGGTTCAAATATCCTGATGGCACATATCCGAAAAACCAATGGAAACAAATCAATAGCCGATATTACTACTTTAACAATCAGGGTTATATTACTACTGGATGGAAGCAGCTAACTGGCTTTAATAAACACAAAGAGGTATCCTGGTATTATTTTGATCCCACAAACGGAGATATGAAAACAGGTTGGCAAGCCATCAATGGAAAATGGTACTATTTTGATCCAACAGAAGGTTATATGCTAACGGGCGTTAAACAAATCGGCGCACCTGGAGTTAGAAAATATTACTATCTCCATCCGACCAACGGCGATATGCAGACAGGTTGGCATAAATTACCACATTCCTATGCAAATGGGGAAACCATTTACTACTGGCGTTATTTTGATCCAGAAGATGGACATAGAGTTGAAGGTTGGCGGAAAATTGATGGCGATTGGTATCATTTTACAAGAGGCATGGGCGTTATGTCCTCATCTGCATGGAACGGCCAATATTATCTAAAGGAAGATGGAAAAATGGCACACGATGAAACTCTTTTAATTCGCGGAAAATATTACACTTTTAACTCAGATGGTATTGTAACGAGTGTTAAAGAAAAATAAAGCTATCACTTCATATAAAACAACCCAGCAGAATTGAACTGCTGGGTTGTTTGTATTCAAATACAGAATAATCTATCAATATTTTTCGATATAGCTATTTATCCTGCTCCACAGTAGCATGATAAATGGTCGTGCTGGTAAAAATCTCGCCTGCTTTCAAGATAACATCTGATTTCAAATCGCTATGAATCGCATCAGGAAGTGCCTGAGTTTCCAGAGCTAAGCCGTTGTGCTGGATCATGGGATGCCCATTTAAAATGACCGTGTCATCCACAAAGTTTGCTGAGTAAGTCACCAAACAAGGTGCACTAGTTTTGAAAGTGAGGTAACGCCCAGATTGTGACTCATATAGAGATCCAGCATATTCCTGCTTTTTATCCAAAGCAAATGGATGATCTAAACCGGAAACAATCTGAATCTGCTCATCTTGATCTGCAAAAATATCCTTCATAGAAACACCTTGGCAAAGCTGTTTTACAAAGTTATGTTCTGAATCTGGTATTTTAGCAGGTATTCCATCTGGTGCGATAGGATAGACACCGAGAGTATTCAGCTGCAAAATACAATGATCAATTGGCTGACTGAAATCGCCTGTTAAGTTAAAGTAACTGTGGTTCGTTGGATTAACTAAAGTGTCCTTGTCCGTTTGAACTTGATACGAAACCTCTAGCTCACCCAATTCTGTTAAAGTATAAGAAACCCAGACCTTCAAATTTCCTGGAAAACCACCTGTTCCGTCTGTGCGTTCAATATAAAAAGTGACACTTTCATTCGTGACCTCTTCCACTTGAAAAATGGCACTATCCCAGCCAGTAGATCCGCTGTGATTACAATTTTCTGCATTATTGACCTCTAACTGATAGATTTCTTCATTCAACTCGAACTCAGCCTTTGCAATCCGTCCTGCAACTGGTCCAACGCTTGCGCCATATTTAGGGCTATTGCCTACATAAGCATCAAAAGAATCAAACCCAACTACGATATTTGTAAATTCATGATTTCTGTCCGGAGTGACATATTCTAAGACAGTCGCTCCATAAGTCATGACTTTCAAACGATAGCCCAAATCATTTTCAAATGTGTAAGAAACAATATCTTGCCCTTGAAATGTCCCGAAAATAGCTTCTTGATAAGATTTCATACAACTTTCCTTGTTTTTATTACCATTTTACATTTTCCTATTTTAAATCTCTAACTTCTCCATCCACGAAACAGCTGTTTCACGTAAGACACGATTTAAGTCGTTAATATTTTGACGCCCTGTTTCATCCAACCAAGCTCTAGCTGCATCCGCTCCTTGATCTACAAAGACCGTAACAGCTTCTTTCCAGGTAGCACGACCACAAAGGACACCATTAAATTGAGAACCTGCCTCATGTGCCACTTTCAGTGTTTCTTGGAAAAGCTCTGCGCTAACTCCAGCACTCAAGAAAATAAATGGTAGATGCGTCGCATCAGATTGTTCCTTAAAGAAAGCCTTAGCTTCTGCGAGACTATAAACTGGTTCTACTCCATCTTTAGCAAAACCTTCTACAAAATTCATATTTACAGGAACTTCGACTTTTAAAACGTCTACATTATAACGTGGTTCTGAAAAAAGCTTCATGGCTTCATTGACCTTGTGAGGTTTTACTTTTGCATAATCTGCATCTACTACACTAGCATGCGTCGTATCATAAGTCAGAATTTCAAGGAAATAAGGTATATCTTCTGCTAGACATTCACTCCCTACTCGCTCAACCCAAGCTTGTTTGATATCATTGATTTCAGGTTTGTCATCTACATCATAATAAATTAAAACTTTGACTGCATCGGCGCCTAGTTCTTTAATGCGTTTAGCAGACCAATTTGGTAGCAAGTCTGGCAGGCGACCTTCTGTTGTCGCATCATACCCTGTCTTTTCATAAGCAACAATAAGACCGCACTCTGATGCCCGTAATTTAGTAGCAGGGACACCATATTCTGGATCCAAAAGAATAGAAGTTGCATACGGAGTCAACTGACTGGAAATCAATTGTTTAAACTCAATCAGTGCTTCATCGCCCGATACAGTACGTGCACCACTTGCCAGCATTTTTTTCAGCGAACCTCTCTGATCAATCGCCAAAGCTCCAATCATACCATTTTCATCTGACAGCTGCTTTAAATGTGATAACTTTTCGTGACTAATTTTTAATTTTTCCATAGATTCCTTCCTATTCTTTATCAAACGGGTGAATGATGACACCTTGCACAACACGGTTGACAGTTCCTGTCGGAGACGGTGTGTCTGGACGATTTTGAACCTTAAGGGATGTTAATAAGGCAAATAATTGACCATAGACAATATAAGGGAACACGCGATAAACATCATCTGCTAGTGATTGGCTAGAAAGAATGATCTGTTCAACATTTTCCAAATCTTCCCTCTGATCTGTCAATAAAATCACCTTGCGGGCAATATCATCTCCAGCCACTTCTCGTACTAAATCAAGATCATATAATTTGGTGTATGAGTCTGTCGAACCAAACACCACAATGACCGTTTCTTCATTTACTAATGATTTTGGACCATGGCGGAAACCAACAGGGCTTTCATACATCGTCGCCACTTGTCCGGCAGTCAATTCCAAAATTTTCAGTTGGGCTTCATGTGCCAAGCCAAAGAATGGCCCTGCCCCCAGATAAATGACTCGATTGTAATCCAAGGATACCATCTTTTGAATCATTTCTGCCGAATCTAGCACCTTTTGACTCAAAGCTATTAAAGCAGCAATCTTCCCTTCTTTTACGGCTAAATCTGCCTTGTCAAAGACGAGCAAAGCGGTTAACATCATAGACGTAAAGCTTGAGGTCATAGCAAAGCCAGCATCATTTGATAGTGCAGGCTGAAGCAAGAGCAAATTGCGTTCATCACCATGTGCTTGCTGTGCTAACTTCCCTTCTGCTGCACATGTAATTGTAATTTGGTACAGTTCCTCAACCAAGTCTTTTGCCAAATCAACTGTTGCCACACTCTCTGGCGAATTTCCGCTACGGGCAAAAGAAACCAAAACAGTCGGTACTTCCTTGTGTAAATACGCCAAAGGATTGGCTACAATATCCGTTGTTGCAATGGCGTTGAAATTCCACTTGCGTTCGTCATACAGCTTTCTAAAATAAGGTACAAGCGTATCTCCGACATAGGCTGATGTTCCAGCCCCTGTCAAAATAACTTTGATATAGTCATGCTTTTCATCAATGCCATTTAGAAACGCTACAATCTCATCAGCTTGTGCTTTATAATTTTCAAAAGCCGTCTGCCAAACCTGTGGCTGTTGATAAATTTCCCTCGTGGTGATTTCCGCACCTAATTCGACTAATTTTTCCTTTGTATAATTGAGCATATTTCTCCTTTCTGCTTTGCAGATGTGATGTTTTCTATTAACCAAAAGAAGGGGGCGGGAAATAAAGATTTCTAAGAAATCCATTCTCTTATCCCCTCCTCCTTATTATACCAAGTATGCGCTTTCTCGGCCACTATTAACTGGATATATTTTTATTCATCTTCCTCATCATTCATTGCTGCCAACATATCATTGACCTTCACAATGTATCTGGTCGCTTTTTCAATATATGTTGCTTCCACACCAGTCAAGGCAGAATTGATAAATTCTATCACCATGGGCATATTCATTCCTGCATAGAGTTCAATTTGAAGTCCTTCCAGAATCAGGCGACTAACGACATTACAAGGTGTTCCTCCAAGCAAATCAGCAAAGACAATGTAATCATCTAACTCTTTTACAGTCGCTAAAAATTTAGCCGTAAAGTCGTCTATTCCTTCTTCTGGAAGTAAGGGAACTGTATGAACGAATTCCAGAGGCCCCATAATCATTTCGGTACTTTTTTTCAATTCTTCACAAAAGTGACCATGGCTAACTAGTATAAGTTGTTTTGTCATTTATAGAAAAGCTCCTTTTAAACACCTAAGATTGGCGTATGAGTAAAGTGTGAAAGCGCAGAAACACCAATCGCAATAATAATGACAATAAAGATTGCTTTGGTTGAATTCATACCTTTCTTACCGAGCAGCCAATAAACAAATCCAGTAAACAATGCCGGAACCAAACGCGGGAAGATTTTATCCAACGTTTCTTGAAGATTGAACTTTACACCACCGAAACTTTGTACATAAGTAAACTTAAAGTTAATCATCGTAGCAATCAAAGCAGCTACCATGAACACACCAAGAACAGTTGCAGCATCTGTGATTGCGGACAATTTATCCTGCATCGTTGTAACTAATTTGACGCCTTCTTTGTGGGCAAATTCTAATTGTTTCCAACGAAAAACGTTAATCGCAATCGTTACTCCTATCCAAAGGAAAATACCAAGAGGATTGCCATCAATGGCAAGACCTGCTGCCAAGCCACCCATGATTGCAGGAATAGTTGAACCAAAAATCGCATCCCCAATCGCTGCAAATGGACCCATTAACCCCGTTTTAATCCCTGTAACAGTATCTTTAGCCGCAACCCCTTCATTTTCTTCAAGCGCAAGGTCAATCCCTGTCACCAAAGTATGGAAAAAGTTAGACGTGTTGAAAAATTGCGTATGTGTTCGCATCATTTCTTTTAATTCGGGCGTACCATCACCGTATATCTTACGCAACTGCGGCAAAATCATATAGAGATAACCTGATGCTTGCATACGCTCGTAGTTCCAACCCCATTGGAAAGTAAAGAGACTACGACGGTTGATTTGTTTAAAATCTTCTTTTGTTAATTTGTAATTAGAGTTCGTCATCGTCAATTTCCCCACTTTCTGATTGTTCTGCAGCAACAGTCACCACTTGTTTGTTGATAGCATTTTGATAGCTAAGAGCTGCCAAAGCAAAGCCAATAATCGCAATTCCAATCATTGGAAGTCCCTCAAACTTAGCTCCACCGAGAGCCTTTGCAATGGGTTTGACAGCACTTGATGCTGTCGCTAATGTTGAAATATAGTCAAAAACAACTTTCAACATTGCTGTAATGGCAAAGCCTAAACCAAGATAATGAAGGTTTTTCTTTACTGGAAGGTAACGAAGCAAAATTGCAAAACCGACACCAGGAAGCATTTTACCTGCAAGAATCAAACCATCTGCAATCCATTGTGCATTATTGGCAAGCCAATCGGAGAATGCTTTTACAGCATCCCCACCAAGCCACAAAGCTAAAAATACCGGAAGTGCTCGTGAAAGCCCCCATGGAATAGCACCGAGTAAGTAATTGCGTTCAACACCTTTGTAGTCAAATTTTTCAACCGCTGCATCAATACGATGTGCAAAGTAAGTTGTAGAGAAACGTCCAAGAACATCAGTATAAACCAGCAACGCTGCTACCGGAACTGCGATAGCTGAAATCGCCAATTCCGCTTTGATACCTGTTGCCACAGAGAATGCTGTTGCAAGAACTGCACCAGAGGTTGCATCAATCCGAGAAGCACCACCGAATGTACCAACCCCGAGTACAACGAGTTGGAGACTACCACCAATAAATAAACCAGTTTTTAAGTCTCCCATGACCAGACCCGTGATAAAACCTGCAAAAACAGGTGAACCAGCTGATGAGTTAATTGTTAACTCATCCAAAATTTGATACGCTGAATACAGCGTCAATAAGAGAATTTGCCACCATTGTATCATAACAATGCCCTCCTAAATTTATTTCAATAATTTCATAAAGTCTTCAACTGGATCATTTGGAACCATTTGGGCTGTTAGAACCACACCTTTGTCATGTAATTTGTTAAATACGGCTACATCTTCATCCACCACATTGATCGATCGTGTGATCGAACGCGTTTCAGATGTCTGTGACATATTGCCCACATTGAGCGTTTCGATTGGTACTCCTGCTTCCACCAATCTCAAAAAACGATCTGGCTTTTTCGCAACAATGAGCAGACGCTGGCTATCGTATTTGCCTGCTAGGATATTTTCTGCTGCTTTTGCAACTGGTAACACACTCAATTTTACACCAGCTGGTGTCGCCAACTTGAGGCCACTCTTTTCAATAGCGTTTTCTGCTACTTCGTCATCCACAACCATAATGCGTGAAATATTTAATGTTGTAGTCCAAAGATTGGCTACCTGGCCATGGATTAAGCGTCCATCAATCCGATTAGCTATAATTGTCATAATTTGTCCCCCTTTATTGGTTTAAATGTAGGTTTATGAACTAAATCAATGAATTTACTATATTTTCCTTCGGTTTCAAAAATAATAATGCGATTGTTTCCGATTCGTAAGAGACCATGTGGAATGTAAAGTGATAAGGTTGGGCCAACATCCCAGAAACGACCAATATTGACGCCGTTGACAAAGACAACTCCCTTACCAAAATGGGTTAAATCTAAATACGTATCTTTAAGCGCTTTCAATTCAACGGCAAATGCATAGAATGCTGGCTGATCTTCATGCCATTCTTTCGTAAAATCAATCGCTTCTGGATTTTCGAACTCTAATGGATACTGATTCCAATGAAGCATAAAATGGAGGTCTTTGCAAACTCCTGTGCGAATACCTTTATGCTGGCTCTCTGCCAGAAGTTTATGCCCATAGTTAACACGCCCCATATTCTCCATCAAAATATCCAGCCTGTGTATCGACCGTTTCTGTTGTGAAATAAAGATATCTTCACCAATTTCTGTCTGATACTGAGTGGTGATGAAGTTCCCGTCTACAAAAAGCTGCATCCGATCACGTCCGTCAATGACACGAACTCGTTCCTTATCCGCATCCCATTCTGCTTGTGTACGATAGAGCAGATAACCAACATTTTGGCCCAACTCCTCCATTTTCATAGGATACAGACTCTCAATTGGCTGCGCTATATCTTCTAAAGTCTCAAATAAGCTAACTCTCTCATTGAGTGGAATATTCTTTAACTCAAACGTTTCTTTTACCAAAGGCTCTCTCTGTGGATACTCTGGATAATATTTTTTTAACATTCGCTGAACGGCAAAGTATTTTGGTGTTGGATTTCCTTGTTCATCAAGGAGAGCTTCGTAATCATAAGACGTTACTTGTGGCAGGTCAATGCTTCCTCGCGCTGAACAACCATTCATGAACCCAAAATTTGTTCCTCCATGAAACATATAAAGGTTGATACTGCCTTGTTGTAAGACTTCGTGAACCGCTTCAGCTAATTCTTCTGGATCTCGCGTGACAGTTGGCTCTTTCCAACGATTGAACCAACCGTCCCAAAATTCCATACACATGAGTGGCCACTTTTTGTCATGCTCATCAAAGAATTCCTGCATCTGCGCAAAATTTTCTTTTGCCTTAGAGCCAAAATTCCCCGTTACAAACATATCATCCTCAATGAGCGTTCCTGCTCGCAAAGTAGCTCGCCAGGGTCCATCTGACGTAAAGAGCGGACAAGTCACACCTCGCTCTTGCATCATGTCTCGAACAGCTCTCAAGTATTCCTTGTCTTCGCCATAAGAGCCATATTCATTTTCTACTTGCATCATGAGAATACTGCCACCATTTTCCAAAAGATGTGACACTAATCGTGGAAGCAATTCATCATAATAGTTGGCAACTGCAGCAAGATAAGCAGGATCAGAAGACCGAATTCTCATGTTTTCTTCTAAGAGCCAAGCGGGTAAACCGCCAAATTCCCATTCTGCACAGATATAGGGAGAACTCCGAAGAAGAACATACAATCCCAAATCTTGTGCTGTTTGCAAGAATTTTTCTACATCAAGGATACCTTCAAAATCGAATTGCCCTTTCATTGGCTCATGCGCATTCCAAGGGATATACGTTTCTACTGTATTAAAGCCTAAAGCTTTCAGATTATAAAGCGAATGATACCAATCATCTGGCTGAATCCGAAAATAATGAATAGCACCAGATAATATTTTAAAAGGCTGTTGATTCAGATAAAATTCTTCTCTAATCTCAAATCTTTCCAAACCATTTCCCTCTTTCACACACTATTCTGCAATCGTTTCCATAGGTTAATATAATATATATTGCACAAAATGTCAATAGTTTTTTAAAGATTGAATAAATTTAACCATTTTAGCAAAATTTATGGTAAAATTTTTTATGAGAGGGAAGCGAAAGAGAGGTGAACAACATGGCAATCCCTAAGTACCAATATATAAAAGATGAACTCAAAAGCAAAATTATCTCAGGCCAATTTGAAAATGGGGATAAATTTTATACAGAAGCTGAGCTAATTACAATGTATGATGTGAGTTCTATTACCGTCGTCAGAGCTCTAAATGAACTAGCAAAAGATGGGTACATTATCCGCCAACAAGGAAAAGGAACATTTGTATCACGTGCTCGCAAGCACAAACTTGTTGAATTTTCCGATGTTGAGATATTCCCTACCCAAAATGATCAAGTAACTGTTTTATCTATCGAACGTGGAAATGACTTAAAATTTCTTGACAAGTTAGATTTAAAGAGATATCAATTTTACTATAAAATTGATAGACTTCGTAAAGCGAAAAATACTCCTTATATCTATCATCAATCTTATATTCCAGAGCAATATATCAATGCCAATTACCCAAACCTTGAATATTACAGCTCAATCTACAATCGCTTCAAACAAGATTATCATATTCACATGAATGACGAACACTTTGAAGAAACAAATGAATTAATCTTCCCGACGCCAGACGCTGTTGCAACATTACTGGAAATTGATACAAACTTCCCGACAGTTTTCCAAGTAAAAACAACGCAATTGGAAAGCACGGGGCAAATCTTAGAGTACAGTGAAGCCTACAAACGTGGCGACTTCTTTAAAATCAAGTTTGTATCACGCAATGGCAATCATTAATTATTTCACGTAAAGAACATCTGAGTATCAGTTGTTCTTTTTTTAAACCTAAGATTATTATAGCCTATCTAGACCAATTTGCAAAGTATTTTATTCATCAGCTTTCTCATCATCGCTATAAGCTAAAAGAAAAGGTTGGGACAACTATTCCCAACCTCAAAGCGTGCTGCAAAAGAAAAGAAGCAGCTTACGACATTATTTGTTT
The DNA here is from genome assembly GCF_000413475.1 of Streptococcus intermedius SK54 = ATCC 27335. GTDB lineage: Bacteria > Bacillota > Bacilli > Lactobacillales > Streptococcaceae > Streptococcus > Streptococcus intermedius. The sequence goes on along the minus strand of NZ_ATFK01000002.1, from coordinate 36,359 downwards.
TATTACATAATATACTTTGAAGCTAGGAACTCTTGTCTCAGCTTCTTTGGAGTTTTGTGTTAATCCAGACCTACACGGTGGAAAATTTCATCCACACGCTTGGTGTAGTAGACTGGATTAAAGATTTCGTCGATTTCTTCTTGGCTCAAGCGAGACGTGATCTCTGGATCTGCTTCCAGCAACGGTTTGAAGTCCACTTGGTTGTCCCAAGACTGCGCAGTCTTAGGCTGAACAAGGTCGTAAGCCTGCTCGCGGGTCATGCCTTTTTCAATCAAGGTCAGCATAGCACGCTGACTGAAAATGAGACCAAAGGTAGAGCCCATGTTGCGCTTCATATTTTCTGGGAAGACGGTCAAGTTTTTCACGATATTGCCAAAGCGATTGAGCATGTAGTCAATGAGAATGGTCGTATCAGGCGCGATAATGCGCTCAGCTGATGAGTGGGAAATATCGCGTTCGTGCCAGAGAGACACATTTTCATAGGCCGTCACCATGTGACCGCGAATCACACGCGCAAGCCCCGTCATATTTTCAGAGCCGATAGGGTTGCGTTTATGAGGCATAGCAGAGCTGCCTTTTTGACCCTTGGCAAAGAACTCTTCAACCTCACGCTGTTCAGATTTTTGCAGACCGCGGATTTCCGTCGCCATGCGCTCAATGGATGTAGCAATGCTGGCTAGCGCTGCAAAGTATTCGGCGTGCAGGTCACGCGGTAAGACTTGAGTCGAAATTTCCTGAGCACGAATGCCTAATTTGTCACAAACATATTTTTCCACAAATGGAGGGATATTAGCAAAGTTCCCAACGGCACCAGAGATTTTCCCAGCTTCCACACCAGCGGCAGCATGTTCAAAACGCTCAATATTCCGCTTCATTTCGCTGTACCAAGTTGCAATCTTGAGACCAAAAGTTGTTGGCTCCGCATGAACCCCGTGAGTACGCCCCATCATGATGGTGAACTTGTGTTCTTTGGCCTTATCAGCAATGATATTGAGGAAATTATCCAAATCCTTACGAATGATGGTATTAGCCTGTTTGTAAAGATAACCATAGGCTGTGTCCACCACGTCTGTCGAGGTCAGACCAAAGTGTACCCATTTACGCTCCTCACCCAACGTCTCAGAAACCGCACGAGTAAAGGCCACCACATCGTGACGTGTTTGCTGCTCAATCTCCAGAATGCGATCAATATCAAAATCCGCCTTCTCGCGAATCTTGACCACATCTTCCTTAGGAATCTCACCCAACTCAGCCCAAGCCTCGTCAGCCAAAATTTCCACTTCTAACCAAGCACGGTACTTGTTTTCTTCACTCCAAATGTTCGCCATCTCAGGGCGTGAATAACGGTTGATCATTTTTTATTTTCTCCTAAAATGTGAAATATTGGGTTTATACCCCATTTTTATAAATAAACAATCCTCATCTGCAAAAAATATACTTTTAAATTCCTCCTCTGCCAACTGATAATCAATACCAATTTTAAAACTCACAGAATCTCGAAAATCTGTATCAAAATGATACAGCGGATGTACACCAATTCTTTCAACAGTCATTTCTTCCTTATCATCACGACAGTTTTCAAAATCAATATCAAATCGAACATAGGAAGAATCATACTCTAGTAATTCTAACAACAATTTTTCGACTGCATCTTTACTTGTTGTAATTATTCCATTGTCTTCACAATAATCTTTATAAATATCTTCAGCAACCATCACGTAATCCAAGAGAGATAATGACAAGTCCTCAATTATGATTCTATCAAATAGAATTTTTAGAATTCGCAAGGCTTCTATTGTAATTTCTTCTTGATATTTTGGTGACTTTAAATAAAATTTACCATTATTTAATAATATATCAAAGGGTAAGGCGACAGAAAAAAATTTTTCTTCCGAAAAAAGCACCAATCTATGTTGTTTCTTTAAGATTTCAAAACTAAATTTGTTCTGTGCCCTACTTTCTTGTAACTTATTTTCTAAAATTTGAATATATACATATAACAGAAAATCAATTATTACCGTTTTTTCTTTGAAATGGAGATTGTTTATCTTATCTAATTTACTTTCAATCCCAAACGTTTGAGAAGTTTCTTTCAATGGACTTCTTATAAACTTTTCATCTGCTAAATAATATCTTGTCATTTTTCAATCCCAAATACAGGTGCAAACTGAGTAATAAATTTCAATATATCTTGTTTATTTGTTGTCCCTTCTTTAATCTGTGGAATTGTCATAAGCGTTGGTAACATTTCTTCCCGTTTCTTTCCATCTATAAAGAGTTCTGCAAAACATTCTTCAATTATATCATATTGAGATTTTGAGTCTTGATGACTAACGTTATATAATTTATTTTCGTCTATAATTTCGCTTGGTCTGTTTACAATTGTTTTCGGTCCATTTTCATATAAGTCATCAGATAATTGTTTTATTCGATTAATATATTCACGTGTAGCATGATTCTCAGATATAATCAAGGTTGATGATATAAATGACCTTGTTAAAGTCATATACAATGCATTTCGGTGTCTAACTTCTCGCGTTAAATTTTGATCATTAATATCTTCAATTCGCTGATTATTCACAACAATAACGAATGAGAATTCTAGTCCTTTTACATTGTTAACATTGGTTATTAGCACTTCATCAATATCATTAACTCTTTTTTCATGAGGGGCTATAACTGAATTCCATTCAAACTCTTCATACAAACGTATGCTAACCTCCTCAGCCTGTATATTTGCTTCTTTACTGTAATTCATATAAATTACAGCAATATCTGATGGCTGTAATCCTTCGTAATTTTCCCTTAACTCCCTTACAGTATTGATGACGCCCCCAACATAATCTATTTCATCTTTCACCACAATAGATTTATAAGATGATTCATTCAATTCGTCACCAAATCTCTTTAATGGTGAACGACTAATTTCATACTCATCTGTAGATTCTTCCTCGATAGAATAACCAGACATTATCCATTCTTTCTCGCTCAGCCATCGAACTGCTCTACTCTCATATAATCCGAAACCTAAAACATGTGAAAATAATACCGTCCGAGGGTCCGTTCGATAAATCTTATTTAATAAAAAGTCTGTATCTGCAACAATATCTTTATTTATCGAAAATATATCTTGTAAAATATCACCAGCAACATATAATTTTTTGTCTGTTACTAACTGACAAAGTTCTATATACTCTTTCTCAAAATCCTGACTTTCATCTAACAGTATATAATCAAACATCGGATCAAAGTTACCCAAAGATTTTAATTCTAAAATCGCTTCTTTCCAAATTTCACTTTTATTCTTTGTCCTAGAAAAAGGTTGAAAATTTAAACCATAATTTGCACAAATTTTTGAATATAATCCAGCATCAGGATAACGACCTGAGCCCCAGCTCGAAGCAATAAATAATCTCTGATAATTTATTTGCTCATCAACTTTCATATAGTTAAAAAATTCTGGTACACGGCCTCTTAATTTATCCGCTAATACCTTGTTAAAACAAGTAAACGCTATACGACTTCCCTTATCTTCAACATATAATTTTTTCAATTTATGCAACAGCAACTCTGTTTTTCCTGAGCCAGCTAGTCCTTGTATCCTAATAATAGGCGACTTACTATCTTCATTGTAAACAAACTTTGTTTGATTAGTATCAAAAAGCATAATTCTGTTCTTAATAGACTCTAACAAGGTTTGTTTTTTCGAAAAAAGGTCTTTATCCAACTCTGAAACATTATTTATACTACCCGTTAATAAAGAAATTATTAGATTAGATACTCTAGAATCAACTTCATCTAACTTATTCTCTTGAAGAAGGTGATCAAAATCAGTCTCTTCATCCAGACAAATACTTGAAATAATTCCCTTTGATTTCCAGTCTCTACTTCTACCTATTAAACTTACATATTCATATCTTCTAGCCAGAGCCCCTGTGTCCTCCAGAAAATCCTCTTGAAATGTAATAAAGTCATTATTTTCTAAAGAATCCACGGTTAAAAACATTACTTTATAGTTCTTAATTAAGAGTAAAAAACCATTTTTATAATCATATTCATACTCATTTGATTCCATTATTGGTCTATCAATTAAAAAAATTGAATCTGCTGGAATACTGGGATGATTTTCTAAAAAATCATGTAATCGGATAAATACATTACTGTCTCTCAATTCATCAGTAACATTACAAAAAACTTGTGCAATTTCTTCCATTATTTAAAACTCCTCCACACTATCTGGCTCTTCACTAAACACGGTCACATGCCCCATTTTGCGGTTATGCTTTGCTTCCAATTTACCACATCAACCACTCATTTTATTCAACAATATTTCTACTAAATCAACATAAACGCAGCACATATGCCTGAAAAAATATTAGCTGCTGCATGGATAAGCCAACTCGGAACAATGGATCCTTGCGTCTTTTTTTCATTGATGTACCCCATTCCATAAGCAATTCCAAATATAAACATTGTAATCATTATTGTTGAACCAATATCCAGTAGCTTGAAAAACATAAAACTGTGTATTAAAGCAAAACACAATGACTGAATGAAGTTAGCCAAGGGAAATGCCATCTTTGACATAAGACGCTTCAATAAAAAGCCTCTAAAAAACAATTCTTCCGGCAAAGCGGTATTAAATATCCCATAAATGAGAATAGCCGGCAAGACTGTATAACCACCACCTCGAAAAACGGTTGTTGCCGTTGACACTCCCTTTAAGCGAAGTAAGATAAAAAAGGAAGCCAATGAAAATAATAGAATCATTCCCAACACGGGTACAAAGAATCGTTTAAAATCATGTTTACTAACTTTCTTAAATCCTAACCAGTTTAGAAAAGTAGACTGTTTTCTTTCTGTGAAAATCCAGTAGAGAAACGGAATTGCAGCAGCTAATATTATTTCTAAAAAGCTACTGACTATCTTTGCGATGAATAGTTCCACGTGTTAACCTCCTGATATCCATACCACTTCAGCATCTTTTACAAACCCAATTGCATAGCCTTTTGTAGTTACACTTCTAGTTTACCACAATAATCACCTATTTATTGCTAATTCCGCCGCTTTTTGAGCATGGATAGTTGTTGTATCATAGAGCGGAAGGGCTGTGTCTGCCTGTTTGACTAAAAGGCCAATCTCTGTACAGCCTAGGATAACGGCTTCAGCACCAACATTTTTCAAATCATCAATAATGGCAAGGTAGGCTTGCTTTGAGCTGCCTTTGATATCTCCCAGACACAGCTCATCATAGATGATTCGGTTGACTTCAGTAATGCCAGCTTGGTCTGGAATCAGCACCTCAAGCCCTGCTTCAAGCAGCTTTTCCTTGTAAAAGTCTTGAGTCATAGTGTACTTGGTGCCCAAGAGACCAACTTTTTGAATGCCATTTTCAAGAAGAGCCTCAGCAGTTGCCTGCGCAATGTGCAAAATTGGAATCGCGATTTGCTCTTGAATCTGCGGGGCAACCTTGTGCATGGTGTTGGTGCAGATGACAATAAAGTCCGCACCAGCCTGCTCCAGTTTCTAGGCAATTGGCTCAGAACTTCCGCACTCTTGTCCCAATCGCCACTGACTTGATAGTGTTCAATCTCCGCAAAATCAACACTGTAAAGCAGAATCTTAGCCGAATGCAGCCAACCAAGTTCTTTTTTTATTGTCTCGTTGATGAGCTAATAATAGGAAGTCGTGTTTTCTTCACTCATGCCGCCGATAAGACCGATTGTTTTCATGTTATCTCCCTTTTATTTACTCAAAAAATAGTCGCATAAACGAGAACCTTCTAATGTTTTTGGATAACTAATTCCATAGTTCTTTTTTGCAATACGACAATATCCTTTCGAACCGATTTGATAAATCTCACTATTAATTTCCCCCGCTAATGTCGTATAATAGATAGTTACTTTTTGAGGAACATGTTTAAAGTCAGCTTTCCCTTCTAGTAAATATGCTTGTATTTCATTTTGATGTGTTTTTGAAACAACGTATATTCTCCGACCAACATCAAGTTTAGGAATGATTTCGCAACTATGCTCTTCTCCAAAAATGATATGAAGATTGAAAACTGGCTGAACATTCACAATTTCAATTGAGAGAATTTTATCTCTTTTGTTATTTAAAGCGTAAGTTTTTTCAAAATCATTTGCCTCAACATGTTTATTTCTTTGATTATTTTTAACAAGATGATACCAATGTTTATCATCAAAATAGATTTTACAATTAGGCTTTATGAGCTGATAATCATAACTTAAAATGAATTCTGGACGATATTTCAATAAGTCTTTATATTTTTCTCTTGATATTTGAAAATGGATAACTAGTACGGATATGACAATCCCAAATATGCTACCATAAAAACTCAACCAATCTCCTAGTTTAGGATTTAAATATCTTGAGACAAAAGACAGAACGATGGAAAGAATTGGTCCCATTAAAAGAATGACGATCAACAGAAATAGGAATATATGAAAATTTTCTTTAAAATACTTTTTCGCCATTTTTCTATTCAAACTCCTCTTTCCCAATTGCCACCGACGGATAGTGAGGTAGGTTACTGAGATCAGTATCCAATGGTAAATCATAGATTGCCAAATAGTTTTTAGGATATTGGCTAACTAATTCTTTATATTTGGTTTTAACCTTTTCATGGTCACTACTTGCAAATAAGATTTCCACTACAGCAGCTTCTTTGCCGTCTTCCACAAAGGCGTTAACAATGATTTGGATCATATCAAATGTCCCCTCTTAAATAATACCTAAGTCAGTCCTGATGACTTGTTCAAGTTTCCAACGAATATCATCCAGTCTATTTTGTCTTCCATCAGCATATTCCAAGGTTCTCCCTGCTATAAAAGCATTACGCCAAGTAACATCAAACTCCACTAAGCAATTTTTTACATCTTGACTGGCATACAATTCAATAATCTTATCGGTACTTCTAAGTCGTTCATATTCTTTCTTAGCTAAAAAATACTGATTTTTGATTTTTTCTATTTCCTTGATATAGTATTCTCTATTCTGAATTTCTGTTTTGATATCTTCTTCATCTTGATAAGTAAGACCTTTTCGCTCTAATCGCTTTTGATAATCTTCCTTAATCTGAATTTCCAAAATTCTATTCACCGTATCAAAGTTTTCTGAACTAAAGTTAGGTCCATATGATAATAGAGTCATGACATCATATGGAGTTCTATTTGGAAATAAAGATATTATCCTGATTAACTCGTTATAAGGTTCCGTTAATTTTTCTTGTTTTTGTACTTGACTTTGTATTTTTCGTTCTTGTATCTTCGATTTTCGTTTATCAACATAGATATAAATCCCCCATAAAAAGCCAAGAATCCCTACAATCGCTAATACAGATTGCCAATTAAAATAACCGTGTTCATCTGTAAAAAACTTATCCACTAAAAATCAATCCCTTCCCCAAACTCAACCACGCTATCCGGCGCATCACTAAACAAAGTCACATGCCCCATTTTGCGGTTGTTCTTCGCTTCTATTTTACCATACATGTGGAGGTGGGCGCTTGGATTTTCTGTGACATATTTTTCAGCGGCTTCGACATGCTGGCCGAGAACATTGAGCATGACAGCTGGCGCATGTAGGTGGATAGCTGGCAATGATGCTCCCAGAACACCGAGAATATGGGTGTCAAACTGCGAGAAGTCGCAGGCTTCGATTGAGTAGTGGCCAGAGTTGTGGGGGCGTGGGGCGATTTCGTTGACAATGATATCGTCTGCTGTCGCAAACATTTCCACGCAGAGCGTTCCTGATAGCTGGAGTTTTTGGGCAATAGTCACCGCCATGGCTTTAGCCTTATCAGCTAGCTGGTCTGAAATGCGGGCTGGCACAATGGTCTTAGACAGGATATTGTTGCGGTGGATATTTTCCTGAACGGGGAAGACCGTCACGTCCTTGCCGTTTCCTGAGATAATGACCGAGATTTCAAGGTCAAAGTCTACAAACTCTTCCAAGACGCACTCAGCAGAGTTTGCTAATTGGTTCGCGGCAGCTAAATCGTCGTGTGATTTAATAACAACTTGACCGTGACCATCATAACCGCCTGTGGCCGTTTTCAAGACGTAAGTCTTGCCCAAATCCAAATCCTCCAAGTCCAAACTAGAGGTCACCACCTTATATGGAGCGACCGTCACGCCAGCCTTATTGGCGAGGAAATTTTTTTCAAAAATACGGTTTTGCGAAATGCGCAGCAAATCAGTCCCCTGCGGCAGCTGACCGTCTCCTACGACCGCATCAAGGCCGTCAGCGTCGACATTTTCAAACTCATAGGTCAGCAGGTCGCAACGCACAGCCATTTCTCGCAAAGCATCCACATCATCGTAAGGCGCCACAATCATCTCAGACACGCGCGAGGCAGGACAGTCCGCCGTCGGATCCAGCGTCACCACCTTGTGCCCCATGTAAATCGCCGCGATAGCCATCATCTGACCCAGCTGACCGCCGCCGATTATGCCAATGGTTTTAGTTGAGTTCATTCGTTGACTCCTCTGCGATTTTTCCTTGTTTCTCTGCAAAATCTGCAAGCAGCTTCGCCAGGTCTTGGTCTTCAATGGCCAAGATACGCAGGGCTGTCAGGGCAGCGTTGGTCGCTCCCGCTTCACCAATGGCCATAGTTGCCACAGGCACACCGCCCGGCATCTGCACAATGGAATAGAGCGAATCCAAGCCGCTGAGGGCGCGTGATTTGACAGGCACACCGATAACAGGCAGTGTTGTTTTAGCTGCCACCATACCTGGTAAATGCGCGGCACCGCCTGCACCTGCAATGATAACCTTGATGCCGCGGCTGCGGGCTTCTTCTGCATGTTTGAACATGAGGTCTGGTGTGCGGTGGGCAGAGACGACTTTCTTTTCATAAGCCACGCCAAAGTTATCCAAAACTTGAGCGGTTTTTTGCATAGTGCTCCAGTCGGATTTGGAGCCTATGATAATAGAAATAAGTGGTTTCATAATAAGATACAAACGCCATAAAGGATCTCCAACAAAATGGGTGGTAAGTCAAAACTTTGATTTCGCTGACGCACCCCATCAGGACGACTAGGACTTTCTTAGCCTACTGGCGTAGAAAGTTCAGACATCTACAGCATAAGTCTTTCCTAGAGGCTTGTGCCTCGTCGTCAGACTCATCTTTTTGCCCAGTGTTGTTGTCGTATAGGCGTGTTTAATTCCTTTCGTTTTTTATTTTATAGCGACTTTTTGTCGCTTGCAAAATTTCCATAGAAAAACAGGAAAACTAACAGAATGTTCCTTTGAATAAACGGAATCTTTTGCTCAAATATTTTTTAGAGTGGTCGGTTCCACACTATAATGTTTAACGGTCTTATCAACCAACTTGGTGACACTTTTAGGATTTATCAATAAGCGACTGATAATAATCGCAAGAGGTATAAAACTTAGAGGATCCTTCCAAATAGGTGTTAACACCTCTTCACTGTCACTGTTAAAAAGCCACTTCCTCATTGTCCGTACAATCTTCTTTCTACTCTTCGTTCGCTCAGCAGTACCGATAAGCAAAGCCATCAGGCTATGCGTCCCTACCCCTGCTTGCCCAACACTAACATCAGATTTGGAATAGCAGTCATTGGCTAACTCTATCATGATTTTTGGGAAGTTAACTCCTGCTTTGTAGGCATTAGCAGGTTCAACCATTCTAGGATTGCACTCTATGTAATAAAAATGACCGTCGGTACGTATAAACTCTAAAGTTAAAGCACCATGCCATTGTAAAAATTGACCTAATTTTTCGACATGCTCTCTCGTTTTCTCAGATTCTATACTTAATCTAGCAGCAGCTGAACCACCGGCACCAGAACCCACTTTAACACTAGAATGAACCGCAAGTAACTGACCATGATGAAATACTGCTTGAACCTGACCATAGTCTCCGACTATGTCTTGCTGAACCATCCATTTTTCATCACTCGCTGTTAATCTGCTCGCAGCTTCCGCCAAATCTTCCTTACTTGTGATTTTATAAACTGAACGACCGGCAGTACCATAGTCTGCCTTTAGCCAATAAGGATAAGGAAGAGAAACAGATTCTAAATTTTCCACACGTTCCCATTTAGGAATTGGCAGATTTAACTGATCCGAAATTTCAGCAAACGCAATCTTCCCAGCCAGCTTTTCAATTTGTTCCTTATCAGCAAGCGCTACTGGCAAACGAGTTGGTAAAAATTTTTCCCCATTTGCCAATAACCAGCCTTCCTCATGTGTCGGCAAAATAGCTGCATAATTTTTTTGATGAAGCAGCTGATTAACTTGTTTCAAGTAATCTAAAGGAAAATGATTTACATCAACTGTCGGAATTCTATGAGTGAGTCGACTGAATGTTGCAATAGAAAACTTATCAGGAGACAGGACATCAACTTTGTAACCCTCTTTTAGCAATACTGTTAGAGTCTCTCTTGAAGTTAAGCTAGAACCTTCTAAAAATAGCAGTCTGTTTTTCATTTTTCAAACACCAGAATTCTATATTCAAGCCTCACGGCTCAAAGTTTAATACATTTGATTTACAAAGCCTTGCTTCCGATGTCCGTACGATAAAAGAGGCCTGTTGTGTTTTGTTTATTCAACTGGGTGTAAATTTTATCCTGCGCAGCCTTGACGCTATCGGCTGTGGTAACCAGCATATAGACGCGGCCGCCGTGTGACAAGAGTAGCTGGCTATTGCCATCAAACTTAGCCCCTGCATAATAGGTGATGATATTGCCACCAGTCTTTTCTGGCAGAAGCACCCCTTTTTCGTAGGCGAGCGGATAGCCATTTGAAGCAACCACCACGCCTAGGGTCACACCCGAATCCAGCCAAGTGATGTCAGGGTTCCTGCCAGCCAAAATATCCGTGATATTCTGTGCAAAGTCAGAAGTCAGGCGCGGCAGGATAACTTGGGTCTCGGGATCGCCAAAGCGAGAGTTGAACTCAATAACCTTAGGACCGTCCTTAGTCAAGATAAGCCCCGCGTAGAGCACGCCAAGATAAGGGCGACCCTCAGCAATCATACCCTCAAGCACTGGTTTGACAATGGTATCAACCGACTGGTCAATCACGCTTTTCGGCAGGTGAGGAACAGGAGCGTAGGCACCCATACCGCCTGTGTTTGGTCCCTTGTCACCATCATAGGCACGCTTGTGATCCTGCGCCGCAGGCATAATGTAAAACTTGTCCCCATTGATAAAGGCAAAGAGAGAGAATTCCTCGCCATCAAGGAACTCCTCAATAACCACGCGCGCACCCGAGTCGCCGAACTTATTGTCCAGCAGCATTTCATGCGCCGCCTCGACCGCCTGCTCCACGGTTTCAGCCACGACCACTCCCTTACCCAATGCCAAGCCATCCGCCTTGACCACGATTGGAGCGCCCTGCTTTTCGATGTAGCCTTTAGCTTTCTCGAAGTCGGAAAATGTGCCATAGGCTGCTGTCGGCACACCGTATTTGACCATGATTTCCTTGGCAAAATCCTTGGACCACTCCAGCTCCGCTGCTAAACGAGATGGACCAAAAGCCTTGAGCCCAGCTTGGTTAAAATCATCTACAATTCCAGCTGCCAGGGCATCATCCGGACCGATAAAGGACCAAGCAACATCATTCTTCTTGGCAAATTCGATTAGTTTGGAATGTTCGGAAATTCCAATATTTACTAAATCCAACCCATCCAAGGTCATGCCATCGTTTCCAGGAGCAACAAAAACCTGCTCCACATCCTGAGACTCCAATAACTTCTTGGCAATCGCATGCTCACGACCACCCGAACCCACAACTAAAAGCTTCATAGCTAAGATACCTCTATGTTCATATCATAGGCGCTTACGCACCAAGCCAATGTTTTGTGTAAAAATTAATGCAATTTTTACGAATTATTTATCTAAATTATATCACAATCGTTCGTTTTATTCCATTCTAATGAGAAAAATAGGGAAAATAAGATGAATTTTAGGGAAACGAAATAGATTGCGGCTTCAGAAATCTTTACAAAACAAAAACGCCTCATCATGAAGATGGGCGAAGTAGAGCAAAAATTCCTCAAACAAAAAGATAGTTAATTTTTTCAGGTAGAAAACCTACCATTCATATGAAATACGACTTATTTGTTTTGTCTTTATATCAATTACATCAAAGCACTCTGGTATGAATATGGCTAAATTATATCCTCCTGGATTCATAACGCTATGAAATTCAATTCCTTGATAGACAGATTCTCCAGAATCTTTTTTAGTTATAGATTTTACAAAATCAGCTATATATTGAGTTGGGAGATAATCTAAAACATCATCAGACTTTCTCATTACTCTCCCCATCTCATAATCAATTTGTTTTAGATGTTTTTTATTAATTGCCAACTCAGCAATATCATCAAAAATCTCAACTCGAAAAGGACTAATTTTATTAATATTTTTAAAATCAATAACTGTTATAGGAGACTTTAATTCAAAAATCCCAATGCAGACATGGTCATATAAACCCGTTCTAGTTTCATGTATTACTGTTTTTTCTGTGTCACCTAAATATAACGTTACAATTCCTTTTGCATTCGCTCTTCCGTCAGCAGATTTACCTTTAGGCGGCGCTCCTATCTCTTCTGATTCAAATTGTTTCCCGTCCTTTGAAATCCTACACCTATAGAATTGTTCTCCTTCTGGATAAGTCTTTTGGATCGCTTCGCAATACTTTTTTAAAATACATTTATTAATTTTATTTGAATGAAAACGGTTGTTATATTTAATATCATCAACAAAGTGTTCCCAACTTTTACTGAACAATGAATGATCTTGTAAATAGATTGGGTCATACATTTGTTTTATTCCAACAGTTTTCGTTAACAGTTCTGGATTATCTTCGAACAGTTTTTTACAAATCTCAGAAAGCATTTGATGAATCTTAAACTCTTCTTTAGCGGTAAATATATTCCAATTTGTAGCTATTTCCGTTTTTAGAAGCGTCTCTTGCCCAGCTGGAAAATTCTCTATTTTATCTACTGGAGAAAAAATAGAAATAAGAGAACTCACATAAGGAATCAAATAGTCGTCATGCTGTGTATCATAAACAAAAATATTTTGATTACCACAAATATCACAGTTATCCTGCCTTTCAGCTCTATTGACTTCATCTTTAAGAATCTCATCCGCAAAACAATCTTTACAAATTCTCATTCGCTGTCTCCACTATTCCGATCAAGATACTTACCAACCAATTCAATGTGATGCATAATAGATAATTTCTTTACTGTGCCAAGACCTGGATAAGAGCCCGTTCTATACAGTTTTTCAAACTCATTGATTGCCAGTGTTCTTTCCACTCGGCCCGTATTGACATAACCAATTAATTTCTCGAGTGCTTCCTTAAACTTACCAGCTGGATTTGTTGGATCTTGATTCGTATCTGATACAAAATGGTGAATTCTTAGATTTTCATCAGAGTCAAAATAAACAATATGAATAGCAACTGCATATGGAGCAAAACCGGATTCATTATATTCAGCCCCCACTATTGAATAATCCGAAAAACCTGTATATCCATCAGTTACAAAATATTTATGATCATCTGAGAAGAATTCATCATCTCTATCAGAATAATCTGTATTCCTTAGTAATTTAACAAAATTGTCACTAATTTTGACTTTATTTCCCTGAACTTCCCTTTTTAATCTTCCTGATTCTGAGATAAGATTGTACGCCGTTTCTTGACCCCTATAATTTTCGTTATATCCTTGTAAATCATCAGGCTTCTTACATACTGTTATTTGTTTACCAATATCAGTAATGGACTTAAAATTATCTTCTAAACTATAATCCTTACTCATCAACGAAACATAATAAAAATTCTCATTATCGTCAATCAACCTGTCCAATCGAGTAGCAAGATTACTTTTAGAAGAATCTCTATATTCCTCCAAAAAAGATCCTACATCTGGATTCATTATAAGAGAACATTTCTGACCTTTGTCTTTAAATCCCTCTAAAGTACTTACTAGTGTCGGAGATAGTCTTACTGGTTCAATAATTGGAATCACATTATTTCCTAATTTATTGTTGGTTAATAACTCTCTGAGTGCTATTAGCTCATACTGCCGACCTCTTAGATATGGAAAGTACATACCCTGCTCCTCCTATTTTTGTAAAAATTGTTTAAGCGCATCATAATCTTTTGGTTTAAAATTCATGAAATACACCAAAAATTTGAGTTCGTACGGGACTGCTGCAAATAATTCTTTATTGATTGGGTTCCTTTTTTTCAGTTCAATTAAAAAATCTGAATAAAATCGTCCCAGTGGAATATCTTCAGTTAGTTGCCTGCAAACATCGTAATAATCAAATTGAGAGACTTGAGGTAAGGAACCAAAACGCTTCTCAATAATACTTTCGTATTCATATTTCCGAAGAATACTGAAAATGACATCTCTGTCTAAATCATTGTTGTATTCCTTGGGTTCCATCACTGTTTTAATTTTTACGTTTTTTTGTAGAATATATAGACCAATAGGTTTATTAATCTCAGCAATTTTTCTTTTTGCCATTTCTATGTTCTTTTCGTATGTCACAATGGCAACGTGGTTAAAAGCTTTATAATATTCATTGATTTGATTTTCAAGCCTATCAAAATTGTCTAATTCTGTTTTTATTTCATACACAACTGCTTTCCCATTGATTAAAATAAAATCCGGTTTCGCTCTACCAACAGGTATTTCTGTTAAAGCTGTTGTAGTATTGACGCTATGTATTCCTAATAAACGTTTATTCAAAAGAGTATTCTTATAAAAATACTCGTTCCGATATGTTTTAGACAATTCTTGATAAACGCTTTGGATTGTTTCTAAATGACTCGTCTCTTCTTTTGATATTCTTTCAAAAACTTCATCTTTATTATATTTAAGAAGATTACTTATAGTAGCCCTTGAAAAAAATCTATTTAATAAATAGTTTGTTTTAACATTCACTATAATTACCTCCTCTCATTTCTTATAAAGATTATACCATAATTCAACTTATTAAAAAAACTATCTCATGTGGTTATTCTCAATTCTTTTAACAATCTTTCTTTCAATGGTTCATAGAATTCCAAATTATGCTGACTCTTCCGTCATCTCACAAATTCACAAAAAAAATAGTTTTTTAATTTTTAATTTCTTTCCCGAATAATCTAAATGGAACTATCCAAATTATTTATTCAAAGGAGATTTATGAAAAAATATAGTCAATTATTTTTACTATCCAGCGCCCTTTTGAGTGTTTTTTCAGCTCAACTAACAGTTCAAGCCTCGGAAGCAAATAATGCTTCAAAAAACTCAAATCCAACAACTCTTGCTAGCGATGTTACTGTCAATGTTTCTGGCAATAGCGTTTCTATCAACTACATACGTTCACAAGCCCAAAACCCCTACACCGTTTCCCATGCTGTTTGGTCTGATGAAAATGGGCAAGATGACCTTAAATGGTATTCCGCATCTCAAACATCAACAACTGTTGATTTGAGCCAACATTCTGGGTACGGTACTTTCCATGTCCATACATATATCAACATCAATGGAAAAATGATCGGTTTAAATGGAACGACATTCACTCTGAATAAACCTACTAGTCAAACAAAAATTACGACAGCTGGACAGATTGGACAAATTCATTTTACACGCAATAAAGATCAAAAAAATTCTAAAATTGTTCATGCCGTTTGGTCTGAAGAAAATGGTAGTGATGATCTCAACTGGTACGATGCTGAACAGGAAATAACTAAATTTGACTTTTCCAAACACAAGGGTTATGGGAGATATTTTGTAGATACTTATGAAAATAAAAATGGTAAAATGATTTATCAGTCAGGTACCACTTTTAACCTTGAAAAACCAAACCCTACTATCCAAACTAGTTTTCCAGAACCTGGCATCATGGATATTCGGATAAAAAATGTCCCTGAAACAATCTATAAACTTACTGTTCCAACTTGGTCTGATAAAAACGGACAGGATGATCTTCAATGGTATGCAGCTACTAAAAATCCTGATGGAAGCTACAATGTTAGAGTTGAGCTAAAAAAACACAACTATGACACAGGAACTTATCACATTCATGTTTACGGAGAAAGCTATGTCAAACCAGAGTTTACTGGCTTAGCTGGAACTACGGTACAAGTTCGTTCCGATCAATTACCTTCAGAAGAAGAGCAAAAGCCATTATTCTCTGTTGAAAATATCAATCAAGAACAAGGAACATATACGGTCAAAATTAAGGAAACTTCAAAATCCAAATCCATTCAATCCGTTCGCGTTCCTATTTGGAGTACTACAAATCAGAGTAATATCAAATGGTACACAGCCACTGACAATGGAGACGGAACTTTTTCAACAACCTTTAATATCCGCAATCATCAGGCTTTGTCTGGAACCTATATCAATCATATTTATGTAAAATATAAAGACGGTAGTGAGCATAGTTATGCAACAGATTCGGTTAGCATGTCCGCAGAACAGATAAAAACGAAAGTAGCTGTCACGAAACGCTCGATCTACAATTATGAAGTAACAGTGACAGATGCTTATGGAGATGGAAATATCATCCTGCCTACCTGGTCTGAAGTCAACGGGCAAGATGATATCCAGTGGTACCCAGCTACTAAAACTGGAAATGGTATCTACAAGTTCACTATTGATACGCAAAAACACACTGGTAGCGGGCTTTTCCACACACATGTCTACCGCAATCTCAACGGTAAAATGATTGGACTAACAGGTACGAGCTATCAAGTAGAGAAACCTGTTATTTCTTTCCAACCCAATTATGCCGCTGCAACGACTTATCCAAAAGGTCAATGCACTTGGGGCGCTAAAGCTCTAGCACCTTGGGCTGGAAATTATTGGGGAAATGGTGGCGATTGGGCTACTAGTGCCAGACGTGCTGGTTTTAAAACAGGAACAACTCCACAAGTCGGAGCCATTATTTGTTGGACAGATGGTAGTTACGGACACGTTGGAGTCGTCACTCACGTCGCCTCAAACACACGCATTCAGATTCAAGAGGCAAACTACGCTGGGAAACAGTACATTGGCAACTTTCGTGGCTGGTTTAATCCCCATGCAGCTGGGCAAGGAGTAGTCAGTTACATTTATCCAAAATAACTCTCTATAAAACTTTAAAACCTTGGAAATCAATCCAAGGTTTTTTCTATTCTCAATGTCTAAAATGTCTTACACCCGTAAAGACCATAGCAATGCCGTATTTATCAGCCATGTCGATAGACTCTTGGTCGCGGACGGAACCGCCGGGTTGGATGATAGCTTTGATCCCAGCAGCTGCGATTTCTTCAACGTTATCAGCAAATGGGAAGAAAGCGTCAGAAGCAAGAACAGCCCCGTCAAGGCGGTCTTTGGCTTGGTCAATGGCGATGCGAACAGAAGCGACACGATTGGTCTGACCTGGGCCGACACCAAGTGTCATGTGGTCATTGGTCACGATAATGCCATTAGACTTGACATACTTGATGGCTTTCCAAGCAAATTCAAGAGCAGTTTCTTCCGTTTTAGTTGGCTGGCGCTTGGTAACGACCTGCCAATCGGCTGGACTTTCCTTGACCACGTCTTGATTTTGCACAAGGAGGCCACCAACCACGCCAGTATACTCTTTTTCAGCCTCGCTAGCTTCTTGAGCGTCAAAGGGAAGTTGCAGAATACGCAGATTTTTCTTTTTGGTTGTGAGAATAGCTAGCGCTTCGTCTGTATAAGATGGCGCAATGATGATTTCTAGGAAGATAGCGTGCATCTTCTCAGCTGTCGCTGCATCAACCTCACGGTTTAGGACAACAATGCCGCCGAAGATCGAAACTGAATCAGCCTCATAAGCGTAATCCCAAGCTGTTTCAATGTCATCAGCCTGACCGATACCACATGGATTCATGTGCTTGAGCGCCACAACGGTTGGACGGTCTTTAAAGTCACGAATGACACAGATAGCCGCATCAGCATCGCGAATATTGTTGAAGGACAATTCCTTACCGTTGATCTGCTTAGCAGAGGCAATAGAATAAGCAGTTGGCAAAGCTTTTTGGTAGAAATCCGCATCCTGCTGTGGATTTTCACCGTAACGCATTGGCTGCTTGAGGTCATAAGTCAGCGTCAGTTTTTCAGGTTTTTCTTCACCCACTTGAGCAGTGAAATATTCAGCAATGAGGGCATCGTAAGCTGCGGTGTGACGGAAAACTTTTGCTGCCAGACGCTTACGAGTTTCATAAGTTGTTTCTCCGTTCGCTGACAATTCGTCAAGAACCTCAGCGTAGTCAGCAGGGTCAACCACAACCGTCACACTGACATGGTTTTTAGCTGCTGAGCGCAGCATAGATGGTCCACCAATATCAATATTTTCAACCGCATCAGCATAGGTCGCATCTGGTTTAAGAATAGTCTCCTTGAATGGGTAAAGGTTGACAACGACCAAATCAATTGGTGTGATTCCATGTTCCTTCATAGCATTAACATGACTATCAAGGTCGCGGCGCGCCAATAGACCGCCATGAATGTTTGGGTGAAGAGTCTTGACACGACCATCCATCATTTCAGGAAAGCCAGTCACGTCGTCAATAGCGATGGTGTCAATCCCTGCCTTGTCAAGGGCAACCTTAGTTCCGCCGGTTGAGACGATTTCCCAACCCAAGTTTTTCAATTCCTGAGCAAATTCAACAATGCCCGATTTGTCTGAGACGCTGATAAGTGCGCGTTTAGTCATGTTTTTTCCTTTCATTTTATCAAATTTTTGTTCCAGCTGGATCTACATACCAAAAATGCTCGCTATTTCTTTTACATTCTAAAACCGGTACTCTCTTGGTAATCTTTCTCTTTTTTAAGTTTCCATTTTCGTCATAAGAGTCAAGCCACTCATATGGCTTATTATAGTATTTCAATTTTCCACCACATTCTGGACAAGATTCTATATGTAACTTTTCAATATTCAATCTCTTATTTACACCACTAATAGCATAGTTGAATTTTAAAGGATGACGAGTTTGATTCTTAGTAATTTTTCGCAAAGAAAAAATGATACCTGAAAAAATAAATAAACCTAAAAAAATAAACAAATAAATTTGGTTCTCTTGAATATTAGGAATATTTCCATTAAAAGAATTTTTAGCCCAACTTATAATTGGTTCAAAAAATTTGTAAAGTGGCAACAAACTTCCTATTGAAGTTAAAAAGCCAATCCAACTCAATACTGCCATTGTAATAGGGCTTCTCCAAATCGGCTCAGGTTCATAAGTAGCAATTTTTTCTGGCTGATTTTGATTAATTATATTAACATCTCTACCAGCATTATTATTCCAATTATTAAAACTATTATTCATCATCTCTCCTATTCACTCCAAGTTCATCCAAAACCTCCGGATAGAGTTGGTATTCCTGTTCATGGATGCGTTCTTCAAAACTTTCAATCGTGTCATGAACTAGCCGTGGGACACGGACTTGTTTAATGACCTTGCCAGTATCCATACCTGAGTCCACCCAGTGAACGGTCACTCCGCTCTCAGTGACACCGGCATTCCAGGCATCTTCGATACCATGAGCACCTGGAAATTCTGGCAAATAGGCTGGATGGATATTGATAATGCGACCTTGATAGGCAGCCAGCAAGGTTGGGCCAACGATTTTCATGTAACCAGCTAGGCAAACAAGATCAATAGCATATTTTTCCAAGAGGTCAATGATAGCCTGCTCATAAGCAATTTTGTTGTCAAATTCCTTGAGTTCAAAGGCGTAACTTTTGATACCGAGATTTTTAGCACGCTCCAAGACATAGGCATCACGATGGTCAGAGAAAACAAATTCTACTGGGAATTGCTCGCCGATGATCTGAAAATTTGACCCATTACCAGAAGCGAAAACAGCAATTTTTTTGCTCATTATTTGATCACCACACTTGCATCAGCTTTTTTCACGATACGCCCAAGCTCATAAACAGGCTCATCAAGGACTTCCTTGACACGGTCAACCTTTTCAGGACTGACAGCCAGCATGAGCCCGATACCCATGTTGAAAATTTCAAACATTTCATCGTGCTTGATTTCACCGTACTTTTCAAGCGCCTTGAAGATTGGCAGAACTGGCACCTTGTCTTCTTTGATTTCGGCTGCCAAATCGTCCCCAAACATACGTGGGACATTTTCGATAAAGCCGCCACCTGTGATGTGGGCAATACCGTTGACTAATTCTTCCTTAATCAATGGCAGAGCTGCTTTGACATAGATACGAGTAGGTTCAAGTAAGACATCTTTGAGTTTTTTACCTTCCAATTCTGGCAGTTCTTCCTCACCAGTATAGTCTGCAAAGACACGGCGGACAAGCGAATAACCGTTTGAATGAATACCGCTGGAAGCCAGACCTAAAAGCACATCACCTTCTTTGACTTTTGAGCCGTCGATGATTTGTGATTTTTCAGCCACACCGACCGCAAAACCGGCCAAGTCGTAATCGTCTTCGCCATACATACCGGGCATTTCGGCTGTTTCGCCACCAATCAGACCAGCACCAGCTTGGATACATCCTTCAGCCACACCAGCAACTACCTGCTCCAGTTTAGCAGGTTCATTCTTACCCGTTGCAATGTAGTCTAGGAAATAAAGTGGTTCAGCCCCCGCTGCAATGATGTCATTAACACACATGGCTACACAGTCTTGGCCAATAGTGTCGTGCTTGTCATATTTAATCGCAAGTATGAGCTTAGTTCCGACACCGTCCGTTCCTGAAATCAAGACAGGCTCTTTGACGTCCAGCTGGGACAAATCAAACATCCCACCGAAGCCACCGAGAGCTCCCATAACCCCAAGACGCTCCGTACGCGCCACGTGTTTCTTAATCCGAGCAACAACCTCGTATCCCGCCTCAACATCAACACCAGATTGAGCGTAAGCATTTTTTTCTGTCATAATATTTTCCTTCTTTTTTCTTCGGAAATAGCAGAGCTGCTATTGAGTTCGGTCTATCAATAAAAACTAACCTTCTCATCCAAGCTTCTACGATAATCTTTCTCGTAATCGTAAATCGGTGTTGGGTACTCTCCATCAAAGTAAGCAACACAGAGACCGCCGTTTGGGGCATTTGTTTCAAGTCCGATAGAGTCAATCAAGCCGTCAATAGACAAGTAAGTTAGGCTATCTGCACCGATAATCTGGCGTGTTTCTTCAACAGAATGATTAGCCGCAATCAATTCACGCCGTGTTTGAATATCAATCCCATAGAAACATGGATATTTTAGAGGCGGGCTAGCAATTGCCACGTGAACCTCTGTAGCACCAGCTTCTTTCAAGAGCTGAACGATACGACGTGAGGTCGTTCCACGCACGATGGAGTCATCAATCATGACGACACGTTTGCCTTTAACCACTCCAGATACGGCAGAAAGTTTCATGCGAACCCCTTGCTCACGCAGTTCTTGCGTCGGCTGGATAAAGGTTCGTTGGGTGTATTGATTTTTGATGAGACCCATTTCATTTGGCAGTCCTGATTCTTCGGCGAAGCCCATAGCTGCGCTGAGTGAGGAATTAGGTACACCGACCACAATGTCTGCCTCATGTTTGAACTCACGCGCCAACTGTGCTCCCATACGTTTACGAGCAGTGTGGACATTGACCCCGTGAATATTTGAGTCAGGACGGGCAAAGTAGATGTATTCCATTGAACAAATAGCCAACTGCGTATCTGTCGTGTAAGTGTCGTACTGGATACCACTATTATCAATGATAACCACTTCACCCGGCTTGACATCACGAATCCACTCGGCACCCACCACTTCAAAGGCACAGGTTTCGCTGGAAACAACGATGGCACCATTTGCCATTCTACCAATAGAAAGCGGACGAAAACCGTTTGGATCAAGAGCTGCAATCAGCTTATCTTCCATCATCAGAAGATAGGCAAAACCACCTTTGACCGTATTGAGCGCTTCCTTAACCTTGCCCATAAAGCTTGGATTATGGCTGCAGCGAATAAGATGAGCCAGAATTTCCGTATCAGATGAAGAAGAGAAAATAGCGCCGTTATGTTCTAATTCTTTCTTCAGGGTTTTCGTATTGGTCAGATTACCGTTATGTGCCAGACCAAATTCCATATCGTAAAACTTAAAATGGAAAGGCTGGATATTATCAATAGAGGCTTCTCCAGCCGTTGCATAACGGACATGCCCAATAGCAGCCTGACCTGTTAATTTTTCCAAATTAGCTGGATTTTTGAAAACTTCTGAAATTAATCCTGTATCACGATGTCGTATCAATTTGCCAGCATCATTTGTCAGAATGCCAGCACCTTCTTGACCACGGTGTTGCAGACTATGCAGTCCAAAATAAGTGACTTGAGCTGCTTGAGGATGTCCCCAGATACCGAAGACCCCACATTCTTCGTTGAGAGATTTTACTTCGTATGTCATTTTATATACCTTTTGTACTTAAATTCTAGGCATCAATAAATTTACTTGCCAATTTATAAACTTGGTTAATTTCTTTACTTTCTAATTTCCAATTTTTCAACTCAATTTTAACTAAATCTGGAAATTTTTTACTAATGTCTCTTAAAGCATTCCCTACTGATTTTCTAACATATTCGCTTACATCCTCTTTTAAGTCAGCTATTCTTCTGATAGCTTCATTTGGGTTCTCTTTAAAGTATGGTCTATTTGTCCATATTCTTAACCCTTCTGTAACAGCTCTCCTCGTATGGAGATTGCTACTTTTTAACCATTCATCAATAATTGGAAGTGCTTTTTTATATCCTGTTTTCTTACAAAATTCATCAAATGCCTTTGCCAACACTTCTTGAACTCTCCAGTTACTATCTTTAGAAACTTCATCTCTCATAAATATTAAAATTTCTTTATCTTTTGATAAGTATCCGAAAAGGAATACAGCGTACATTCTTACTTGGTAAACATCAGATTGATAAGCTAAAAATGCTAATTTCTTGATATACTCACCATCATTGGATTTATAATCAGTTAAGGCTCTTTGTTCTTCCTCTTTAAATCCGTGTTCTATGAGTGAAAAATCTTTTTCCAGCCTTGCAACATACTGTTTCATAATATCCCTTCTACAAATAGGCTATTTCCCAGTAAAGTATTTCACTGCACTTTCAAATAGGCCTTGGTCTTTGCTACCTGGGATGTTTTGAAAGAGCCCATTTTCATAGCGTTCCGAGTGTCCCATCCTACCAATGATTTGACCGTTCTTGCTCGTAATCCCTTCGATAGCGTTGAGCGAACCGTTTGGATTGTATTTAGAATCCATAGAAGGCTTACCATCAAAGTCCACGTATTGGCTCCAGATTTGACCATTGTCACGCAACTCCGCAAATTCTTCAGCTGTCACGACAAATTTCCCTTCACCATGAGAGACTGGAATTACATGGATATCACCGATCTTAACACCTGCCAACCATGGAGAGTTGGTATTAGTGATACGGGTTTCCACCATCTTAGCCACGTGCTGGTTGGCATCATTGTAGAAGAGAGTTGGGCTTGTCTCACCAACTTCTTCAAAGTCACCATAAGGCAGAAGCCCAGATTTGACAAGAGCTTGAAACCCATTACAGATACCAATGATGAGACCACCCCTTTCAATGAAGCTGTCAATAGCAGAGTGAACTTTTTCATTAAGTAAGATATTGACGATAAACTTAGCCGAACCATCTGGCTCATCTGCTGCTGAGAAACCACCGACAAAGAAGATAATATTGGCTTTAGCAATGTTGTCAACCATGGTGTCAACAGAAGCCTCAATTGCTGCTTCATTAAGAGTCACGAATGGCAGCAAGTTGACTTTGGCACCAGCTTGTTCAAAGGCCTTAGCTGAATCATACTCTGAATTGGAACCAGGGAAAACTGGGATATAAACCAGAGGCTGTGCAATTCTTTCTTTAGCTTTTATAACAGCATCAGATACCACAACAGGTACTTCTTCAAGAACTGTTGACTGTTTAAACTCGGTTGGATAAACATCTTCCAACTTACCTTCAAAGGCTGCAAGTAATTTCGCAGCGGACAAGTTGACACCATTAACAGTTATTGTAAATTCTGCAACAGTTTGACCAATTTTCATTGCGTCAGCAATGACTTCATCAGATGTAAAAACAAAACCACCAAGCTGAGCTGTCAAGCTGCTGTCAAGCTCAGCTATTTCTACAGTTGCACCAATACGGTTACCAAAGCTCATAAGTGCTAAACTTTCAAGAACACCACCGTATTTAATAGCTGAAGCTGCTGTTACTTTATGCTTAGCTTGAATGGCTTCAAATTGTGCAAAGTTATCTTTGATTAAGTCAAAATCAATATCTTCTGAAATAGCCTGTCCTGGGATGTAGTAAATGTTCTCACCAACAGTCTTGAATTCTGGTGAAAGAACCTGACGACTATCTACTGTTGTCACACCAAAGGCAACCAAGGTTGGCGGTACCGTCAATTCTTCAAAGGTACCAGACATGGAGTCCTTACCACCGATTGATGGCAAACCAAGTTGGATTTGTGCCTCGATCGAACCAAGCAGGGCAGCTACTGGCTGACCAAAGCGATCCGCTTGTTTATCCATGCGTTCAAAGTATTCTTGGTAAGAGAAACGCGCACGAGACCAATCAGCACCTGTTGCTACCAAGCGAGCTGTTGCTTCAATAACAGCGTAAGCTGCACCATGATAAGGTGACCACTCCGCAATATAAGGATTGAATCCCTGTGCCATGACAGAAGCCGTTGTTGTTACACCATTTTGTACTGGCAATTTTTGCACAGAGCTTTCAGTAGGCGTAATTTGATAACGACCGCCGATTGGATGATTAACTGTTGAACGTCCAACCGAGCTGTCAAAGATGGTTTGCAACCCTTTTTGACTAGCGTGGTTAAGATCAGACAGAACTTTCACTGTGTCTGCTTCAAATGTTGCTGCTGATGTTGTACGCACCTCAGGAAGGGCAACATCCTTATCCACAACGTTTGCATCAACAACCACACGCACACCGTTAGTATCAAGGAAAGCACGTTCCAAGTCAACGATGGTTTCACCATTCCAAGTCATGACAAGGTTTGGTTTTTCAGTAACAGTCGCGACAACAACTGCATCAATGTTCTCTTTATGACATGCTGCAATAAAGGCATCCACATCACTTGGACGAACAACAACAGCCATGCGTTCTTGTGACTCAGAAATGGCAATTTCGGTACCGTTAAGACCTTGGTATTTTAGTGGCACTTTGTCCAAGTCAATTTCAAGACCATCTGCCAATTCACCAATAGCCACACAGACGCCGCCAGCACCAAAGTCATTTGATTTCTTGATGAGACGAGTGACATTGCCATTGCGGAAAAGACGTTGAATCTTACGTTCTTCAATAGCATTCCCTTTTTGCACTTCGGCACCTGCTGTCTCAACCGATTCAACCGTTTGAACCTTAGATGAGCCTGTAGCACCACCGACACCGTCACGTCCTGTTTTTCCACCAAGAAGGACGACCACATCACCAGCTTCTGGTTTTTCACGCACGACATTTTCTTTTGGTGCTGCACCGACAACAGCGCCTAGCTCCATACGCTTAGCAACGAAGCCTGGATGGAAGTACTCTTTGACATAGGTAGTCGCAAGTCCTATTTGGTTCCCGTATGACGAATAGCCGTGCGCCGCCGTTTTAGAGATGACTTGTTGTGGCAATTTACCAGAGCGTGTTTCTGCTATTGATGCGGTAATATCACCTGCACCTGATATACGCATAGCTTGGTAAACATAAGAACGACCTGACAATGGGTCACGAATAGCACCACCAATACAAGTTGCAGCTCCACCGAAAGGCTCAATTTCCGTTGGGTGATTGTGGGTTTCATTTTTGAACATGAGCAGCCAAGGTTCTTTGATGCCATCTACATCTACCTCAATTTCAACCGAGCAGGCATTGATTTCGTCCGACACTTCCATGTCGTTCAAACGACCGTTAGCACGCTCATAACGACCAAAGATTGTCGCCATATCCATAAGCGTCTGTGGCTTTTCAGAACGTCCCAATTCGTCACGCAGGGCAATATATTTATCGTAAGTTGCCTGCAATTGTTTTTGGAACTTAGAAGCTGAAAAGTTAATATTTTTCAATTCTGTTTCAAAAGTCGTGTGACGGCAATGGTCAGACCAGTAGGTATCCAAAACTTTCAATTCCGTTTCTGTTGGCACACGCCCAATTGATTTAAAATAATCTTGAATAAAAACAAGATCATCCACTTCCATAGCCAAACCTTGTTCCGCCTTGTAAGCCGCAAAATCTTCGGCTATATAAGTCTTGAAGAAATCCAAATTTGGAATTGTTTTGTCAGAATTTGAAAATTCCTGTGGACGAATAGGCAAGGTGATATCTTTGAAACGCGAATCAACTGGATTTAAAAGATAATGCTTCACCGCTTCCAACTCATATGCATCAATATCCTTATTAACCAGATAAAGCTGGGCAGTATTAACCGTTACGTTGCTGTCACTACCAAGTAAGAGCAAAGCCTCTTGTGAACTTGCTGCCCGCTGGTCAAACTGACCCGGCAAAGCTTCAATAGCAAAAAAAGCATGGCTGTTAAGATCCGCCTGCACAGTTGCTTCATCTAAAATTGTATCTGTCACCTGCTCAGAAAAGACATGCTTTTGCGCACGCGCAAACAGGCTTTCTTCTAAATTAAAGATATCATAAACCTGCACAATACGTAAAATTTTTAAGGAGGTTAACTGCAAATTATGTGTTAGTTCTTTGACTAGTGACTCCGATTTAATGCTAA
Organism: Streptococcus intermedius SK54 = ATCC 27335; assembly: GCF_000413475.1. GTDB lineage: Bacteria > Bacillota > Bacilli > Lactobacillales > Streptococcaceae > Streptococcus > Streptococcus intermedius. Next base: position 9,588 of record NZ_ATFK01000002.1, on the reverse strand, counting down.
AGTTAGCTTTTTTCTCAACAAAAATACGTCTATCCATGTTCAATCCTTACTTAAGTTCTTGCAATTTTTCCCATACCACTTCGTAAACATCCGTTAATTCTCCTAACCCTCTTCGGAAGACATCTTTGTCCATGTGATGCCCTTGCGCATCCCAAAGACGACAGTTATCTGGTGAAAACTCATCTGCTAGGATAATTTTACCATCTTTATCAAAACCGAATTCCAATTTAAAATCAATTAATTTAAGTCCGATTTGATGGAACCAATCTGACAAGAGTTTGTTTATCCGACGTGTTTCAGCTTTAATATAGGCAATATCTTCATCGTTAACAAGCTTTAAAAATTTCACATGTTCATCATTAATAAAAGGATCATCCAAATCATCATTTTTATAGTAAAATTCAACAATTGGCTTCTCCAACTGAATACCTTCCTTAACGCCAAAACGTTGGGAAAAAGAGCCGGCTGTCACATTACGCAAAACAACTTCAAGCGGGATAATCTTAACTTTTTTATTCAATTGTTCTGTTTTTGAAATCTTTTTAATAAAATGCGTTGCAACCCCAGCCGCATTTAATTTTTCAAAAATTAAAGACGAAATCTGATTATTAAGCTGCCCCTTACCTGCGATTTGTTCTTTTTTCACTCCGTTAAGAGCTGTCGCTTGGTCTTTATATTGTGCAATAATCACATTTTCGTCTTCTGTCGAAAATAAATTTTTCGCTTTTCCCGAATATAATAAAATATTATCCACTTTAATATTCGCCTTTCGTATTTTTCTAGCTTAATTCTATCATAATAAAAATATATTTTCAAGAAAATGTCGTACAATAACAAAAAACAACTGTTTTCCAGTTGTTTTTTAAATTTATCTCTCATATAGATAAGCTATTCACTCTTATGATTTATTCAAGCCTTTCTGCACGCAAGCAACAACGTCTCTCACATTATTCAGCTCGTCTATTTCTTCATCTGAAATTTCAACACCAAATTCATCCTCCACAGTTAGTATAAATTCCATCAAATCAACAGAATCCGCTTTTAAATCATCTTTCAAACTAAGTGTTTGAGAAACTTGAAATTCTTTACCACGACTTTCTTGAATAATTTCTACAATTCTCTCGTAAATCTTTTGTTCTGTCATTTTGCCTCTCCTGAAAATTCTTTTACTGCCTTTCCAATAACATCTGTTTCCAACATAATCCGAATCTGACGAATCGTGCTGTAAACGGCTTTTGCATCACTCGCCCCATGTGTTTTAACAACAGGTGCCTGCACTCCAAATAAAACTGCACCACCTACATCAGAATAATTTAAACTACCCTTCAACGATTTTAGGCTATCTTTCAACAATGCTGCGCCTAGTTTTGCTTTCCAGCCTCCATTTACAATCGATTTTTTAAGCTGGCTCATAATTCCCATAGCTGTACCCTCCATGGCTTTCAACACGGCATTACCTGTAAAACCATCTGCTACAACCACATCTGCTACATGATCCATTAAATCACGCGCTTCCACATTTCCAATAAAATTCAATGAGTCATCTGACACTAACAAATCATACACTTCCTTACGAAGCGGATCACCCTTGCTCGCCTCTGTTCCATTGTTTAAAAGCCCTACCCGCGGCTTCTTAATTCCACGTACATTTTCAGCATAAAACGATCCTAAAATAGCGTACTGGTGCAAATGATGGGCTGTGTTTTCTGCATTCGCTCCCAAATCCAACATATCAAATCCTTTTCCATCTGTCGTTGGTAATGTGGACATCAAACCCGGACGGTCAATATTCTTGATACGACCGACGATGAAGAATCCAGCAGCCAAAAGCGCTCCAGTATTCCCCGCAGAAAGAATGGCATCAGCTTCTCCAGTATTTACCGCTTTGGCCGCTAACACCATACTGGCATTTTTCTTCTTACGAATAGCTTTAGTCGGCTCATCATCTGAATTGATTTTTTCATCTGTATGAACAATACGAACCCGCTCAGTTGCCGTTAGATACTGCTTGATTTTTGCTTCATCTCCATAAAGGATAACTTCAACATCCGAAAAATCATTCAGGGCTTGATTAACCCCCTCTACAATAGATTGTGGGGCATAATCACCACCCATGGCATCAATTGCTATTTTTTTCATTTCAACTCCTTGTTCTTTAAGATTTCTCCCCAGTCTTCCAGAGAATCAATAAATTTTTTGGATTTTAGATGAATCCCAACATATTCTTCATAAATTTGATCAATTACTTTTCGCAATTGATATTTTAATTCAGAATTTAACGAAATTGTTTTCAGGTCACTAAATTGAACTGCTTGAAATTGGTCTAATAAATAAAGAATATTGGGTTCCAAATGACTCCGTCGCTCATCTTTGCTATAATGTTCTGGACATAAAACGCCATTATAGGTAAAAGAAAAATCAAACGGTAGCCCTATTCGGTGGCAAAAACAACACTCATGAAAATTCAAAGAAACGCCAAAACGCGACAAAATTTGAATTTCAAAAATATTGGTCAGCACTTCGTAATCCAAACCTTGCTCCATCAATTCTAATGTTTTTTGCAAAAAAACAAAGAGAGCAGAATCTAGTTCATTATCCTGAATACTGGCATCCGCCAGAGCTACCACATAAGTCGCATAAGCCATTGTAAAAAGATCATGATTGATATGCTGAAAAGTTCTAATTTCTTGATAATCATCAATATAGCTCAAACCGTCATCATTTACCTTCATCAAAAAATTAGCGACTACCAGAGGTTGAATAACTGGACTTAACTTAGAATTTCTAACGTGTTTCACGAAAAACATCCTCTTGCCAGCTTGTTCTGTGAAAATTTTAACTAGCTTATCATCTTCACGAAAATTACGGTTATAGAGAACCAAACCTTTACTTGTGATGGATTTCAGCATACTCCTCCATATATTCCTTAAGCCGCTTCATTGCTTCCTTTATCGTGTCCATGCTAGCCGCATAAGAAAGCCGTACATAACCTTCTCCATACCGCCCAAAAGCAGCCCCAGGAATAAACGCAACTGCTTTTTTATATGCAAAATCCTTTAAAAAAGCAAAAGAATCTTGATTGTAGCCAGCTGGAATTTTTGCAAAAATGTAAAATGCACCATTAGGTCTAATAATCTTAAAACCAAGCTCTGTCATTTTTTCCAGAATATAATCACGTCGCTCAATATATTCCCTTTTCATTGGCTCTGCATCATCTTTACCTGCTCTCAATGCCTCTACCCCTGCAAATTGAGCCATCGTATTTGCAGCTGTCACCAAATATTGATGACTCTTAATCAATTGTGCCGTAAAAATAGCTGGAGCAAAGATGAAACCCAGACGCCAGCCTGTCATCGCATGTGACTTAGATAAACCGTTGATCACAATAGTCTGATTAGGTAAAAATTCTGCAATAGATACATGAGGCTGTTTGGTATACGTCAACTCAGAATACACTTCATCACAAACAACAAAAATATCATACTTTTTCAATACATCAGCTAGAGCTGCTATTTGTTCTCGTGAATAAGCGACTCCTGTTGGATTAGCTGGATAATTCAAAATCACTGCTTTAAGCTTATTTCCCTGCTCCAAAATTGCTTTTTCCAACATTTCAGGTGTTAAAACAAAATCATTTTCTGTCGTATCAATCTCAACAACTTCTGCCCCAATAAGATTGACAATCGGCTCATATCCTGGATAAGCAGGTGCGGGCAAAAGCACCTTATCTCCTTCTTCTAAGATAGCTGTCAACGTAGCAGACAAAGCTTCAGTTGCCCCAATTGTCACTAAAATTTCTGTTTCAGGATCATAAGAAAGCTTATATTTCTCATTCACAAATTGACTAGCTGCCTGACGCAATGCTAGCAACCCACTCATGCCTGTATAATGGCTCTCATTTGCATCAATTGCAGCTTTCGCAGCTTCTTTTACATGATCTGGAGTTGTAAAATCAGGTTCTCCTAATGTCAAACGAAGAATTCCAGGAATGCTCGAAATAGATTGATCAAATTGTCGAATCAAAGAAACTTCAATTTTTGCTAAACTCTTGTTAAAACGTTTCGTTAAATCCACATCTTACCTCCAAAATCTAATAGAACTATTATACTATAAAAACTAAGTCATGGCAAAAATATCATAATATTGAGAAAATTCATCACTTATCAATTGATTGAAGCAAAAGAATCACTCCAACTATCAGAGTGATCCCTACCTAGATTTCTTTCTCTTACATTAATTAAAGAGCCGTCAAAGTTTCAAATAAGGGCGAAAGAGGACGTTTTTCATGGATACGTACAATAGCCTCCGCCAATAAATGAGCAATCGAAATTTGCTCTATTTTATCAATTAAACGTTCTTCCGGCAGATAAATTGTATCTAACACGACCAATTTTTTAATAGCCGATTTTTGAATATTCTGCATAGCAGGCCCCGAAAGTACTGGGTGAGTACAACTCGCATAAACCTCTACGGCACCTGCTTCAGCAAGCGCATCAGCAGCATGACAAATTGTTCCTGCTGTATCAATCATGTCGTCAATTAAAATACACGTTTTTCCTTCTACTTTACCGATGATATTCATCACTTCACTCGTATTCATCTTATCTACACTACGACGCTTATCAATAATAGCAATCGGTGTTTTCAAAAATTCAGCTAATTTACGAGCGCGCGTCACCCCACCATGGTCAGGACTAACAACCACATAATCGCTGCCTGTCATCCCACGGCGTTCAAAATAATCTGCAATGAGAGGAGCACCCATGAGATGGTCTACTGGAATATCAAAAAATCCTTGAATTTGTGCTGCATGTAAATCAATTGTCAACAAACGATCCACACCAGCTACCTGCAACATATTTGCAACTAATTTTGAAGTGATAGGTTCACGTGCGCGTGCTTTTCTGTCTTGACGAGCATAACCGTAATAAGGCATGACCACATTAATTGACTCAGCACTTGCACGCTTTAAAGCATCCACCATGATTAAAATTTCCATTAAATTATCATTAACAGGTGAGCTCGTTGACTGTAAGATAAAAACATGTTTTCCACGGATAGATTCTTCAATATTAACTTGAATTTCTCCATCAGAAAATTGACGTACAGTTGACTTCCCAAGATCCATGCCAATCTCTTGAGCAACACGTTTTGCCAATTCCTGATTGGACGAAAGAGCAAAGAGCTTTAAATCAGAAAACGACATGATGTCCTCCAGTATATATTCGTTTCTTTGTAAACCAGTTACAACATTTCTCCAATTAACATTGTAACCCTTTTTAGTTAATTTTTCAATCAAAAATAAAAAACGCTAACCGCGCTTTTTATTTCTTTATTCATTAATTTGGATAGATATAAGTAAATGAACCTTGTCCTGCAGCAGCTGGATTGAACCAACCACGATAGTTTCCAATAGCTTGATGCCCTGCATAGTTTGCTTCAGATACTTGAATACGTGTAGGAGATTCTACAGCTGTTACCACAGCAACGTGTCCATAACCACCATCATTCCATGAAATGATAGCACCAACTTGAGGTGTTGAACCTGTACGGAAACCAGCTGCTGCCGCACTTGCTGCCCATTGAGCACCATTACCCCAATAATCACCAGCCCACGGAGCTAATGTTTTTGCACCCCAAGTACACTGACCAACTGGATAAGTTGAAGCAGATGAATTATAAGTTGGGCGCGAAGTAGAATGAGACACTGTAGGAGCTGAAGAATGATTTAAAGCTTGAACTTGTGCTGTAAATGTTGTATTACCTGACGAAGCTATTGCCTGAGCTTGTGCTGCTTGTTGTGCTTTATAAGATGCTTCTTGTGCTGCTGCCTCTTCTGCTGCTTTTTGTGCTGCTGCCTTTTGAGCTAATAGTGAGTTCTTTTCTCCTTCAGCCGTAGCTTTTTCTGCAGCAAGACTTAACTGAGCCGCTTTTAGTTCAGCTTGCTTAGTAGATAAAGTTTTTGCATCATTTGCCAGTGTTTGTTGATTTGCAATAACAGTATTGATTGCTTCATTATTAGCTACTTGTTTTTCAGAAATAGCTTTTTTATCTTGTTTTTGTTGTTCCAACATTTTATTGTTTGCTGAAACAATTTCATTCATCGCAGAAACACGTGAAATGGCTTCTGTGATAGATTTTGAATTTACAATTGTATTAATATAGCTTGTAGCTGTGCCACTTGTTTGAGCACTACGTGCTTGATTAGCCAATGATTTATTACGCGCTACAATATTTTTAGACAAAGTTTCAATTTCAGCTGATAATTTTGCTGATTCAGCTTGAAGTTTTTCATTTTCAGATTTCAACTTTTCTTGTTGAGATTGAATAGATGAAACTTGGCTTTGAATTTGATCTACTTGAGCTTGAGCTGATTTTTGTTGATCAGTCAAACTGTTAATTTTACTATCTTGTGTAGCAATTTTGTCATCAGTAGAATCTGCATGTACATTTACAAGAGATGCCCCCTGTGTAAGAACCATTGTACTTAATAAGATTGATGTAAGTAATTTTTTCTTCATAAACAATTTTACTCCTATTCAATAAGACATTTATAAGTATAACAAAAAAAGGCGCTGAGTATGTTACGCCTTTATTACATTTCTATTTCCAATTTATCATAAATTTTTATCATAAATATATCTTTTCTAAAATTAGTTGAATCACTAAAAAGAATAGTAAATTTAACACCATCGTTGGTGCAATTGTATAAACAACAAAATCTGCAAAAGACATTCGAGCCAAATGAGTCACAATTGCCAAAGTAAACGTAGCCGCCTCAAAGAAAAATACCAAAATAGCGACTGAGAAAAAACGACTAACTCGATTAGACATCAAAACAGAATTATATTTGCTAACAACAATTCCCATCAATGGCAACAATAATATCGAAAGGCCGATAATATGAAAATAATAGATATCATACAATAGGCCAATTAACAATAAAATAATAAAATTGGTATTGTCTGAAAGATTTATAGAAATGTATAATACAAAAATAAGTAAAAGATGACTTAGTAAGTGAATATCAGTTGAAAAAAGAGTAGTTAAAAGATTTGAAAGGTGACCATCTACTAACATAACAACAAATAAAACCCCAAAAGGTAAAATGTAGTCCTTAAAAAATTTCATATTAACTTCCTACCAATGTCACCACACGAATATCTGTTAAATCTGCACTCGGTTTTACAAATACTTCTTTTGTCAAATGGTCAGATTTTTCAGTAACAGAAAGGACTGTCCCAACTGGAATGTTGGGAATGTTGTACGTTCCTAAGCCACTAGTCACAACTTTCACACCTTCTTTAATTGTGTCTGAGCTATTTAACTGGCTGATAATGAATGCAGTTTTTTCTTTACTGTAGCCAATAATTACCCCATAAATAGTGCCTGTATCTGTTTGAATTCTTACTGAAATATTATCAATATTTTTATTATTTGTTAATAGATTTACTCGACTAGAATGAGAAGCAACATCTTTCACACTACCTATCAAACCACCATTTGCCACTGCTAGCATTGTATTTTGAACTCCGTTTTGGTGCCCAGCATTGACAGTTAATTCAGCCAACCAAGAAACAGGTATACGTGAGACAACATCAGCTGAAACTTTCTTTTTGGACTCATAGAGATTCTTCATTTCTAATAGTTGCCTTAATTGACTATTTTCATCTTTTAATGAATCTGAAGCAGCCAATTGTTCTTCCATTTTGAATAAAGCTTTTTTTAATTGCTTATTTTCCTTATAGGTCCTTGTTAAATTAGTTAAATCTGATTTAACATCTACTAAAAAATTAAATGGTTTTGAAACAATATTATCCAAAACAGACACAACATTAGAAGCTTCATTCACTACACCTAAAGAACGAGTTGAGACCAGAAGTACCGAAGTTACTATTATCAAAATAGTAGCCATAACAACAAATTTGGATTTTTTCATACGATTCACTTTACTCCATAATGGCAGACAAAATCAATAGACAAGAGAAAAGGAGATAGCTATCGCTACACTCCTTAAATACGGAGAATGGGGGATTCGAACCCCCGCGCCAGTTACCCGACCTAACGATTTAGCAAACCGTCCTCTTCAGCCTCTTGAGTAATTCTCCAAAAATATGATGGGCACGAGTGGACTCGAACCACCGACCTCACGCTTATCAGGCGTGCGCTCTAACCACCTGAGCTACGCGCCCAAGTTCAAAAACTTGGTATGAACACCTCTGTTCAAAGCGGGTGACGAGAATCGAACTCGCGACAACAGCTTGGAAGGCTGTAGTTTTACCACTAAACTACACCCGCTTAATCAATCAAACAAATGGCGCGAGACGGAATCGAACCGCCGACACATGGAGCTTCAATCCATTGCTCTACCAACTGAGCTACCGAGCCAACCTATTGCGGGAGCAGGATTTGAACCTACGACCTTCGGGTTATGAGCCCGACGAGCTACCTAGCTGCTCCATCCCGCGCTATTCCTACTAAGGAGGATGTGGGATTCGAACCCACGCACGCTTTTACACGCCTGACGGTTTTCAAGACCGTTCCCTTCAGCCGGACTTGGGTAATCCTCCACAATACAACAAAATGGACCTTGTAGGACTTGAACCTACGACCACTCGGTTATGAGCCGAGAGCTCTAACCAGCTGAGCTAAAGGTCCAACAAGATCAATATAGCGGCGAAGGGGATCGAACCCCCGACCTCCCGGGTATGAACCGGACGCTCTAGCCAGCTGAGCTACACCGCCATAGGATCGGGAAGACAGGATTCGAACCTGCGACACCTTGGTCCCAAACCAAGTACTCTACCAAGCTGAGCTACTTCCCGTATAGGTAGAAAAACGAAGCCCTATGACTTCTTCCCTATGCACCCTAGAGGAGTCGAACCTCTAACCGCCTGATTCGTAGTCAGGTACTCTATCCAGTTGAGCTAAGGGTGCTCTCTATTCCTATGCCGAGGACCGGAATCGAACCGGTACGATTGTTTCCAATCGCAGGATTTTAAGTCCTGTGCGTCTGCCAGTTCCGCCACCCCGGCTTCCTCAAGCGAACGACGGGGTTCGAACCCGCGACCCCCACCTTGGCAAGGTGATGTTCTACCACTGAACTACGTTCGCATTCACTTCTTTCCTTCTAATGCCGGCTACATGACTTGAACACGCGACCCTCTGATTACAAATCAGATGCTCTACCAACTGAGCTAAGCCGGCTTATCTTCTATGCGGGTGAAGGGACTTGAACCCCCACGCCGTTAAGCGCCAGATCCTAAATCTGGTGCGTCTGCCAATTCCGCCACACCCGCTTGTGACTATGACCCGTACTGGGCTCGAACCAGTGACCCTTTGATTAAAAGTCAAATGCTCTACCAACTGAGCTAACGAGTCGCTCTAATGTATTTCTATACACTAAAACGGTCCCGACGGGAATCGAACCCGCGATCTTCGCCGTGACAGGGCGACGTGATAACCGCTACACTACGGGACCTATTAAGCTTTTCCGCTTAAGAAATGGGAGTTAACGGGATCGAACCGCTGACCCTCTGCTTGTAAGGCAGATGCTCTCCCAGCTGAGCTAAACTCCCAATGTGAGAT
>NZ_ATFK01000001.1 GCF_000413475.1 Streptococcus intermedius SK54 = ATCC 27335 | reverse complement strand
TTTTTATCTTTTTTGAATTGAATTTGCATATAAATTTTTCCAATTTCTTTTTGAAGAGTTTCTTCCGCAAGTTTCTGTTCTGCTTCCAAAGCGATAACTTTTGCCTTTGCTTCTTCAAGCTCTGATTTAATTTTATTGATGTTCTTTTTTGCCATTTTAGCACTCCTTTATATTCTATTTTATTTAGTATAAGAGATATTCTTTTTTTAGTTTTTAATGGGACAAATCAGAAAAATAATTTTTAACTTGACAAAAATAAAAATTATTTTAATATAAAAAGACACCCCCTAATATAATTATTAGGGAGCAGCATATTTTAAAAATCTTTCTTCAGTAAACCTTCAGCGTTTTTTGTAAAAGCAGCCTTTCGACTAAGTTTAAATTTAATTAGTATGTGACCAAAATCTTCCTCAATTCCAAATGGATAAACCCTAAAAACAGGATAATAAATCGTGTCTACATCCATAAAAGCCCGTTCCTTTTCTTTCTCAAATGGCACTGCTTTATAACTGATACCTGTAATTACTTCTCTATTTAGAAAACTTAATTCGACAACTCCCTGATACGTTTTTTTGATCACATGTTGGTTCATCATTTTCATCCGTTTGTCCGCATCTTTTTCATCCGCATCTGTGTAAAAATTGCACTCTGGAGGTAGCTCATCTGTTGTTTTTCGGATTCCTAAATAAGTTTTATTGAGCACATTTTTGAAGAGATGGACCTTAAATAATCTCGGTTGGATGACAATTACCAGTATTGTCAAAACAAGACTAATGAACCAAAACGTAAAGAAACGATTGACCAAAAATTCTGTCAAAGTATGTTGTTTAATATAGACATTACCAGCTAGAAAGAATAAGGACATTACTCCTAACAGAAGAGGGTTTTTCATCCGTCTAATTTCTTTTGAAAAAATCGTATAGATAACATCTGTCGTTATTTTAAGCATGACTATTAATTCTAAAACTCTTACTGTAAATAATTGGATATCTTGCGGCATGTAATAAGTCAGCAATCCTAAAAAAACAGCTGAGAAAAGATAAAATTGTCCCTTAAACAAGAATTTTATCAGCCAGTTCAAACCACAAATCAATGATAATTTGATTCCATTCTTATTTAGTTCTTTCCATTTTTGAGTGTAATTTTTCATGATTTTTTTCCTTTCAATCTAACTTAATTGACCAACTTGTTTCCGGCAAAAACAATGAGTGTATCTTTGATTTTTGTGAAGTTACTCCATAAATCTCCATCTAGTCTTTTTAGATCAATAACATAAATTTTATGATCATCCCATACAGGCTTCTTAATGGTTATTGTAAAAGCTTGTTCATCTATGATAATTTCCCCTATAGCAAGATACATTGAAGAAAACATGTCCCCTGTATGTCCAGTCTCACTATTATAAGTTATTCCATTTTCATCAATGTCTAACATCACCCATCTTTGTTTTCTAAACAATCCTTTTGTACTTGTAAATACTACACGGTGTTTTCTAATAGGTTGTTGTCCTTTTGGTGCGAGTTTTCCATATATTTTTTCCATAATTTTTACCTCTTTACTTCCGCATTTTGTTATTTCATCTCTACAGTCTCTATCGGACTTGAAAATTCAAATGTACCATCTTTGACAGCTGCCTTCTTCTTTTCTAACGAAGTTGTTTTTTCTTTTAAAATGTCTATATTTTGGTTAGCTGTTTCAATAGAACGATTCTTCGTTTCTGTATCAGAATCAATCTGTTCAATGTCTTTTTGATTCTTGGTTAAGTCATCACCTGATAAATATTTTGCTTCTGTCAGCAAGCTTTCTTTAGAAGACTCATTATCTTTGATGAGTTCTTTTAGTTTTTTTATCGATTGAGTCAATTTCTTCATCTGCTCTTTTTGAAAACCAATTTCTTCTTCAATTTCTTGAAGAGCAAATTCTTCACGAGAAATATTTTTAACAGTTACTATTTCCATTTTTTTGTTTTGTGGAGTGACAAAAAATTGAACCACATTTTCTGAAGATTTATCTTCTTGTTTGAAGCCTTTAAAATCATCATCTGATGAACTAGATGGCGTAGAAATATCTACATCAATTTGATTTGTAGTCACTCTATTATTTTTAATATCAATCGCAAAAGCTCCAAAACCTTTCGGAACATTTTTGATAATGACGGATATTTTTTTATCAGTAATTGGAATTACTTCCATACTTGTATCAGAAGATTTATGTTGTGCATATAGTTTCCAATTTAACCTTTTACTATCTATTCCACGTGCAATAGATGAAGTAGAATCCGTTGTTTCAAACTGAAGAACAATCACTCCTGTTTTTGGAGAATAGATTTGTTTAACTAAACTAATTTCTCCTGTTCCGTTTTCAAATACTCGCTTAGTCGCAAGTTGGTCTGTTGTAAAGGTTTGACGCTGCGGGGAAAAAATAGCGCCTAATAACAGACTACTCCAGACAGCTAACAGAAATGAAAAAGTAATCAATTTTCGCTTCACAACATTTTCTTGACACCATTCTTTTATTCTGTAAAAGAATTGAATAACTGCACTTTCTTGAAGTTGTTTAATCAATTGTTTTATTGTATCTATCATTTTTCTTGCCTCCACTCACGAAGATGAATTTTACTATCTGGATAAATGATTTTTAAAAGCATCATCAACACTAAAGAAGCTCTGTAGATTCGTTTCTCTTGTTCAAAGTTCCGAATAATCGTCACATGAAAAAGTGGAAAAAACCAAGCTGTCAGCAGAGCAGACATTGTGATAACATGCCCGATAAAATTAAATAAATTACTCACGGAATGCCTCCTTTATTGCTTGTTTATTAGCTGCGAAATCTCCCTTGTTGTTCTTTTTAGCATACAAGTAAGACTTGATAACTCCTTTACGAATAGAGACTACGGTAGCTGCTTTTTTTACCTCATATTGATGCACTAATTTTTGTCCCTCTTTCGTTTGAATATTGATATAAAACGTTGGATAATCACTCTTACTAGCAGCTTTAATCACTGCATTTTTAGCAGCTTGACAATAAGGACAAGTCTTTTTATAAAAGACAAGCTGAACATTTTGCTCAAGTACTACATCGTTGTATTGCTTTTGAGTTAAATGACTGTCATAAGGGGTATCAAACTGGAAACCGCTATAAATAGCCATACCAAACAATAAAACTAATCCAAATATTCCGATCAGAAACATTAGTTTATTTTTCATCATGATTCCCTCCTTCTTCTTCAAGAAAATCAAATAAATTGCCTTGAATCATTTTAAATTGAGCCAATTCTTTTATTTGGCTGTTTAATACTTGAAAAGTATTTTGCATTTTCTTTTGGAGCTTTGGATCAAAAGAATCAAAGATATGAACAATTGGAAGCATTGGAAGATGATCATTCTTTTCAGCTTTCAATAGACTAGATACAACATTGTCTGATTTAATAATATGATCTACTCGAATTAAAGCAGGAATACTTGTAATGACGTCTTGGTTTTGATAGAAAGTCAAACAAATATCTCCTTCAGCAATAAATTCATAATCAGAATGTTGGTCATCCATTTTAAAATAATTAGCATCTTCTTCTTGACCTACGCCTGTTAAATAATAGCCACGAAGAATTTTATATTTCTTTTCAGTCATTTCTACTCCTTCTTTCTAGCTGACTTTATGAAACCGAAACGGTGCATCATAATAATTTGACAAACAAGTAAACTTCTTAGTTGTCGAAATAGGCTCTTCTTTGTGGTAATGCTTCTGAATATACTGACAAGCCAATCCTTGACTTTCAAAAACCAAAATCTTCTCTTCACTATCACGAACATAGTCCCCTAATAAAAAGCTAAAGATAATATATTTCATTTGTTTTCCTCCTTGTATATTTTTACCAATTCACTGTCTTCAGCAAGTCTATCCCTATCAATACTCTCTACAATATAGATCAAAGTGATAGTAAGGAAATAGCTTATCATAATTAGAAAACAGTAGGAATATGCATATTTTTCTCTCAATTCCGGAGCTGTAGAAATAAAGTGAATTTTATCATCTACTGTACCGAAACCAGCTTTAGATGTATAAGTAACATAAGTGCTTGACAAGAAATTGACTTTTAAAGGAGAAGAATACCAACGAAGTTTGGTATAGGTTTCCAAATTGATAGGAATAGTAAATACATCTTTATTTTTATCATACTGACTCAGAGTAATTGTATAAACTGTTTTTTCATTTTTGGTTCCAATGCCTTGAGTTTGACTTGTCAGACGAACAATCCGATAAATATTGTTATTCTGAATTTTATTAGCAGCAAAAATATCTATTAGACAATAACTAATGATACCAAGCACAATGAAAAGAATTGTACTTCTCACAAAAGCTGATGCAAATAAATCTCTATTTATTTTTAATTTCATTTTGTTTTCTCCTCTAATTTTTCAAAATAAAATTTTCCATCAAATGGTTTGATTGCAATAATTCCATATTTTTCACATAATCTCGGTAAGAACGGAAGAAGTAATCTCTCGTGAACGGACTTTAAATTGTTTCTAAACTGTTCAATCGTAAATACAGATTTATAATGGTTACACTGATGGCAAGCTGGCATATAGTTTCCTTCCTCATCTAGACCACCTTTTTGAAGTGGCAAAAAGTGATCCACTCTCATAGATTTAAAACTTATCTCACATCCACAATATGCACAATGATGATTGTATTTTTGTAACACCTGTAACCTCATTGTTTTTGATATATGTTTACGCTTAATCGTCATGTATAACCTCCTAAAATAGTTCTAGCTGCTTATTAGGCTGAAAATTCATCCAAAGAACCTCTACTCGTTTCAGACCACCCTCTGCCAGCGATGCAAACTCTATTCTTTCCCAATTAGATAACCGTTTATTATAAAGTTCGCTATCATAACCGCTAAGTAATATTTTTGCCTTAGACTGGTTCAATTCTCCTAAAAGTTCTATATGATCTTTATCTTCCATCTCAACAGTATATTGTTTTCTAGCTCTGGTACTTAATACGTATGGTGGATCAACATACATACAAACATCTTTCCGACTAAATTCTTGAATTAAATCTAATGCTGGCCGCTTTTCAATTTGAACTTCTTTTAAGCGCAAGGCTGCCTCTTGAATAATTCCAGGTAATTCATTCCAATGCTTAACTGCATAAGATCGTTCACGACCATTAACATCTCGCTTCCATCCTGATTTCTCTGTATTTCTAAAACCATGTGACATCATGGAACGAATGAGGAAACTAAGAGCTTTTTCTACTTCATCTTTTGGACGAAATTCCCAAGCTCTATCATAAACAGCTCGACTATAAGGAGTTAAAAATACTTTTTTAGTCAGCTCTTCTGGACAACTTTGAATCACTTGAAACAAATTTACGACATCTTCATTCAAATCATTAACCGTTTCAATTGAACTTGAAGGTTTATTAAATAAAACTGCTCCACTTCCAAAAAATGGTTCTAAATAGCTCTTATGAGCTGGAAACAATTCAATAATCTTATGTGCTAGGTTCCATTTACTTCCTGGATACCTTAGAATTGATTTCATAATTACTCTCAACCTTCCTTTTCATATAATTCAATAATGAATCTTATATCATTATTTAAAGCTACAAAATCCTCTTCAGTAGAACTAGTATGTAGCAATAATTCATATTGACTTTTACAAAGTTCTCCTAAGCTCTTATTTATGTTTATAAGCTGATAAAGATTTTGTTCTATCTTCTTTCTTAGTTTTTCTAGCATAGAAATATTCTCCTACTAATAGATTATTATTTTTTTACATCTATTTTTCTGCTCACAAATCCCTCACGGTATCCTAGATATAATGTAATGGGAGTTTGCGGGTTTTCGATCTAGCCTACGTCAACCTCAAACAAAGAGACTTCTTGAACCTGTTTAAAAGCCATCTCTGCTCTTTGAAGTACCTGTTGGATAAATCCTAATCTTTCTTCAAAGAAAGTGGCTATATTGGCAAAATAAGCTTCCTGACGCTCTCTTTTAATCTGAATAACAGATAAAAGAACAGATTTGATAGAAGCAATTCGAATACCTCCACCTCGACCAGATTTTACTTTCAAAAAGATTTTTTGTTCTTTCTTCAAAACTTTCAATACCTTATCTAAACTTCTTTCTGGAATTGATAGTTCCTCTCGTATCGTTTTCTTTGTCGTCTGAAGAAATGGATCAGTATCTTGTGACAGACTTTCTAAATAGTTCATGACATCACTTTTCCATTCATGCAGATGACTATTTTTTCTTGCTTGTCGAGGTTTCTTAAACTTCTTCCAACCTTGTCGAATAAAAAGATCACTAGTTGTTAGTTTCTTATCCACCCAAGCTTTACAAAGCAAGAGAACAAAATCTCTACTAGCAGCTTCGTATTTCCCAGAATAAGCACTTTTGACAATCTTCAGACATTCGTCCTGAGAGAGTGGTTCGTCCAATCCTGCATTGAATTGTCCCAAAACTATCTCACAATCGCCCTGAGAGACACCTGATGAATAGTTCGCAAGCGCTAAAGTGAATAAGACATTGTTTCTTCCCATCAGGGCTTTAGCTCCCTTGATATTTGATTCATTCATCAGCATTCTATACCAGGGCTCATCAATTTGTTTTTTGCCTTCCGTTCCTGTGATAACAGTTAGATTTGCTTTCCGTTTTGAAAAGCTAAATTCTGACTGTTTCATAGACCATTGAAGCCATTCTTCAAACGAGTAGGTATACTCTTCAAAAAAGAATTCTACGTTGTCTGTTCGAGGAATTCTAGCGATTCCAAAGTGATTGCAGGTTAAGTCAACTGGAAGATGTTTACTAAAATGATTTCTTAAATTCTGAGAGATCTCTTTCGCAACTTTGATGACTTTGAAATTTGAATGAGCAGTCACGTAAGCTGGCTCTTTCAGTGCAAAGTAAGCTTGATAACCTTTGTCAGATTTTAAAATGAGCGTTGGCATAAATCCTAAATCCATTGCCACATTCAGGATGTCTCCAGAGGACATTTCTTCAGCTGATGAAGTAATATCAAAGTCAATGTAAAAGGTGTTAATTTGTCTAAGATTCTCTTCATTGTGTCCTCGTGTAATTCGTCGTTTTTTGTCACTATAAGCTCCATATCGATAAACATTTGGTGTCCAATGAGTAAATCTATCTCGATTCTCTATAATCGCTTCTAACGAGGTTAAAACGACTCCAGTAGCATGAACCATATCATCTTTAGAACGATAGCCAAAAATAGAACCTTTATTCTCTTCTTCAGGAGAATTTTTAGGTCTTAATTGACTGTTCTTAAACTTATAGTTTCTAATCCCATTTTTTAAGATGAGATGGTAAATTGTCTCTAGCTGCATAATTCTCCTTTGTCTTTACCCCAACCGTAGTAGCAATGGCTACAAAGCGTCTCTGTTTCATCAACCCACCAGCATGCTCCATGTGCCTCATCAATACAAGGTCTATTCCAAGTGCAACCACATACTTTACAAATCCCAGTGTTATGTCTCTTTTTCTTCATGTTTCTTCTCCTCATCTGCTAAGGCTTGTTCATATGCTTTCCAGAAATCATTTAGCTTGCCACTTATTGGCAATTCTCCGTAATCGATGTAACATTGAATCGCTTCATCCAAATTAGTAGAATTAGTTCCTGCAAATGGTACTGTTTCTAGATCGACTGCTGTATTGTCAAGTATAGATGATTTTAGTCGATCCAATAGGATAACTCTGCTTCTCGCATTTTTTAAAGTTTGTAAGAATACTTTTCTTTCTGTAATAGCCATATCAGTCTGTCTCCTCTCTTTCTTTTTAAACAACTTCAGATAGATATACTTATCCTAATCATGGCTACTTCTCATCAGATATCAGCTGTTTTAATTTGCTAGGAAAACCATTTTCAATCCAATCTTCAATCATTTGATCTATATTTTCCTGATTTATAACCCATCCTCAATTTCCAAAAAAGTTGAATAAGCAACTATTTCTGATAATTGTTCTGGTGAAAAAAGCCCTACAACTTCCCATGAACTACAACTCTTTACAAGTTTTTTTAATTGTTTAGAGAGTTCGACGATAGCATAACGAGGAATATATTCACAATCTTTTAATAGTCCTATTCTATCTAGCAAAGAGCTAACTTCAGCCCTAATATTTCTTGCCGATATTGCTTTTGCATACAAGCTACCTCTCATACAATAAGAATAATACAGATCTAGACTATTTTTTACTTGTTTTAAAGACTTCTCCATAGAAATAAATATTTCTTCTTGTATCATAATTCTCCTTTCAGTTTCATACTTCCTGGTAAATAATTTTTTGACTTTGCATAACCAGCTTGTAAATCTTGCTTATTATAGATTACTGCAGGATGAGTCTCTACATATTGACTACGTTTCCATTGACTACGCAGTCGTTTAGCAGATCGATTCATCTTTTTTTCGATTTCTGCAAAACGAAAGCCTAATTTAAGGTATGTTATAACATCTTCTTCAAAACTCTCTTTATCAGATTGCTTTCTAACTTTTGTTTCAAAAGTATTTTCTGTATCATCTTCTCTAATACTTATCTGATATTGAATGTAGAGGCTTCTCATCTCTTCTATTTTCTTTTGCCATTGTGGGCTATAGCGTTCACCTGAATACTTATTTACTAATTCTCTTACTGGACTTTTGAACTTTAGCTGAAATCGATCAAATTCTCCTAAATCAGCGAACGGGTCAATGAAGCCTAATGGTTCACTCTTTATCAACTGTTCATAAAAAATATTTTTTTCCATAGCTATCACTCTTCATTCATACTTTAATAAATATTTGGATAGTCAATACTGAAATAATGTGACTTAATTTCTTAAAACTAGTAATAAGGGATTTTTATATTTCATCAACACTTCTCCTTTCCTACTTGTTTTAAACAAACAAAAAGAGAGTTGAATAATCAACTCTCTAAGTTACTTAAACATTATAAATATTGAATTTTTTTCTGATTCTACAAACTCTTACCACTTAGAGAAAAAATTGCATTTTTCATTTATGGAGTTAATAAAGATTATTTCTCAGCTACTTTATTCGCTGTTGAACCATTTTGTCTTTCTTTTTCTGCTAGTTTTGTTTGCTCATTTTTTGAATTATCTTTTTCGGAAGTTTTAGATGTTTCCGATGATGGCTTAGTCGTATCTTTTGACTCTGCCTTCTGCTTGCTAGAAGCTTCCTCAGAAGATGCAGCCGGCTTATCAGCTTCTCTTTTGTCTGACTTACTGCTATTTTCTACAGAAGGAGCTGGTTTATCCGAATGTTCTTTCTCTTTTTCAACCGCTTCCTTAGGCTGCTTATCCTTTTGACCTTCCTTATTTTTTTCATCTTTTGCATCAGAGGTATTATTGTTAATACTACCACCTTGAACAGCTGTGAAATATTTCGCCAAAGCCTTTGGAATTTGTTTTTCATTCAATTCAAGTTCTTCTTTTGAAATATGATTATAACTAACATCAATATAAGTAACTGTGGTATTTGGTTTTTGAAGTGATAATGTTGTGATTTTATTTTTAGTAACATTCAAATTTTCTAAAGCTGTAAACTGATTTACACCTTCCAAATTTTTTAGTTCGTTCTCACCTAAACTCAAATTCTTTAAGGAAGTTTGAGTACCTTGAATCGTTAAAGAATTGATATTGTTTTGATTAGCAGAGAATGTCACTAAGTTCTTCGCAACTTCAATACCTGTAAGCGAAGTCAAGCGATTACCATTCATACTAAGAGTGGTTAGATTTGGATTTGACTTCAAAAAGTCCAAGCTTCGAACATTTGAATTGTCAACGGTTAATTCTTCGAGGTGCGAAGCTTTCAGTGTATTGATATCCAAGTTAGGATTATGTGATAAGAATAGCTTGGTTAATTCTGCTTTTTGACTCAAAGCAGATACATCCTGCAGTTGATTATGCTCTAAACTGACTGCTTTTAATCTTGATAGATGTGTTAACGCAACAATATCGGAGATGTTATTATAATCAAGATTCAATGATTCTAGATTCTTTAGCTGAGCCAAAGGTGCAATATTACTGATGTTATTTCCTGCTGCTGCGACCGTTTTAAGATTTGGATAATCCTTCAAGAAAGATAAATCGGAAATACCATTCTGTGAAATATCCAATCCTTCTAAAGTTGGCATTTCTTTTAAGAAATCGTAGTTAGTAACCCCTGTTTTCGTCATCCAAAGTTGCTTTAGGTGCTTAAATTGCAAAACAGGTCTAATGTTTTTAATAGGTGTAAAACCAATACCAAGAACTTCAAGATTCGGCATGAGATGTAAACCTTTGCGTTCAAGAGGATCTTTTCGCTGACCAATATTTAAGTATTTGACAGTCGCTAACCATGCTTTCATTTTTTCCAAATCTGTTTCATTTGAAGGAAATGGTGTGTCAGCAGTGGCATGTAAAATATCTTCAATGATTTCATCATCAAATCCTAACGCTTTTAAAGTTGCCATACCAACTTTATCATGAGCATGTGGATTACCGTGAGGATCAAACGGCTTGCTAGTATCAATTTCACTAATCAATGTCGAATGTTTGTGATCGCCATGTGGATAGAGGAATGCCTTTCCTTTTTCCGTATCAATCACTTCAATTAAGCTTTCATCTATTCCTAATTGCTGAGCCAAATAAGCCTTTTTCTTTGCAATTTCTTCATCTTCTTTAGAAGGTCCTGGAGATGGTGGTGTCTGTCTTTTTCTACCGTAATAAGCATCTTCAGCATCCTTTTTGTATTCTGCTGGAATCAAAGATTCCCACGGTGAGCGAATCAGCTGTTCATAAGGAATAAAATGTGTATGCCCATTATGATCTACTAACAAACCAGTAGGTGTCTTTCCTGTTATTCCCTTGCCGTTAAACAAAAATCCATCACTCGTTGGAAAATCAATCCCCGCAAACTGACGTTTATCTGTCCCCTGATGTTGAGGGGTAGATGGTGTCGGTGTATAATTTGGCTGAGAAATCTGTCCTGTACCATTTCCAGATGGATTCGGGCTATAGTGTTGTCCTTGATAACCATTTCCCAAAGAATGTTTCCAAATGTAATGATAATGGTCTCCATGGCGGACAACATAACCATACTGATCCTCTGAAACGATATCTTTAGGATTAAAAATATAGCCATCATCCACAGTTCCTGTTTGATTTGTCAATTGAGGAGAGGTAGCAGGTGCTTGCCCGTCTTTTGGAATCAGATAAGCCCATTTGCTATTTTTTAAATCAGAATAAAAAATAAAATGTGTATGCCCATCATGATCTAAAATCAAACCATCGCTTGTTCTAGCTTTAATTTGAGATTCACTAGTAAAAAGAAAACCGTCATCAGTTGGTTTATCTACACCAGGAACTTGTCCTTTTTTACTGCTTTTGTTCTTCTTTTTTACACTTTGTTTAGTCTTTAATTTCTCCTTACTATTTGAGTGATTAGACGAACGCGAATGACAAGCAGTCAAGCAAAGATTACAAGCTAAAATAATTCCCGCTAATGTTAAAAGCTTTTTATTGTATTTCATATTAGTCTCCTATTTATTTAACTGGTTTATATTTAACTAGTTAAATATAACACACAAATAGGATGTTGGCAAGAGGAAACATAAAAAAAGTAAAAAAGTTAGAATCATTTGACTAGAAAATCGATAATATCAGACTTGTTATTTACTAATCAAATACTTTTTTACAACATTTTTATATTTATTTAATCTATAATATATAGATTATTGATACTGATTTTCACAGTTCATTTGCAATTTTATTGATTTTTCTCAAACGATGATTGACACCGCTTTTCGTCAGAGGCTTACTAAGACTATCTGCCAATTGCTGAATAGAATAATCGGGGTGGTTGACACGCAGATAAGCGACTTCCTGTAAATCAACAGGCAAACCCTCTAAACCAATTGTATCAATAATCTTGCTAATATTGTGAATGGTTTTCATGCTAGCCGTTACTGTACGAGCAATATTGGCCGTTTCCACATTATTTGTTCGATTTAAGTCATTCCTAGCCTCCCGCACAAGTTTGAGTGATTCAAATTCTGTCATTGCTTTCATAGCACCAATCACAATTAAAAAGTCCATGATGTCCTCAGCCCGCTGCAGATAGGTCACCGAACCTTTTTTACGTTCAATTGTTTTCGCATCCAACAAAAATTTTCGCATCAAGGCCGCTAGATCCTCAGCATGGTCAGAATAAACCGACAAAATCTCCAACTGATATTTTCCTGATTCTGGATCGCGCATACTACCACTTGACAGAAAAGCCCCTCGCAAATAAGCTCGGCTAGCTTCATCATCTGATAAAATAACTTGATCAATACCGGCTTCAATTCCAAAAAAAGAGTCTGCCAAGTGCAAATCAGCTAAAATTTGCTCTACATTTGTATCTAAAAAAACAGTATAAACACGATTTTTCCGAAGATTTGTTTTTTGATGATGGCGAATATCAGACTTAACCTGATAAAAAGTTGCTAATAATTCATAAATATGGCGAGCAATTTTTGCATTTTCCGTTATAACAGATAACGTCAAACCCTGACTAGAAATTCCTAAACTCCCTGACATCTTAATGATGGCAGATAATTCTGTTTTCTCTTCCTTGCCAAGACCAATCAACTCTTCTTTCACTTTAATAGTAAAACTCATTTGCGACGCACCTGTATAATTTGCATCAGCTCATCCACCACGGACTTCCCATCATGAAAAGCTCCGCCATTCTCCAAACGAAGAAAATTAGAAGAAATCACACGAGGAACTTGCTTTTTTAACCCTTGAAAATCATGTTCAACTTGTACTAAATATTCATCAAACTTATTAGAATTCATATATTCTTGAGGGACTTGTTCTATGTTCACTAAAACAGTGTCAATAAATGGTTTTCCTAGGTGACGATGCAAAACAGCTACGTGATCACTATCAGTAAAGTGCTCGGTTTCTCCACGCTGCGTCATAATATTGCAAACATAAGCGACTTCTGCTTTGGTTTCCAGAAGAGCTTGCCCAATCTCTTCTATTACTAAATTAGGCAAAATAGAAGTAAATAATGACCCAGGTCCCAAAACAACCATATCGCTTTCTAAAATCGTCTGCACTACTTTGCGGCTAGCAGCCGGTTTTTGGTCATTGTAAGTATTAGTAACATAAACCCTTTCTATCATCCCTTGATGTTCTGCCAGATGACTTTCTCCAGCCACCTCACTTCCATCCGTAAATACTGCATGAAGCGTCAAAGGTGTGTCGCAGGACGGATAAATCTTCCCAGTTGTGTGAAAAAATTTGGTCAACAGTTGCATGGCATTATAAGTAGAACCCTGCATTTCTGAAATTCCAGCAATAATCAAATTTCCAAGTGGGTGGCCTGCCAGAGCGCCATCTTCTTCTGCAAAGCGATATTGAAAAACTTTTTCATAAAAACGAGGCATATCGGACAACGCGACTAAAACATTTCGTAAATCACCTGGTGGTGTTAATTGTTGGATATTTTTTCGTAATTCACCTGAACTTCCGCCGTCATCAGCAACTGTCACAATAGCAGCAATATCCACATCTTTCTTACGTAAACTATCTAAAATTACAGAAATTCCTGTTCCACCACCAATAACAGTAATCTTTGGTTTTCTCATGAACGATTTACCGTTTCCTTTCTGCGATCTTTATCTCGATGTGACGAATGAACAGTCCAATCATTCGTCAAATCATCGGCTAAACGTTGAGCAAAAGCTACACTTCTATGCTGACCACCTGTACAACCTACAGCAATTGTTAAAACCGATTTTCCTTCTTTTTGGTAGCCTGGTAAAATAGGCTTTATAAGATCTACTAAGTGTTGATAAAATTCTTCTGACTCTGTATGATTCATCACATAATCATAAACTGGTTTGTCAAGCCCTGTCTGATGACGAAGTTCTGGTTGATAATAAGGATTTGGCAAAAAACGAACATCAAAAACAAGATCTGCATCCAAAGGGATACCATATTTAAAACCAAAACTTACCACCTCTATACGAAACGATTGGAGTTTCGCTGGATCTAGAAAATGCTCAGAAATGGTTTTACGCAACTCACGCGGTGTTAATTTCGTCGTATCTACCACATTTTGACTCATATTTTTCAATGGTGCAAGTAATGCCCGCTCCAACTTAATTCCGTCTAAAACACGACCATCTGCTGCTAACGGATGACTTCGTCGTGTTTCCTTGTAACGAGCAACCAATTCTGTATCTGCAGCATCCAAAAACAAAATTTTAAAATCAAGTCCATCATTATTTTCGATTTCATCTAAAACTTTCTGAATTTCAGAAAAGAAGGATCGACTACGCATGTCTACAACCATTGCAATCTTATCATTATCTTGTGTGGTTTCAATCAGTTGCAAAAATTTAGGAAGAAGCGTTGGAGGCATATTATCAATTGTAAAAAAGCCCAAATCTTCAAAAGATTGGATCGCTACAGTCTTTCCAGCCCCACTCATTCCCGTTACAATGACCAAATGAATCTTTTTATCTGACATATCTCCTCCTTGATAAAACAATTAATTTCAATATCTTAGAACATCATCAATTTTCTTTTTTATTATAACACACCAGACATGATTCTCACAGTAAAAAAGAGAGAGAAGAGCGGTAGGCGTTCTTATCTCTCAGTTTCACATTCATATTTCTTGTTCACTTTCCAAACCAAAGAGCAATTTCACGTTTGGCTGATGCTTCAGAATCTGAACCATGGACAACATTTTGAATCGTTGCACCATCCTCAGCTGCTTGCGCAAAATCCCCACGAATCGTCCCTGGTAGAGCTTCTTCTGGACGAGTAGCACCCATCATGTGACGCCAACCCGAAATCACTTGATTGCCCGATAGCACACCAATAATCAAAGGCCCACTTGTCATATACTCACGAATTGCGGGATAAAAAGCCTTTGATAATAGAGCTTCATAATGCTGATCAATTATATGGTTTGGAACATTCGTTCTCATTTCTAATCGTTCAATTTTATAACCACGTCGTTCCACGCGCTTCAGTACTTCTCCAACCAAACCACGTTTTATACCATCTGGCTTTATAATAAAAAATGTTTGTTCCATGATTGACACACTCCTCTTTTATTACCTTTATTTTATCATAAATGAAAGAAAGTTGAAAGTCCTTTCAAAACTCTCTTTTATAAATGCCTTATCAATGTCAACGACGTTAGACACATCAAACATGCGAAAAGCCAAAACCAGACAGAGCGGAAAGCTTGCCGATATGTTCCTGGATATGCATAATTTTCTTGTACATACCTTTTTATATCTGTTTTATTTTTAAACAGGAAAATGGCTGCGATGCTTGCCCCGATCAAAAGGATAATCAAATGCAAGAGACTAGCTGCACTATCTGGCAAGAAAGAATAGACATAAGTTAACCCATCTCCAATGACTAAGTTATTAAAAATATGAAAAGCCATTGCCCAGAGGATTGAATACTCTAAGGTCACGTATGAGAAGATAATTCCCACAAAAGTTGCAAAAAAGAACTGTGGGAAATTTCCATGAAACAGACCGAACAAAAGCGAAGACATCAGAATTGCAAAAATTTTTCCATATTTTTCAAACGTTCTTAAACCTGCCCCACGGAAAATCAATTCTTCTGAAACAGGTCCAAAAAAGCTTGCATACAAAAACATAGAAACACTATCTGAACCTGCCGAAGCTGATTCGACAGCTTTAAGCATAGTAAAACCAAATAAATTAAAGATTGTTTCAAAAATCTGATTAAATAAGACGAACCCTAATTGACCCAGAAGCAAGAAAGATAAGACTATCCCAAACGTTTTTGAAGTCATGGCTCTTTTCTGCATTCGTAAATCAGACTTAAATAATTTTCCGTCTCGATACACCCAAAAGATAAAAACTCCTGCACAGACAGCAATCAGATAATAACTACCATCTCGTGCCATAAAGTTCTCAGTTGCTTTTTGAATCTTTTCAAGATTGCCAAAATAACGACTAGCTTGAAATAAGGTTACAATCGTTTGATAAATCAGGCCAACCATTGCCATTACAATCACATATAGTAAACATAAAGCAGAGAATAAACCAATATCTTTTCTTACTTGCTGATTTGTTTGCATCAGTTTCCTTCCTTCTTCCAACAACTTTTTTTACTTTGACTATAGAGCAACAGGCCACAACCTTCATAAATGGCAAAAAATAGCAGAAAAGTATGGAGGAAAAATTCTTCTGGTAAAATCCAAATAATCGGATCTTTCCTAGGATCAAATAGCCAAGTATTATCTCCAATAAATAAAATCTTATGAAAGAGAGTAAAAAACGCATCAAATCCGATCCCAAATGCGATAGCTCCAACAATAATTGGCAACCAAACAATACTCAAAATGGCCTTTGAAAAAACAGATAAATAACCTTTTTTAATTATATGTTTTACAAACAAATAAACTACTGGTAAGGTTGCTAGGAAAACAAGCTGAACCAGATGAAAAAGATATTTCACGGTTTTGAAATGATGCAATCCTGCTGCTGATGAGGGAAAATCGGGCATTGAGAGTTTTTGCTGAAATGGATTGGTTAGGTAATTCATCAAAATATTAAAATTGTACTGAATCGTTGTAGATTTGAGATAAACTTTATTTTCTAAGTGTAACCAAGAAATTTCCAAAGGATAAAACAACCAAGTGAGATAAATTGTCAACAAAATTGCGGTTGCCAAGAAACAAAACATACTCAGCCAAAATATTAGTTTAGTGTGCATCAAAATCCCACTCCGCTAAACTAGAAAGCACATAATCTGGTTGGATTGGTAAGCTCGCTACTTCCTCTGGACGAGTAAATCCAGTTGTCACCAAAAGTGTAGGGATGCCATTATCAATCCCAGCTCGAATATCCGTAAGATAGTTATCACCAACCATAATTACCTCTTCACGTGGCAACCCAAGGTGTTCAACAGCTTTTTCCATAATGATGGCATTGGGCTTGCCGATAAAGGTCGGCTCAACCCGAGTGGCTGCTTCCAAGAGGGCATTAATAGCACCCGCTCCCGGCTGCAGACCACGCTCTGTCGGAATATTGAGATCAGGATTAGTCCCGATAAAGTGAGCACCCTTTTGAATGGCTAAAGTAGCAATCGACAATTTTTCATAATCTACTTCCCAATCCAACCCCACTACCACATAGTCAGGATTTTCTGTGTCCTCTATATATCCAACTTCTTCAATAGCATGTTTAAGCCCGACATCTCCGATGACATAAGCTTTCTTGCCTAGATTTTTTTCCTGCATATAGTCAATGGTAGCTAAAGTAGCTGTGTAAATAGTCTCAAGTGGGGTCTCAATATTGAAATTTTCATCCAGCATGGTCTTGACGGTTTCTGGCGTGCGCGTGGTATTATTGGTCACAAAAAGATAGGGAATCTTGCGCCGTTGCAACTCACGTACAAAAGCTTCACCAGCAGGAATACGTTCTTTTCCTTTATAAATTGTTCCGTCTAAATCAATTAAATAGCCTTTATAAGTCACTCATTTTCTCCTCTAATTTAAAACCTCTAATCTATATAAATTGAAAATAGTTTTCTATTTCAACTTTTAAATCTGTACGTTATTAATCAAATCGGGTTTCCCAGTTATTGGATGCTTGCGCCTCAAAACACATTGCAATTTGTTGAGTAGTCGTTTTAGATTCAGATAATGCTGGCAACGCATCTAAAGCAAAATAACCACAGGCTATCGTCTCAGCATTTGCTCTAAACTCCCCACCTAAGCTCGTACACAAAACAAATATTTTGGTAACGTGATGTACTGAGGTAGAGTTTCCTGGATTATTTTTATGTTTATCTAAAACGGCAATCAGTTTGTCTGCCTGAACTTCTAAGCCTGCCTCTTCTCTTACTTCTTTTATTGTATTGTCCTTTACAGACTGATCCACATCACACCATCCGCCCGGCAAAGCCCATAGTCCATTTTTTTCTTGAACGAGCAAAATCGTATTGTCTTTAAAAATTGCTGCCCGTGTATCCAATTTCGGTGTTTGATAACCCGTTTCATTACAAAACAGATCTTTTACTTTTTCAAGTGGCATACCAGAAGGAGTGACTAGCATTTCAGCTGCAATCTGACGAATCTCCTGAAATCGCTCAATATCAAATTCATCCTTGCTATAGGCTAATCCATTTTGTGCTAAAGTTTGCAAACGAGTTGCCCATTCTAACCATTTACTATCTTCTGTCATCACAACTTCTCCATATTATACTTGCCTGGGCATTGATATCACCATCACTAGAAATCTGATGATTACTCTCCAAGCCCTCTAAATTATAGCTGGAGGTAATTTGTCCGCCAGGTCGGACCTCCTTGACATACTTAAGATGAATTTTTCTAGGAATATGTTTCATGAGAAAATCTGCACCCATAACCTCAAAAATCCAGTCCAAATACTTACTGTTATTAACATGGCCGTTCATATCTAAATCGTAAAAGCGGACATGGTAATCTTTGCTAATTGGTTCTTTCAAATCTGGATACTTTGGTCCACGAATCAATTTTTTAGAAAACTCTGCTTCATAAGGTGCAACAATCTTTGGCTCTACTGCATGCACTTTTCTACTATCTCTATCCATAAGGACAAAAGTAGCCAACATATTAATAATAGCATTTCCTGCTTCATCATAAATAGTAAACCGACGATAACAGAATAAACGATTATATGACAAAGCTTCTGTTTCAATCGTCATTTCTTCCCCAAATTTAGGCAGCCGTACTACATCAATATCATAATCCGTGATAATCCAGACTAGATTATATTTTTCCAGCATAGATTTGTCACTAATCCCCAAATCAATGGACTGCAGCCCTGATACCTGTAATGATAGCAAAATAACATCAGGTAGTTTGATATGACCATTCATATCTGCCATATCAAAAGGAATTTTCATTTTCATTTGATAAGTTAAACCCATAATCTACTCCAATATAAATTTTTCTGCAACCGTATCGCCCAAAAAAAGACCTTTTTTAGTCATACGGACAATGTCTTTGTCAGGTACTAAGAGCCCTTGCTCTGTCAGTTCTGTTACAACATGACCGTACTGCCGATCAAAAGAAACACCAAATTTTTCCTCAAAGCGTTGTTTAGAAATACCCGACTTCTTGCGCAATCCCAAAAACATTTCTTCTTCCATCATCTCTTGCTTGCTAAGATGTTCCTCACTCACACGGGCATTACCTTTTTCAACCGCCTCTAAGTAATGACGGATAGGACCATGATTCTTGTAGCGAACCCCATTGACATAGCCAGAAGCCCCAGCTCCGATACCAAAATATTCCGCATTGTCCCAGTACATAAGATTATGTCGACTCTCAAAACCTGGTTTAGAAAAATTGGAAATCTCATAGTGCTCAAAACCAGCTTTTTCTAACTCCTCAATGATGTATTCAAACATCTCTGCTTCCAAATCTTCTTTAGGCAGAGGGAGTTTTCCCCGTCGCATCCGATTCATAAAAACCGTGTGATTTTCTAAAATTAAGCTGTAAAGACTCATGTGAGGAATATCTAGCGCAACAGCCTTGGCTACATTTTCTCGCACATTATCCATAGTTTGCTTGGGCAGCGCATAGATTAAATCAATCGAGATATTGTCAAAGCCAGCCAGCTTCAGATTGGCGATGTTTTCATAGATATCTTTTTCTAAATGACTTCGGCCAATTTGCTTGAGCATGCGATCGTCAAACGTCTGAACACCTAAAGATACCCTGTTCACAGGCGAAACCTTTAAAACAGCAATCTTATCCGGATCCAAATCCCCTGGATTGGCTTCAATAGTCAGTTCTTCTAACAATGACAAATCCAACTTTTTCGTCAGCTCTGCCAATAAAAACTCCAGCTGCTTCGCTGAAAGAGCTGTCGGTGTCCCACCACCGATATAAAGCGTCTGTAAATGCTTTATATCATAAGAAGTATATTCTTGAAGCAAGTGCTCTAAGTAGGCGTCAACTGGCTGATTTTTGATAAAGACCTTAGAAAAGTCACAATAATAACAAATTTGAGTACAAAAGGGAATGTGTACATAGGCAGAAGTTGGTTTGGTATACATAGCATTTATTATAGCATAATTTTAGTATATAGATGTTTCAAAGTTCACACTAAAATACATAGGTCTCTTATCAATATATTCTTGCTCTACTCAATCAATTATTCATTTTTGAATTGTACCTACTAACTCCACTATCTTCTGGAAAGTCTTGCCGTTTCGGATGGTTAGTTGCTTGTAAAAACTAGATTTGAGCAGTTTCTTATGGTAGTTGGACTTGAGATAGTCCGCTTGGTCAGCATTGCTATAAAAGAAAGCTGTCTGCCCGAAATACAGCTGCTCCTTGTCATTCGCCCAACTGCCCGCTAGCTCTTGAACGCTTTCCCTGTCTACCTCTGGCAGATAAAAGAGAACATCCCTCCGAAAGGCAGTTTCATCCTGCCACCAACTAGGCAGATTGGCTGTTTCTTTTTCAAGCATGGCAGAGCTGACAAGGACGAAAGGCAGAGGAAAATCATAAGACCGACTGAAATAAGCTGACAATATCTCCTGAATCCTCTCTTCTTGCTCCTTACTATCAAAGAAAAGATTGCCGCTGTTGATGTAGGAAACTGGATTTTCAAAACCCAACCCAGCCAAATCTTTCTTCAAATCAGCCATAAGAACCTTGTTTTTACCGCCGACATTGATGCCGCGGAGTAAAAGTGCATAACGCATGTGTGCTCCTTAAAAATATATCTATTATTTTCAAACTAACTGTTAGTGTTTCTAATGTAAATCATTCGTTTTTCTTTCACGGATTTTCCTAAGTCAATGACCTTTTCCTCATCGTCAAAAGCAAAACCCATTTTTTCATAAAAGGCGACGGCACGTTTGTTATCTTCTAAAACCCATAATATAATCTCTTGATAACCATCCAAAGCAGCAAAAGCAGCCTGCATTAACTGCTGTCCTATACCCTTGCCATAATAATCTTTTAAGACGTATAAGGCGAAAATTTCACCTGCTTCGGCACTTGTCTAAAGTCATCTGCTCTTGAAATTCCGCAGGCAAAATCTCATCATAAGCTTCACGCCATGTCTGATAATGAACTCGGGATTTACCTTCTATCTCCTCAGCTGTTTCCATTGCTTTGATAGTGATGACCATTTGCTTTCCTCCTTGAATAAATCTATCTAGATTATTTCGCCTGAAAACCATTACTATCTAATTCACCATTCTCTCCCCTAACAACTACATGAACATTTTTAGGTAAGGTAGCAAAATCAACATAATCAGTTAGAGTCGCACCATCAGGAATTCGACCTTCCAGATTGAGATACAAATTCAATTGAGCCACATACTTTTCTGACAATTGAATCATATCTTTTCTCAATTTCTTTATTTCATCTGCTGATGCGTCATACTTTTCTGTCTTGGGATTATATTTTAGTTCTTTTTTGATTTGAACCAAATATCGGTAAAAGCCCTTTTTAGCGTCTGTTACATCATAATCTAAATTTGCGTCTAGCTTCTTAAACTTCACTGACTTTAGAACAGACTCTTTGTCAAAATATAAGGCATTCAGCATAGGGTGAGAATTTGTATCTAAGACAGAAGAAAAGGTAAGATCTGTTAGTATCGAAGATGGTTCATCGTCGCTATTAGCGTAATAGGAAAAAATCCCTTCTTCTAACTTATCTGTTAAAATTTTGTTTGCACCTTCAGTTAATTGAACTTTTACTTCGTATTGATAAGTAACACGACTAACCAAAGTTGGAATTTCTATTTTCTTAACCTTCACTCCTAAATTATCTTCAAAAGCTGTGTTCACAACATATTCAATATGCTGCTTTTCCTCTTTCGTAACAAGTTTTGTCGGCAAAAATGCCCAAAGCAATTGAACTATCGGTATCATGCCTATCACAAAAATTGAAATAAAGAAAATAAATATTAGTTTAATTAGTTCCTTTTTCACTTCAATTCCTCCGCTTAAACTTCTCTAACTTTTGTCACATAGTGACTTATTGACTAGAGAAGTAATTAAGAGCTTAGTTTGCAACTTTGGTTCTAACTATATTTTTTAATCCATCGCCTTGATTTCCAATATCATATCACGAATCTGAGCGGCCAGTTCGAAGTCCAGAAGTCCGGCAGCTTCTTGCATTTGGCCTTCCAGTTTCTTGATCATATCCTTGCGCTCTTGCTTGTTGAGGCTTTCGATTTCGACTGTTTCTTCCTTGTCTGGTAGGGCAGCCTTGGTCACGCTAATTAGGTCGCGGATTTCTTTCTTGATGGTCTGCGGTACAATGCCGTGCTCTTCATTGTAAGCCATCTGGATTGCTCGACGGCGGGCAGTTTCATCAATAGCGCGCTGCATGGACTGGGTCATGGTATCTGCATACATAATCACATGCCCTTCACTGTTGCGAGCTGCCCGTCCAATGGTTTGGATAAGACCACGTTCATTGCGGAGAAAACCTTCCTTGTCTGCATCGAGAATTGCCACCAGACTAACCTCGGGCACGTCAATTCCCTCACGCAGCAGGTTAATCCCAACCAGAACGTCAAAGACACCCAAGCGCAAATCACGGATAATCTCAGTCCGCTCCAAGGTCTTGATGTCTGAGTGCATGTACTTGACCTTGACACCCATTTCCTTGAAATAGTCAGTTAAGTCTTCTGCCATTTTTTTGGTTAAAGTCGTGATAAAGGTCCGTTCATTCTTTTCAACACGAGCATTAATTTCGCCTAAAAGATCATCAATCTGCCCCATAGTTGGTCGAACTTCCACCTCTGGATCCAGAAGCCCTGTCGGCCGGATAATCTGCTCAATAACAGTATCCGTCTGTTCATTTTCATAGTCACCCGGTGTAGCCGATACATAGACAATCTGATGAACGTGACTCTCAAACTCCTCCCGGCGAAGCGGACGATTATCCAAGGCAGATGGTAGGCGGAATCCATAATTAACCAGCATCTCCTTACGAGAGCGGTCGCCATTGTACATGCCCCGAATCTGTCCCATGGTCATGTGACTCTCATCAATCATGATCAAAAAATCGTCAGGGAAGAAATCCAACAAGGTATAAGGTGGCTCTCCTTCGCTCCGGCCGTCCATGTGGCGAGAATAGTTCTCAACACCATTCGTATAACCCATTTCACGCAGCATTTCGATATCATACTCTGTGCGCTGCTTCAAGCGCTGAGCTTCCAGAAGCTTGCCTTCCTTCTCAAAGATAGCAAGTTGCTGCTCCAGCTCGGCCTGAATTTTGGCAATAGCAATCTCCATATTTTCGTCATTTGTCATAAAGTGAGTAGCAGGGAAAATTGCTAAATGGTCCACTTCACCCAAAACTTGTCCCGTCAACGCTTCTACTTCTCGAATGCGGTCAATCTCATCACCAAAAAACTCTACCCGAAAGGCATGCTCATCCCGAGAAGCTGGGAATATCTCCACCACATCGCCTCGAACCCGGAATTTCCCCCGCTGAAAGTCAATGTCATTACGCTCAAACTGGATATCTACCAGATCATTGAGTAGCTTATCTCGGGAAATTTCTAGACCCGGACGTAGGCTAACCACGCTATCAGAGTATTCCTTAGGCGAACCTAGACCATAGATACACGAGACCGAAGCCACGACAATCACATCGTTACGCTCCAAGAGGGCTGATGTTGCTGAGTGACGGAGCTTGTCAATCTCGTCATTGACCGAGCTGTCCTTTTCAATATAGGTATCACTAGAGGGTACATAGGCTTCCGGCTGGTAATAATCATAGTAGGAAACAAAATATTCTACTGCATTATTTGGAAAGAACTCCTTGAACTCACCATAAAGCTGACCAGCCAGCGTTTTATTATGGGCGATAACCAGAGTCGGTTTATTAACTCGAGCAATAACTTGACTCATGGTATAGGTCTTACCAGTACCAGTCGCCCCCATGAGAATCTGGGCCTTCTCTCCACCCTCAATATTGTCAACTAATTCCTCAATCGCCTGTGGTTGATCTCCTGACGGCTCATACTTGGAAACCAACTTAAATTCATTGTCCGTAATTCTATTTATCATTATTCTTTTCCTTTAACACTATCTTCTATATATTTTATCACAATTCTTGCAATATCACCGACTTAGGATATACAGACAGAGCAGGGTAACAAACTTGAGTAAGACTATAAAAATTGATTTATTACTATCTTAGAGTCCATGCAACAAATTGGTCTTGTAGTTATAAATACATGAATCAAGAATCTGGCTTCTTTTATCTCAGCTTCTGGGCTTTCTAAATTTCAATACTGCTGTAATTTAGCTTCTTTCTAAGTATCCAATACATAGACTAGCATTTAAATGCAGCATCCATTCCTGTACCATCTCCTTAAACTGAACAATGCTAACACAAGTCCTATAAATATCGAAATTTAATTCCTTACAATCTTGCTTTCACAAACTAACGCAAACAAACGCATACCGTTAACAAAACATGCAGAATGTGATGCAACTGAAAATCACTATCTAGCATATGAAATTTAAACAGAAAATTATCTTTTATGACACTATCTCGATTTTACTAAAGTACAATTATTTGTATTTCTATGTTACATTTTATAACATAGAAATACAAATAATTTGCCTTCTATAGATATTTCTGGTATAATTTAAAAATATTATTTAAAGGAGAGACTCATGAAGAAAAAAATCATAGCTTTTTTGTTAGCTTTACTACCACTATTTGCTACAATTAATATCCATGCGGATGCAATCAAAGTAGTATCTGATACAGCCTATGCACCTTTTGAGTTTAAAGATTCCGATCAAACTTACAAAGGTATTGACGTAGATATTATCAATAAAGTCGCTGAACTAAAAAGTTGGAACATCAATATGACTTTCCCTGGATTTGATGCAGCGGTCAATGCTGTTCAATCTGGTCAGGCAGATGCTATTATGGCTGGAATGACAAAAACCAAAGACCGCGAAAAAGTCTTCACCATGTCTGATACTTATTATGATACAAAAGTCGTCATCGCAACGACTAAAACACATGCAATTAGAAGTTATTCACAATTAAAAGGAAAAACCGTCGGAGTTAAAAACGGGACTGCTGCACAACGTTTTCTAGAAAAAATCAAAGACAAATATAAATTTACTATCAAAACTTTTGATACAACTGATTTGACTTATAATAGTTTGAACTCTGGTTCAATTGATGCTATGATGGATGATCAGCCCGTTATTGAATATGCTATCAAGCAAGGCCAAAACTTAAAAATTTCTATGAAAGGGGAAGCTGTTGGCAGCTTCGCATTTGGTGTCAAAAAAGGAAGCAAGTATGAGTATCTAGTAACAGAATTCAATGAAGCACTTGCTCAAATGAAAAAAGATGGTTCTCTTGATAAAATCATCTCAAAATGGACAGGAGCTACAAAGGCAACTAGTTCCACTCCAGAAACTACTACTCCTGCTGGCCAAAAAGCAACTCCTGTCAAAGCAAAATATACCATTGCTAGCGATTCTTCCTTTGCACCATTCGTTTTCCAAGATAGTAATAACAAATATACTGGGATTGACATGGATTTGATAAAAGCTATCGCCAAAGACCAAGGTTTCACGATCGAAATCACAAATCCTGGTTTTGATGCTGCTTTAAATGCTGTACAATCCGGACAAGCCGATGGAATGATTGCAGGGATGTCTATGACAGATGCTCGTAAAGAGACCTTTGATTTCTCAGAACCATATTATACTGCAAACGCTATCCTTGCAATCAAAGAAATAAGCACGATTACTTCCTATAAAGACTTGAAAGGCAAAACAGTTGGTGTAAAAAACGGAACTGCTTCACAAACTTTCTTAACAAAAAGTCAAAGTAAATATGATTACAAAATCAAAACATTCGCTGATGCTTCTTCTATGTATGACAGTTTAAACTCTGGTTCTGTGGATGCCGTTATGGATGACGAACCTGTTGTTAAATACTCCATTAGCCAAGGCCAAAAACTGAAAACACCAATCAAAGGAACTCCTATTGGAGATACTGCTTTTGCCGTAAAAAAGGGTAGTAATCCTGAATTGATCCAAATGTTTAATAATGGTTTAGCAAATATCAAGAAAAATGGGCAATATCAAAAAATTCTTGATAAATATCTAAAAAAATCGAGCTCAAATACTAGCTCTTCAGGCAGTACAGTTGATGAAACAACCATTTGGGGGCTCCTTCAAAATAACTATAAGCAATTGTTAAGTGGTCTTGGAATTACTTTAGCACTCGCACTTCTGTCATTTGCAATCGCTATGATCATCGGCATCATCTTTGGGATGTTTAGCGTAAGTCCTGTTAAAGCCCTCCGCATTATCTCAGAAGTCTTCGTAGACGTTATTCGTGGGATCCCACTTATGATTCTAGCAGCCTTTATCTTCTGGGGCATCCCAAATCTTATTGAATCAATGACAGGCCATCAAAACCCAATTAATGATTTTGTAGCTGGTACGATTGCTCTTTCACTCAATGCTGGAGCTTACATTGCAGAAATCGTTCGTGGTGGGATTCAAGCTGTTCCAGCTGGACAAATGGAAGCCAGTCGCAGTCTTGGTATTTCTTATTCCAAGACAATGAGAAAGATTATTCTGCCACAAGCAACAAAAATCATGTTGCCAAATTTCGTCAATCAATTTGTGATTGCTTTGAAAGATACAACAATTGTTTCCGCCATTGGTCTTGTCGAACTTTTCCAAACAGGTAAAATCATCATTGCTCGTAACTACCAAAGTTTCAAAATGTATGCTATCCTAGCAGTTTTTTATCTGATTATCATTACTCTTTTGACTAGACTTGCAAAACGCTTAGAAAAGAGGATTAAATAATGGCTAAGTTAAAAATTGATGTCAACGATTTACATAAATACTATGGGGAAAACGAAGTCCTAAAAGGAATCACAACCAAATTCTATGAAGGAGATGTCGTTTGTATCATCGGGCCTTCAGGTTCAGGAAAATCAACTTTTCTACGTAGCTTGAACCTATTGGAAGAAGTTACAAGTGGATCGATTACCGTAGATGGTTTCAATCTCACCGACAAAAACACAGATGTTGACCTCGTTCGTGAAAATATTGGTATGGTTTTCCAACACTTCAACCTCTTTCCTCACATGACAGTTTTGGGCAATATCACTTTTGCACCTGTTGAGCATAAACGAATGACACAAGCTGAAGCAGATAAACTTGGTATGGAATTATTAGAAAAAGTCGGTCTCTCTGATAAAGCTGATGCCATGCCAGATAGCCTCTCAGGTGGACAAAAACAACGTGTCGCAATTGCACGGGGACTTGCTATGAATCCTGATATTATGCTCTTTGACGAACCTACTTCTGCTCTTGATCCTGAAATGGTTGGAGATGTTCTCAATGTTATGAAAGAATTGGCCAAGCAAGGCATGACTATGATTATCGTAACTCATGAAATGGGGTTCGCTCGCCAAGTAGCCAATCGTGTCATCTTTACAGCTGATGGAGAGTTTTTAGAAGATGGCAAACCCGATCAAATTTTTGATAATCCACAGCACCCACGTCTAAAGGACTTCTTAGATAAAGTCTTGAATGTGTAATAACACTCCATCCCGAAAATTGTTTCGGGATTTTTTA
This sequence comes from Streptococcus intermedius SK54 = ATCC 27335, assembly GCF_000413475.1. GTDB lineage: Bacteria > Bacillota > Bacilli > Lactobacillales > Streptococcaceae > Streptococcus > Streptococcus intermedius. The sequence goes on along the minus strand of NZ_ATFK01000001.1, from coordinate 524,136 downwards.
TATTCCTGTTAATTTATTCCCGATTGAAAACTTAACTCAGGTCTCTTTTGACATTAAATCACTTTTTTGTTATATTAAAATCAATGAAATTCGGAGGTAAGGAGCTTATGTACAAGAAATCTATTGCTTAAAGGAAACTTTATCTAGTAGATTTTTTGTTGTGCTCTTGCTCATTTTCAAAGAAGACATTTTTACTTCTCAAGGCTAAATATATCCATCGCAAACTACTTGTTTTGCAATATTTGTTAGCAACCCAAAAGCAAAAACAGCTCTACTAGGTAAATAGGGCTGTTTTTCTTAGCTCTAAAATGACAATGAACATCATAAGGAGGCATATATGCTACAAATTCGACATTTAACCATTACACATTTAAAAGACTTCAAAAACATGGTTAGTGATTTGTCACTCACTGTTAATACAGGTGATAAAATTGCCATTATCGGAGAAGAAGGAAATGGAAAATCTACTCTTCTCAAACTACTCATGAATGACGCACTTGTTTCGGACTATGTTAGTTATACGGGAGAGGTTCAAAAAAGCTATAATCGTTATGCTTATTTGCCGCAAAGTTTACCTAAAAATGAAAGAAAACTCTCTCTCAACGACTATTTTTTTGGAGATTTGGAAGTAGAGTTAGATTACAACAAACTTTATCGCTTTGCACAAGAATTAAAGTTTGACAGTCAACGTTTTACTAGTCAGCAAACAATAGCCTCTTTATCTGGTGGCGAACTATTAAAAATTCAACTTTTAAAAATCCTCTCGACTGATTGGGACCTTCTCTTTTTAGATGAGCCTTCTAATGATTTAGATCTAGATACTCTGATATGGCTAGAAAATTTTCTCCAAAATACACCTCGAACAGTTATCTTCGTTTCCCATGATGAAAGTCTTTTGAGCCATGTAGCAACAAAAATCATTCATTTGGAATTGATTAAGAAAAAACAGGAAGCTCGAACGACTGTTCGAAATCTTGATTATGAGAATTATAGCCAAGAGAGACAGGAGACATTTAAAAAGCAAACAAAAGATGCAAAAAAAGAACGAGAAGAATATCAAAAAGCAATGGCAAAACACCAGCGAGTCAAACAAAGTGTGGAGCATGTCTTGCGTCATACTCATGACAGCACAGCTGGTAGATTACTAGCCAAAAAAATGAAAAATATTCTCTCGCAAGAAAAACGTTTTAATCGAGAAGCCACTAAAATGACAGAGTTACCAACACAAGCAGATGCTATCATTCTGGAATTTCCTGCCATTTCCCCTCTTCCATCGACAAAAAGAGTACTTACTATCCAACAAATGTGTTTAAAGATAGAAGAGCATATCTTAGTACGAAATATTAACTTTGAACTTTTGGGACAGGAGAAGATTGGGATTATTGGTAAAAATGGTGTCGGTAAATCTACTTTTCTCAAAGAACTGCGACATCTACTGAAAGAAAAGAGAGGCATTACACTAGGATATATGCCTCAAAACTATCATGATATTTTAAACGAAGTCGATTCTCCAATAGATTTTCTAACATCCACAGGAGAGGCTATTGAGCGAGAAAAAATCCTCACACACCTAGCCAGTCTGCAATTCACACGCAACGAAGTACATCATCCCATTTCTCAACTGTCTGGTGGACAAAAGGCCAAATTGCTGCTGCTAAAAATGGTATTAAATCAGGCAAATGTCTTGTTATTAGATGAACCAACACGTAACTTTTCTCCTACTTCGCAGCCACAAATTCGAAAACTTTTTACAAGCTATACCGGAGCTTTTATTGCTGTTTCTCATGACCGTACTTTTCTAAAAGAAGTCTGTCAGAAAATCTACTACCTGACTGAAACTGGACTAGAGCAAGTAAGGAAAGAACAATTATAAGTTTTGAAAACTATATGACAGTTTACACTAAAAATAAGATGTGGGAAAATGTGATAACAATCCTTTGAATTTGTCTCAAATAGTATATCATTCCCTAAATTTTTCCATTTGTTAATTTTAAATAGCCAAACTTCCCTGCACTGTCTGCATTTGATAATACATACCTTTCGCTTGCATCAAGTCCTGATGACTGCCATGTTCGACAATATCACCATCAACCAAAACCAAGATGATATCTGCATTTTGAATAGTAGACAGACGATGAGCAATGATAAAACTGGTTCTTCCTACCATTAGCTTATTAAAAGCTTTTTGAATAAGCACTTCGGTCCGTGTATCAATGGATGAAGTTGCTTCGTCTAAAATTAATATTTTAGGTACAGCTAGAAAAACACGCGCAATCGTCAATAACTGCCGTTGTCCTTGTGATAAAGAGTCACCTGCGTCCGCTAGATAAGTGTCATAACCATTCGGTAATTGCTGAATAAAAAAATGTGCATTCGCTGCTTTAGCAGCTGCTATCACTTCTTCTCGACTCGCTTCTGGTCGCCCAAAAGCAATATTATTATGAATTGTAGTCTTTTTCAGCCACGTTTCTTGTAACACCATGCCAAACTGCTGGCGGAAGGACATTCGAGTATAATTTGTAATATCTCGATCGTCTAGCTTTATCTTGCCCGCATCCACATTATAAAAGCGCATCAGAAGATTGATCAAGGTAGACTTTCCTGCGCCAGTTGGCCCAACAATAGCAACTTTGCTTCCCGCAGGAATGGTCATATTTAAATCATGAATCAAGGGCTTGTTTTTTTCATAACCAAAACATATATGTTCAAAATGAATAGCTCCAAAGACAGTCTCACTCGTAAGTTCTTCTTTTCCAATTTCTACAAGTTCCTTTTCATCTAAAATCGTGTACAAGCGTTCTGCACAAGCAAGGGCGCTTTGTAATTCGGCCATGACAGACGAAATGTCGTTAAATGGTTTAGTATATTGGTTCACATAATTTAAGAAAGTTACTAATTGTCCAACTGTAAAACTGGAACCATTGATGATACGAGCTGCACCAAATCCTACAATCATCGCATAGATAAGAGCATTTACAAAACGCGTTGCTGGGTTGACAGTCGAGGAATAGAAAATCGCTTCCTGAGAATAATCCGCATAGCTTTCATTCCCCTTTGTAAAGTTCGCAATGAACTGCTCCTGAGCATTAAAACTTTGAATCAAACTTTCCTGAGAGAGACTTTCTTCGATAAATTGTGTCTGAAGCCCCCGAGCTGTTGTCTGTTTTTGAAACAACTTGTAGCTTTTACGAGCGATAAAATCTGCAATCAGCATAGATAAGGGAGTTAATAGCAAGACCAATGCCATCATGAAAAAGTCAATCTTTGCCATTGTCACAATTGTTACAAGAATAGTCAGTACACCTACAAAAAATTGATTAAAAACCATGAGCAACCCATTATTTAACTGCTCCACATCCGTTGTTAAGCGACTCACTAAATCACCACTTCCTTGACGATCAAGATAAGCCAAGGGAAGATGATGAATTTTTTGAATGACAGCATTACAAAGTTGCTGACTATAACTATAAATCAACTGATTATAGATTAAAGGATTGAGCCATTGAACTACTGTATTGGCAACAATTACAATCCCCATTTTTGAAAGAATTGGAAGCAAATATCGACCAGCATCAGGAAATAAAACACTATCAATAGCCTCGCCAATCAAAATCGGCAAATAAATTGTCAAAACAACTTGAACAATCGTTCCAACCGTGGCTAACAGAAAAAGCCAACGTTGTTGTAATAAATCATTCGCTAGACGCTTCAACCTACTTGTAGAATATCTAGTTTTCATGCTTTTCCTCCCTGCTATGTTGTGAGAGATGAATTTCTCGATAAATATCGCTCGTTTGGATCAGCTCCTCATGTGCACCCAGAGCCATCTGATGTCCCTTATCCAAGACAAGTATCTGGTCAGCTGTACGCAGACTATTAGTTCGTTGAGAAATTAAAACCAAACTCGTATCCTTTAATTGCTCTTTGATAGCCTGCAATAGCTTAGACTCTGTCAAATAATCAAGTGCTGAAGTGGAATCATCTAATACAAGAAGAGGGGCCTTTTGTATTAGAGCTCGCGCAATCGTCAGCCGTTGACGTTGACCACCAGAAAAATTTCGGCCAAATGCTTCTACTACAGCATCTAGCTGACCTTCTTTTTCTCGTACAAAATCACTAGCTTGCGCAATGTCAAGTGCCCACCAGAGATGGTTATCACTCACATTATCATTTAATCCCAAAGATAAATTTGAGCGAATGGTTCCTCGAAATAATTCTGCCTTTTGTGGTACTAAACTTATCCAAGAACGCCATTCTTTAAGATTTCGAGGACTTCGATTATTTTTAAAAATAGCCAACTGGCCTGCATCTGCCTCATACAAATGTGCCAACAGCTGCACTAAAGTTGATTTCCCTGCTCCTGTTCCTCCAATCACTCCCAAAGTCTGACCAGATGGTAAATCAAACGAAATATTTTCTAATGCTGGACGAGCGGCTTGTGGATAGGTAAACGTAACATTTTGAGCAGAAATAGATTGATCACCCACAGAGTAAACAATCGGTAACTCTGCCAGAACATCTTCTCCCTCCTGTTCGAAAACTTCTTGAATTCGTCCAGCGCTAATATAACTTTGATTCAAAGAGGTAACAAGCATCGCTAATTTCAATAGTTCTATCAAAATTTGCAAAAGGTAATTGACCAAAGAAACTAATTTCCCTTGCGTTAGTAAACCATGTCCAATCGCTAAATTTCCATGCCAAATAACTATGAGTAGCGTGCTATTCACTACCAAAAAGGTCAACGGGCTAATCAAGCTAGACAATATTCCTGTTTTTATCTGCCAAGTCTTATAGTTTTCATTGATATTTTGAAATTCATGAATTTCTTTAGTTGTTTGTCCAAAAGCACGGATAACACGCACGCCTTGTAATTGTTGACGTGTCATACTGACAATATTATCTGTAATCTGACGAATATTAGCATAAAGTGGGTTGACGAAACGTGACATGATATAAATAATACTAGTTAAGATTACAACCATAAGTAAAAACCAGAATGTAATACTTGGGCTGATCAAAAATGACATAATCATGGAACCAAAAACAATAATCGGCGCACGTAAAAACAGACGAAGAAATTGATTAATGCCAGTTTGAATTTGATAAGTATCACTTGTCAAACGAGTAACCAAACTAGATGCTGTCAGGTTATCTCGCTGAGCTTTTGGCAAACGCATGATTTTTTGATATAAATCTTTGGTCAATTGACGCGTAAATCCTACTGCTGCTCTTGAGGAATAATATTGAGCTACGACTGCTACTATAACACCAAATAATGCCAAGGTAACCAACAAAAAGACCATCATATAAAGATGCGTGTTATCTTTTTTAGGAATTGCTTGGTCGACAATTCCTGCGATCAACATCGGCACTAATAGCTCAAAACTTGCTTCTAACAATTTAAAAAGCGGTCCGAATAAGGATTCTTTTATATAACCTTTAAAATATTTCAATAAATCTTTCATACAATCTCTTTTCTTATACAAAACTAGTTTTATTGTATCATAATCTAGTATTCTCTACGCTTTGTTAGCGGATACACTTAAATTTATAATTCCAAAACTACTACTTTTTATGTTATCATGTTGACAACATGTTATCCTCTCATTTTTTGAAAGCAAATAAAAAGAAGAGAAATTTCCCTTCTCTTGCTTTTATCCTGAACATATGCACGCAAGCAGTCTAATCTGTATAGGTATCTTCATCTCTATTCAGAAACGCATAGGACAAACCAATCAACAGTCCTCCACCAATCCAATTGGCTAAAAATGTGATACTAAAATGCCTTAAGATATTTGAAAGATTGAAAACCTCGATTTGTGTAGCAATTTTATTAAAAGCTACTAAAGAAAATGATGCAAAATTAGCAGCTAAATGCTCATTGGTCAGAAAAACAAACATGTAAATAGCAGAAATAACAATCCAAATTTTTGCAGTCGAATTTTTCAAAAGTAAATAGGACAAAATCGCAATATTCACAAAAATATTTGCGATAATTCCTTCAAAAATAACAAGCTGACTAGGACGAGATAATTTATGCTCTGCAATTCCAGCAAGAAAACCATTCGACGTAAGATGAGAAAAAGCACTGGTTTGATTAAAGAGGAAAGCAATAAAAAGAGCACCCACCAAATTAAAAAAAGTACAATACAATAAAATGAGCAAAGCCTTTTTCCAATTTATCTTCTTCAAAAATGTCCCCGCTGTTAAATACATCATATTGGACGTAGTTAATTCAGCGTTTAAAAAAAGAATATAAATCAAACCCCAAGCAAATATAAATGGAAAAACAAAGCGACCAGTCCCTGGAACAAGCCCATTCATAACATCTGCTGCGATCACTCCCGCCGCTGTACTCAATGTTAAAAATGCCCCTGCAAACATCGAACGAATTGCATACTTCGTTTTGCTTTTGTTAAATAACTCTTCTTTTTTGTGACATGAATATTCAATTTTTGCAATAAATAACGATTCTGACATTCTCATCTCCCCTTATTTTTTGTCATAAAAAACGATATGTTCATTATATCACAAACTGTTAGTTATGGGAAACGTTTTCTTTATAGAGCCATAAAAAATAGGCGAATACACTAATTTCATTGCCGAACAAAAAAGATTGGGATAAAAATCCCAATCTCTCATCTAATTACAAATATTATCGACGACGATTCGCCCAAGCAACATCCAAATTTAACACTTCTTGTGTTGTATATTGTTGACGATAAGGATTGTAGACCTTGTTAGATGCTGTAGCGCTAGTTGTTTGCACATTTGGTACATCGTATCGGGTCAAATTATACTGTTGAATCAAATTATTTAGCTTGACGTTATAGCTTGTATCCGTCGCATAGACACCCGTTAAAGCAGCAGTTGCATTCATATAGCTCTTTGTGTTGCTCTTCCAAGCGTACGTGTAGCGACTATGCTTTAAAATTGCTACATAGTCTTGCAAAGATGCAAAATAACTTGGATAAGATCTAAACTCTGCATTGATCTTATAAGTATTTCCTTTCCCATCATCTTCTAGTGTAGCCATTGTTGCTGACTGCCCAGCATATCGGCCTTTGATACCAAATAAATTATGATGAGGAGCAGCTGACAAGACAGACCGGCCAGAATTACTTTCCAGAATTGCCTGTGCAATCATAACCGAAGCGTACAAATTATTCGCTTGCCCCAATTGACGAGCAGTTTCACCAATTTGTGAAATAAATACTTCTGTTTGAGTCAATGGACGTTGGTAAGCTTCATCGTTGGCACTAGCTGGGCGAGCTTGCTTGGACAAAACTACACTAACTAATAAAGCGGTAACCGCTAAAGTCAAAACAATAAAAACTCTTTTTTTCAATTTTTTCTTTCTCATAGTTCATTTCTCCAGTGTAATATATTTTATATTATAGCATAAAATATTCATTACTTAGTTACAATTTAGTGACAGATTCATTATAAAAAACCGAGAAAGTCTTCCCGATTTTTCTTCAATTCCTAAATTTTTTCCAAAATCGCATCCCAAGCCGCATCTAAACCATCTTTGTTTACAGATGAAAAAATAAGAAAATCATCATTTTTATCAAAATCTAACCTTTTTTTAATGACCGATTCGTGCTTGTTCCATTTACTGCGTGGAATTTTGTCTGCTTTTGTAGCTACAACGATGACGGGTATCTCATAGTATTTTAGAAATTCATACATTTGCACATCATCTGCACTTGGCTCATGCCGAAAATCCACTAAACTTACAACTGCTCTGAGATTTTCCCTAGTCGTTAGATACTCCTCAATCATTCTACCCCACTTAGCTCGCTCTGTCTTAGAAACTTTGGCATAGCCATAGCCTGGGACATCCACAAATCGAAGTTGATTGTCAATATTGAAGAAATTCAGCAGCTGCGTTTTCCCTGGCTTACCAGAAGTTCGCGCTAAGTTTTTTCGATTTAACAATGTATTGATAAAGGAAGATTTTCCAACATTGGATCGCCCAGCAAGAGCAATTTCAGGAATCTCATCCTGAGGATAATGAGATTTGTTGGCTGCACTCAACAAAATTTCCGCATTGTGCGTATTAATTTCCATACAACACCTCGCTTAAGCTGTTTCTAAAATTGGTTTATCTGTTCCATCAACTGCTTCCTTGGTAATCCGCACTAATTTCACATTTTCTTGACTTGGAACTTCAAACATGATATCCATCATAGTTTCTTCAATAATTGAACGCAATCCACGAGCACCTGTCTTACGTTCAATAGCCTTATTGGCAATTTCTTGGAGGGCATCATCATCAAACTCTAATGTAACATCATCATAAGAAAGGAGAGTTTGATATTGTTTTACTAGGGCGTTCTTTGGCTCACGAAGAATTCGTACCAAATCCTCAACTGTCAAAGGCTCAAGCGCAGCAAACACTGGTAAACGACCAATCAATTCGGGGATGAGTCCAAATTTTTGAATATCTTCGGAAATAATTTCTTGCATATAAGAACTATTTTCATCAATAGCTTTGTTATTTTGACCAAAACCAATAATCTTTTCACCTAGACGTTGTTTGACAATTTCTTCAATTCCGTCAAAAGCACCACCAACGATAAAAAGAATATTCTTAGTATCCACTTGAATCATTTCTTGCTGTGGATGTTTGCGACCGCCTTGAGGAGGTACACTAGCTACAGTCCCTTCAATGATTTTAAGCAAAGCTTGCTGAACGCCTTCACCAGACACATCACGAGTAATAGAGACATTTTCGCTTTTCTTTGCAATTTTGTCAATCTCATCTACATAGATAATGCCACGTTCTGCACGCTCAATATTAAAATCTGCAGCTTGCAAGAGTTTTAAGAGAATGTTTTCAACATCTTCTCCGACATATCCAGCTTCTGTCAAAGCCGTTGCATCTGCAATCGCAAAGGGAACATTTAGACTTTTCGCTAAAGTTTGAGCAAGAAAAGTCTTACCAGAACCGGTTGGACCAATCATAAGAATATTGGATTTTTGTAATTCGACATCATCCTCTTCTTCACGATTATCGTGAAAATTGATACGTTTATAGTGATTGTATACAGCAACAGCCAGCGCTCGCTTTGCACGATCTTGCCCTATTACATAGTGATTTAAAATGTTAAGCAATTCTTGTGGTTTTGGTACTTCCGACAAGTCTGCCAAGACTTCTTCTGCTAATTCTTCTCTAATAATTTCTTGTGCTAATTCCACACATTCGTTACAAATAAATGCATTATTTCCTGCAATAATTTTTTGAACTTCTTCTTGACTTTTACCACAAAAAGAACAATAAACCATCATTTCGCTCGTACGATTTGTAGGCATCTTTCACTCCAATCTATTCATTACAATTTCTTTTTCGTTCGTTTAGTTGTTTATTATTTAAATAAGGTCATATAAAAAGCATGAATACTATTCACCAAATTTGTAAAAGCATTCAGCCAAAAGAGAACTGATAATCCATACCGCTTTTTACGAAAAGCCTGTGTAGCCGCCATGACACAAACGACACACAAAAGAGCCGTAAAAAATCCGAAAATACTACGTTCCATTACGACTCCTTTCTCTGGAAGGTTGTTACAGTAAAATCATACTCATTCTTTTCGTCTTTGGCATAAAATTGACGAGAACACTCCTGAAATTTTGTCATATCAAACTCTTTCGGGAAATAGGTATCTCCTTGTAAACTAGCATGAATACGTGTCATAACTACCTCATCAACGAAAGGCCCAAATGCAGAAAAAATTTGACCACCACCAATAATATAAAGCTCTTTTTCCTGCATCTCATACCATTTTAGAACAGAAGTGACATCGTGAAAGATCAATACATGTTCATTTTCTACTTGATACGACTTATCTCTTGTCAAAATAATCGTAGTACGATTAGGCAACACTCTACGGTTCATCCCGTCAAATGTCACCCGCCCCATTAAAATAACCTGTCCAGTTGTTGTTTCTTTAAAATGCTTAAGGTCGGCTGGTAAATGCCAAGGCAATCTATTGTTTCGCCCAATCAAGCCATCCTCATCTTGTGCCCAAATAGCTACAATTTTCTTCGTCATTCCCTCATCCTTTGAATTGATAGTTCTATTTTATCAAATTTCAGTAAAAAAGGCTGATTTTAACTATCAAATTACCAGACAATTTATATTTGCCTTTGGAAAATAGTTAAATAAGCCTCTTCGTTTATTAGTTTTTGAAAAAACATAATAAGCCTGGCGAAACTCAGCTTTCTGTGAATTCTTTTTATTTACATTCTGGTAGGCAACTGGAATTGCATAGGAAGCAAAACCAATTTGTATCAAAATAATAAACTTTTTTACATTCAGAGAAATTTTGTTTCATTATCAAATTGCTAAATCAAATTTCAACTGTGGCTTAACAGGATCATAATTGATCAATTCAAAATCGTCTGCTTTAATATCGAAAAAGTTGGTTCCATCTGGAACATTCAATATCAAGCGAGGTGCACAGTCCGTTGGTTCACGCCGGAGCAATTCTTCTGCTTGCTCGAATTGATTATCATAAATATGTAAATTATTGACAAAATAAAAGAATTTGCCAACTTTCCACCCAAAATGCTTAGCAATCATCATTTGCAATGCGACATACTGCATGGCATTGATATGGTGAGCTACCAACATATCATTTGAACGCTGTGTCAGAGTTGCATCTAGGTAGATTTCACCATCTACACATCGGACATCAAACATGGTCTGAAAAGCACAAGGCAATAATCCTTCTGTTTCTTCAAAAGCTTCATAGTCCCAAAGTGAGATAATATTTCGACGATTCCAAGGATTCGTCTCCAGCTGTTTTAAGATTTTATTGATAATATCATGTTTTTTAACAACAGCACCATATCGCTCACCAATAGTGCGAGTAGTTCCTACTTCCCAATCATTCCAATAATGAACATTGTATTTGTTTTCTAAAACTTCTAAGCTATTGGATTGATCTTGATAAATCCAGAGGACTTCTTTAATCGCTGATTTGATAGCAATCGGACGAAGCGTTGTGATAGGGAATTCTCCTTTGCTCAGATCGTACTCAGCAAAAGAACCAGTGATATACTTAGAATTAGCAACTTTCCCGTTTTTATAGCGCGGGCGTGCATTTTCAGAAAAAACACCTTCATGTAAAATTTTTCGAATATTTTCTTTAAAAATGGAATCTGCTTTTGTCATGACTTTCCTTTTCTAATCTTGCTTTTTCTAGTATAACACAAAATAAAAATCTCCTACAAGTTAAAACCTCATAGAAGATTATTTTTCAATATCGAATTTTTTGGGCTCCATAAATCGAATGTTGTCGGTGAAGACTAAATGCCACGACACAGACTATGAAAAAATATGGAAAATTGCTAAAACCAAACACCTCACAACCAATCAGAATCGGTCCCAAGAAAGTGGAGGTAGCACTTCCGAAAACTGCAGCATATCCTAGCGCCGCAACCAAGCTAACTGGAAGACCAAATAAACCTGCCAGTAGAACGCCTAGACTTGCCCCAATGGCAAAAAGCGGTGTCACTTCTCCACCTTGAAAACCTGCTGATAAAGTCAAAACTGTTAGAAGTAATTTAAAGAACCAATCATATAAATAAATAGATTGTCCAGCAAAACTAGCCGTAATTAAATTTGTTCCAAGTCCTGAGTATCGACCTTTATCCAACAATAAAAAGACGATACTTAAGACAATTCCCATCACCACAATTCGTTTGTAGGGATTTGGAAAAATAGTTGCCGCTTTCTTTTTACTCCACAAGAGGGCATAAGCAAATACATTGCCACAAAGTCCAAATAAAACTCCAAGGAACACTAATTTAATAACAAGTATTGGAGATAATCCCAAATGAGCAGAAATTGGTTGCATAAATTTTTCAAGACCTAACGCATGTGATGTCCAAGCAGAAACGAGAGAGGCTATCATGGCAGGATACAAAGCAGTCAGCTGCAAGTTCCCTACAACCAAGACTTCCATCGCAAACAAAACTGCAGCCAGTGGCGTTTGAAATAGTCCAGCAAAACCAGCAGCCATTCCTGTAACTAAAAATACTTTTGAAGTATTAGGAATAGAAAACTTCTTGCAAAACCAGTGAGAGACTGTGGCACCCAATTGTACTGCTACTCCTTCTCGACCGGCCGATCCACCAAAAAGATGCGTCAACCAAGTCGTCACTATAACAAGAGGGATTAAGCGCTTGGGAATATGATTTTCTACACCATGCCCAACTTCAAAAATCAAGGTCATTCCTTTGCTACTTTTCCCACCATATTTCTGATAGAGAAATACAATCACTAATCCTGCAAAAGCTAAAAAAGGAATCAAATAAAGGGAATGCAAAGTGCGGACTTCACTTAAAAATATAAGCGTTCGCCCAAATATCGTATCAATAGTTCCAATTACTAGTCCCATAAGAATGGACAATACCGTAATAGCTATCACTTGATTTCCGATATTGACCCACTTTAACCTATGAATTTTTTTCATTTTATCATTCCTATATTAGATATGCCGCTCTTGATAAGCACGTGAATGTTTTAAAAGATCTGAAAAAGTCTGCACAAGGGTGTCTTCATACTGTTTTTCCTGCACACTATTTGCAACTTTCTCTAAAATAATTTGCTCACGCTGAGTATCCAATACTGCTTTCCCGGTCTGACGCTTGTAGAGAGCTACTTGGCTCACTAACGCCATTCTTTTCTCTAACAAGGTAATCAAGTCTACATCTATTTGATCAATTTCTTTTCTAATTTCTGCTAAATCCATAGCTGCCTCCTAATTACTTTCTATCTTATCAAAATCTTTTACAATATGCTAGTGGTCGTCCTATCTCTACCATCTAGCTCAAGCACTTTTTCATATACCTTATCATTCCATTTTACCAGTCCATCGTTTTGATAATCTAAATAATGAATCCTGTTTTTTAAATAATTTGGAATAATACCTTCAAATTCCTTTTTATTTTGACTTGGAATAATGCAGACACAAAGACTGAGATCTAACAATACCTCATCTTTCACTTTTGCTGCATGATAACCATCAAATACATAGCCCTTTTGATTCACAATAGTTTCATACCGGAAATGAAAGCTAACACCAGGTATGAAAGCTTCTTCCAGATCGACTTCTGTGGGATTTCTTTCTAGCAATCGTTCCATTGCTAACCTATAACCAGATGTCGTATTAGACCACCCAAACATGACATAGTCAAAATAATCCGCTGGATCACCTGCTGCATTTCGTTTATCTTGTACTAATTGCTCACCAGTCAATCCAAAAACTTTTGTAGCAGACAGTAATTTCCCAGTTTTTAATATCTTTTTAGCAGTTTCTACAGTGCAAGTATGACTGAGATAATCTGACGTCACACATTCACCATATACATTAAAGGTTCCAGCTTCTTTTCTGTCACGCGGGGTAAACGGATATATTGCTTTACTATTATCCAAATACTGACAGACTAGGCTTTGTAGAACAGGATTTTCACACTCTATTTGAGTCTTCCTATTGTACATTTTTTCATATCCCACGAACTTGGCAATTTTTTCCAAATCCCATTTGTTAATTTCAGGATAATCTACTAAGGCTAAATGGTAAGTCCCCTGCCATTGAAGGCTAAAATCATTTTTGCAAATTTTTACTTTCATACATATAGTACCTTTTTCATCATTTTTCACATTTATGCTTATTCTATTAATTATACACCTATCAGTCATAAATGGTTCTATAATTATAGATAATGATAGAAGTTTTGACTAGCTTCAAACAATTTTATTTTTCAACAAAAAAGCCTGAAGAAAATAACTAAAAAGTGTTTCTTCAGACACAATCTGCTTTTTGTGTATTAGGATGATGATTTTCTACGTGAGAAAACAGACATGAATCCAAAAAGCAAAAAGCTCGCCAATAGATAGCCAATAAAGATTTTAAGTGACCACTGTAAAACATAAGGCCAACCATATTTTGGAATATTTAAAAAAAAGTAAGCAAAAGGACTGTCCTTAGCACCTGGAATAGGCCACTTGATAACCAAGCCATTAAACAGAGCAAAAACCATGTAAAGTAAGGGAACACTCGTCCAAGAAATAGGGTCATACCATCGATATTGTAAACGTTTGTCAAAAAGCAAGGTATCTGCTAAAAACCACAATGGGACAATGTAATGGCATAAAAAATTTTCCAAGCGATAAAAATCAGTCGCTAAAGGAGCGAGCATAAAATGATAAATAACACAAGTAATCATGATACACATGGTCACACCACCCTTTATCCGAAAGAGTGATTTCGTCTGCCAATGATTTTCAGAACGCGCCATTAAGTATAATAAATATGCTGTGAAAGCTGTTACGATAATGTTAGACAAAACGGTATAATACATGAGCATGCCAAAACCACCATGCTTTGTAATTTCAAGATAAACTCCCACAAACCCTAAAAGAAAGAGCACCATACGGCTATAAAAAATTACATTTCGCTTCATTTTGACCTCAGATTTTCTTAACAAATTCTGACTTAAGTTTCATCGCACCAAAACCATCAATCTTGCAATCAATATTATGGTCGCCTTCTACAATCCGAATATTTTTAACACGCGTCCCTTGTTTTAAATCTTTTGGAGCACCCTTCACTTTTAAATCCTTAATTAGAGTAACAGTATCGCCATCCACAAGTTGATTGCCATTTGCATCAATCGCTTTGATACCATCATCATCTTCTTCATTGACTTCAGCCGGATTCCACTCATAAGCACACTCAGGGCAAACGAATAGTAACCCATCTTCGTAAACATATTCTGACTGGCATTTTGGACAATTTGGTAATTGATTCATCTTCTCTCCTTGCTAATACTTAGAATTTATGATGCCTTCCCATTTTACTATAAAATAAAAAATTTGACAAATGAGAGAAATTGACTAATTTTTAAAAGAAATATGATGGTTTAAATAATCTATCATTACTTTTTCTTTTGTAAATTTTACCTTTTGATACTTCATTAAGGCACTATTCTTTTGATTTTCTACCAAGTAAAATAAATGAATCTCTAAAAAACGTTGCAAAGCAAAACGATAACAAAGCTCTGGATTAATATCCCTAGTATAATTTGAAAAAAATAAGTTAGCCAATTCAGGAAATGATGAAACATCAGTTTTCAAAGATAATCCCCATAAAAATGTTCCAATATCTTCCTCTGGAAGGGAATAACGTGCATCATCAAAGTCTAGAATAGTTAATTTACCCTTGTGAAAAAGAATATTGTCAGCGTGCAAATCGTTATGAATAAAAAGGGCAGGCTGTGCTTGTTTCGCTTTCTCCAAAATACTTGTGTTTATTTGAAACAATTCCCAATAATTTTTATAATTTGAAATATCCTTTTCTAATTCCTTTTCGTAAGAGAATAACCTGATATGCAAACTAGAAACCAAATCATCATAGACTGGAATTCTCTGATATTCTATACAACTTTCCTTTGAGAAATCATGAAAATGGACGATCTTTTGGGCTATCTGAGGAATTATATTCTTCTCAAAGGAAATGGTTTTTCCTTTTAAATAGACAGATTGCATCACATATAGAATACCTTTATTAACATTTAATGAGAAGATCCACTCTCCGTCCTGAAAAGGAAGGTAAGCAAAATCATTTAGTTCTTCCTCATACAACGCATTTACAAATTGAATTTCTCTTTTCAAATAAGATTTTGCCTCATAAAAAAGTGGGGAAATCTGGGGAAGATAAAGAATACGCACGACAACTCGTTCACTCATTACATAATTTAAATTTTCAGTCCCGCCTGATAATGGACGCAATGATATATCTTCACCATATAAATCTCGAAGTAAGTTTTTAATTAATATTTCATTTTGAAATGGTTGAAAAAACATTTCCCACTCCTCCAAACTTTCACACTAAAGTATACCACAAAGTTCTATGGTTCAGTTTCCTCGAGTTCCTGAGTACGCTTATAAAACACAGCAACGACTTTGATAATTTTGCCTCTGAAAACATCCGCTTCAAGGCTAGCCGCCTCCACCATCTCAAGCGAATCTGATATAACCTTTTCTATTAAATTCATGCCCTTTGCATCTGGATAATGAATAGGATTTGCTGTATAAAAACTATCAACATCAATCAATAGAACCAACAACTCTGCTTGCACCATGAATACAATCTGTGTGCTCAATGTATCATCATTATTACTAACTTTTAACTCAACAAGAAAAACCATATCATTTTCATTGATGAGGGGAACATCTCTCCGATTAAACAAGATAAAGATTAATTACTTGGGTATGCATTTTTATAGCGTCACTTATCCATAAAATCATTTCTATTCTCTACCAAGCCTGACATACTGCGTTATTACACCAAAATTTTAAGCAAAATAAAAAGAAATGAAATACGATTCCTTTATGTTTCACTTCTTTCCTTTTCGCAATTGTTCTAGCGTTTCTTGGAAAACGATCGGCACTTCTGCTGTAAATTCCATGATTTTTCCCGTCTTAGGATGAGTAAATCCAAGCGTTCTGGCATGCAAAAATTGCCCATTCCCCTTCAAGGTTTTTCGTGGTCCATACACGCCATCCCCTGCTACCGGATGACCAATATAAGCCATGTGCACACGGATTTGGTGGGTACGACCTGTTTCTAATTGCAATTCTACTAAAGTATAATTCCCAAAGCGCTCTAAAACGTGAAAACGAGTGATTGCTGGTTTACCTTTAGCTGTAACAGCTTGCTTCTTGCGATCTTTTTCACTTCTCCCAATCGGTGCTTCAATAACACCTCTATCATTTGGCAAATTGCCATGCACAATAGCCCAATACTTCCGTAGAGATTTTTTAGCTTTTAATTCATCAGCCAGCTTGATATGGGCATCATCGTTCTTAGCAATCATAAGTAAGCCTGATGTATCCTTATCAATCCGATGGACTATTCCAGGCCGTAAAACACCATTGATGCCAGATAAATCCTTGATATGGTACATGAGGGCATTGACCAACGTACCGCTCGTATGTCCAGCGCTTGGATGTACCACCATCCCTTGAGCCTTATTTACGACTGCAACATCTTCGTCTTGGTAAACAATATCTAGAGGTAGATTTTCTGAAACATATTCCAGAGTTTCAGGCTCTGGCAATTCGTAAGTAATCACATCACCTGTCTTAACGGCATACTTTGCTTTCTTCACTTGTCCATTGACTAAGATTTGCCCACTTTTGATTTGTTCATTAGCAAGGCTGCGGGATAATGGTGTCAGATCAGCAAGCACCTTGTCCAACCTTATACCACTAATTTCTACCTTTACTTGCATTGTCTTCTTCCTTTAACATCATCACTACTAACACCATCACACCAATCGTCAGATAACTATCCGCTACATTAAAGATTGCAAAATTGATAAAATCCAGCTGAAACATATCGACGACAAAGCCTTGACGCACACGGTCAATAAAATTCCCAATCCCTCCTGCAATAATCAAGCTCAAGCCAGACAGCAGCCAGAAAGAGCCTTTGATATGCTTGCACAAATACCAAATAGCTGCACCAATCACCACTAAAGTAATCACCGCAAACAACCACTGCTGGTTTTCTAAAATTGAAAATGCCGCACCTGTATTTCGCAAATAAGTCAAACTCAAAATTTTTGGAATAAAGGACTTTACTTCACCTAATTGAATGTTTTTGACAATTTCAAATTTTACCCATTGATCCAAAGCAATTAAGGCCACAATCACAATCGGCACCATCACTTTTCGTTTCATTTTTTACCTCTTTTTGCAAAATATTTTTCCATAACAGCAACAAAAGCTGCACCGACTGGTGAAAGATCTACTTCTTCTCGTTTAACATAAACCATATGATTTTCCAAGTTGTCTTGTAATCGAATCACCGTAATGCCGTTTACGCTATTACTATCCAAAAATCCAGATCCTGTTGCATAAGCATCTGTCCGCTCTAAAATGCCATTCAAAGTGGCACGATCAGTTACATTAAACATCTGAGAACTGGCACTAGTATCAACAAAATTCTCTGAATAATAGAGATATTCATCCTTTTCCTGCGTAAAACGAACCGTCGGTAGATCTGCCAAATCTTCCATAGTAAGCTCCTCTTTCCCAGCTAAAGGGTGATCTGCTCGTAGATAGATATGCGTCTGAAAAGGAATCAAATCTACCACTTCTAGTCCCAGTTTATCGATCCGTTGCATCATTCCTTTAGTATTTTGATTGTTCAGATAGATAATGCCAATCTCACTATGCCCCTGAGCCACTTCATCTAAAATCTGTACCGTAGTAGACTCAAAGATCCGAAAGTTTTTATCTTTCGGATAACATCTAGCAAACTCCGTTATCAGTGGTGGTAAGAAATCATAGTGCTGGCTAGCGATAGAAAATTCTGCCTTCTCCTCCACTAGATTGGTATAGTGATTTTGAAAGATATCAAATCCCTTTACCAATTCCTGAGCTTTTTCGT
The DNA here is from genome assembly GCF_000413475.1 of Streptococcus intermedius SK54 = ATCC 27335. Classification (GTDB taxonomy): domain Bacteria; phylum Bacillota; class Bacilli; order Lactobacillales; family Streptococcaceae; genus Streptococcus; species Streptococcus intermedius. The sequence continues at coordinate 505,663 of NZ_ATFK01000001.1, read as the reverse complement.
AAAATTCCATCCCTCGACGTGTCAGAAATGTGCCACTGCTCGTTCTATGAAATATTTTAAAGCCCAACTCTTTTTCTAAATCTCGAACTGCAATGGACAAACTCGGCTGACTAACGTACATTTTCTCAGCTGCTTCACGAAAGGTGCCACTGTTGGCAATCGCTACAACATAACGCAGTTGTTGAATATTCATTCTTTTATCCTCTTTCAAGCGTTTTATCATTATACCATAAATCAAGGCATAACTAAACTGTCATACACTAAGGATTCAATAAAGGCGTTCTCCTATTTTCCCTAGTATAACATTCTTGACACATCTTTATCACCTCTTACTTGCTGACATAGGCAACTTCTGTCATCACTTGAAACCCTAATCGTTGGTAAAGTTTGTAAGCACCTGTATTTTCCTTGTCTACTACAATTTGGAATTTCAAATCATTCCGTTCATAGACGTCATTCATTATTGCCAACATGAAATAAGAACCCAATCCTTGCCCACGCAGTTCTTTCTTAACAGCTAAAGCAAAAAAATAATTAGAATCTATACTCATATCAACAGAGCAAGATGCAACAATTTTCCCTTCTTTTTTCAATACAAACAAAAGAGTGTTATTATCTAAGATAGCTTCACGCGCATAGGTACGACTGCTTTCTAAAGGATTTCCAAACGCTTCTGCTTGGAAAATTGCAATCTCTTCGACTAAGCCCAAATCTGCCAAAACAACTTCTAAACCCGCTCTCTTTTCTAAAGCAAATTGCCTGCGTGGCTGCTCCATCCACAACTCAACATCTGTTATGTGAAATTGAAAATGCTCCAAAAAGTTCGGGTGTTTGGTCAAAAAAGCTATTTCTGTCACATAGTCAACTTCGGATAAATTGTATTGTGTCGCTACATTTGCAAATTCGCTTAGCAAAGCACGAGCAATTCCTTTGCGCCGATAGGCAGGTAACACATAGAGTGAAATGTCCGCTGTTTTCGGTTCATCAGCATAGACAGATAAATAACCTACCAACTCAGTTGCCTCGTACGCTAAGAAAAAAGCAGGCATATCTTTATCTATGTTGTAAGTCGTATCAAGATAGGGGGTACGATAGCTTCCATCTAGCTGATGACAATCTCTCGTAATTGCTAACAGTTGTTGGCGTTCTTTTTCTGTCACATTAGTTCTTTTTACAATATTCATCTTTTCTCTCCTTAACTCTTTCATTATACCATAAAGACAAGGCGAAAACTTTGATAAAGAAGTCCATTCAAGATAGCATGTAAAAATGAAACAGAGGGACAGGAACATAGCAAATACAACACTTATTACACGGCTAAAATGTTCAAAGAACAATGGCATTGCATTCAAAAAATGATAGAGAAAGAGCGCGACTGTATGCATATTCACCTAATTAACTGCCGTTTGCTCCAGCGTTGAACAGAGAATTGAATTGATATCTCACCGACTGTCTCAACCATCCTTTGGATGACCTTGAAGTTCAAAAAGAGCGGTGAGGAAAACCTTATCAAACAAAACAATCTCAATAGCTTGGTTGTCTACTGAGGTTTATCTGTTTAAGGTATAAAATACGATTTAAACTATCGTTTCTCTTTAGACAATGGAACACACTCAGTAGATAAAAGAAACTCTTAAAGAAGTATCAGCTTCGGGGAAAGAGCGAACTTGTTTTACAGCTACGTTGGTAGAAAAGAGCATCTCGATATGGTATAATAAGACTAAAGGAGGCAAGTAAAATGGACTTATACAAAAAAGTGGAAGAAACCCTAAACAAGCTAAACATTCCATTTGAAATCGTAGAGCACGAACCAGCGCTTACAACCGAGCAAGCCGACAGCTTCATCGAAGGCATCGAGGGTGTCCGCACCAAAACCATGTTTCTTACTAATAAAAAGAAAACTGCCTACTATTTACTCATTATGGACGACAAAAAACGCTTGGACATGAACTTGTTTAAAGAACTGGTCGGAGCCAATAAAATCCGCATGGCATCATCTGATAGTCTGTTTGAAAAAATGATGTTGCCAGCAGGTGTTGTTTCTCCTTTTGGATTGTTAAACAATGTAGACAAAGATATTCAAGTCTATTTTGACAAAGAAATCATGTCGGAAAAACGAATGAGTTTTCACCCCAATACCAATGAAAAAACACTCTTTTTAGACACAACGAACCTACTCAAATTCCTAGAAGCTATTGGTTACGAGCCACATATTATTGAGTTATAGGTTGGGCAAAAACTCAATTTCTAGTCAAAATGAAGCAATGAACAAGAAAAAGCTTAAAATCAACGTTTTTGATAACTTGATTTTAAGCTTTTTACTATTTTTGGAAGGTTTTTATTCAGTTTCTTTTCTCTTTCCTTATTCCACCTCGCCATGCCAGAAATTCATGCCCCCAGCTACATTGGTTACATCAAATTCTTGTGCACTTAAAAACTGACACGCAGCCGCAGAACGTGTGCCAGATTGACAGATGACGTAGTATGTCTCCTGTTTGTCGCCTGTCTCAAAAGTGCTTAATGGCAGATTTTTTGCCGTCAGCACGTATCCCATTTGAAACTCATAACCTTCTCGCACATTAAGAATGGATAAGTTTTCTGTCTGATATTTTTTATAAAATTCAGGCATGCTGATGCTAGCTTCCATATTCTACTCCCTCTGGTTTTACCATTTTGTACAAGGCAAAGGCGCCGTCTAGATTTTGAACAGAAAATCCTGCTTGTTTGAGAATGCGCTCAGCAACATAGCTACGAAGTCCGCTATGACAGCTCACGATATAGTCCTGCGACTTATCTAATTCTCCTAAACGCTCACGCAATTCATTTAAAGGAATGTGAACCGTATCCACTTTCAAACGACCTTGCTGAAGCTCACTGGCCGTCCGCACATCTAGGAACTTCTTACCAGCAGCTAGTTCATCTTCCAATTCATACCACTGGATATTGTCACTCAAACCTTCTACCAAGTTTAAGGCTGCATATCCCAGCATATTGATCGGATCTTTAGCAGAGCCAAACGGTGGCGCATAGGTAAATTCCAACTCTGGCAAATCAAAAATGGTTAGATTACCTTTGATGGCCGTTGCCAAAATATCAATCCTCTTATCAACGCCTTTTTTCCCAACACCTTGTGCACCATAAATTTTGCCACTTGTTGGCTCAAAGAGGAGTTTCAAGATCACATCAGTTGCACCCGGATAGTAGCCAGCATGATCCTTACCACTGACATGAATAACTTGATAAGGCAGGCCATTCATACGAAGAATGCGCTCGCTCAGCCCTGTTGAAGCTGCCGTCATGTCAAATACCCGAACGATAGCTGTACCAATGCTGCCTTTATTCTTGCGAGCTACTCCAGCAATCACATCCGCGACTTGGCGACCTTGACGATTGGCAGGCGAAGCCAATGAAATCAGTGCACCTTCTCCTGTAACCTCTTGCTTGACAACAATCGCATCGCCGACCGCATAAATATCAGATTGACTGGTTTCATAACGCTCATTGACTAAGATACCGCCACGCAATCCCAGCTCAATACCTGCTGTCTGTGCTAAAGCATTCTCTGGTTGCACCCCTACAGATAAAATGGTCACATCAGAAACAATTTTTTGTCCATTCTCCAGCACAATGACCTTTCCCTTGTTCTCAAACCGCGTAGCAGACTGAGAAGTAACTACTTGAATGCCGTTTTTTAACAATTCAGTTTGAACAAAAGCAGCCATTTCTTCATCAAGCGATGGCAAAACATGCGGTGCTTTCTCAACAATCGTCACATTCAAACCACGCTTACGAAGATTTTCTGCCATCTCAAGCCCAATGAATCCAGCACCAATTACCACAGCTTCTTTTGGTTGTTTCTCCAAAGCCAACATAATCTTATCTAGATCAGGAACATTTCGTAAAGTATAGGTATTTTCGGCTGTTTCCAAACCTTCAATCGGGGGTATAAATGGCTTTGCCCCCGGAGATAAAATCAACTTGTCGTAACTCTCTGTAAATTCCTTTCCGTCATGTCGAACCGTCACCATATGTTGATCTGGTGAAATAGCCGTCACTTCATGAAAAGGTCGCACATCTAAACGAAACCGCGCCTTTAAACTTTCAGGCGTTTGTACTAACAAATCTTTCCGCTCAGCAATTTCCCCAGAAACATAGTAAGGCAGACCACAGTTCGCAAAGGAAACGAATGGCCCCTTTTCAAAAATAATAATTTCAGCTTCTTCCATTAATCGTCTTAGACGCGTCGCCGCAGACATTCCACCCGCAACACCACCAACAATGATAATTTTCATTCAACTTCCTCCTTTATAGCTTTTAAACAATTTTTCCAGTCCAAGCACTCATACCGCCTTGAACATTGACAACATCGTAGCCTTTTTTCTTTAACTTTTTTGCTGCCGCTTTGAGTGACAAATGACATATATTGTCTCATTTGTTTTCTATACACACCTCGTGATTTTATTGTGCAGAGCATTCTTTTCGTTCTTTATATGACCATTCCAATCTTCAAAGGGCATTCGTACATCTACTAATTGCATCTTCTCTTTTTATTTTATATCTAATTCTCTTGTAAATAAGTGAAACAACAGAAACTTTAGTTATACCCTTACGAGGGTATAGTAAACTATAAACTACTTTTTTGTCAAGAATAGTGTTTCAATCTTTGTATAAAAAAAGAAGCCTTAGAAAATAGGCGCTCTATGTTAATTGTGAAGCTTTTTCTTTCTACTGAATGAAATATTTTTGGATTTTTACAACATTTTATTTAAAAGAAAATCCCCCACCACTAAGTAAGGGATCTAAAATCTTTATTTCGCAATCGGATAAACAGAAACTTGTTTTTTATCGCGACCTTTGCGTTCAAAGCGTACAACGCCTTCAACTTTTGCAAACAAAGTGTCATCTCCACCGCGACCAACGTTTACACCTGGGTAGATGTGAGTACCGCGTTGACGGTAAAGGATTGAGCCACCTGTAACAGTTTGACCGTCAGCTGCTTTAGCACCAAGACGTTTTGCTTGTGAATCACGTCCGTTAGACGTAGAACCTCCACCTTTTTTGTGGGCGAAAAGTTGCAAATTAGCAAGATTCATTTTCAACATAATGTTTTTCCTCCGTGTTAGTTTTCTGTGATAACTCTTGTCTGGACGAACTCAGCTGAGTTCTCCGATAAGTTTGCCACTCCTAAGAAGAATGATTCAAAGAAAAGTTGAGTCATTTCTCTTTGGTGAGATGGAATATCTGTAGGAATTTCTACTCGTAAAAATCCACCTTCTTCTTCGTTTAATTCTAAGATTGGTTCATAGCCTGCGAATTTTTCAATCGAATTGATAAAATTTATGGCAAGCGTAGAAACCGATGCACACACGACATCAAAGCCGTATTCGCCACTTTCGGCGTGTCCAGTAATTTCTGCACTCCTCAGCTCACCATCTTCGGCTCGTTCAAAGACTGCTTGTATCATGTGCTCTCCTTAAAAATTAAGCATTGATTGCATTGATGACAACCTTAGTATATGGTTGACGGTGACCTTGTTTACGATGGCTACCTTTTTTAGGTTTGTACTTGTAAGTAACAACCTTCTTTTGCTTTCCTTGTTTTTCAACAGTTCCAACAACAGTAGCTCCAGAAACAAGTGGGGTTCCGACAACAGTGTTCTCACCACCAACAAGAACAACTTCGTCAAATGTTACATCTTGACCAGCTTCAACGTCCAATTTTTCAACGTAAACTGCTTGACCAACTTCAACTTTAACTTGTTTGCCGCCAGTTTTAATGATTGCATATGTGCTCATTATGCACCTCCTATGAATTTTACGGGTTTCCCCTAATTTTGTGAAGACTCGCCTAGCATCGTGGGACGAACCACTTATGACGATGTTCGAGCGGTTGCACAGGCTGTGCATAGTCAACTCTATAAGTATAGCATTTCTGATAGCCCTTGGCAAGTATTTTTTATCAAAGCACACTATACGAATTTTTAAGAAACATTATAACTTTGAGCAAATAAAGGCAATTCCCAGATTCTACAGACTAGGTAAGTAAAAAATTAAAGATCAAACAAATCATCTTTGAAGAACTCATTTATTGGTTTCCAGTATTCTCTATCACTAGTATCCTCTTTCCAGGAAGTATTGTTAAAAAGTAATCCGCTCACATCCCCCGTAGCGCTATTTATTATTGGGCGTACAAAAGCAAATCGGGCACCATGTGGATTTGTTTTGAGATTCTCCCTCCATTCCCTGATAGCTTTAAATTTTGCTTCTGAGTACTGGTCGATATTTTGATTTTTTCCACCTTTGGTTTCAACAATGTAAGTCCTGCCATCTATCCCAAGGAAAATGTAATCAGGAAAGAACCCTTCTTTTTTCTGTCCATAAGCAACAGAAAAATACTTATCTCCTCGGTCCTTGCTACGATACCACCACTTGACCTGATCATTACTTTCAAGCCATTCTTCAAAAGCTTTTTCCGGTTTTGAAGTTGTCACCCAATTATTTTTACCATACCCTTTGTAAACATTTTTGGAGAAGACTTCTCCTGATTCTTTTTTTAAAGCCTGATACATCTCATATTTAGGTAATTCAAAAGCTACAAGATCGAGTTCATCATGACTAATGCCGTATTCTAAGGATAATTGCTTGTCAAATAAACCTCTGGCATCTGCACGTTTTGCAAGATCACGAAGAAGCCTGTAATTATTAATCACAAAAGCCATAAAATCCGAACGTTTTAGACTTAAAAATCGTTTGTTAGTTTCTTCACTGCGATTGGAAAATAGCTCCGACAGAATATCATCTACATCTTTAGGTGTGTCACGATAGAGAGATTTTTGTATAGCTTGCTCAGCGTTCAGCAAATCTAAACGATTTTCCCGAAGATTGACGGGCATGCTTATCTCATACGTTTGGTGCCGTTCTGTCACAATATCTCGTTCCAATTTATCTGATGTCGCCAATCGTTGGTAAATCATTCTGCCAAATCGGAAGCCATAATTTTCTAGTTTTTCTTGATTTTGTTTACCATTTTGTTCAATAAGGCTATATTCTTTTTTGAACTGGCTTCTAAGCGCTTGTATGATTTCGCTATTGGTCAGACCTGCATAACTATTGGGTTTCACTGACTTCAGTTGAAAATCTGGTACTCCTTCTTTTAGCTCATAGGTTGCAATATAAGTGCCTTCGCCTTTTTTCAAGACATCGGCAATGTATTTTTGGTCATTCGAGTAGATAAAAGCATTATCCAGCAAAGGATTGTCATAATGCTTTTGCTGGGGCATACGGCGGATACGACCAATGGTTTGCAAGGTGAAGTTTGGCTCCGTATTCAGGCGCAGTTTAACTAAAATTTTCGCTCGAGGTGCATCCCAACCAGTGGAGACTGCCTGTTTCATCAACAGATAATTAACAGGACTGTCTAATTTTTCAATATCAGCGACATTGATTTTCTCGTTTGCCAGCCAAGTTGCCACTTGACTATCGTCTTGGCCAATTTCACGGAGGTAGTCTCTGACTTGCTTGATAAGACTTCTGCGCTCTTCCTTATTTGCTTTTTTCTCATCCGGAAATTGGATAAGCACTAAGGGATTGATTGTCAGACCTAATTTTTCATACTCAGCCTTGATTTGACGGCGCTTATCATCTGAAAAATCCAAAAAATACTGAACCATATTATCCACGACATCCCCATCAACACCGTCTGGGTTAAGCTCAACATTACGGGCAATGAGACCCTGTGCAATCACATCTTCGTCATTGACTTGAACATTGTCATAATCTGGCGATGACGACTTAGGTGTCGCTGATGCTCGGATAATTTTATCTGCATCAAATTTATCGATGATCCGTTGCGCTTTTTCTGTCTGGTCGCGATGTTCTTCATCTATAATCACCACAAAGTGCAGGCCTTTATTTCTGGCATCTTTGATAATATCGTCAAGATTTTTGGTTTCACCCTCACGAAGAGCAATCGCCTTGTCATTTTTCACGCGCTCCCAGTTCAGGAAAGTTGCTGTATTAGCTTGAAAACCTCCCGTCAACGCATCATCTAGGGTAATGGATTTGACGAATTTTCCATAATCTTTCGATTTATTCCAGGACTGCTCCTCAAGCTCACCATTTCCAGGTGTTAGCCAAACAAAGACATAGTCATAAGGATTGGGATTATTTTCGATAATCCTATCCATGAGATTGATGAGCATAATCGTTTTTCCTGCTCCCGTCGGTGCATAAAAGACCGTTGTTTGTTTTGAAGAATAGAAAAATTTATCTAGCAGGGTTTGTACCGCCTGCTCTTGAAAAGGAAATAATTTCATTAGAGTCCTGCCTCCCTCATTTCTTTGGAAAAATAATATTCTGGAACATCAATCAGTTCAATGCCTTCATACCTTACTAGGTCTTCTTTATCCATCAGGGCGTGAGAATGCTGGCGAACATAGACTGTTTTGATTTCCGTTAAGTCCAGTTCTCTGATTGCTGACAAACTAAAGGCCACAGCCTTATCGCTTTCACTCAGGTCAATGGCATGCTCCAACTCTATCAGTGTCTTAACATTGTTGAGAAGGGAATATTCCAATTCCTCATCTTCTTTTTCAATGAATCGTGTCTTGAAATATTTAAGATTATGAGGAAGCTCTTCTTGGATGTTTGACAAACGTTTGTAGGTCACCTCTTCACAAATCTTGTTTTCATTATTGGTACAAAGGATGTACTTCCGATTGCCCCCATCTTCTTTATTAAGCTGAGCCACCGCATGACCAGTAGTACCTGATCCAGCGAAAAAGTCGAGGACTATTGAGTTTGAATACGTTGAAGCTTGTAAAAATATCTTGAGTAAGTTTACAGTTTTCGGATAAACAAAGCTTTTATAACCTAATATCTTTTCTAATTCGGAAGTTCCAGTTCTAGTACTATATTTCTTATCAATAAGAAGACTTCGTATTATTTTACTGTCTCCTCTCATTTTTTGAACTATTCTAAATTCTCCATTGACTTTATAACCAACTATCTCAACATTAATATTAGCTTCAGATTTAACTTTCCCCCATCTCCAAACAAATTGAGCATCTCCTTTCATCGATTTAGGAGGGTATATTTCAATACTTCCTTCAGATTTAACTAATGCAATTTTATAAAAACCATTCTCATCTTTAGTATTCGGTTGTACATAAAAAGGATAGTGCAAATTAGGTCGATTAGCAGGAGTAAAAGCAACATTGCTATTATAAAGAGGATGAATATTAAACTCTCCTATATTATCCTTATATTTAAATTTCTTTTCCTCGTCCTTTATTTTATTAAAGTGTACTTTACTAATTTTTTTTGAATACATCAAAGAGTACTCATGTTGTTTAGCCATTGCTCCATAATCCCTACCATTTGGAGTTGTATTTACAATAAACGTTCCAATAAAATTATCCTCCCCAAAAATCTCATCACACAATAACTTCAACTGTGCTTGTTCATTATCATCGATAGAAATGAAGATAACCCCCGTTTCACTCAATAATTCCTTTGCAAGTTCCAATCTTTTACTCATAAAGGACAGCCATTTGCTGTGAGAGTAACCGTCCGTCTTATCCACAATCTTATCATTGTAGATAAAGTCTTTATTCCCCGTATTATAAGGTGGATCGATATAAATCACATCAATCTTACCTACATGCGTTTTTTGAAGGAGGTGGAGGCTATGGAGATTATCACCTTCAAGCAGGAAATTATAGTCCTCGGACTTAGGATTACCCCGAATTTTTCTGGTCTCGTCTTCGACGAAAACAGGTATCTTTGTTTTCATCTCTTCCTCGACCAGTTCAGCATGTTCCTCCCAGACCAGACCATAGCGCTTGGAATCAATCAACTCTAGTAATTTCTCTAGTTTGGGAAGATCTTCATGGTTAGATTCTTTTCTTGCCTGCTCCATTAGTCGTCTAACGTAAGCAAGTGCCTCAGCTTTTTCATTTTGGTGAGGGCGTTCGTTAAATGTAGCAGGCATTAGAAAACACCTCCAATCTCAAGGATTGAAAGTGTTTTTGGGTATACTGAAAAAAGGTTACTAATTACCTCTGCTCTGCTCTGCTCTGCTCTGCTCTGCTCTGCTCTGCTCATAATAAAATCCTTTCTAAGTCTTGTCAATACCTTTTATTAATTTTATTTATTTTTTATACAACTATACACTTTATTTACGCATTATAATTATAAAATTCAATATAAATCTACAACAATCCTTCAATCATCTCATCCACTTCGTCTGTTTCTACTTCTGGTGTGATTTCAGTAATGATGATACCAGCAACGGCGCGTTCTACCAAACCTTCAACATCTAGGCGAGCCTCGTACTGCTCGGCATTTTTGATTTTCGGATTGGTTTTAGGCCTGTCTGGCGCAAAGATGGTACAACAATCCTCAAAAGGCTGGATAGAGACTTCAAAAGTATCAATTTTTTCAGCAATATCAATAATTTCTAACTTATCCATAGTTACAACTGGACGAATAATCGGAGTGTTTGTCACAGCATTGATTGCTTGCATACTCTCTAGCGTTTGGCTGGCAACTTGACCAAGACTTTCTCCGTTGATGATAACAAGCCCACCGCGTTCTTCACGAATGCGATCCGTGATCCGCATCATAAAACGACGAGTTAAGGTCATAAGATAAGCTTCTGGTGCTTTCGCTTTGATTTCTTCTTGAATTTCCGTAAATGGTACTTCAATAAATTGAATATTTCCACCAAATTTAGTTAATTTACGTGTCAAATCCTGCGCTTTTTTGAGAGCACCTGGACTTGTATAAGGCGGGCTCGCAAAGTGAACCGCTTCAATATCCACTCCACGTTTGAGTGCTAGATAGCCCGCAACCGGTGAATCAATCCCGCCCGACAACATCAGCATACCTTTTCCAGATGTCCCGACAGGAAGCCCGCCTGCTCCACGGATTGTTTCATAAGACAAATAAGCTGCTTCCTCACGTATTTCCACTTGTAGAGTAATATCTGGCGCTTTCATCTTGACTTGAACATGTGGGATGGCATCAAACACGGCATTTCCAAGAGTTTGATTTAGCTCACGACTATCCAATTCAAAATTGTGGTCGCTACGTTTACTGGCAATCTTAAACGTCATTCCCTCTTTATAAATTTCTTTCATAATTGTCTGTACCGCTTCAACCAAAGCAGGAACTGACTTCTCAACTTTATAAGACGGAGAAAAATTTTGAATCCCAAAAATTTGTTTGAGGGATTCTGCGACTGGTTGATAAGCCATTCCATGAAGATAGACATGTGCGCGATCTCGATCTGCTTTCACATGAATCTCTGGATAAATAGACAGGACTGCTTGCATATTGCGTTTCAATTTGTTAATGAAGCGCATTCGATTTTTTCCTTTAGTTGAAAGCTCGCCATAGCGAACCATAATTTCTGAATATTCCATTGTTTACCTTACTTTTCTAGTTTTTTCATAAATGATTTTGAACGTTGTTAGAAATTGCTCCATCTGACTCATATCATTCTCTGCATCCAGACTGATACGAATAGCCGTCTGAGCTAGGGATTTTTCAACACCCATGGCTATCAAAGTTCCAGCTGGTTTGCCCGCTTTAGAGGAACAAGCACTCGTAGTAGAGATATAAATGTCATACTCTTCAAAAGCATGGACCACTACTTCTCCTCGTACCCCCTTGATACCAATAGTTAGAATATGCGGCGCAAAATTTTCTGTTCCTGAAAAAATTGTTACATCAGGGTATTTAGCTAGCTCTTCTAAAATAATCTCTTTCATCTTGGAGGTTCGTGTGGTGAACGTTTCCAAATTTTCCATAGACAAGCGCAAGGCTTTTGCAGTTGCTGCAATACCCGCCAAATTTTCAGTCGTAGAACGCTTATCTGATTCTTGACCACCACCATTCAACAGCGGACAAATTTTCTTGCCAGATTTGATATAGACAAATCCAACACCACGTAAACCATGAAATTTATGACTAGAAAACGTCGCAAAGTCCACGCGATCAGTTAAATAATTTTCCGTTGGAATCTTGGCTATGGCTTGAACCGCATCCACATGAAAAGAAACTGTTGGCCTGTCTGCTAAAAGCTTTGAAATAGCTTTAATCGGCTGAATAGAACCAATTTCATTATTGATAGCCATCACAGAAACTAAGGTCGTATCCGGTCTGATTAGTTTTGCTAATTTTTCAACCTCTACAAAACCTTTGTTATCAACAGGTGCAAAGTCTACTTCAAAGCCTTGCTTTTTCAGCCAGAGTGCAGATTCTTTCACTGCTGGATGCTCAATATCAGATACAATGACATGCTTGCCATAGCGTGCTTTTTCAAAAGCCACACCCTTGATAACCCAATTATCTCCTTCTGTCCCTCCAGACGTAAAAAAAATCTCCTGAGAAGATTTACCTAAAAGACCTGCAATCTGCTTGCGTGATGCATCTAACAAGCGCGTCGCTTGACTACCCAAACTATGGAGGCTGGAAGGGTTCCCCCAGATTTTTGAAGCAACTTCCGTATAAGTAGCCAAAGCCTCTGGGTAAAGCTTTGTAGTTGCCGAATTATCTAAATAAATCATCTTAAACCTCTATATTTCAATACCCTTATTGTAACACGAAAAAGAAATAGGAACAACAGAGAAAGTCGTAAATAAAAGCTCTCTAAGCGGAAAACTTAGAGAGATAACAATTATATTATTTTCTTAGTAGTCATAAAATTCATGTAAAAGAACAGATAATTCCTGTTGTTGTTCAATGAGGCTTTGTCCGATTGTCGTTGATTTTATCAAGGTTCGCTCGCGAACGTGCTCAATTACTCTCTTCAAGGAAGATAAATCTAAAGCTTCCTCAATCATTTTTTGGACATTTTGAAAAGGTTGATGTGTCACAATCTGGAAACCATAAGAATTATTAAGCAAGGAATAGCCAGCAGTTCCTGTTTTCTTTTGATAGGCTTCGCACAAACCACCATCAATAACGAACAGCATTCCTTCACCTCGAATCGGTGATTCTCCCTTCAGCGTTTTCACAGGTGTATGCCCATTTACAATCCTAGAATCTTCAGAAAAGAGACCGAATTCTTCTAAAATCAACTTGCAAATCTTAGCAGAATTTCGATAAGAAAAATAAGGATTTTCCTTTTCAATATGCGTTTCCTTATCCTCGATAAAGTAACGCTCCAAGGTGGTCATCTTGTCCTTGCCAAACAAAGGAGATAATTTGCCGTTCCAACAATACCAGATAAGGTCGGTTGAAAAGTCATCTTGGATGTCTGGATTTTTAGAACTTTCTCGGATGTGGTATTCAAAAAAGTCGAGTAATTCTTTACCAGTATAGCGAATTTCATTGATCTGCAAAGGTTCAAAGTCTCCGGATTCTCCCAAAGGAATGCAACCATGAAAGAGAAGATGATTATTATAAATCTTATACATAGAACCCTTTTTCATCAAAAAAGAAATGTGACCCTTGAGTTGAAGAGAATGTTGGAAAGAATCCAGCAAAGTAGCAACCACTTCTTCTTCCTCATCCGTTAATTCCTCTGGCTTTTGAGGATTAATCGTTTGAAAACAAGTATTAGCTAAGAAATGCTTCTTTCCTCCAACTAAAATACTCTCTTCCCAATAATCAATCTTATCAAGCGTCACATTTTGAGCCATATCAAACTCTGGTCGCCTTTGAATAAGCTGGCTTTCCAATTTAAACTGGATGATCGCTAATGCTTGGTGGACTTTTTCCAACTGGAGAATTTCTTTCGGAGCATAACTATCGCTTCTTTTGCCTAAGTTAGGTTTAAACTTTGCATTTTCAGAATAAGTCTTTTCTGCAAAGAGAACGAGCGGTCTTAGATTAAGACCATAAGCTCGTTCAATATCGTAAAGATACCCATATCTAGCAGCTATTCGCAAAAGAGTAAGCAAACATTCTTTAGATCCAAAAAAAGCTCCCATCCAGATGATGTCGTGGTTTCCCCATTGGATATCAACAGAATGATAAGCCATGAGTTCATTCATCACTTTATCCGCTGCCGCTCCACGGTCAAAAATATCACCAACTATATGAAGATGATCAATAATCAACTGCCGAATTACCTTTGAGAGAGCCAAGATAAATGCATTTGCCTCACCCAAGTCTATCAAATAGTTCTGAATTGTTTCAAAATAAATATTGTTATCTGGCAGATTTCGATCCGTGTAAAGCAATTCCTCCATAATGTAAGTATATTGTGGTGGCAAAGCTTTCCTTACTTTAGAGCGCGTGTACTTGGCTGCTACAAACGCGAGCAAAGTAAATAAATTTTGAATGATTCTTCCATACCAGTTTTTATCTTTCAACGGATAAAGGGAGTCATCATTCAAAACTTCCTGAGGATATGCAATCAGCAAGGTCAGCTTATCTTTTTCCGCTTTTCCTAACTCTTCTCCAAAGCAGTCGTTGATTTTTTCGTTCAAATTTCCTGCACAGGTTCTTAGGATATAATCAAAAGCTTCAAACTCACCATGAATATCGCTAAGGTAAAGTTCTGTTCCTTTGGGTAAATTCAAAATAGCTTCCAGATTGATTAACTCTGTGATGACTTTTTGCTTGGAATCAAACTCTTTTAATAATATTCGTTTGTATTGCTCCATTCATTCACCTCGTTTACATACACCACATCAACTCTTTAATCCTTCGTTGAAGCCAGAGACTTCAAATGTTCTTCAATAATACACGCTGTCTCTTCAATGGATTTATCAGTAATATTGATAATGTAGCTCTGATATTTTTGGAAAACCTTCTTAGAGTAGTCCAATTCTTCATAAATTTTTTCTACATCTGTATAGCTTGTAGCTTGTGTCAAACCAAGAGCATCCAAACGATTGCTTCTTATTTTGGATAATTTATCTGGATCGCAAACTAGTCCAATCATCCTTCTTTTATCTACCTTATCTAAAATTTGTGGCAGCGGAACTTCAGGAATCAAAGGAAGATTTGATACTTTGTAACCTTTATTCGCCAAATAAATACTAAGCGGTGTCTTAGACGTTCGAGAAACCCCTAGAATCACAAGGTCTGACTCCAAAAATCCTTGTGGATTCTTACCATCATCATATTTAACAGCAAATTCAATAGCAGATATTTTATTGAAATACTCCTTATCCAAACGGTGGAGAACTCCAGGAACCTCAATCGGTTGAGTGCCTGTTTTTTCCTTGATAACCTCAAAGAATGGATTCATCAAATCTAGGTAAGACAACTGATTGACTCTGCTAAATTCCCTCGCAGTGGCTGCTAAATGACTATCTACCAAGGTACTGATTACAATTGCATCATCTTTGATAGCATCCTGCAAAATATCTAACAATTCAGATTCCTTATTAATAAATGGGAATCGATAACTATTATTGAAAACCAAATCCGGGTATTGAGCCATGACGGCTGATACTAACTTTTGGGACGTTCCTCCCAAAGAATCAGAAATAGTGTAAATAGTAATCTCTTTTTTCATGAAAACTCCTTTTTATCGGTTTACTTCTGCATTTCTTGCTTCTTGAATAATAAAGTTCAATAAAGTCGACTTGGTAATTGTTCCAATTATGTGTCCTTCATTTCGGTCATCCACAACAGGTAGTGAATCAATGGCGAAATCCTGTAAAAGTGCTGCAGCTTCAAGAATATTCAAATCCTTATGACAGGTTTTAATATGTGGCATTCTCGTCATACAAACGGCTACTGGTGTCACGCTTATATTAGCATTTAGTGCAGCTCTTAATAAATCTTTTCGCGATAAAATACCTAGTAATTTCTTTTCTTCATCTATCACATAAAGAACATCCGCATCATACATAAATAATGTAATGATGGCATCTTGAATAAACGAATCGTGTGAAACCAATACAGGAGAGGTCATTACATCCTCTATTTTCTTCTGAAACGTATCAAAGAAAAAGAGCGTTTCCAAATCGGAACCAGAATACGTATAGCCAACTTTCGGGGTTGCTTTTAAAATTCCTACTAAAGTTAAAAAAGATAAATCAGACCGCAAAGTTGCCCTAGATACATCTAACAGCTCTGATATTTTTTCTCCGCTAACTGGTTGATTCTTTTTTACAATTTCTACAATCTCTTTTTGTCGCTGCGATAATTTCAATTGTTACTCCTTTTCAAAACTCTAAGCTTTAATAATCAACATTATGTGTCATATTATAACAAATAAATCCAAAATGTCAATGTTTTTTATCTATTGTTTTCTATTGACAAATATATATGCTGTATATTACAATATATTTGTTGTTTATTATGACGCATATTTAACAAATTGGAGGCAAAAATGGATAAATGGATTTATTCCTTTAACGAAGGACGCGCTGGCGACAAAGCATTGCTTGGTGGTAAAGGGGCTAATTTGGCAGAAATGACTCATTTAGGACTCCCTGTGCCAGAAGGCTTTACCATTACAACTCAAAGTTGTCTACGCTATTTAGAAACTCCTTCCTTTTTTGAATCTATTTTAAAAAAGGAAATTTTGAAAGCGATTACTACTTTGGAATCCCAAACTAATAAATTTTTTATGGGAAATGAATCTTCACTTCTACTGGTCTCTGTTCGTAGCGGTGCAAAAATTTCTATGCCTGGTATGATGGATACGATTCTCAATCTTGGTCTAAATGACTTGCGTGTTCAGACTTTAGCAGACACAACAAATGCCAATTTCGCTTACAATTGTTATAGACGTTTATTGCAGATGTTTGCAGATGTCGTCTATGGTATTCCAAAAGAAGAATTTGACCGCTGCTTAGCAAAGACCGAAAAACAATTGAATAAAACAGTCAACAACTTCTCAAAAGAAGAGCATCAAACACTGATTCAACAATATAAAGAAGTCTATCAAGAACACTATCAAAATTTTCCACAAAATCCTAAAGAACAGCTCTATGCTGCTATTAAAGCTGTGTTTAAATCATGGAATAATCCACGTGCTAAAGTTTACCGTGAACTAAACCACATTCCACACGATTTAGGTACTGCAGTCAACGTGCAGAGTATGGTTTTTGGAAACAGCGACCAGAACAGTGGAACGGGTGTCGTTTTCACAAGAAATCCTGCCACTGGTGAGCATCACTTATTTGGTGAATTTCTGATTAATGCTCAAGGAGAAGATGTCGTTGCTGGTATTCGTACCCCAGAACCCATTGATGCTCTTAAGCGAATACTACCACAAGCCTATGATAACTTTTGTAATTATGCCAAGGTTCTTGAACAACATTACAAAGATATGCAAGATATTGAATTTACCATTGAAAAAGAGAAACTGTACATCCTGCAGACTCGAAATGGGAAGCGTACTGCTAAAGCAAGCTTAAAAATCGCTTTGGATTTAGTCGATGAAAAAATGATTTCAAAAGAAGAAGCTCTCCTACGAGTCAGTCCTTCTGCTATTAACCAACTAATCCACCCTGTTTTTGAAGAATCTGCTTTGAAATCAGCTCATTGTTTGACTCAAGGACTTCCTGCTAGTCCTGGCGCAGCAACAGGAGAAATTGTCTTTACCGCCGAGCGGGCTAAAGAACTTCATACACTAGGGAAAAAGGTTATTTTGGTTCGCCAAGAAACTTCTCCCGAGGATATTGAAGGAATGGTGGTCAGTCAAGCAATTGTGACTAGTCACGGCGGAATGACTTCTCATGCTGCCGTTGTAGCTCGTGGTATGGGGACTTGTTGTGTCGTAGGATGTGGTGAATTATCTATCAATGAATACGATAAAACAATTGTATGCGCCAATACAATCCTAAAAGAAGGGGATATCATTTCTGTAGATGGTACTTCCGGAAAACTCTACACGGACAGTATTTCAACTACTATGATTGACAACAATGACGAATTACAGTTGTTTCTTTCCTGGGCAGACGAAATTGCTCAACTGAGCGTTCGAGCAAATGCAGAAACGATTCAAGATTTAAAAACAGCTATACAATTTGGTGCCAAAGGAATTGGTCTTGCTCGCACAGAGCACATGTTCTTTGGTGAAAAACGAATTTTAGAAATGCGCAGATTGATTTTATCAAACGACGAAGCAGAAACAAACTCCGCTTTAAAGAAACTCTTGGCTTTCCAAGAAGAGGATTTCTATCAAATGTTTCAAACAATCCAGAATAAAGCTATGATTGTCCGTTTGTTAGATCCTCCTATGCATGAATTTCTACCAAAGAATAAATCGGAAATTGAGCAATTAGCTGAAAAACTACAAATTTCTGCTGAGACATTAACACAGAAAATTTCCTCTCTGCAAGAAACAAATCCAATGTTAGGACATCGTGGCTGTCGTTTGGGAATTACACAACCTGAAATTTATAAAATGCAAGTAGAGGCTATTTTCAATAGTGCCATTCGGTTAGTAAAAGAAGGCATGGTTATTAAACCAGAAATCATGATTCCTTTAATCGCAGAAAAGTCAGAGTTGCTTTTAATTAAAGCCTTTCTTTGCCAACATATTGATAGTATTTTCAAGAAACATCATATGCAGCCATTTCCTTATGAAATTGGTACAATGATTGAATTACCACGTGCTTGTTTCATAGCGGATCAGCTAGCCAAGGAAGCAGACTTCTTTAGCTTTGGTACCAATGACTTGACGCAAATGACCTATGGTTTTTCTCGTGATGATATTGGAAAATTTATCCAGCACTACAAAGACAAAGAAATTATGTCATTTGATCCATTCCAAACTATTGACCAGACTGGAGTTGGAGAACTCCTGAAAATAGCCATTTCGAAAGCCCATCAAGTGAATCCAAATCTCCCAATTGGAGTTTGTGGTGAAGTTGGAGGAGATCCTGCTTCTATTCCATTCTTCCAAAATATTGGCATTACTTATGTTTCTTGTTCGCCTTATCGTGTACCTGCCGCACGATTAGCCGTTGCACAAGCAACTATTTCCTAGTCCTTCTTTATAATTACATCAGCTCTTTTCATCTGACAACAAGGACAGATAAAGATTGAGCTGATTTTTTATCCTTCTAGTAGAAAATTACATTTGCTTTCAAACGCTTTACACACAATTTTCAACCTTTCAAATTTTTTTAAGACAATTTTAAATAAAGAGGGTATAATGAAAATGAGAAAGGAGATTATCAATTTACCATGGAAAATTATTCTCGAAAAAATAAAATTTCGCCTACTAAAGAAGAAAAAACACCTACCCGCCACCATATCAAAAAGGGACTCTCTGCTTTTCAGAAGACCCTTGCTACAATTGGGAGTATTCTTGGAATTATCACTGCTACAATCACAATCATGACTTTCATGAATAATAATAAATCTGGTAATAAACCAAAGAGTAGTCAGACGACACAAACAACCATTATCAAAGAAATTCAAAAGGAGACAACAGTCGAAAAATCGAAGGCTAATGACACGAATACGACTAGTCAAGGTCAAACAGAAACAAGTAGTGCTAGTTCTGACACTAAACAGTCCAGCAATACATCAAGTAATACTAGTTCTAGCCAAACTAGTACAAGTAATAATAGTAATGGCAAGGATACAACAACATCATCAAGTTCTAGCAATTAAAAAAAAACGGAAGCGTAACAACAACCATCAGACCAATGTCGAGAAGTTGTTCAAGCTTCCGTTTTTTCTTAGATTAGGCCCTCCAAAAGCCCTTTCATAAAGTTTTCAGAGTTAAATGCTCCAATATCGTCAATTTTTTCTCCGAATCCAATCAGTTTAACTGGAATATCAAGTTCTTGGCGAATCGCAAGAACGACACCACCACGTGCAGTTCCATCAATTTTTGTCAAAACAATCCCCGTTACTGGCGTAATTTTTGAAAATTCCTTCGCCTGAATGAGGGCATTTTGTCCCGTCGAAGCGTCCAGAGCTAAGAAAGTTTCATGTGGTGCAGCGGGATCTGCCCGTTTAATAATTCGTCCAATTTTTTCCAACTCTGCCATGAGATTATCTTTGTTTTGCAAACGTCCAGCTGTATCAATCATGAGAATATCTACATTTTCAGCCTTTGCTTGCTCCATGCCATCATAAACAACGCTGGCTGGATCACTCTTTTCTGGACCTGTCACAACAGGAACATCTACTCGACGCCCCCATTCTACCAGTTGAGCAACAGCTCCAGCTCGGAAAGTATCTGCTGCAACCAACATGACTTTCTTACCAGCTTGTTTATATTTATAAGCCAATTTCCCAATGGAAGTGGTCTTTCCAACTCCATTCACACCCACAAATAGCATAACTGTCAGACCGTCTTGTAAATTGATTTTTTCGTTAAATTGACCGTCTTTCTCATAAATGTCTACTAACTTTTCAATGATGACTCGACGAAGAATGTCTGGCTTTTTAGCATTTTCAAGGCGAGCTTCTTGGCGTAATTCCTCAGTCAGATTGGAAGCAACTTGCACTCCGACGTCACTAGTAATCAAGAGTTCTTCTAACTTTTCAAAAAATTCCTCATCTACAGAACGGAAAGCTGCAAAGAAAGCATTAAGGCGGGCTCCAAATCCTGTCCGTGTCTTTTTGAGACTGCGGTCATACTTCTCCTGAACAGTTTCTTCCTGAATCGATGCTCCCCCTTCAATTGGTTCACTCCCAACTTTCTCCACCGTAGTAGATGCTTTTGAACTGGATACTACGGCCATTTGTCCCAGTTTTTCTTGTTCTGTTTGTAGGCGCCTAGCATCCGATGGATGTTCCTGTAAAACTGTAACAGCACCTGCTTGCTGGGTTGGAGTCTGAGAAACAGCTTTTTCCTTGTTTACGGGTTGTGAATCTGCCATTTCACTTTGCAATGCATTGCTTTCTGGAACTTGTGAATCACTTTCATCTGACTCTATCCTTGCTTCTGTCTCGGATGTTTCCGAATCTATTTCTCCTACTTTTTCTTGAATGGTTTCAAGACGCGTTTTATCCTCAGCAAGCCGTTCTTTTAGTTCTGTCTGGAGCTTTTGTTCATCTAGATTCTCAGATTGGACATTCCCTACAGAAGTTTTTTCTGTTTCTAGGTTCTTTCTTTGGTTATCCTTCGATACGACTTCTACAGGTTCTTCAGGAACATTTTCAGCTGGTTTTTCTTCTTTTTGGCGACCAAAAAGGCGATTAAATAACCCCATCAGATTCCTCCTTTATTTCAGTACATACTTTTCTATAGCCCAAGCTACAGCATCTT
Source organism: Streptococcus intermedius SK54 = ATCC 27335 (assembly GCF_000413475.1). Classification (GTDB taxonomy): domain Bacteria; phylum Bacillota; class Bacilli; order Lactobacillales; family Streptococcaceae; genus Streptococcus; species Streptococcus intermedius. Next base: position 484,513 of record NZ_ATFK01000001.1, on the reverse strand, counting down.
CATCATTTGTCATTGGTGTCACCACATTGGCAACCTCTTTGACTGCTGCTACTGCATTTTGCATTGCTACACCAAGGCCTGCCCATTTTATCATAGATAAATCGTTAGCTTCATCTCCACAAGTCATAACTTGGCTTTGTTCAATACCTAAGTGGGCAATCAATTTTTCTAAGCCGTTTGCCTTATGAACATTCTTCGGTGACCATTCTAATAACATATCACGTGACTTAAAAATCTCATATTTATCAAATAAGTCATCTGAGAGCTGAGCAATTCCGCGATCAAGTGAATCTGGTGCATATGCTGTTACACATTTATTATAAATTTGTTGGCTAGATAAATCTGCAAAGGAAACCGATTCAAATGTTAAAGCAGGATTGCAAGTTTGATAAAGCGATTTATGATCCGATTGAATTTGGTAAACAGTTCCGTCACAGATTGCATCCAATGGCAAGCCCAACTTTTCTGTTGTCTCAAAAATACGTGCCACATCATCATAGGCAAAGACTGTTTTATCAAGAATTTCACCTGTGTTACGTTGAACCAAACCACCATTAAAAGTAATAGTATATTCATCCGCTTGATTCGCAAGACCGAGTTCATTTAAAAAAAATTCCATTGCTTTAAGAGGCCGCCCCGTCGTCAAAACAATCTTAGTTCCTTGTTCTTGAGCCAGCTTGAGGGTTGCTAAATTTCGATCAGAAATTTTTTTGTCAGAATTTAGCAATGTTCCATCTAAGTCTAGAGCAATCAATTTTATATCTGCCATTATAACCCCTCCATATAAGTCATCACTGAATGTGCTGCATGGTGGCCAATAACTTCTTTGGCTACTTCCAAAATCTCTGGACGAGCATTTTCAGGAGCAATGGGATAACCTGCTACTTGCATCATATGCAGATCATTCAAATTATCTCCAAAAGCCATGACTTGATCCATTTCAAGATTGAGCTTCCTTGCCAATTCGACAATAGCTACTCCTTTATCCACATAGTCTAAGACAATATCAATAGACTTATAACCCGTCGTCATAGCTTTAACACCAGGAACATGTTCATTGACCCAAGCCTCACCAGCAGATAGAGTTTCTTCAGAAAAATTAGTTGTAAATTTGAAAATTTCATCTGTAATATCCTCTAAACAAGCAACTTTTTGAATATTTTCATTATAATGAGCACTAAAAGCTAAATAAGTTGGATCAACTGTTTCTAGAACATAACAACCTTTTTTTCCTGTTAAAAGCAATTCATTAGTGTTGACATAAGGAGATGTTTTTAATTTTTCAAAAGCTGATAAGTAAAAGTCCTTGGACATAGTTGCCTCATAAAGAGCTTCTCCACGGAATTCTACTAAACTGCCATTCTCTGCAATGAAGATAATCTCATCTCGCACATCATCAAATAGCTTTTCTAATGACAGCAAACCACGTCCACTAGCCACTGCAAAATAGATACCTTTTTCTTTAAAACGAAGCAATAAGTTCTTGAGTCGAACCATATCAAACTGACCTTTGTCATCTAAAAAAGTGCCATCCATATCTGTTGCAACTAATTTTATATTCATTTTACATACTTTCTAAATCTTTTAATTTAACGGAGACAATCTTTGACACACCAGATTCTTGCATCGTCACTCCATAAATGGAATCTGATGCAGACATCGTGCCTTTACGATGTGTCACTACGATAAACTGACTGTCTTTGTCAAAACGATTGAGATAGTCTCCAAAACGTTTGACATTAGCTTCATCAAGGGCAGCTTCCACTTCATCCAAAATGACAAATGGAATCGTCTTAACGCGAATAATGGAGAAGAGTAAAGCCAGAGCTGACAGAGCTTTCTCACCACCACTCATCAGATTGAGTGATTGGATTTTCTTGCCAGGTGGTTGAACAGAAATTTCAACCCCTGCAGTCAAAAGGTCACCTTCGGTCAGAATCAAATCTGCTGAACCACCGCCAAACATCTGTTTGAAAGTCACTTTAAAGCTTTCGCGAATCGCTTCAAAAGTTGATTTGAAGCGTTCTTTTACTTCATCGTTCATTTCTTCAATTGTATCCAAAAGCAGATTTTTCGCAGAGAGTACATCATCTCTCTGGGTATTGAGGAAATGGAGACGTTGACTAACTTCTTCAAACTGATCCACAGCCTCAAGATTGACTGGTCCCAACGCTCGAATGGCTTTCTCTAAATCCTTAACTTTGCCTTCAGAAATTGCCAGATTTTCTAGCGAATGTGCTTGTTTACTAGCTTCATCAAAGGACATCTGATAATCATCTGTCAAATTTGTCAAAAGACGACGAAGAACATCTGCAATCTTATCTTTTTCAGCTTCTGTTTTGGCTTGTTTGCGAATCAAATCCTCATTTTTTCGGCGAGCTTGTTCTAGATGATTCGTCAGATCTTCCGTCTGACCTTCCAAATCATCCAATTCAAACTGCCGACGAATGGTTGTTTGGTTCAAATCAGTTTTTTCTTGTTCTGCCTTTGCTAACTGCTCTTCTAAAACAGAAACATCTACTTTCGAAACGTTTTCTTCCTTTTGTTCCATCAAGAATTGCAAAGTTGAAATCTCTTTATCCAATTCAGCTTGTTCATTAGATAAACGGGTGAGATCTGCCTGAACATAACGCTGATGACCTGTCACTTCCGTACGAGTCAAACGAAGCTCAGATAAGCGTGATGTTAACTTATCTAAACGTGCTTGAATAGCATTTTTATCTGACTTAATTTGCTCGATTTCTGTTTCAGTTTCAGCTTTTTCCTGCTCAATCTCTACAAGGCGCCTGATTAGTGTTTCTTTTTGTTCTGCCATGTCAGGAAGCACCTCGCGAGATAGCTCGCGTTCTTGCAAAGTCAGAAGCTCAGATAAATCTTCAACTTGTTTGTGCGTTTGCTCATAAGCTAATTGAGCCTTTTGTTCGGCTAACCGTGCTTCCTCGCCATCTGTTTTTATTTCTTCTAAAAGATTCGTGGATTGAATTGACAGCGTGTGCAAATCTTCCACTCTCTTCTCTTGTTCTGCTAAAATCACATTCTTCTCAGAAAGTTCTTTTTGCAGAGCATCAAGCTCTGGTTTGATGAAAATCGTACTGTTATTCCGATGAGTACCGCCTGCATAAGACCCGCCTGTCCGCAATTCTGTTCCATCCAGTGTGACAATTCGTACTTGATACCGAACCTTGTGAGCAGCTACTCGCGCATTTTCTACTGTATCAAAAATAGCGGTTGTTCCCAGTAAATTTTGGAAAATATTCTCTAAACTCTTATCATAATGCACCAAAGACGAAGCCAAACCAAGAAAACCCGTGCTTTTTTCAATACTTGCTCGATGATAATCTGCTAGGTACCGTGCTTTAATCGTTGTCAACGGTAAAAAAGTCGCCCGTCCTGTTCGATTGCGTTTCAAGAATTCAATTGCCTGTGTCGCAGACTGCTCATCTTCAACGATAATATGCTGGCTACTTCCGCCAAGTGCAATTTCTAGTGCGGTTTGATAATGCGGATCAAAATTCAACTTCTCACTAACAGCACCAATAATACCACCTAATCGGTCTGCTTCTTGCAGAACACTCTTTACTCCGGCATAGAAATGACTATGATTTTTCAGAATAGCTTCTAAACTACCAATGCGTGCCTTTTTATTCTTTACATCATCCATCATATCAAACATTGCTGCTTGACTTTGCTGATAATCTTCTTTCACACTTTGAACTCGCTTAAGCTGCTCCTGATAATCTACTAACAACTGCTGAACCAACTGTCGAGCTGTTTCCAAATCTTCTAGTTGACTCTGCTCGTTTGCTTGTATATTTTTTAAATTCTCTTGTAACTTGGCAAATTCTGCTTGCTTACTTTCAGATAATTGTAATTCATTGGCTAAACGGCTTTCCAAAGCAGTTAGATCATTTGACAAATCTGCTTCTTCTTGCATCAATTGAACAAATTTACCGCGTAATTTTTCAATCATCTGGTCGGGATTATCCGAAAAAGTCTCAATTTCAGCTTCCAATTTATGAATAGCCTGTTGATTTTGTTCTAACTCTTTCGAAAAACCAATCAGTTGCTCATTTTTTTCCTGCCATTCTTTTTGAGCCACAGCTCGTTTTTCTTCTAGTCCCTGTAGGCGTTCTTCATTTTCTTTCCGACTGCTGGCAGCTTGGCTAGACTCCAATTTTGAAACTTCAATTTGACGTTTTAAATCACTAATTAAACGTGTTAATTCCAATAGACTTGCTTGATCATCTGCCATTTGTTTTTGCAAAACATGTCGTTTTTCTTTTAGAAGAACATTTTCTTGCTCCAACTGATCCCGTTTATTGTAATAATCAGATAAATCTTGTTGAATGCCTGCTAATTGTTCATTCGTCGTATTTAATTGTGTTTTATTTTCTGTAATTTGTGCAATCAACACATCTAGGTAGAGGGAACGACGCTCCTCATCTAATTTCAAAAACTGCTTAGCTGTTGTAGCTTGTTTTTCAAGAGGTTTCACTTGACTATCTAGCTCATAAATGATGTCTTCTAAACGATCTAAATTATCCTGCGTTTGAGCTAATTTACTTTCAGTTTCCTTGCGCCGTGTCTTGTATTTTAACACACCTGCAGCTTCTTCAAAAATGGCACGGCGCTCCTCTGGCTTACTATTAAAAATCTCTTCCACTTTACCTTGAGAAATAATAGAAAAACTATCTCGTCCCAGTCCAGTATCCATAAATAAGTCATGGACGTCTCGTAAGCGCACTTTTTTGCCATCAATTTTATACTCGCTGTCTCCGCTGCGATAAATATGACGTTCTACACGAATTTCATCTGCCGCTTGTTGGATGAAACGATCTTTATTGTCCAAGACAACAACAACAGAAGCATAATTTAATGGCTTTCTACTTTCTGTACCAGCAAAAATGACATCCGGCATTTTACCACTGCGGAGGCTTTTTACACTGGATTCTCCTAACGCCCAGCGCAAACTTTCTGTAATATTCGATTTTCCTGATCCGTTTGGACCAACAACAGCAGTCACTCCTCGGTCAAAAACAATCTTAGTTTTGTCTGCAAAAGATTTGAAACCTTGAATTTCAATTTCTTTTAAATACATGAATGATTTTCCTTTTCATATGCATTTTTTGCGGCTTCCTGCTCCGCTAGTTTCTTAGAACGACCTTTCCCGTCACCAACCACTCTGCCGTCTACTGAGACAGATACAGCAAATTCTTTGGCATGTGCCGGACCAGTCTCTGAAACGACCTGATAGAGAATCTCGACATCACCATTTACTTGGAGCAATTCTTGTAGCTTTGTCTTGTAATCAATCACTTGCTCAAAGTCCCCAGCCTCCACCTTTGGAATCATAATCTGATAAAGGAAAGTCCGAACAGCTTCCACATCTTTATCTAACAAAAGTGCTCCTAAAAAGGCCTCAAATAAATCGCCGAGAATGGTATCACGATTTCGACCACCTGATTTTTCTTCGCCACGACCCAATTTGATAAATTGATCAAACTGACAATCTCGACTAAAACCAGCCAAACTTTCTTCACGTACAATTGTCGATCGAAGTTTTGATAAGTCTCCTTCTGGTTTCTTCGGATATTTTTTATACAGATATTCTGAAATCAATAATTGTAGAACAGCGTCTCCTAAAAATTCCAAGCGCTCATTATGTGAAATGTTTAAGAGGCGGTGCTCGTTAGCATAGCTAGTATGCGTAAAAGCTGTTTCCAGCAATTGCTCATCTTGGAAGGCAATTCCGAATTGCTGATTTAAAACTTTATGTAAATCTCTCATTTTTTCTCCTTTCAAAAAGAAATTTTTTACTATTCAATGAAAATTACCAACTTAATGCTGTTCACTTTGTGAACTTTATCCACCACCCCCAGTTATCTAGGAGATAGTTGAATCTAAGAATAAAATCCACTGGTAAGGCCAAAAAACGGATAAATCTTTGGAGTTGCAAACAAAACTGATGAAGTCAATAATAAAGAGAACGGAAAATTTGACAAAAATTATTTTCTTTATCTTGTGGTTCACAGAATTGAGAGCTGACGAAGTTTAAAGAGATTCCCACAAGGTATAGGTGTAAACAAACACTCTATCATTATATCAAAAAAATCCTTGATACTCCAACGATACCAAGAATTTGATAGCAAAAGTTCACTAGAAACGAAATGAATTTTCATTCCTTATCTGGAATAACTTTGAATAAATAGTAAGTTATAAAAAGAGTGAGTCCCACCAAAGAAAGTTTGATCCAAATAATTGGTGCAAAGAAGATTGAAATTCCCATTAGAATATAAATGGAAACAAGAATTTTTCTTTTACGTTCACGAGTAATAGTACCTGTTTCGCGAAAGTCTGCTACATAGATTTGATACAACTTAGTGTGGTACAACCATTGTTCAAACCGCTTAGAACTGCGTGAAAAACAAGCAATAGCCAACAATAAAAAGGGAGTCGTTGGCAACAATGGTAAAACAACACCTAAAAGTGCTAATCCTAATGAAGTAAAACCAATCATCAAATAAAAAATTCGCATAACTTCTCCTAAATATTGGTTAAAGGTGTCGCCGTATCTGGTGACGTATCATACACATGAAAATCATGCTCCACTGCCAAGTCAGCTTGTGCCAATTGATTGACCATTGTAATATGAGCCAATTCTTTAGTATTATTTTCCTTGCTGAGATGTCCTAGATAGATTTTCTTTGTCCGAATCCCAAGAGTGCGAATCATAGTTTCAGCACCATCATCATTCGACAAATGCCCTTGATCAGACAAAATTCGCTGCTTTAAACTCCAAGGATAAGCACCACTGCGCAGGATTTCAATATCATGATTTGATTCAATCAAATAGCCATCTGCATTTTCAATGATTCCTGCCATCCGATCGCTGACATAACCAGTGTCCGTCAGCAAAACAAAACTTTTGTCATCTTTCATCAATCGATAGAATTGTGGTGCGACCGCATCATGACTGACCCCAAAGCTTTCAATATCAATATCACCAAATGTTTTCGTTTTTCCCATTTCAAAAATATGCTTCTGGCTGACATCAATCTTTCCAAGCGCTGTTTCCATGGCATTCCAAGTATCTTGATTAGCATAAATATCTAAATGATATTTCCGTGCTAAAACACCCACACCATGAATATGGTCTTTATGTTCATGCGTCACCAAAATAGCATCCAAATCCTCTGGCTTACGATCAATTTCGCTCAACAAACTAGTAATTTTCTTTCCGGATAAACCTGCATCAATCAACAACTTTCTCTTCGGGGTTTCTAAATAGAAACAATTACCAGTAGAACCTGACGCTAAAATACTGTACTTAAATCCTTTCTCGTTCATGCTATCCTTCTAATCCATCTTCTTCCCAATCATCATCTTTGACAGCTTCTTTGTCATAAGGCAGAACGATTGTAAATGTCGATCCTTTACCATATTCACTCTTCGCCCAGATAAAACCGTTATGCTGCTTGATAATTTCTTTAGCAATGGCCAAGCCCAGTCCCGATCCACCTTGTGCACGACTTCTCGCTTTGTCTACACGATAAAATCGATCAAAAATTTTTGGTAAATCTTTTTTGGGAATTCCTAAACCTTCATCTGATATAGATAAAATCATTTGGGTCTCAGTTGTTTTCATACTCACCGTAATCTTACCACCATCAGGAGAATATTTAATGGCATTATTGATAATATTATCAATAACTTGTGTCATTTTATCTGTATCAATTTCGACCCAAGTAGAATTAATTGGATAATCTCGGATAATTTCGTACTTTTTATCATCGTTCTGACTTCTAATCTTGTCAAAACGATTCAAAATAAATGTGATGAAAGCTGTAAAATTTGTCAGTTCAATATCCAAATGGCTAGTCGCATTATCAATCCGCGACAAACTCAGTAAGTCCGAAACCATTCGCATCATCCGATTGGTTTCATCTAACGAAACCTTGATGAAATCTGGCGCAACCGGCTCAGACAAAGCGCCTTCATCTAATGCTTCCAGATAAGACTTGACACTGGTCAAGGGAGTACGCAATTCATGACTGACATTAGAAACAAATAGTCTCCGCTCACGTTCCTCTTTTTCCTGCTCCGTTGTATCATGCAACACTGCAACCAACCCAGAAATAAAGCCTGACTCTCGACGAATCAAGGCAAAGCGAACACGCAGGCTTAAAAATTCTCCATTTTCATCCTGTGAATCAATGGTCAGCTCTGGAACTTTCGTAATCAAGTCCCGTAAATCATATTCATCTTCAATCCCCAACAGTTTTAAGATATTCATCTTTCGTGCATCAGATTCCTTGACTCCCAACTGCTTGGTCGCCATATCATTGATCATGATAATTTGCCCACGACGATTGGTCGCAAGGACACCGTCCGTCATGTAGGACAAGATACTTGATAACCTCTTAGTTTCTTGTTCTAAATTTTCATGCGTTAAGCGAATCACTTCAGATAAATCATTGATACTATTGGTAATGTCAGTGATTTCTGGACCACCTTGCATATCTAAAACTTCTGAATAATCTCCCGCAATTAAGTCTTTCACTTTTTGATTCAATTGGCGAATACGAACATTATCACGTCGATTTTCCAAGGACAGCAACGTAATGACCAAAATAAATCCTAAAATGAGTAGGACAAATACAAAATCTTTTGATACGACAAATTGTCTTATATTATCAATCATTGTTTCTCATATAATATCCAACACCACGCCGTGTTAAAATATACTCTGGGCGGCTAGGAATATCTTCAATTTTTTCCCTCAAACGGCGAATCGTTACATCAACAGTCCGCACATCTCCAAAATAATCATAACCCCATACTGTTTCTAGTAGGTGTTCACGCGTCATCACTTGACCAATATGTGTAGCTAGGTGGTGTAGTAATTCAAATTCACGGTGTGTTAAATCCAATTCTTCACCATGCTTTTTCACAACAAAAGCATCCGTCAAAATCTGCAAATCTCCAATCACAATTTCTGTTGGAGCAGCTTCTGCTTCTTGATTTTCAATTGTCAAATCTGTACGACGTAAAATAGCTTTGACACGCGCCTGTAACTCACGATTAGAAAACGGCTTTGTCATATAATCATCTGCGCCAATTTCGAGACCAATGACTTTATCAAATTCGCTATCTTTAGCAGACAGAACGATGATTGGTACATTGCTCGTTTTCCGAATCGTTCGCGCTACCTCTAAGCCATCTATTTCAGGCAACATCAAATCCAAAATCAAAATATCTGGACGTTCTGCTTCAAACAGCTCTAACGCTTCACGACCATCGAAGGCTGTCACTACCTCATAACCTTCTTTTACCATGTTAAATTTTATGATATCTGAGATTGGTTTTTCATCATCTACAACTAATATTTTTTTCATCTTATTCACCTTTTTCTATCTTTTTATTATACCAAAATTTCCTTAAAATTCACCAATTCAACTCATAAAACAGTATTTCTTTACTTTACAATTTTAGAACAAATATGTTAAATAGGTAACACTTCGTCTTTGTGAAGGTATTTCTTCCATGAGTATTAAAAAAGGGTTGAGACAACAGTCATCCCCCATTCATTAACTGTTTCGAAAAACATTCCAAAACGCATTACAATTGTTCTAGTTTTTTTACTGCTACTTCAGGATGCCCCTAATACAGCAAACATCTGAACTACTTGATTTTTATTGAGTTCCCCTTCTCCAACGAAACACTCCATAACCTAAACCTGTACCTACTAATACACATATAAAATAAATCGCATGATATAGTAAAATCCATTCGCCAAAGGTCAGAATGGTCACAAAAAACATGAGTGTCACTAGAAGCAAGAAACGATGAGAAAAACCGTACAAACCCGTATAGATAGCTGCCACAAGGACTGTTGTGAGGGGTGAATAAACAAAAATATTTTGAATCATCAACCCCTTTCGTAACAATTCCTTCATCGGTATCACTTGGACAATTTCATAAAATAATAAATAGAAAAAGAATAATACAGCTAAAAAAGGAAGAATACGTTTCATTTTCTCACCTCACTTATTTAGGACTTCTATTTCAGGTATTTCTGTATATTTTTGATTTGTCGTTTTGAAGCTTTAAACATTCGTGCTGAACCATTTACAGGGAGAGCAATCGCTTTTTTAGGAAGATAGATAACCGATTTCGCCAATCGCTTACTAACAGTTTCCTCCGGATGCAAATCATTGGCAAAATCTTTTGAAATAATCAAATCCAAGTAGAATTCATATACACGACGCCCAAAGTTTTCAGCAGAGATTTCATATAATTTTGTAGCGAGACTCTTTTCATCCAAATCTGGTGTTGTAATAACAGCTTCCAAAATCGCTCCCGCCAAGTCACGTTCTTCATAATAAAGTGTTCCAAACATTTTATCATTGATAACATTGTCTAAATAAGGATTTCCATGCGCAATTATCGGAGTACCACTAGCTAGACTTTCTAAATATGTCAATCCCTGCGTTTCACTGGTTGAAGCTGAAATAAAGAAATCAGCCGCTTTATAATACAAAGCAGTTTCACTCGGCGCAATCATTCCTGTAAAAATAACCATATCTGTGATGTTCAACCGTTTGGCTTGTGCCTTTAAGTCCGACAAATAAGGTCCATTTCCTGCTACTACCAGCTTCACATTTGGATTTTCTTCTAAAACTTTCGGCAGAGCAGCTAAAATCGCTTGAATGTTTTTTTCATATGAAACACGTGACAAACTCAGCAGCATGGTTTCTTGGTTCGAAATACCTAATTTTTCACGCAAATCAGCAACATTCTCTTTAGTAAGTTCTGGGCGTTCAAACTTGGCCAGTTCAATTCCAGTCGGAATAACGCGCTTTTCTACTTTCACCTTGTATTTCATGAGTAGGTCATAGACAATCTCACTTGGGCAAATCACACCATCCAAATCACTCATGAATCCGCGAACAATATATTTGACCATACTAGGGCGAATGACCATACCTTTAGCAATATACCGTACATAGTCTTCATATTGTGTATGATAGGTATGAACAACAGGGATTCGCAACTCCTTAGCAATCCAAACCCCTAATAAACCCAAAGAAAATTCGGTTTGAGTATGGATAATATCTAATTGATATTGACGTGCAATTTCTAAAGCTGTTGAAAAACCTCGATAAGCAATTCGTCGATCTTTAAAAGCAAAGAACGGTACACTTGGAATTCGAATAATTTGCCAATCTTCATAACGATTGACATCCTTGTCTGTTGTTGTAAAAATAAAAACAGTATGACCAAGCTTTTCTAATTCTGTTTTTAATGTCCGGATACTGGTTGCCACTCCTGAAACCTGAGGAAAATAGGTATCCGTAAAAAGACCAATTCGCATGCTACATCTCCAATACTTTTTGATAGGCTTCCACTAGCTTATAAGCAACGTCATCAATGGAACGACTCTGAGCCACTTTATAGCCAGCTTCTCTCTTATCCACCTTTCCATCCAAAATCTTTTGGATAGAGTCTACAAATTCATCTACATTGTGTCCCAATTCAGCTGATTGCTCATCAATCCAGCCTTCATATACAGGAATATCTCGCAAAACTACATGTTGACAACTAGCTAAAGCCTCTAACACAACAATCCCTTCCGTTTCTTCATAGCTTGGGAAAAAGAAAAGACTGCTACCACTCATAGCTCCTTCAAAAACAGCACCTTTGAAATAACCCGGAAATTCAACATTTTTAGGATGATTAAAAAGGACAAGATTTCTAATTTTCCGTGGAATAATCCATTTATTAATACTACCCAGCCAAATAAAGCGAACATCTGGCATTCTGCGTGCTACTTCTACAAAATCTTCAATGCCCTTGCGCCTGAAATAAAGTCCTGCACAAACAACTACCTTATCTCCTTCTTGGATATGAAAATGATTCCTAAACACTTCTTCTTTATGTGGATTCTTTTTATATTTCTGAAGGTCAATTCCATTAGAAACAGCCACAATTGGTGTTGTCACACCATAACCCTGAATCAATTTTTTGGAATACTCAGATGGTGTAATGATAAAATCTGCCATTTGATACATATGAGCTAGATACTTACCAAAAGCAGAGGCAAAAAGATTTGACCCAATAAAAGAATTACGAAAATCTTCCTTAGTCGAGTGCCCATGCATAATCACCTTTTTCCCTTGCTTTTTAGCTTTATGCAAAAGGCGCAAACTCCTAGGTCCATAGGTATTGATGTGCACTACATCATAATCTCCTGAAGGGTCTGTTGTGTATGGAATTCCAGCCAAATCTAGAGCTTTCATTTGATGTTGCAAGGCTCGTCCGATACCTGACTTTTCCAAAACTGCTTTGCCCTCTAAATAAAGTAATACTTTCATGTCTTCTATTATACCCAAAAGATGGAAAAATTAAAACCAAGAAGGGTATCCCATTGTAAAAGCAAAAGAAAAAAGGCCTAACGGCCTCTTCTTTATTTCCTTGTTGAACAACGCTCAATCAGACCATGTGCCAATACCACTTCGCGTTCTTCTAATTCTTCTTTGTGCATAATCTTTGTCAACATACGCATACTAATTGCACCAAGGTCATACAAAGGCTGACCAATAGTTGTCAAATTTGGGCGAGTAAAACGTGCTACCTGAGAATCGTCACTAGTAATGATTTCAAAATCTTCTGGTACATTCACACCTTTATCTGATAAGCCATTCAACAGTCCAGCTGCCAGCTCATCACCAGTCACAAAAGCTGCTGTTGCTTTAGAAGCAATAACGCGTTCTGCTAATTGATAACCATCATCATAACTATATTTAGACTCAAAGACTAGCCCTTCGCTATAAGAAGATTTTGCTTTTTTCAAAGCTTCTTTGTAGCCAGCCAAGCGAATCTTACCATTAATATCATCTACCAAAGGTCCACTTACAAAAGCAATTTTTCGGTTGCCTTTTGCAAGACATTCTACCGCATCCATAGTTGCTTGTTTGTAATCAATATTAACACTTGGCAATTGATGTTCAACGTCAACTGTTCCTGCAAGTACAACTGGCGTCCTTGAACGAGAAAACTCAGAACGAATTTTTTCTGTCAGATGATAACCCATAAAGATAATACCATCTACTTGCTTTGAAAACAGCGTATTAACAACAGAGACTTCCTTATCATCATCTTCATCACTATTAGCTAGGACAATATTATACTTATACATCTCTGCAATATCATCAATTCCTTTCGCAAGTGTTGCAAAATAACTGCTAGTGATGTTTGGAATGACAACTCCTACTGTAGTCGTTTTCTTGCTGGCAAGTCCACGTGCTACCGCATTTGGTCGATAGTCAAGGCGGTCAATGACTTCTAAGACTTTTTTTCTTGTGTTTTCCTTTACATTTTTATTACCGTTTACTACACGGCTAACGGTCGCCATTGAAACTCCCGCTTCACGGGCGACATCATAAATTGTTACAGTATCGTCTGTGTTCATAAATAATCCTTTCTATATTGAAAATATCGTTTTCACATTCCTACCAAAATCATTTTATCACTTATTGGAAACACTTTCAAGCATTTTGATAACTTTTTGAAAAATATTGTTTTTTAAGCAACATATTAACAATTTTATCAATTACTTTACAAGAAAAATTTATCTAGTTGTTGTAATTTCTGAAGTCAAAAAAATTTTTTATCGTTTCCTTGATTTTTACTCGTTTTTTTGCAAAAATAGAGCATAGAAAGAAGGTAATAAAATGACCAAAATTAATCACATTATTTCTCATCTAGAAACAGAAAAAACAGACGTTGCTGTGATTTCTGATCCTATCACGATCAATTACTTAACAGGATTTTATAGTGATCCTCATGAACGTCAGATGTTTCTTTTTATTTTCACAAACCATGAACCACTGCTCTTTGTTCCAGCTCTTGAAGTAGAGAGAGCTAGGGCGATTGTTGATTTCAGAGTTGTGGGTTATGTTGACTCTGAAAATCCTTGGAAAAAAATCAAAGAAAACTTACCTGCTGGCAGTTTCCGTAAAATTACAGTTGAGTTTGATAATTTGATTTTGACCAAATACAATGGTTTACGCACTGTTTTTGAACAAGCTGAATTTACCAATTTAATGCCTTACATCAATCGTATGCGTCTCATCAAATCAGCCGATGAAATTAAGAAAATGTTTGTCGCAGGAGAATACGCGGATAAAGCTGTCAGCATTGGTTTTGATACTATTTCTCTCAATAAGACAGAAACAGATATCATTGCTCAAATTGATTTCGGTATCAAACAACTTGGCTATGAGATGAGTTTTGAAACGATGGTTTTGACAGGTGATAATGCTGCCAATCCACATGGTATCCCAGGTGCCAACAGAATTGAAAACAATGCCTTGCTTCTATTTGATCTTGGCTGCATGGTAAATGGTTATGCTAGTGATATGACACGGACAGTTGCAGTTGGGAAACCAGATCAATTTAAAAAGGAGATTTACAATCTAACACTTGAAGCTCAACGGGCTGCTCTAGACTTTATCAAACCAGGTGTAACCGCTCATGAAGTCGATCGTGCTGCTCGCACGGTCATTGAAAAAGCCGGTTATGGAGAATATTTCAATCATCGCTTAGGACATGGTATTGGTATGAGTGTTCACGAATTTCCATCTATCATGGAAGGTAACGACATGGTTATCGAAGAAGGCATGTGCTTCTCTGTCGAACCTGGAATTTATATTCCAGGAAAAGTTGGTGTTCGTATCGAAGATTGTGGCCACGTCACCAAAGATGGCTTTGAAGTCTTTACAAGTACAAGCAAAGATTTGCTCTATTTTGATTAAAAGACTGAAATTAGACTTACTATCAGAAAGTGGAAGCGAGAATATAGGCTGTCAAGAAAATATTTGACAAAGTTTTCATCTAACAGTTATCAGATTCAATTTTAGAAATATAGATAAAATGCGCTCTCAAATTATGGGAGCGCACTTCATTTTACTCAGTTTATAGCGTCAGTTAAGTTACTATTATAAAATTTCAGAGTATTTTTTATACCGAACTCAGCAAATGAAAAAATCAACATTTTCAGAGATAGATTTTTGTTCACTCTCTACGTTTTTTGTGCTGAAGACAAGAATAATTCTGCATGATTTCCTAAAAAGAGTTCCTCTGCACTATAAATAACTCGAGATTTGACTGATAAGAATCCAGTTTGAAATAATTTCTCTTCCAAATCATCAAGCTTAAAACCATGCTGATTTATATCTGTTTTGACAAAATCAGCGATAAAAAGTCGGCCATCCTCAACAAGATGATTTCTAAACATGGCTAAAGTCTCCTCAACATTTGGTACATGATGAAGAACGCGGCTAACCACTATGATATCAAATAATTGGTTTAAAGGATTCAGTAACAAATCCCGTTCCAATAACTGAACATTCTCAATGCCTTGCTTCTCCACTTTCAAATGAGCCTGTTCAAGCATTTTGTCAGAAATATCTACTAGTGTTACTGAGCCTGACTGTTTTGCTAATGGTAATGACACTAAGCCTGTACCGCCCCCAAAATCTAAGATATGCTTATCAGAAAAGTCTACAACTTGATTTTTGACTTCTTGACGAATGAGATCGGCAAGAAATTTATTCTTGGGAGAATCAAATGATTCTGCCTTATGATTAAAATGATATTCCATGCTTTAAGTTTAACAAAAAGTAAGTTATTTTTCTAGAAAAAAACTTAACTGGTTTCCTAATTTTCAATAACCCCACTTAGAAATTGCCAGCAGGTTATTATCGATACAAGAATCCTCAGAGTAACTAAGCCCCTCCAATTCCACAAGTTAGAGTAAAGCATTCTTCCAGACTTGAAAGTAGACAAATTTGCCTCGCAAGAACTGCCACAATTTCAATATAATATTTTGAATAATCAGTTACTGTATCAGATTATTTTATTAAAAATAAGGCTAAGATAATAGTATCTCAGCCTCATCTACTTTTAATATATCCCCTCATTTACTCCGCAAATCCATTGGGGTGCTTACTTTGCCAATGCCAAGCATCTTGGCACATACGTGTAATATCAAACTGTGCTTCCCAGCCTAATTCTTCTTTTGCTTTAGTAGAATCAGCATAGCAAGTGGCAATATCACCAGGACGGCGGTCAACAATTTTGTAAGGAATTGGTTTGCCCACTGCTTTTTCCATATTTTGAATGATTTCCAATACAGAATATCCTTTGCCAGTACCGAGATTGTAGATATTCAATCCTGCATCTCCTTCAAGCTTTGAAAGAGCTGCGACATGTCCTTTTGCTAAATCCACCACGTGAATATAATCACGCACACCGGTACCGTCAACTGTTGGATAGTCATTACCAAATACTTGAACTTCTTTTAATTTTCCAACTGCAACCTGTGTCACGTATGGCAAAAGATTATTTGGAATGCCATTTGGGTTTTCGCCCAGATCACCGCTTTCATGCGCACCAATTGGGTTGAAGTAACGAAGCAAAACAATATTCCAGCTTGAATCAGCTTTGTAAATATCTGTCAGCATTTCCTCAATCATTAGTTTTGTACGTCCGTAAGGATTCGTGACTGAAAGCGGGAAATCTTCCAAGATTGGAACAGTCTGAGGGTCACCATAGACAGTTGCAGAAGAGCTAAAAATGATATTTTTACAATTGACTTCTTCCATGACACGCAACAATGTCAAGGTCCCTGTAATATTATTTTCGTAATATGTTAGTGGAATCTGAGTTGATTCACCGACTGCTTTTAACGCCGCAAAATGAATAACGCCTGTCGGTTGTTCGTCTTTAAAAATTTCAAGTAAAGCCTTCTTGTCACGAATGTCTACTTGGTAAAATGGAATTTTTTGATCAACAATTCGTTCCACAACTTCTATACTTTTTTTACTGCTATTTACTAAATTATCAACAATAACAACTTCATGTCCGGCACTGATTAACTCAATAACAGTATGAGTTCCGATAAAGCCAGCCCCACCTGTTACTAAAATTTTATGTTTCATGATTCTCCTTTAAAGACAAAGCTTCAACAATAGTTTATTTCAACACTTTTTGAGTCTTAGCATAGTTGGCTTCGACAGCTTCTTTTTCAGCTTTCCACCAATTCTGGTGATCTGTGTACCACTTGATTGTTTCTTTCAATCCAGCTTCAAAGTTAGTGAATTCTGGTTTCCAGCCCAGTTCATCCCGCAACTTGCTAGCATCAATCGCATAGCGAAGGTCGTGACCAGCACGATCTGTCACATGATCATAAGCATCAGCAGGCTGTCCCATTTCTTTGAGAATGAGCTCCAGTACTTCCTTATTGTTCTTCTCACCGTCAGCACCAATCAAGTAAGTTTCACCGATCTGTCCCTTGGTCAGAATCGTCCAAACACCTGCTGAATGATCATTTGTATGAATCCAGTCACGAACATTCTTTCCTTCACCGTAGAGTTTTGGTTTGATCCCACTCAGAATATTAGTAATTTGACGTGGAATGAACTTCTCGATGTGCTGGTAAGGACCATAGTTGTTTGAACAGTTAGAAATAGTCGCTTTCACGCCAAATGAGCGTACCCAAGCTTTAACAATCAAGTCTGAAGCTGCCTTGGTAGATGAATAAGGCGAACTAGGATTGTATTTCGTTTCTGGGGTGAATTTTTCACCCGGTCCTTCACCGTGCCCTGGAAGATCTTCACGAAGAGGAAGATCTCCGTAAACTTCGTCAGTCGACACATGGTGGAAACGAATGTTGTATTTACGAGCTGCTTCAAGAAGCGTATAAGTTCCAACAAAGTTCGTATCGATAAATGGACGAGGGTCATTTAGCGAATTGTCATTATGACTTTCTGCTGCATAGTGAACAATAGCATCCGCATTCTTAGCTACTTGGTCAACAATATCTGCATCTGCAATGTCTCCCACAACTAACTCCACTCGATCGCCTAGAATTTCTTCAATGTTAGCTCGATTACCAGCATAAGTTAGCTTATCCAGAACCGTGATATGCACATCTGGGAAGTTATTGTACACATAATGAACAAAGTTAGAACCGATAAATCCTGCTCCACCTGTTACTACAATATTTTTATATTCAGTCATGAAAAGATTTTCTCCTATTCTTGTCTTGATGTCTTATAACATATCTTTTGTCAAAGGCTTAACATCTTTGAGGAACGGATGATGCTTATCCGCTTCAGAAACTTCTGCCTGGTCAAGATTTTCCCACTTGATGCCTAGAGCTGGGTCTGCATAGTTGACAAAGGCATACTTAGGCTTCAATTCCAATGCCCAGTAATCATTGACCAAATAGCTATAAGAAACCGTATCTGACAATACTTGAAAGCCATTTGCTACACCGCGAGGAACGAAAATTCCCTTGCTGGCATCAATGACCATTTGGTAGGTATTTCCGAATGTTTCCC
The DNA here is from genome assembly GCF_000413475.1 of Streptococcus intermedius SK54 = ATCC 27335. Classification (GTDB taxonomy): domain Bacteria; phylum Bacillota; class Bacilli; order Lactobacillales; family Streptococcaceae; genus Streptococcus; species Streptococcus intermedius. The sequence continues at coordinate 466,106 of NZ_ATFK01000001.1, read as the reverse complement.
CTTCACGCAAGTCAACCCAAGATCCGAGAACTTTCCCACCATCTGCGACAGAAATGTATTTATCCCAAGGCTCTGCATGGAGTCCACGGAGCACATTTTTGCGGGAAAAGCTGACATTGTTTTGGAGCTTACCTTCTACAAAAAAACTCTCTGGAAAACCTAGTGGAAGCATTTTTTCTTTTTGAAAGTTTTCCTTGAACCAGCCACGATTGTCTCCATGAACTGGGATATCAAATTCCAACATACCGGGAATAGTCTCAATCTTGCGGGCTGCTAATTTTTTTTCAAAAAATTGTTCCGACATGTCTTATTCTTCTCCAATCAAACGTAGTAGATAGTGACCATATTCGTTTTTCTTTAGGGATTGGGCCAAATCATGAACCTGCTCTTTGGTAATATAACCCATACGATAGGCAATTTCTTCCAGATTTGCCACTTGAACATTCTGCATACGCTGAACTGTTTCGATATATTGAGCTGCTTCCAATAAGCTTTCATGAGTACCTGTATCCAACCAAGCAAAACCACGTCCCATCAGCTCAACAGACAAATCACCACGTTCTAAGTATGCCTTGTTGACATCAGTAATTTCTAACTCTCCACGTGCACTTGGCTTGATCTTCTTAGCAATTTCTACAACATCGTTATCATAGAAATAAAGTCCTGTAACTGCATAATTAGAACGTGGTTGTTCTGGTTTTTCTTCAATAGAGATTGCATTCATATTGTCATCAAATTCAACCACACCAAAACGTTCTGGATCTTTCACTTGGTAACCAAAAACAGTCGCTCCTTTTTCCTTCGAAGCAGCTTTTTGAAGCATTTTGCTAAGGCCTGGTCCATGATAAATATTATCACCTAAAATCAAAGCCACATGATCATCGCCGATAAAGTCGGCACCAATAATAAAGGCTTGAGCCAAACCATCTGGACTTGGTTGCTCCGCATAAGAAAGTTTAATACCAAATTCTGAGCCATCACCCAACAAATCCTCAAAACGAGGGAGATCTGTCGGAGTTGAAATAATCAAGATATCTTTGATACCAGCCAACATAAGGGTTGATAACGGATAATAAATCATGGGTTTATCATAAACCGGCATGAGTTGTTTAGACGCGGCTCTAGTTAAAGGATATAAACGTGTACCCGAGCCACCTGCAAGGATAATACCTTTCATAATGAGTTTCCTCTCTTAATGTATTCTCTTCATTTTACCATTTTTGAAAGCGGATGTCACTTATTACTTAACAACCAAAATTTAAAGCAAACTCCTGTAACTGTTTTGATAGTTCTATTCAGCCAGAAATCATTGTTGACTCAATCATATAAAATCGTCTTGGTTTCTTTGACACAATGATGCTCTTCATCCCAATAGTGAATACGCTCAAAAGAACCTCGTCGCCAATATAAAGGAAGCCTAGTCCTAATGTCATCCTGCATGTCCAATTGCTCAAGCTCTGAAATCTCCCGCCATTTGGGTTCCCCTTCCCGGCTAGTTCCATGAACTTGACCTGTAAACTCAGTACAGAGAAAATCATAGTAAACATAACGCTCCTGTTTGTCAGGATTTGTAAAACCAGAAATTCCCTTTAAAACTAAATTAAGAGCTGTCAATCCTGTTTCCTCTTTCAACTCTCGCACAGCTGCTTCAAAAAAAGATTCTGGAAACTCAACTTTCCCACCTGGTTGAATCCAGCCTTTAAAATCATCGTGTTGCCGATTGAGTAAGAGAATCTGATTCCCCTTTTTTACACAAATATTAACCCAATTTAAAATATTCTCTGTCATCTACTTCTCTTTCTTAATCGATCTTTTAGAAGAATAAGCAACTAGACTTCAGCTACCGCTTGTTTTCTGCCCCAATAATGGCTATTTATTTATATTTAAACGGATTTGTAGAAACCTGACTGGCTAAAAATTTAACTTCCCAGCCCTCTTCTACTTTCCAGTCTTGAAACTTTTCAACTAATTTTTCTACAAAAAGCACTTCTATATGATGACCCGGATCCAAAGCTAGAAGACCCTCACTTAGCATATCTTGTGCTGTATGGTAGTAAATATCGCCCGTAATATAAACTTGTGCTCCCTTAGCAAGCGCCTCTTTGTACAAGGATTGACCACTGCCACCACAAATCGCTACTTTCTCAACCATTCGCTCCAGATCCATAGCCATATAACTCACCAAACGCAGACTATCCAGACCAAATTTTTCCTTAACCTTGATTGCAAATTCTCCAAAAGTCTGAGGCACGATCTTGCCAATACGCCCAATACCGTACCCGGGAGCCGTTTCGCTAAGATAATCCGTATCGGTGATTTCCAGTAGATCACAGAACCAGTCATTAAGACCATCATCTACAATATCAATATTGGTATGGCTGACATAAACTGCAATATCATGCTTAATCAGATCGATGTAAATCTGATTCTGAGATCGCTCCGCCACCAAATCTTTAATAGGACGAAAAATCGGAGCATGCTTAACCAAAATCAAATCCACTCTCTTTTCAATCGCCTCTGCAACTGTCTGCTCGCGGATATCCAAAGACACCAGCACACGCTTAACTTCCTTATTTAGAGTTCCAATTTGCAGTCCTCGAACATCTCCCTCCTCGGATAAGTCCTGAGGGCAGTACGCTTCATAACGATTAATAAAATCACTCGCCAGCATGGAGTACCTCCTTGATTTGCTTGATTTTTTGGGACATAGCTGAGCGTTCCGCTAGATTTTTCTCTGGAATTTTAGCCAGTGCTTTTTCCAACTTATCTGCTTCCCAGCGCCATCTATCTCGAAAAATTGTCGATTGTTCTCTCATCAGATAAGGTCCAAAGCGTTCTTGATCAGCATTCAACACTTGCTTCCCTTGCTCAGCTATTATGATCTCGTAGAATTTCCCATTTTCTTCCACAAGAGCTTCCTTAATAATTTGAAAATCATGACCACACAACCACCTGCGAAGTTCATCTTCTCGATTGTTGGGCTGAAGAATCAAACGCCTAACAGATGCCAATTTAGTACTACCACGTTCTAAAATATCTGCAATTAGCCTTCCTCCCATCCCTGCAATAACGATATCATCAATCTGATCTCCCACATCAAAAGCTGCCAAACCATTTGCTAAACGAACAGAAATTTTATCAGATAAACCATTATCCCTCACATTCGCAACCGCAGACTGATATGGTCCTTCAACAACTTCTCCAGCAACAGCCGACACAATACGCCCTTGCTGTATTAAATAAATGGGTAAATAGGCGTGATCACTCCCCACATCCAAGATTTTATCCCCCTGTGGAACAAAACTAGCCACTTTCTCCAATCGTTTTGAGATATTCTTTACTTGCATGATAACTCATTTCTAAAATAATCGTTTTATTTTAGTATATCATTTTTAAAGAACTTAAAAAAGAGCCTACTCCCAGAGAAATAAATAACCCCCACTTGTCAAGCCAAGTAGGAGAAAATATTACGATTATATCTATGTCATACTAAATATGGAAGTTATGGACATGTACATTATAATTTTTTATTCACTCTGTACTTTGAAAAAATCTTTTGTCAAATAGCCTTTCCCAGCCACTATATCATACTGGATTAGCTTCAGATCTTCTGCAATTTGCCTTCCTTCTGCATCCAAATTTTTTTTACCAACACTTGCCTTATGCAAAACTTCTGTTAATAAAGCATAATAAGGTGACACTTTTGAATTGGTCTGTTCTAATAATAAAGCTGTGAAATCACTTGAATTTACAATTGGATAGTTCAATTTCGGGGTTTCATAATTACTCCACACAAAATAATCTGTTAAATATTGACTCTCTGGATTATTCTTAAAAGCCGATTGAGGATATAATCCTGGTAAATGATCTCCATAGAAAACAACCGTAACTTTCTTATTGATTTTCGAAAGCCGATCAAGAAAATCTTTTGTGGCGATATCTGTGTGGTGCAATAGGCGCGTGTAGTTGGTCAATTGTTCATTTACATCACTAGAAAAATTTGAATTAGAAGCTTCAATATTGTTTGGTTCTTCTTCTTTCCAAGGAGAATGATTTTGCATCGTCATAACAGAGAAAAAATAATTCTGATTATCTTTCATATTATCAATAATTAATTGATAAGTGGAACTATCACTATAATTTACTCCCTGATAATGAACATCCAGTCCTTTTGTTAATAAACTAATAAACTTAGAATAACCTAAAGATTTATAAATAACATTTCTAGAGTAATTTGTTGGCGCAGCTAAATGTATAGCAACCCGTTTCTTGGCTTCAAACAGGTTACTAATGACAGGAAATTTATTCATTTTAGGAACAACTTCTGTATAAGCAACAGAAATACTGGGTGATAAATTATAGAATGGTAGACCGGTTAAAGATTGAAACTCCATGTTGGCTGTCCCACCACCATAGCCATCCGATTTCATTAAACCACTCGTATTCTGCTCCTTAATTTTTTGAATATTTGAAATAGGATTTTTAGAAAGTTTAACCCCTTCAACACGAGTAGGATCAGAAAAACTTTCACTTAATATGTAAATAACCGTTTGTTCTTCTATTTTATTTGTTCGTTCTTTATTTAAAATTTGAGAAGCTTTTTGATATTTTTGCTCAATTGCTTTAATTTTTTCGGCACTATACTTCTGAGGTTTATACATTGTACTATCTGACAGATGTGATAACCATACAAATACAAGTGAACGCGAGCGAGCATTTATCATGTTTCCATACCAATTCAAATCTTCATAATTATTAAGAACAGAAATTATAGGTATATTCTCTTGAATTTTACCATCTTTTTTGTTTGTAAATATTCCCACAATTGACATTAACAATACTGCAGTTAGTATCAAAATAGATAAGCGATATTTATAATTTGGTATAATCTTATTTGCCAATATTTTTTTTCTGAAAAAAATATACAAACTTACTATAACAAAAAGCCCCAATAAAATATATACTATACATGCAAATCCATTCATGAATTCTAATAATAATTTAGGCTCCTTTAACCAAACAATATCACTAGGTAATATCGGTTCTTGACGGAATTGAAATTTAAGGCTACTCGCTATAGTTATCCCACTAATAATTAGTGAAATAAATATAGTAGAAATTAAAAAACGATTAAATATGAGATACATAACCAAAAAAATAGCAAAGAAAATAATAATTTGAAACGAGGTTGCTCCTGTTGAAAGACGAAATTCGGTATCTCCTCTTATACTATTTTGTATCGTAAAATTAAAAATAATAGCAAATAATAAACTAAACAAACTAGCAACTGAAAAACTAGCCTTATTCTTACAAATATCTTTTATTGCTTTTACCGAGAAAAAACTAGGAGTGGCAAGTAAAATAGTTAAATAAACAAGCAAACCTATTAAAGAGAAAGCGAAGTAATCAGTTATTTGAAATTTATTATTAACGATAAATTTTTTTAAAAAACTGGTTTGCTTGAGAAACTCTAAAGTCTTACTATCCAGTAATATAAAATTTAATAATACCTGTGATAAAAAGAATGTTTTTAAAATATCACAATTTTCTTCATTGATTATCAAACTATCTAAAAACTTTATATTATTTAATTTGGGAGTATATTTAAAAACAATTGCTAACAATAATGTTGGAATAATAAAAATCAAAGAGTTTAGCTGAAATAAATGGTTAGCTTTAAAATTCCACAAATCATAAGAAGGTACAGTTAAATGTATAGATATTTCTAGTAAATAAGAGAAAAATAAATATTCCATATAAATTAATAATGTATAAAAATAGAATCTTTTATTTAAAACCTTTGATACAACATACCCTAAACATACTGCAATTAACAATACACATAGTAAACCAAATAGCATATAGGAAGTGATTGTTTTGCTTTCATTTTCTTCTATAAATTTTAAACAAACTCCTATTACATTAAAAAATAAAAAGCTGATTAACAATATACTAAATTGTCTATAATATTTATTTAATATTTTCATAATTATCATCCAATAAAATTCATTGTTTAAATTACTAAAAAACAAGCCTTGATAATCTTTGATAGAAAGATTAATCAATGCTCATTAATAAGATAAAATGAATTTTAAAAACTTCACGAAGTAAATTTTCGTTTTAATCTTTTCAGCAAATACTTAATTGCACTCCCTGGTCCACGATAAATATATTTCAGAGCACCTTTAATACCACCAATATTATCGAAATTTATATAGGTGTTTGGTAAGGTATCTGGACGAATATTTAAAACGATATTATCCACAAAAGGAGTAATATAAATCTCATTTTTAGAGATTGCGTAGTCATAACGTTGAGACCATGCTAAATAAACCAAAATTCGTTCAATAGAATGTAAAATGGTATGCTGTGGTAGTGGTTCTGATGGAATATCTTCATCTTGCAGATTCAAATCAAATAACGGTTTCAGAGCAGTATATTTAAACCAAATAAAGGTTCCATAACTCATGACAAATGTATTTAATTGATTGAAATCTATAGACCGTTTAATATTCATTCGTTCCCAGAGCAGGTTCATATCATCTGCGAATTTATTTTCATTCCACGGATCAACAATCTTTGTATAACGGAAAAAAGATGGAATATCAGCAATAACTAAACCTAACCGTTCATCATTTTCCAAACTAGCTATAACTTTATCTGCCGGTTTGATTAACATATCAAAAAGTTCATTTCTCCATGAATCTCCTACCCAATGCGGATACTCTGGAGATTTTTTCGTATGAAAATGACCGATATAATCATATTTTGACAGTTCTTTTTTGAGTTTCAACATCGGAATAACATCACGACCCCGATTTCCAGTAATATAAACTTTACCTACCTTACCATATTTTGTTAAAATCTTTTCAATTTCCGCTTTCTTTTTCTCAGAATCTGTTGTCAAAAATAAATCGTAATTAAAATGAAAACCTTCAAAAGCTATTAAAAATTCTTCCAAAAGATCCACATAATAAGTATGGAGATGCACCGCAACTTTCTTTTGATTTGAATACTGAAATTGATTATCTTTTAATACTTTTCTATCAAGCAAATATGGAGGTGTTGGTAAACTCATATCAGACATATGAGATAAAATAAATTCTGTCGGATAATCTGATTCCTGTTCAATTGCCTTCAGTAAGTAAGGAGATAAATGTTGAGTCAAATCAAATGTTTTTATCTTAATAAAAGGAACATGATTTTCCAATAAAACATGCGGATAATGAATTGTGAAGTTACTATGGAAAAAGTCATCTTTTAAAGGAATCGTATTCAAAATTGTCTGATATTTAAAACCTGCATCTACAAATTTCTTGGTGTACTGGGTCTCATAATTATCAATAACCTTTTGTACATCTATATAATTTTCAACTGATTGCCAGAAATTTTGAAATACGGTTGACTGAACTAGTCTATTTTTAAAAGAAATAAAATAAGATTGAAGATGTTCATTAATGAACAGATTTCTTTGTTTAACTTCCTGATGATTCGTCATTCCCCAAAAGTCTACTTCTGAATTAGACTCATATTTTTGATAAATAGGTTTCATATCCCAAAGTGGACCAAAACAAGTATCGTTCATCACAGTAATTGAATCGTATTCTTTCAACTTGTCAAAACCAACTAAAGCCATACCATCATGCCATGCTCCAAAATCATAACCAGTATTTTCACGTTGAATAAATTCGTCAATTAATTTTTTTTCACGAAGTTTCTCTACTTCAGATAGACTTAACTTGCTATTTGAAATAAAAACAAGTTTTTCAAATAAAGGCCGCATATGTTCAATTTGGTAAAATACATGTCGACTGATATGATCGTATTTATTAAAATGAACATAAATTAATAATCGTTTCATTGTCTTCTCCTAAAGAAGTTAATAATTTTAGTTGGAATGATCCAGCGTCTGCTTCCTATAACCGCATTGTGTTCATGAACTAATTTTTGATAGTCACATTCTAACTGTTGAATCTGTCCTTCCAAATCCGTAATGTTCCCCAGCAATTTCTGGTTAAGTCCATTCGCCTCTGATAATTCAGTCAAAACCGAACCTTCTTTCATAAGGTCAAAAATATCTTTCATTTCATACGAAAAAAGAAATTCTGAATCACCAACAGTATCAATCTGATAGTGAAGCTGAGGATCATTTTTCCCGAAAAGTAATTCATTAGAAAGCAAAAGTCCATTTGTAAAAGTAACTTCCACTTCTGTCTGCTTATGGTAAGTTTTTAGGCTAACATTTTTATAATAATTGGGAACCTCAGATAAATCAATTCTCAACCTAGCCGCTTCATATGGAATCTTAAAATAAAGTTCATCTGCATACTGTAATGGAAATTTCAGACTATTTGTTTCCGAAAATTCTTCATCTGCTCGTGCGTAAAAAATCGTAATAAGCTGCTTCTTTATATTCAATATGGAATGATTTGGCAATGTTTCTCCTAACAAGGGGCTAAGAGCTTGTAGGGTTTTCTCTGTTCTTGTTGAAAGGGATGCTATATTTGCAAGTAAACTATCATAACACTTATCAAGTGTATAAAGCTGTTTAGCTCTCTCTCTTGCAAGAACTGCATTATTCTTATGTATATCGAAATTTTCAAGAAAATCTGCCATCTTATCAACCAATGAGTCAATATTTCCCAACTGATATGTCGTACCCACACCAAAATACTCTTTCACTGATTTATAGCCATTATTATTTGAAACTATTGTAGGAACTCCCCTCAAAATAGATTCAATAAAAACGAGAGGAAAGGCTTCGGATTTAGAAGTATATATACAAATATCTGAATCTGTCACTTTTTTCCACGGTTGGTCATTATAACCCAAAAATTGGACGTTAGTTAATTCATATTTCTCAATAAAAGCATCGCACTCCTCTTTCGCCTCTTTTTGCCAGCCACCAATGAAAATTAAGGGAATATCATTGCTCCCAAGTTTTTTATATGCTTTAAGAAGCTCAATTTGATTTTTATTTTCATTTATTACACCAATTGAAACGATTCTTCTTTGATTGGACTCTGCCAAAGCTTCAGTTGTAAATTGTGTATAAGGAATAAATGTTTCTAAATTAACAGGATTATTATTTAACTCAGCCAATTTTTGGGCTAGATTTCCCCGTACAGAAAAAACTTTATCCGAACTATCAAAAATAAACTTCATTTTTTTGGCATAATATTCAAATTCTCTCTCTGGAAATTCATGGATAAGCCAAAAATGTGGGATATTCTCACAAGCTGCTGCTACAGCTCCTTGAAAAACATTTGCCGTGTTAGAAATAACTAAATCAATATCTTGCTCAATAATAATATCTCGTATTTCTTTAATATTCTTTTGATAAAAAGCAATACGTTCTTCTCTAGAAAATAGTAATTCACCAGGTGCTTCTTCCCACCACCATTTTATCGTAGATAGTGGAAACAAGTGAACATTGGCATTAGACAGCTTGCTTTTATAACTTGTATGAGTCGGGTGCCCATTTTCAGGATAGACGTTGTAAATATCATAGCCGATTTCAGATAAATAAACCATTAAATTCGTTATTGATTTTTCAGCTCCATTGTCTAATGTCCCAGTTGGAGAGATAAATAAAATACGCTTTACCATAATTCAGCCCTCGTTTTGTAAAGTTTTATATGTCCGATTCTTGCCAACTTCCATTTCTAACAAGTAAGCCCGTTGCAGAATCTAATGCAGATTTATCATCCTCTAGAATATCATTCCGTTCAATAAAGACGATTGGAGCTTTTGAAGATACTGCAAAAGCTAAAACACGCTTGTCAGTATCACGAACTGTTGCTTCTAATCTTAAACGAGCACGGTTTAAATAAGGAAGCTTACATGTATAAGTGACTTTCTTTTCGCCTGTACCACCGATTTTTAAATCCATAGAATTATCATTATAATACCCATAATTAGTGTTAATATCAACAAATGACATAGCAATATGGGTTTCAATGTTTTGGAGTTGTTTAAACGTAAATTCAAATTTCAACTCATCATCTGGCGTGACTTGATTTGGAGATAACAATTTTACTTCAAAGTTCTCAACTAATGCAACTTGTTTCATTTTATTCTCTGAAGAAGTATCTTTCTCTTGTGTTGGTTGAATAGCATTATCAAAGCTATACTGATTCGCAACATCATCAGGATTTCCAATCGCCTTAATCAACCCATCCTCAATCAAAACAGCTTTATTGCAATATTTTTTAACAGCACCCATATCGTGCGTAACAAGAATAGTTGTTTTCCCAGATTTTTTTCGTTCTAAAAAATAATCGTTACATTTTCTCTGGAAAGCTTCATCACCGACTGCAAGAACTTCATCAAGAATGAGAACATCACCTTGTGCTTTAATCGCGACCGAAAATGCCAAACGAACCTGCATTCCGCTTGAATAATTCTTCAATTTTTGATTCATGAATTCATGTAATTCGGCAAAATCAACAATGTCATTGTACATGGCATCAATTTCTTCTGTTGTAAAACCAAGCATAGCACCATTCATATAGACATTTTCACGTCCAGTCAATTCTGGGTTAAAACCAACACCAAGTTCAATAAAGGAAACCATTTTCCCATTGACAGTGACTTTCCCTTTCTCAGGAACATAAATTTGCGAAATGATTTTTAAAAGAGTAGACTTTCCTGAACCATTACGGCCCACAATCCCAAAGAAATCACCTTCCTCAACCTCAAAGTTAATATCTTTTAAAACATGTTGTTCCGTATAGCCTTTAATCCCCTTAAAATAATTGACTAAATTGGTACGTAAACTTTGCGTTGCTTCAGTAGGAAGTTTAAAATACTTACTGACATGATCAACTTTTACTGCAATTTTTTTATTTGACATTATAAAATCTCCGCGAATCTCTTAGCATTTTTGTGGAAAATATAATACCCAATTCCAAAGATGAAGAAAGGAAGAATGTAGGGCACTATAGCAACACCTTTATGACCAATTAAATCCCAGCCACGCATGCTTCCTGAAAAAACAATATAGTGCCGCAAATCTTGAATGATCTGTGCCAAAGGATTTAACATCATGAGTTTTGCAATTGTCACTTGACCACGTTGCAAAATAAAGGTAAGAGAGTAGATAATAGGTGTCGCATACATTCCTGCTTGCATCACTACTTCCCAAATCGGACCAATATCTCTATATTTAACAAATAACGTCGCTAATATAAAAGCAATTCCTGTTGAAAATAAAATCAATTCAACAAATAACGGAATAACTGTAAACCAGCCCATGGATACTGCTACTCCATTAACTATAGCAAAGATGAAAACAACCAATAAATTAATAGAGTAGTTAATTGCTGCACCAACAACTGAAGAAATAACAATGATCTCTTTGGAAAAGTTAAGTTTTCGAAGCAAATCACCACGAGCAACAATAGACATCATCCCCATATTTGTAGCTTCTGAAAAGAAATTCCAAGTTACCATACCAACTAAAAGACCAATAGCATAGTGTGGTGTTCCATCATCGAATCTTAAAAATCGCACAAAAACTAAATACATAATCGTAAACAAAAGTAAAGGTTTCAAAATGGACCATAGATGGCCAATTAAACTTCCTTGATACCGTAATTTAAAATCCGTTTTAATCATCTCGCGTAAGAGAATCATATTTTTTCGACTAAATAAGTCCATCATTACTCCTTATAAGCAAATTTTGTGAGAATCAAAGTGGTGAAGACAAAAGTATGGAAGGTACGATTTTTTCGGAAACCATATTTCCATAGACGCTTATATCGTTCTGTCAAAGGTACTTCCATGATTGTCACAAAATTTTCAATCATTTCTTTATTTTGAGTAGTCAGAGGCAAAGCTAATAAATTCTTTGCTTGTTTTTGACTCGCTTGGATGAGATTCCAATATTTTGCAAAGAGAATATGCGGGCGAATCCAATTTTGCATTCTTTTTCTGAATGTTCTTGCACCTAAAACATTATTCGAATGTTGCCGATACAATTCTCCCTGCTTATCAATATAAACCAGCTTGCCAAAAGCTGTAGCTAGTAGAGCTAGATACCAGTCGTGCATGAGTAAGTCATACTCCTCCTGCCCAGTCCATAAGTCAGCCAGAGCTTGATTAATCATCGAAACGCCACCAGTCACAGTATTTTCTGTTAATTCTTGGAGCAATTCTGTATTGGCATGATCCGATTGTGTTTGAATCATACTTTCATGAACAACATTGAGTTCTTGATCTACTACTTTTAAATCCATATAAACAAGTAAAGGTAGCGTATTATCATATTTTTCTGCTTCTTTCAGCTGCAGCTCAATTTTTTCAGGCAACCAAACGTCATCCTGATCGCTAAATAGATAGAAATCTGACGTTTGATATTTCAAAAGATGAAAGAAACTTTTAATAACCCCAACATTCTCGACACTATCAGGATTCACAAAACGAATGCGATTATCTTTTTGACAAAAATCTTGAATAATCTCACGCGTCCTGTCTTTAGATCCGTCATCTCGAATTAACAGCTGCCAGTCTGTATAGGTCTGCTGCCTAATGCTCTCAATTTGTTCTGCTAAAAATCGCTCACCATTGTAGGTGGACATGAGAATCGTCACTTTCATGATAAAAATAATTCCTCGTATTCACCCACAATTTTTTCCCAGGTGTAGTTTTCTTTCATATTTTCTTTGGCAGCTTGCCCTAATTGGGAGAAATCGGCTTTCATATCTACTTGGTCAATCAATGCTACTAAAGATGCATCTGCTTTCTGCCAATAGAAAGCAGTTTCCTTTGCAACTTGATGATTAAAATCGACATCTAAAACCAAGTTCAAATCCGTTTGCGCCAACGCCTCCAGCAAGCCAGGATTGGTTCCACCAACTTCGTGACCATGAATATAAGCAAAGGCTTGATTACGAATGTACTTCAATAATTCCTGATCATAAACCGTTCCAACAAACTTAATTCGCTCATCTTGGTCAAAATTTGTTTTTTGTCGTAGTTCTTCAAAATAAGCATTACCTTGATGATTGCAGACAATCAGTAAATCTCGCTGCGTCTGTGACTTCATAAACTCACAGATGATACTTTCATAGTTATTTTCTGGAACAAAACGTCCAACAATCAAATAATAATTTTTTTCTTTACTCTGCCATTGGTTAAAAAAATCACGCACTTTTGTAGTCTGATCTGTCAAAGAAGATAAATTTAAATCTGTTCCATAAGCGATAAAAGTCGTTTTAGACCAAGGATAGATCTTGTTGATGTACATTTCAATTCCTTGATTATCTGAAATTACCAAATCTGCATGTTTAGTCATCAACTTTTCAGAATACTTGAGATAAGCTTGAACTGGTTTTGCCCACTTTGCACGCTTCCATTCCAGACCATCAGGATTGATGTAAAATATACCACCGGCATTGTGAATTTTTCGAGCAAAAGGTGCAATAAAAGCTCCGATTGTATTTCCTAAAATATAAAAAACTGGTTGAACTATTTCTTGCTCTTTCACTAACTTCAAAGCGTAGTTGATTGCCATCATATCATAGGCAATAACACGAGCTGGACCAAATTTTGGTGCTTGAATCGTAAAACAATCTACGCCTTTGTAGTCAAAATGATGATAGGCTTCTTTATCTGACAAGCAAGCCACATGATACTGAATCTGTGGTGAAACCTGGTGTCCAACCAAATTTTCTACAAAAGTTTCAAATCCACCATATTTTGCAGGAAGACCACGACTTCCAATAATGAATACATGCTGCATGATTTTCCTCACTTCAAGATTTTACAATCCATACTATTATACCACTTTATGAACAGTTTGTGTAACATAAAAGAGAAAAGCAACCTTTCGGCTGCTTATACCTTATTTCTTTCCTTGCCTATAAAATTCTTGCAAAGCATCTTGCCACGTTGGAATGACAAAGCCGGTTGCCTTAGCTTTAGCTAAACTCATGGTCGAATTCAATGGACGTTTCGCTTTCGCTGGAAACTTACTAGAGTCTACTGGCAAAACTTCGACATCTGTATTCTTTAAGATTTCTACTGCAAAATCATACCAAGTCGTATCCTCTGTAGCATCATTTGACAGATGATAATAACCAAATTCTTTTTGATTTTCTGCTAAGTAAGTCATGAATTCGGCTAACGTACGTGTCCAAGTTGGACGACCATGCTGATCATTAACAACTGTTAGGGTTTTATGTGTTTTGGCTAAATTCTGCATGGTAAAAACGAAGTTCTTTCCATAATTTCCAAAGACCCAAGCGGTGCGAATAATATAGAAACGACTAGAATATTTCTCAACAAGTTCTTCTCCCATACGCTTCGTACGACCATATTCTGTCTGAGGGTCTGGTTGATCATCTACCTCCCACTCCTGACCAACTGGCTTATCTCCAGCAAAAACATAGTCAGTAGATATATAAACAAGTGTTGCACCATGCTTTTCTGCTGCTTTAGCAACATTCTCAGTTCCTGTAACATTGATTGCATAGTCCAATTCTTTTCCTTCATCTTCCGCCGCATCAACTGCTGTATAGGCGGCACAATGATAGACTAGACTTGGCTTCACTTCGGAAAAGACCTTCTCAACCATTTCGGCATTGGTAATATCCATTTCTGCCACGTCAACTGCCACATACTCTTCGTTGCGTTCATCTAAAAGATAACGAAGTTCTGTCCCAAGTTGTCCATTAGCACCTGTAATTAAAATCATTTGACATTCCTTTCTGAATAATAAACATTCAATGAACTTAATTATACCAAAAAAAGTAGAAAAAATCTGGTTTCTACTCACTCTTCTCTTTAATGATATAAACTGGCCTTTTTTTGGTTTCCATGAATATTTTACCTATATATTTCCCTAAAATACCAATCGTCAACAATTGGAAACCACCTAGAAAGAGAATAATTGAAATCATCGAAGGCCAGCCAGATGTAGGATCCCCAAAAATCAAGGTACGAATAATGACAATAATGATAAGGAAAAATGCCAATAAGCAGGCAACAACCCCTCCCACAAAAGCTATTGTCAATGGAGCATCTGAAAAATTGATAATTCCTTCTAAGGAATAATTAAACAACTGCCAAAAATTCCAGCTCGTCTGACCTGCTACGCGCTCCACGTTTTTGTATTCTAAATATTCTGTCTTAAAACCAACCCAAGCAAAAATCCCTTTGGAAAAACGATTATACTCAGAAACCTCTAAAACGGCATCCACCATCTGTCTGCGCATAAGACGAAAATCACGCGCTCCATCTACCATCTCAACCTGGCTAATTTTATTAATCAATTTATAAAACATCTTCGCAAAAAAACTACGAATCTGAGGTTCTCCCTTGCGTGTTGTACGACGCGTTCCTACGCAATCCAATTCAGCATTTTCATCTAGCATATTTTTCATTTGAATCAATAATGCAGGTGGATCTTGCAAATCCGCATCCATAACAGTTACATAGTCACCCGTTGCATGCTGCAAACCAGCATAAAGAGCTGCTTCTTTCCCAAAATTTCGCGAAAAAGAGAGATAATGAACATTTCTATCTGTTTGGTTCAAATCACGTAGAACTTGCAACGTCCTATCTTTTGAACCATCATTCACAAAGATATATTGAAATTCTTCCTTTATCTGCTGTTTTATTTTTTCCATTTCTGCATAAAATAATGGAAGCGATTCTTCCTCGTTAAAACAAGGAATGATGATTGAGATTGTCATTTTAGCCTCCTTATGTCGTTAAATATATTCTAACATAAAAATAAAAAAGTTAGGAACAAAGCCCAACTTTACAAGGGATATTTAAAATAAATGATTTGCTAACTATTCACAAGCAACCCCATCTCCGTCTCTATCCAATTTACTACTATAACCAGGCTGTCCACGATAAATAGGAGTTACACCGGCTCTTCGGGCAGCTTCACAATTTGGATATATTTCCGGATTCACTATATTTCCTGAATTAGAAGACGATCGATGAGAAATTGGAGCCCCTAACCCAACAGCATACCAACTAATGCCTTCATAACGCCAACCAACGTGAGTTAAATGCACTTTTTCTGCTTCAGATAATGTGTAATGATGACTACCTGCTCTAGCATTTGGATTATAAAGTCTATACAATGGATACTGACCAGAGGATTTCCAAGCCACTCCTTCATATCTCCAGCCAGACTTAATAAGGAAATCTCTTTCATTAGCATTCAAAGTATAATGATGATCGCCAGCATTAGGGTTGTACATTCTATATACATCCTGTCCTTTTAAGGAAGCAATCCAGCCTCTCCCCTCATAACGCCAGCCAACTCTTGAAAGCATTTCTTTTTCATTCCAATTCGCTGTATAAAAATGTTCGCCACTATTTGGATTATACAAACGGTACATTTCTAAACCTTCATTATCAGCCTTTGCCTTTTAAATTCCCAACAACATTATTAATGTTAAGAAAACAAAACTGCTTAGTGCTTTTTTCATTTAAAATCATTCCTATCTTTAACTATTAAATTTTAAAGCCATAATATTGAAGTACTGTTAATACGACAGACATCATTATAAAGACCAAGGCAATAAATAAAATAAAGGTATCTCTTTTTTCCTCTTCTTCTGAAGAGAGTGTCGGATATACTGGTACAAATAGTTTAATACTATTAAATGTTAAACCTAAAAGTAAAATAACCCCAGTAAAATATCTACCTTGAACACCTTGAATAGCAATTTCATTAACTTTTCCCCACATTAAATAAGCTGTCATTAAAATGCCAAACGTAACTCCAGTACCGACTAAAAAAGTTCCATATTTACTAATTTTAGGCAAAGGATTATATTGAGGTATCATAAATATGACACAACTGATAAATATTAAATAGAACCATAGTAAATTTCCTAAACCATAGGTTAACCAACCAAATGTAAATAGGGAGGGAATTTTATTTGGAATTAAATTCACCCACTCTTGCACAATCATTCTTGTAAATTCACTCATATGCTCTAATGTGTATTTAATCTTTTCAACTGGATTTACATTAGAAGTTACCTGATTCATATTAATATTACTAGATAAACGTAACCAAAAGAAACTTAAAATTCCTACTAACAAGATTAATCCAATAATAAATATATAAGCATACTTATCTGGTAATTTCTTTTTTGGTATAAATAATAACAGTCCTACCAATAATACATAAGGCAATTTCATGGTAGCCATTATTAAACACAATATTGCAAATAAAAGGATATTTGATAAGGAAACCTTATCTTTTTGAATATACTCACAAAATAAAGCAATAATTAGGAAGAGAAGCCCATTCACCATGCCATCTGTGCTAAAAGAAGATGCTAAATATACACTCATTGGCAACATCCCTAGACTTGCGAACAATAATTCTTTCCCCTTAGCTTTTTTTATAGCCACCTTAATTAAAAATGCATAAACAAGAAGATTACATAACCGACCTAAAATAATTGAGGATAGAACACTCAATCCTAAAATCTTAGAAATTATCAAACCCAATACTTGAGGTAGATAAGGGATAAACGATGAAGCATTTGTTGCTAAAAATTTAGGATAACGCGCAGTCTTTGAAGAAGTTTTAACCTTATCTAAATCTGAATGTATCAATGGTTTTTTAAATACTTTTTCAGCTTCTATGACATCCTTAGAAACTCTAAACTCTGAAGATTTTTGGGGTAGGTAGAGATGTGCCTCTGATATATATAAAGCTCTTGAATAATGGGCTGTTTCATCGGGGGCATCTAAAACAGGAGTTAAAATAACAAAAAGACTTCCTGAAAAAAGAATGCTCAAAAATACCTTATTATATAATTTTCCAGGTAAGCAAATAGTTATACTAAAAACTAAGCCGGTTATAAACAATAAAGTTCTTGGAACGGTAGTCGTTGAGCCACCTAAATAGAAATAAGTAAGTAATAACAACACCCATAATCCAACTAAATATTTCCATCGTTTTGTTATATTCAATGCAAAAGAATAAAACCAGTCTTTTGCATTGAATATAAATGACCAATTAATAGACTTCTCCATCACAATTACTTATTTCTCCAATCTTCTTTTGTTTTAATATAGAGTATTAGTTTTTCCTAACTAGCAATAACAATCCAAACCATTCATTCTTCAATACTTTTAAAAACAGTGGGACAATGTAGGCTAATTTAGAGTGAATATTCACTTTTTGTACACCTTGTTTTATATATTTATTCTTCTCCCAGTTTTTTCCAAAATACTTTTCCATAAAGAGAATGATATCTTTGAAATCTTGCTTTTTCACTGCCGGATATTTTAATAATCTGTAGGTATGACCAATGCATAGATGCTCCAAAGCTAAATATTGCAATTCTTTTTTATATTTATCAAAATCATCACCAAATAAAGTAAATAAATATTTCAACGCATCATAGATATCAAAAATATTTGACTTGCTTGAATTCATGATTGAGCCTGGAGTATTAATGACATAATTAATTAGTGGTTTTTTTATATATGCAATATCAGTTGATTTTGACGTTAAGTATGGCATTACTGCCAAATCTTCATATAATTTTCCTTTTGGAAACTGTATCCCATTATACAAGCTTGTTTTACAAATTTTAGACCAAGCAGCATGCTTTACGACCATGTAATCCTCTTTTTTTCTATATTTCTCAGAGTAAGGATGAACTTTTAAAACATTGATAAATTTTCCTTGAAAATCTACTAAATTAATATCAAAAAATATTATATCTGCCCCTTGTTCTTTAACCTTTAAAAATTCTGTAATAAATGATTCTTCCCAAAAATCATCTGAATCGAGTGAAACAGTATACAAACTATCTTCAATGTGAGCAAGACCAAAATTACGAACATCTGCAAGTCCTCCATTTTCCTTTGAAAACAATTCGATAAATGGATATTTTGCAGCATACTCCTTAATAATTTCTTCCGAACGATCAGTACTCCCGTCATTGACACAAATAACGCGTAAAGAGCAATCTTTTAAATTATCCTGATGAACAATACTATCTAAACATCTTCTTAAATATTTTTCTGTATTATAAACAGGAATAATGACAGTTAAATCATACTTCATTCTTTTTTCCTTTTCTTCTCCCAACTACCATATAAATAGCAAAAATACCAGCTAAATAAGCAATCATAACAATCAAAAAACTGAGTGCTGCACCTAACATATGATAACGATAAATAAATGGTTCTGTTATGAATTTAGTGATAACTAATAAAACAATATATAAGCCTACTAATAAGTGTTGTTTTCGAATAATGGTTAGAATATTTTCAAAAATAATGGCTAAAGCATATAAAACTCCTGCAAAGATTAAAATTGTAAAAGGAAGGGTGTATTGTGATAATGTAACTCCAAATACCAAACTAAGAATTGGAGTACCTATGAAATAAGCCACTATCGTAACAGTTACCCCCCCTATAAGTAAATAGAATAAAAGTTTTTTCACAATTAGAGAAAATTCCTTATATTTTTCTCGATTCCACAAAATAGCCATTTGGGTTATTAAGGGTCTCACCATTAAAATAATGAGACTCATAAAAAAAACGGGCATAAAAAGAATATTAAAATCACGTTGCATCCCTGTCGACAAAACTTCTTGATTTAACCCTTTTTCAATAATGATTTTAGGTTCATTAAAAATATACAATAAAATAAAACCATTTACAAATAATGGCCAACAAGCCAAAAAAATATCTTTTATATCTTTTTTGTAATTACAAGAGAAGATCTCTCTCCAATGAATCGTTTCAAAATACTTAAGAAAACTAATTTCATAAAAAACAATAACCAAACCATTCCAAAAAACGAGAGAAAATAAACCTACAATCACAGATTTGGATGCCAAAAGGCTAAGAAATAAAATAATTACACTAGTGGAATAGCGGTAAAACATTGTTTTTCCAGCAATATCCATACGCTCTCTTTGCTGAAATAAACCTTGAAACAAATCAGATACTGCATCCCACATACGATAAAGAACCATTAAAAATGTCAAGAAAATCGTTTCAAAAGAATAATGGCCTTCACTTACAATATATAAATAAGGGTATAACGTGATTAACATTACTAGAATTGTTATCATCCTAGTTTGAAAATATCCTATAAAAGAATGCTTTTGATTCACATCCGTCCCTTGATAATTTCTTACTTGAAACAATCCAATAACAATCCAAAGAGTACCAATAGAGTTAGCCAAACTAAACTGATCAGCTACTTTCGCAGAAGTTAATCTTGTTACAATCAGTAGATAAAGAACTGAAACTCCTGACGCTGCTAAATTTCCTAATAAGTTCCAAAAATAAATCTCTTTAGCAGAAGGATTAGTTTTTATTTTCATCTTTATCCCTCAATGCTATTGTTTGGACTAAGTTTTTAAATTTCGTATCTAGTTTTGATAATTTAAGAGTAAGTTGAAATTGATTGATGAGCAATAAAAAAATGACAAATAAAAAGATAAAATTGACTGCTGATACAATTCCTAATGCACTTGCAATTGCTTCTGCTAAACTCGGAAAAATACTAAATACCAATAAAATTAAAGAGAAGAATACCCAAAAAATAGCATCATTGATTTGAACTTGTGATTTGCGAATATTACGTAAAATAAAGACACAAGTCATAATAGAGACAAAAATTAATACAATCTGAAACCAAATAGTCATTTAATGTTTACCCTCTCTTTCTGAAATTTTGAATAATCAAGATAGACACAAACATATGCGTCATATATTGAATAGAACGAGAAAGCGTCAAATAACTTTCACCAGCTTGTCGTTCTTCCATTTGAACTTGAGCTTCTGCTACTTTTACACCATGACGAATTAGGTATGAAACTGTATCGGGTTCTGGTCCATAATTGATATTGAGTGCAAATTCTTTGATAAGTCCTTCAGAAAACATCCGCATACCAGAAGTAGGATCGTTGATTGTTTTTCCTGTAGTTAATTTAATAGCTGCACTAATGAGAATGTTTCCCATCATCCGCAGAGACGTTTCTCGCTTTTTCGTCACAAAACGAGATCCAATAACCACTTCATAACCTTCGTCCATTTTTTCTTCCAAACCTGAGATGTATTCAGGCAAATGTTGACCATCCGCATCAAACTGTACTGCTTTTTTATACCCTTGCTCATAAGCGTATCTAAGTCCTGTCTGAAAAGCTCCTGCCAAACCTAAATTAACTGGTAAATCAATAATATTATAACCATTATTATGGCAAATATCTGATGTTTTATCCTTTGATCCATCGTTGATAATCACATAATCATATTGCGAATAATTCGTGATAATGTTTTTTACAACATTTTCAATAGTGCCTTCTTCATTGTAGGCAGGGATAATAATCAATAAATCCGAAGATTTCACTTAATCTCATTCTCCTTCAAAATCATATAAGCATATTATACTACATCTACGCTCCATTTTCTACTATTTCCATAAAAGAAGCAAAAAATCCTCAATAGGATAGATTTAAATACTTTTATTTTATACCAATGATTCAGTATTGGAGAAATAATGTTATAATCACTAAATTTTAGTTGAATATTTTAACACATTTTTCACAGCCTTATTTTATTTAACGATGATATTTACCAATGCACTTCACGTATTTGGAGGTATTTTCCTATGCTATGAAACGTTTAATGATTCTCATTTAGAGAATCATTAAACGTAAGTTATTAAATTCTAATACAAAAGCTTAAAACTGTGAGTATTTAAGACGCTATAATTTCTGGAGACTATAGCAAAATAGATGAGGAAGCTAACTATAGATTATGTTTCAGTAGTTTCCGATTTATATATTCAGCAACCACACTTGTCAAAGGCTGTCAAATGTCCAGTTTTTTCAGAATTTCATCAATATCATCTTTCTTTGGATTCATTTTAGAGACTAGCTCACTTTGTATTATCTCTGTATCTTTATAAAACTTTTTATTCTTACTCTCTTTATCTAAAAAGCTATCATAATCCCCCGAAAGTTTGGCGTAGTTTAAAAATCTTTTTCTAGCTTGAGCAACAGTTAGCTGGTACAATTTCTCTGCTTCTTCTCTATTTACAATTTGAAGTGCTGAAAAACGCTCTTGCTTTAGCATGAATGAAATCATATTTTCAAACTTAGGATGCTTAAAATCAAGTATCATCGGACATTTATTTTCTTTAATACGTGAAGGATTGTATCGATATAAAGACCAATAGCCTGAATGAACCGCTTCTTTAGCCTCTTCAAGAGTTCTACTCATTCCCCCTTCAAGTCGATGGGTAATGCATGGAACATACGCAATAATAATGGATGGTCCTGGATAGTTTTCTGCCTCTTCAAAAGCTTTTATCACTTGGATTGGATTAGCTCCATTAGCAACTTGAGCAACATAGACATTTCCATAAGTCATAGCAAGCATACCCAAATCTTTTTTGGAGCTACGATTTCCTGTAGCGGAGAATTTTGCAATTGCGGCGGTCGGAGTCCCTTTAGATAAGTGTCCTCCTGTATTCGAATAAACTTCATTATCTAATACTAAAATATTGACATCTGCACCACTTGCTAAGACATGATCCAACCCTCCATAGCCAATATCATAGGCCCAACCATCACCCCCCACAATCCACTGGGAAGGTTTGATAAACAAATCTTTATGAGAGTATAATTCGTTAAGAAACGGCGTGTTAACAGAACATTCCTTTTGCAAGGCTTGTTGTAGCTTCGCTGCCCTAGCTCTTGTTCCCTTTCCCTCTTCAAAATGCTGAATCCAGTCACTCATCAATAAATTCAAATCATGACTGGCCTCATTTTTGGCTTTCTCTATGAGTTTGATTAATGATCTCCTTCGTGTATCGTTAGCAATCAGCATCCCATAGCCAAATTCTGCATTATCTTCTAACAAGGAGTTACTCCAAGCCGGACCACAAGCTTTTTGATTGGTTGTATAAGGTGTACTTGCTCCCAGTGCTCCCCAAATAGATGAGCAACCTGTCGCATTTGCCACAACCATTCTATCCCCAAACATCTGTGTCAATAATTTAACATAAGGTGTTTCTCCGCAACCTCCGCATGCTCCAGAAAATTCTAGTAAAGGTTGTTCAAATTGCGTATAAGCAACAGTCCCTGGTTTTCCCGGGTTTTCTTTGGCCCGTAAGGTCATTGAAAACGCCCAATTGATAGTTTGATCCTTTAGTTCAGTTTCATTTTCTGAACTAGAAATCATCTTCAATGCTTTCCCCTGAGCTGGGCAAGCTTTCACACATAGCTCGCATCCTGTACAATCTTCAACGGATACTTGAATTCTGTACATTAAACCATCTTTACCTTTAAAATCCCTCACTTTGTAACCCTCGGGAGCCTCATTCAGTTCATCCTCTTCGACTAAAAATGGTCGAATTGCTGCATGAGGACAAACAAAAGAACAAAGTCCACATTGAACACAATGAGCTGGCTCCCACTCAGGAACTTCCCAGGAGAGAGATTTCTTTTCAGTAGCCGTACCACCTAATGGAAGATCCCCTGCTACCATTCCATTATCAATCAGTTGACCAACGGAAATTTCACTTCCTTTTAAGCGATTAAAAGGTTCTTGAACCTGTTTCTTAAATTGATTTCTAAAGTTTCCTTCTCTTCTTGGAATGTCTTCACAGGTTGCCCACTCCGAAGGAATATTAATTTCTTCTAAGGCATCTATGGACAAAGCGATTGCTCTTAAATTCTGGTTAACTAATAATTTTGACTTTTTCGAGAAAACTTTAGTAATTTCGTCTTTCATCGCTTGTTGTGCAACATCAAAAGGTAATACACTGGTTAGTTTAAAGAAAGCGGCTTGCATACTAATACTAAATTTGCCTACTAAACCAACTTCTTGAGCAATTTTATAGGCATTTATGGTATAAAACTTAATTCGATTATTTGCAATAAACCTTTTCATCTTAGCCGGCAAGCGTCTTTCTAGCTGTTCCCGTTTCCAGGGCGTATTTAGTAAGAAAATACCTCCCGGTTTCAGACCTTTTAAAACATCATATTGGTGTAAATAAGCTGGCATTGTGACACCGATAAAATCAGATTGTTGAATTAAATAGGTTGACTTTATTGCATCGTGGCCAAACCTCAAATGCGAAATCGTAACACCTTCTCTTTTGCGAGAATCAAAATAAAAATACGCTTGAACGTTTTTATCCGTATGTTTTCCAATAATCTGAATCGTGGAGCGATTCATGCTTACTGTTCCATCTCCACCTAATCCCCAAAATTTGACTTGGTAAACATTAGAAGGGGTTAAGTCAATCTCCTTTTCTATTTCTAATGACAAGTTCGTCACATCATCTTCAATTCCAATTGTAAAACGCTTCTTAGGAACTTCTTTTTGCAGTTCCTTAAATACTGAAATAATCTGAGCAGGTGTTGTATCCTTAGAACCGATTCCAAATCTTCCGCCAATAATCCTAGGACGAGTCTGATAATCATATAAGGCAGCTTGAACATCTAAATAGAGGGGTTCACCTAATGCCCCTGGCTCCTTGGTCCTGTCCAAAACTGCAATAGATTGAATTGTATTCGGAAGCTTTTCTAAAAAACACTCTACTGGGAAAGGCCGATAAAGATGTACTTGAAGCATTCCTACTTTTCTTCCAAGTTTTATCAAATAATCGACAACTTGTTGAATTGTAGATGAGATCGAACCCATTGCTATAATGACTTCCTTTGCCTCTCGATGCCCATAATAAGTTACTAAATCATAATTTGTTCCCTGCAATTCATTAATTTTTTTCATATACTTTTGAACCACATAGGGAATGACTTGATAATTCCTATTGACTGTTTCTCGTTGCTGAAAATATAAGTCTGGCCCTTGATTTGTTCCCGATACAGTCGGATGATTTGGGTTCATCCCTCTCGACCGAAAAATTTCCAAAGCCTCTTGATTTATTAATTCCTTTAAATCATTCGATTGTAAAACAGTAATTTTTTGAGTCTCATGACTCGTTAAAAAACCATCAAAAAAGCTAACAAAAGGAATTGAACATTCTAGAGTTGCTAAATGAGCAATAGCGGATAAATCCATAACCTCTTGAACAGAACCTTCTGAAAGGAGAGCAAAACCTGACTGACGAACAGACATTACATCACTATGATCTCCAAAGATACTTAGTGCGTTCGTTGCAACGGATCTTGCAGCTACATGAAAAACTGTCGGCAACAGCTCCCCAGCAATTTTGTACATATTTGGCAACATGAGTAGTAAGCCTTGGGATGAAGTGAAAGTAGTGGCTAAAGCACCTGATTTCAGAGCTCCGTGTATAAAACCAGCTACACCAGCTTCTGATTGCATCTCAACCACCCTTATTTTTTCACCAAAAAGATTTTCCCTACCCTCAGCTTGCCAAATATCTACAAGCTCTCCAATGCCTGAACTAGGAGTGATTGGATAAATCCCAGCTACTTGGCTAAAATGATATGCAATATAAGCTGCAGCTGCATTCCCATCCATTATTTCTTGATGTGCCATCATATCCTCTCCTCCTGACCAGTAATTTTTATTCCTACACTTTTAAAAAAAGCTCATCCCAAGTTTGGGATAAGCTTTAGTCAACTGTAAAACAGTACTATTCGATTTCCCAAAATTACTTTTAATGAGGTAAAATCGATTCCACTTCTGTATGTGGACGTGGGATAACGTGAACTGAAACTAACTCACCTACACGTTGGGCTGCAGCTGCTCCAGCATCGGTCGCAGCCTTCACCGCTCCAACATCACCACGTACTAGAACTGTAACGAGTCCACCACCTACATGTTCTTTACCAATTAACGTTACGTTAGCTGCTTTTACCATCGCATCTGCTGCCTCAATTGAGCCAACCAAACCTTTGGTTTCAATCATTCCTAGTGCTTCTGAAGTACTCATATCTTTATCCTTTCGTCTTTTAGTTTAATGAGGTAAAATCGATTCCACTTCTGTATGTGGACGTGGGATAACGTGAACTGAAACTAACTCACCTACACGTTGAGCTGCAGCTGCTCCAGCATCGGTCGCAGCCTTCACCGCGCCAACATCACCACGTACTAGAACTGTAACGAGTCCACCACCTACATGTTCTTTACCAATTAACGTTACGTTAGCTGCTTTTACCATCGCATCTGCTGCCTCAATTGAGCCAACCAAACCTTTGGTTTCAATCATTCCTAATGCTTCTGAAGTCATTTTACTCCTCCTTAATTATTTTCAAAAAATTATTTAACAAACTCAACGAAAATGATTTGACCTTATGATCCTCAAATTATTTAATTAATTTCAATCGATTATTTCCACAAACACCTAGAGCATTTGCCTCTTCTGTATCCAAATGACATTCCAAAGTGAAGGAGTTGTCTACTCGAATACTGACATTATTGATTACTCCACCTCGTTCTCCAGGAACCTCCAATGACACTACTTGATTATTTTGAACACCAAATCGGATTGCATCCAAAGGACCCATATGAATATGTCTTTTGGCAACAATACAACCAGATTCAAGTTGTACAGATCCTGCAGGCCCAATCAGAGTACAACCTGGAGTATTAGTAAGATCACCCGATAAACGAATAGGTGCTTGCAACCCAAGTTTAAAACAATCTGTTGTTGTCAATTCGACCTGTGTCTGCTTTCTCACCGGTCCTAATACACGTACTTTTTCTACAACACCTTTAGGTCCCGCTAAGGTAATGCATTCCTTATATGCAAACTGCCCTTTTTGAGACAATGGCTTTAATTCAGAAAACGTGTAATTTTTACCAAATAGTACATCTGCATCTGCTTGAGATAAGTGAACATGATGATTTGATACACCTAGAGGAATATTAAACTTAGGATCACCTTTTTTCGTTACATTTTCTGTTTGCTTTTCACATTTCTCAATAACTGCTTCTGCTTGTTTGTTAACAGTTAAATCAGAAAGTAATTTTTCACCCCCTAAATGCTCCACGGCCAAGTAAAACAAGCTTTCTAAGTCTTCACTCATTGGCACCTCCTATTTTATTTTTAATGTTGATAAAATCTCCCTTACAATAGCTTCGTTCGTTTCATCATCTGATGTAACTGTAGCATTGGAAGGTACTTCATGAGAACTTGGTGGATTGTTTTTCTCAAAATTTACTTGAATTTGCTGAGGGGTCTGATTTAGAAAATCTTTTTTCGTAACGATTTCTTGTTTCACTTTTAGTGACGCTGAGCTCAGACCGTCCACCTTCTCATTTGGACGATTGCATACAGCTACTTTTGGTAAGGTATGGAAATAATCATCCTCTGCAACTAATTTCGTCACATCCTTAATGCCATAAGCCACTGTTTTCACATTTATCAAATGTTCCGGAGTCAGGTTATCTGATACTGAACTTCCTCCATCCGTTCCACATCCTAAAGTAAAGGCTATCGGTAATCCTGTAGAAACACCCGTTCCTCCTTGGCTCCCCCCTGTATTAATTAGGATACGTGAAGCTGGTTTGCTTGAAAATTTAAAGATAATATCTGGATCACTTGTGTGCAAACTCATTGTATGTCCTATACCATTTTGGAGCAAACGAATACTTAATGCACAAGCTTCTTCCCAATTTTTCACCACATAGAATCCTAATACAGTTGTCAATTTTTCAAAGGAAAGTGGATTTCCTTCTCCAACGCCTGATTGAGAGCCAATTAATAGTTTCGTATCAACTGGTACACGAATACCTGCTGCTTCTGCTATAGTAGTTGCAGCTTGTCCGACAAATTTTGCATTCATCACTGGATGACCATCTAAAATACCTCGGAAGAGTAATGAGCAAACCCTGTCTGTTTCCTCCTTCGTCATCATATAACATCCTTGTGCAATCAATTCTGAAACGACAGCATCTTTATTGACCTCTTCACAAATCAAAGATTGTTCAGATGCACAAATGGTTCCATTATCAAATGTTTTCGAAGCGATAATTGTAGAAATTGCTTTTTTCACATCGGCCGTTCGTTCGATATACACAGGTGAATTACCCGCTCCTACACCAATAGCAGGCTTCCCACTACTGTAGGCTGACCGAACCATTCCTGGACCTCCTGTGGCAATAATCAGGGCAATATCCTTCGATTTCATGAGTTCGTTTGTTGCTTCCATTGTAGGATTCTTCACACAACCGATGATATGTTCAGGTGCCCCTGCTTCCACGGCCGCTTTTAATACTAATTCGGCAGCAGCGTAACTACATCGTTTTGCAGATGGATGTGGAGCAAAGACAATTGCATTCCGAGATTTAATAGCAATAAGCGATTTAAAAATAATTGTTGAAGTCGGATTGGTCGACGGAGTAATCCCAAGAAGCAACCCCATTGGCTCAGCTACTTTAAATACTTTTTTGGATTCATCAAAACTTAACACGCCTGATGTCTTATACTGTCTCATCTCACTATAGAGCAGAGTTGAAGCAGCGTAATTCTTATATGCTTTATCATTAAGTTTTCCAAAGCCCGTCTCTTCCACTGCTAAGTCAGCTAAATAGTAAGCATTGGCCTCTATCGTCTTCACTATATTCTTTAAAATTAAATCAATTTGTTCATCAGAATAGAAAGCTATCTTATCAGCTGCAGCTTTTCCATTTCTAACTAAGTCACGCGCTTCCTGTATCGAACAAAGATCTACATCAATAGTCGTCATAAATTGTCTCCTTTCTACTTATTTTTTTCAAAATTATCTACTAATATGGTAGTCAGTTGCTTTTTAGTCAGAGTCATTACATCTACTTCCTCATCAAGAACAATATTTTGATGAATTAATTTATCACGTAATTCAGCAACTCTTAGTTTTTGCAAGCTTTTTTTATATTCCTGAGGGGTCATTGATAGATTTTCTGTAAAAGAAACGACTAATTCTGCATCCTCCACAGCCTCTGGAGAAATGTTCGCTTCAGCCTTGATGACCTCAGTCTCTTCTTCTACCGTTTTTGCTTCCTGGACGAAGTCCTGTTCTGTATATTTTTCCTCAACGAGATCCTTATCTTCTTTTTCTGAAGGATAGAAAGAAGTTAGTTGAAAGTCAGGTCGTGGAATAACATGTGAACCATAAAACGCTTGTGTACCTAGCCGATCTACTGCAATAGAGGCTGCTTCAACAGCCGTCTTTACAGCACCAACATCTCCTGTGATACTGACCAAAACTAAGCCTCCTTTTACAATTTCCTTTTTTAAAAGAGTGACTGTTGCTGTTTTCAGCATTACATCTGCTGCTTCAATAGCCCCAACCAAACCATATGTTTCAATCATACCCAATGCTTTCATGGCTTACTCCTACATTAAATCAGGCCAATTGGATGGAAACGTTGTATAGAAAATTTTTGCTCTATCAGGCGAACCCCAAACAACGCTAGATCCAGAAGGAACATAAATAACGTCTCCCTCTCTAGCCACATAGGTTTGTCCATCAATTTGAACTGAAACGGTACCAGAAATAACGTAATCAATTTCCTCATATGATAGGTCCCAAGCAAATGTTGAGTGGTCAATCGTCAGAAAACCTGCACTCATCTTTGATTCTTCCTTATGGATTAACTCTTGATAGTCTACTTTTGCTTTGGGATTTCCCGTATCAAAGTTATCTAAGTGAACAGTAGACCCTTTCACAACTTTCATGCCATTAGGGTGTTTTACACAACGATAAGGTAACGGAATGGGTTTCTCGTCTGTTTCATTCTCCACTAACATTTTTTTTAGCAAACAAAGTATTTCATCGCTAGTAATCCCATGTTCATTTGTCTCTTTGGACGATGCACAACTACCTGAGCATTCTTTTAGCTCAATTTTTCGCTTTTTTGCTTCATCCATTGCAGCAGGGGTGACAATTGTCTTTGGTTCAATATAACAAATTGACTTTCCTGCTTCAGAACATTCAATGATATTCTTAGCCGTAATTAATTTCGACATTTATTCTGTCCTCCTTTAAGAGAATCGCTGAATTTCTCCGTTTTGTCTCTTGACTTCATCGTAATTTTCATCAATGATTCCAACAATAGCTGCATCCACTGGTATCTCATCGTTTTCCATCATTCGTCTCGCTGCAGAACCCGTCGCTACAATAACACGGTCTCCAATTCCAGCGCCAATCATATCCACAACGACTAGTAGTTCGCCAGATCTTCGTCCACCTTTCACTTCTGCCAATAAAAATTTTACTCCATTGAGTGCTTCTGATTTCCTAGTAGCCCAGATTGTATCCACTAATTCTGCAACTAACATACGACTCTCCTTCTATGTTAATAAATAATCTCATCAGTACAATTCATTGCAATACCAATCGGAGTAACAAACATAGGATTTTGCGGTTTGATTGTCTTAATCTGAGTTTCTTTTTCAATAATCTGCTCGATACCAGTCAAACAACTGGTACCACCGACTAAAAAGATAGTGTCGACATCCAACCCTTTGATGTTTTTACTAATGATAGATGCAATTTTTTCGACGACAGGTTTTAAGATAGTTAATAGTTCTTTATGATTTGCAGGATTCCGTTTGTATCGATCCGCCTCTTCATAAGGCATGTGATAAGCACCAGATACAACCAACGTAAAGTGAGTACCTCCTGTTGGTTTATCTACACATTTAATGACTTCACCATTTTTTACAACTGAAATCCCTGTTGTGCCTCCTCCAATGTCAACAATTACTCCATCTTTCATTCCAATAATTGTATTGGCTGCCGTGGGTTCATCCAAAATAGCAGTCAATTCAAACCCTGCACTCTGAATAACATTTTTAATGACACCGCCATCTAACAAATCTGTTTCAGGAGGAATCGCAGCCGAGGCATAGACTAATTCTGTATCTAATTTTTTTTCTAGATCTTCTTTCAGTTCTCGAACAATCTGAACAGCGCCAATATAATCGACTACCATACCGTCACGAACAACTGATGCAGAACGATGAGTTCCAGCAACAATCTTCTTATTTTCATCCGTAACGACCAATACGATATAGGCAGTTCCCAAGTCTACTCCAGTAAAGTAGGGCCCTTTCCCATCGGTAATTGGCTGTTTCTCGACCAATTCGAAATCCGCTACATAGTGATCACAAGATTTAGATAAGTTATTGTGGCTCATTCGTTTCTCTCTCCTCCTTCCCAAGGTAATAAGAAATTATATTTCCTAATCGTGATAAAGTTGTAACAAATCGTATATCATCTGAATCCCTGCTTTTTTCAGTATAAGCTAATAAACTGAAATAAATAGGGTACAGTTTCAGTAAGATTTCACCTTTCTGAGTATTGATAAATAATCCTACATTAGACAACTGTTCTACTAAGCCTGCCTGATCAACCTCTTTTAGGTTTTGGAAAAACGTAGAAGAGGTTATATCAACTGTTCCAGATGGAGTTGACAGATAACGCTCTAGCAATTTTAACTCTTCTGCTATCGCTATATCTAGTCCACACAACATTTGTGCTGCTGATAACATATCGCAACGAACAGCAAGTAATTCAAAATCATTTGGAACAAATGATACTGAAGAAGCTTGTGGTTGGCCTCTACCACTATAATGATTTACTTGACTCCTTGCTTTACCATCATTATCATCAATAATTTTAATTTTTCTATCCGATAAAAATGTCCGTGCTCCTGGCGTTAGTTTTTCGTTACTACGAATTGTGAAAACTTCGAAGGGAATATCACGATATGCTATTCTTAAATCATTTTCAGTTAAATACTTCATAACATTTTCTTCCAATCGAATTTCAATTTTGATACAAATAACACTGAAAGCGGAGTTGCTTTCTTATTCTATACACTTCTTGCTAACAAATAGTAAATTGATTCTAAATCGCTTTTTGTTACTTTTCGTGGATTTGCTGGTGTACAAGCATCTGCCAAAGCTCGCTCAGCCATTTCTGGAATATGTGTGATAAAGTCTGCTTTATCAATTCCCAAGTCATCAAGAGTGCCACGAATTCCAAACTGAGTGGATAATTGTTTAATTCCTGCAATTAACTTTTCTACACCTTCTTTTTCATTTCGAAAGTCAAACTGTAACATAGCTGCAAGTTTTGCATATCGAGAACTTGTTGGCGTTACAGTGAGATTGGATAAAGAAGAATTAAACGCTATAACATGCGGTAACAATACCGTATTGATTCTCCCATGAGGACTATGGAAGAATGCTCCAATTGCGTGCGATAAACTATGGCAGATTCCTAATCCAGCATTATTGAACGAGATTCCTGCTAAAGAAGAAGCATTGTGCATCTTTTCCCGAGCCACTTTGTTGTTTCCATCTCTAAAAGTAAGGGGTAAATTTTCCCAAGCTAACACTATAGCTTTCTCAGCACAGGCATCTGAAAAATCACTTGCCCCGTCAGCTACATAAGCTTCCAAACAATGAGTTAAGACGTCCATACCAGCATCTGCTGTAACTCCTGAAGGTACACTCATTGTAAAAGTCGTATCCAAAATAGCAATATCAGGAACCAAAGAGTCATCTACCAGAGCATATTTTTCCTCTGTCAACAAATCAGAAATCACTGCAAAAGAAGTAATTTCACTTCCTGAACCGCTTGTTGTCGGAATCGCTATTAAAGTTGGTTTGGCAACCTTTTCTAAGCTTGTATAGGTTAAAATGATAGCTTTAGAAGAATCTAAGGCCGAACCACCTCCCAAAGCAATAATCGTATCTGGTTTAAATGATCTAATTTCAGAAATACTTTTTGAAATACTTTCAACAGTTGGGTTTGGAACAACGCCAGAAAAAATCTTGGTTTCAACAGCATTTTGATCCAGCTGATCTAATACATGATAAACCATCCCACTCTGTTCCATATACGGATCACATATAATATAAGCTTTTTTAATATCTAGATTAGAGAGCTCACTGATTGCGTCCTCACCAAAAATAAATCGCGGCCCTACATTGAACTCTTGTATTCTCATGAACTACCTTCTTTATCTAATTTTATTTTTTGTAAAAAACGATCACACTCTACTGAATTTTTTAAATTCAATTCAACTGTTTCGTCCACACCAGCATTGACTAACTCCATTTTACAGTCAGATACTCTTTCTTTCGATTGAGTTTCATCATACAGTATCACTCCGATGGTCGGAGCTCGAAAGGCCTTAGCAAAGTTTGGGGAATAAATCCCTCTCTTACTTTTACAAGAGGCAAGCATCAAAACCAAATAAGCATTTTGCTGCATTGCTATCAGATATTTTTTCATCCATGGGCTTCGCAAATAGGTACTGGGGAACAAAATCGTTTTGTCATAATACATAATGGATGGTCTAATGCGTAAGCTCGTTTTATTTTCTAAAAAATATAGGAGCTCTCTATTTTCTTCATCAGATGGACCTATTAGTAGTAATCTTTTTCTCATGATTTTGTTAATGGAACAGTTGAAAAACCTAAGGAGTTCTTAAAATACTCCAAAATATCTTCCAGCGATGTTTCGACACTTTGTATATCCCCACTAAACATCACGGAACCCGTAAATCGATCAACAAAACAAATATCAATATTCGCTGCCTTTCCGGCGATATCGGCTGCTATAATAGCTGTCTCATTAGGAGTAAGTGATACTACTCCTATTGCTCCTTCATGATCTACTCCTAAGCATTCATACACCGCTTCAATTGGAGCCGCAATAACATGGGCTAGAGTAATTTGTTTTCCTGGTACAGACTCCTGGATAATCCGATCTATTTTCCCAAGTTCTTCAATCAATTCTACTCCTCTCCAAATTAAATTAATGTTTCACCACAGTTACTGGAAAATCAGCTGCTAATATATATTTTTCTATTCTGTCTAAATCATATTGACTCAACGAAGGATCTCCTTCAATTTCATAGTCCATCCCTAATTGATAATATTTATTCACCCCCAATTTATGATAAGGCAACAAATCAATCCCTTTAAAATTGGGAAAATTTTTATAAGGAGTTAGGAAATTAATAATGTCTTGGATTTCTTCTTCCCTATCATTAATGTCTTTTAGCATCGGCATTCTGACTTTGACATTATAACCGCCTTCAATGACTGATTTGAAATTGCTCAAGATTCGCTCATTGCTAACGCCGGTCAATTCATTATGACGTTTTGAATCCATATGCTTTAAATCAAATAGGAATAAATCTGTATACTCCGCGACTTTCAACATGACTTTGTTAGGAACATAACCAGCAGTCTCAACTGCGGTATTTAATCCATCTTGTTTACATGCTTGTAATAATGCTAACGCACCTTCTCCTTGAGCTAGACATTCTCCTCCAGATAGAGTAACTCCACCTCCAGACATTTCATAAAAAGCATCATCCTCATGGATAATTTCCATTAATTCTGAAATAGTTTTTGATTCTCCAGCGATTGTTAATGCTCCTTCTGGACAACCTTTAATATCATCAACTGTTGGTTTTTTCTTATCAAACCTCTTGATATCTATCGGATGATCTGTGTCTTCATAATCATAAGGAATGTTGTCGTTGGTTTTATATTTAAAGCAGATGTCTCCTAGTGGACAAGATGTTGCGCAAGTATTGTACGGTTTACACAAAGTTTCTTTGTACATCATATTGGGTCCAAATGTTAACCCTTCTGGATTTGCACACCATTTACAACGCATGTGGCAACCTTTAAAAAATACAATTGTCCGTATACCTGGACCATCATATAAATTATATTTCTGTACATTAAAAACATTAATGCGCGTTTCATGTTTTTTATTCACTGCTTCCACAATCTTCTCCTAACGATTGTTGTAGCAGTCTTCAAAAATTTGGAAACCACTACAACAACATCTATTTTCAGACTAAAATTGTGTTAAAACTGTACGAGAAATAATTTCATCTTGAACATCTTTACACAATTCAACGAAGAACGCACTATAACCTGCTACACGAACAATCAAATCACGATAGTTTTCAGGATGTTTCTGCGCATCAATCAAAACTGCATTATCCAAGTAGTTAAACTGCATTTCACCATTTCCAAGAACACTTGCTGTACGAAGCAATGTAATCAAGCTTTCCTCACCTTGAGGTGTGTCGAGCAAACCAGCCATAATCTTGAAGTTATGAACAAGTCCAATGTTCATATTTTCATTTGCCATCTTAGAGACAGATTTAATAATTGCTGTAGGACCTTTTGTATCCATTCCATGGTCTGGAGAGATCCCATCTGATAATGGTTTCCAAGCTCGACGCCCAGACGCAGAAGCTCCTGTAATTTGTCCTAATGGAGTATTGTTTGAAATAGACAAGGTTCCATGACTGAGGACAGAGTACAAAGTCTTATATTTACGGTGTTCTTCTTCTGTAAATCCGATGATATCTGAAGTAAAGTAATCTACGTAGTCATCGTCATTACCATATTTAGGAGCTGCTAGACAGTCTGCGCGCACTTGATCGTATCCTTCAAAGTCGGCAACTAAAGCTCTATTTAATTCTTCCAAAGTATATTTCTTATCTTCAAACACAAGTTTCTTAATGGCTGCCATAGAGTCCGCATAGTTGGCTAAGCCAGACCAAACCACACCAGGTCCAAAGTTATACATGGCCCCGCCAGCCTTAACATCTCGGCCATGTTCCATTGTTCCTTCATACATGATAGACATGAGTGGAACTGGTGCCAAGTCACGCTGCACACGTTGTGAAATAACAGTCATGACAGAAGTCCATTTAGTGACATACTTAATAGTCTCTTTCACTGCATGTTCAAATTCCTCAAATGTCTTGTATCGATTGAGAGATCCCATATCCGGTGTCACAGGTTTTCCATACCAAAGCGGAATACCATGATTGAGTGTTGTTTCAATCAAAATTGGCCATTGGGTATAGGATGTAGAAGTCCACTGATACAAACGACCTGATTTTTGTGGTTCCACACACCCCATTAAGCAATAGTCACGTGCATCTTCCATCGATACACCTTTGGCAAGCATCATCTTGATATGTGTATCATCAAAGTGACAAGCTGGGAAACCGATTCCCGCACGAACAACATCAACGATCTTCTTCAAATACTTACGAGGTGATTTATTATTAATACGAGCTGCTAAGGTTGGCTGGTAAACTTTAACATGACGAATGGCATCCATCAGTAAGTAAGTGAGATCGTTTGTAGCATCACGTCCTTCCCGAGTTACACCACCAACACACATATTTACAAATGGCTGATAACCTGCGAAGAATTGTGATGAACCTTCAGAAGTTAGCCACATCATTTCAGACATCTTGATGAACATGCTACCAGCCAATTCAAATGCTTGATAATCATTCATGCGCCCCGCTTCTTTATCTTTCTTATAGAATGGATACATATACTGATCTACACGCCCAATTGACAGTCCAGTTTGGTTTTCTTCACAAAGTAACAAGTGTTGGATGGTTACAACGTATTGCATTGCTTCCCAGAAAGTTTCTGGTTTATGAGCTGGAACGTTCGCATTTACTCGAGAAATCATCTCCAATTCCGCTTTACGTTTTGGATTGGTTTCCTTCGCTGCTAATTGAGCTGCGTATTCTGACATACGTTGTGCATAGATCATCACACCTTCTGCAGTGAGAATACGTGCTTTATAGAAATAAATCTTTTCAAGATCATCAGGATTTGCATAGTCTAGTTCTTTCAAGCAAGCTTCCGCTTCAGCCTTGATGTCCAGCATTCCTTTCTTCATACCAACAACGTCATAACCCGGATTAGAGTCGCCTCCACCTGATTGCGCATGGTAAGAACAGTCTGATACAAAAGATTCACCTGAAAGTTCCCAAGCACCCGCTTCACGGTATTGAGATTCACAAGCTTCATCGACTGATTTACCCTTCCAATATGGGAAAATTTCTTCACGTAAAATTCGTTTGTTTTCTTCCGATAGGAAATAAGGGTCTTGAGGGCGAGTAGACACTGTATCAATCTCATCACGGAGCCAACGCCATGAAATATCTGGAGAG
Organism: Streptococcus intermedius SK54 = ATCC 27335; assembly: GCF_000413475.1. Lineage (GTDB taxonomy): Bacteria > Bacillota > Bacilli > Lactobacillales > Streptococcaceae > Streptococcus > Streptococcus intermedius. The sequence continues at coordinate 429,197 of NZ_ATFK01000001.1, read as the reverse complement.
AACGCCCCCCAACGAGCACCACCATTTGGTGCGCCTACCAACAATTCATGATCTTGAATGACAAGAGGAGCGATCTTACAAAATTCTTTAAAAGCAGTACCTCTTAGGATTGCTTTAGGCATTCCTTCGTTTTCTTTAGAGATTTTTGTTAGATTGACTGCACGAATCAAGGAAATCGTTGGTGTTGCATTCAAATATTGATCTTTCAAGGCTTGTAGACGAGGAGTAATCCCATCCGGGATATCTACACCATCTGATTCTACATATTGAGAACCAGAAGCAACGAAATCTGGTTTTGTAATATCTTCTGAAACGCTTTGAAAAATTTTAACTAAGGATGCACGATCTTCAGTACTTAATTTCTTAGTCGCTTCTTCTAACTTAGCGGTAAATTCATTCATATCCATTTTGGATTTTCCTTTCTCTTATAAAATATTCAGGCAGAATTCTCACTGTTCAACTTTAAATCCAATCTGACGCCTATATGTCCAATGTTTTGGAGTAACATTTTCTGAAGTATATCCCCTACCAGTAGTGACACCCCCAAGAATTAAAGAGGTAGCTAAATTAGACATAACACCTGTCGCCACACAGACCGTAGGAGAATTTACAACAATACGCCCAACTTCCTTAACAAGCGCAAATTCTTTGATAACCTCCCAGTCTTTAGAATGAATAGTTAATGTATGGCCCATCTTCAGCTCTGCTAATAAGCTCATACATTTCTTACATGCCATCTGCCAATCGGGTTCAAGATATACGATAATAATTGGACAAAGTAATTTTTGATTGAAAAAATCTTCATGATTGATGTAATCTTGTAAGGAAACAAGTGCTCTTGTTGAGTCAGGAACTTCAAAACCTGCCATTTTGGCTAACCATGTAGCAGAATGACCCGCAAAATTACACAAAGTATTATTTTTTGATCGATTCAAAAACGCAATTAATTGTTCGCACTCTGTCTCATTTAAGATATAGGCTCCTTTGCAGGTTAACATATATCGTATCTCTTGTTCGATAATATTTTCCGTGACCAAAAACTGTTCAGACCCTGGTAAAATCCCGTTATCAAAGCTTCTAGAATGAATAATATCTTCAATTGCTTTCTCAATATTTGCTGTCCGTTCAATAAACACTGGACCTGAACCTTCTCCACCATAAATCAACGGTGTAGTTGTCTTAAATTGTCTATTAATATATTCTGAACACCCAATATTCACAATCAACGATACTTTTTCACTATTGTATAGTTCCAAAACACTTGAATCACTAATGCTCTCTGTGATTCCAATGCCTCCTTCAGGGTAACCAGCTTGTTCTGCTAAGGTAACCAAATATTTAAACGATTCAATCGTGACTTCCTTAGTATGTTTGTTTGCAACAACTACCATTGTATTCCCTGACTTCATAGCTAATAAAATAATATTAATCAGAAGGGTAAATGTTGGAAAGGCAGGTAATAAAACTGATACGACCCCTATAGGTGCTCCTATTTCTATAGTTTTTTCATCAATATTTCCTTCAAGAATCCCAATATAGTTTTCTTGTTGGATAGTCTTCTTAAATTTATCTAGAAAATGGTGAAATAGAAAGATCTCGTCAGACTCCAGACCATATTGATTTCCTGATACAACATCTGTAATTAATCCATCCGCTTCTTTTTCTATTTCCTCTATAAATTTTTCACCATAAACATTTAGTTCATTTTGTTCAAGATTTTGTAATTGGAGAAAAGATATTTGAGCATTCTGAATTAGATTCCTCATTTCTTGAATGGAATCTAAATCGTTATCGATATATCTCATCAAAGTAAAACGTCCTTATTCTATCGTTTCATCTGGCAACAAAACCGATAACGAATAGCGATCAATGATCTTTCTCAAATCTTCATGTGGGCCAGGAATTACAACATGACTGTAAACCTCTGTTCCCATATTTTCAACAGCCTTCACACCTGCATCAACAGCTGTTTTACATGCTGCTGTTTCACCTTGAACAATAACAGAAATATAACCTGACGCAGTATTTTCATAGCCAATCACTTCTACATCAGAAGCTTTCACCATAGCATCTGCTGCTTCAAGTACAAATACAAGACCAAATGTTTCAATGGCTCCAATAGCTTGATATCTTTCCATGATATTCTCCTTTATCAATTATCAATATCATGCACTGAAACAATATCCCCAACGGAAGGAATTGGTCGTGGCATAACATTATGAGACGTTAATTTTCCAATAGCTGCCGCTGCTTGTGCACCTGCTTCAACCGCTGCTTCAACCGCTGCTACATCTCCTACAACCATAATTGTAACCAATGTCGAACCTATATTTTCGTAAGAAACTAACTTCACATTGCTCGCTTTTAACATCTTGTCACAAGCTTCTAGCGCCGGAACTAAACCGACAGTTTCTACGAGACCCAAAGCTTGTCCTCCACGATATCTCATTTGATTTACTCCTTTTTATATTACTTTACAATATATTTTTGAACAGCTTGTTTGCCGTCCTCATTGATTTGGTAGCGGATACTCAAATTTCCATCTGTATTTAAACTATATCCAGTCTGAACTAAATATCCATTACATTCTAATGACATTAAATGTTCTAAAAATATTGGAACTGTAAAATGTTTTTCTTTACCATAAACATTTTTAAGCGCTTCCATAACTTGGTAAACATCTGCCTCATCTACTGTATTCATATAATCTAGTACAGCTGTTCTAGCTGGTAGAATTGCCATGTTAAACCTCCTTCTTTCGGAAGAAATCAAGTGGATTTGTTGTTACAACAATTGCACCAACAATAATTACGATAGAGCCGACGATAATTGTTGTTGTAATTGGTTGTCCCAAAAAGAGAATACTAAGCAACACTCCCCAGAATGCGTAAGTAATGTTCAAGGACATACCAATTGCCGTTCCGATCATCGCATTTGAACGATACCACTCCATGTAAGAAAAACCAACCAAAGTTCCAGAAACAACTAACATCAGTACTAAGAAAGGAGATGTTAATGTTGCCACAAATAATCCGGTTGCTCCAATCAACGGAACAATAATGACCATTTGAATGAGCCCTGAAACAAGTTGTCTCAATGTTACTGTTACTTCTGAGTCAAGCATGGCTCCACCAAAGGCTGAAATAGTCCCTTCAAGTCCCCAACAAATAGCGGCAACAGTGGCTAGAATAATTCCTAAAGTGAAGTTTGGCGCACTATCTGGTTTCACTAAGTTGATAATAACAGCCCCTACTACACATAACAGCATACCCATGATCACACGGAAACTTAATTTTTGTTTGAGGAAAATAGCAGAGAACAGTGCCCCAAATGCTGCTGTGGTAGCAGAAATTGGAATAGCAAAAGCTCCTGCAAGGTACAATCCTACAAGATAGGCTCCATTAGCAACAGGTCCACCTAGAACATAGCCAAGCAACATGATTTTTCCAGGTTTGGTTGCTAAAGTCCGACCTAATTCTTTAAATTTCCCATTTCTACTAACATTTAATAGCAGAACACATCCACCTAATAAGTCATTAAGAGCACCCATTACAAATGGCGCTGCTAAAATCCCTACGGCTGATTTAATTGGATCGTAACCTTGCAAAATCATGATTACAAATGAATACAATCCATAAAACAAGCCCGAAACAATCCCACTTCTAATACCAGCAATATGAAAAGCTTTTGTTGTCTCCATCATTTTTTGACGGGCAACCGTCTGATTGTCAGTAGGAGAAGTATTGATTACGCTTTGACTAACTTGTTCCATATGTTATTACCTCTCGTCGTCCTTCACAAATTATTTGCTATGTGGCAAAATAGTCTCAACTTCTATATGAGGACGTGGAATTACGTGTACAGAAACTAATTCGCCAACTCGTTGAGCTGCTGCTGCACCTGCATCTGTTGCAGCTTTTACAGCTCCAACATCTCCACGAACCAAGACAGTTACTAGACCGCCACCTACATGCTCTTTCCCAATTAAGGTAACATTTGCCGCCTTAACCATTGCATCAGCCGCTTCAATTGAACCGACTAAACCTTTAGTTTCAATCATTCCCAATGCTTCGGAATTCATGTCACTACCTCCTTTTAAATTTATTTTCTTTATACAAATTTATATAAATGATATTTAAGTGTGTTTACTTTGTTACATACTTATCAATAATATTGTAAACCCTTACACAAGGGTAAAGTCAACTTTTTTCTGAAAAAAATTTTTTATCATTACATCGTTATTTTTATAGTAACTTGAACACCATTATATCTGTTGTATTACAGTTATTTAGCAAAAAAACCTCTATTATATAACATTAAATTTTCCTAATTTTCAAAAAATAACACCTGTTTTTAATCGTTTAAACGTTCAATTGCTTAAGAAAACATTCCACTAAGGGCAAACTTTTTATCCTGAGTGCCTTTATACATATTAGATTGCCTGAATTTTCTGCATGTCATTTTCATAATTTATAAAAAAGACAGCATCACTGCTGTCTAAAATTATTATTATTAGTATTCGATCTCATCTTTTTTTATGACGGGGATAATCACTTCTGTTACAAATTCATCTTCTCGTTGTGTAACCCAATAGTCAATAACATGTCGCTCATAAGTCTCATTCTGCAGTGAAATACCATTTTCCTTTGCATGAGAGATGATTTGTTGATAGGTATCACCAATCGTTGCTAGAGAACCAATATGATAAGCACTTAGCGCCAAAAAACCACCAAAGGTGTAGCCACAGTGGGCTTCAGGAAAACAGTGTTGCATGATTGTAGCAAACTTAATCTTTCCTGCTATCTTTTCTGAATACGAGTCGTATTTCAATATTACAGGGCCAGAAACTTCTAACTGATTTTCCTCTAAATATTTAATCCATTCAAGATTAATAATTGATTCTTTAAAGTTATAAGAAAAATCTTGCTTAATCTGACAAAAATGTTTTTCTTCAGCATAGTACTTAAGGTTTACACTCGATTTCTTTTTCGGAGGATACGATAGTTCCTGATTTTTCAAACAAAGTTCGCCTTCAATAATTAACTGCATCCAATCATCAACCGAAGCCATTGAAACAAGTAACTTTTCTTTCTCAGCCTTGATTTCATCTTTTCGTTGTTCTAAAAAATAATAATGATTGGAACAACTAGCTTCTGAGATAAGTTCTTTGATTCTCTTCAAATCTAAACCGATTTGTCTGTAGTATTTAATCACAGGAATCAATAAGAGAGTTTCTCTGTCATAATAACGATATCCATTTTCATCTGAGACTTTTGTCGGCATGATTAACCCTAAACTCTCGTAGTACCGCAAGGTTTTAGTAGATACTCCGCTTACACTTGCTGCTCGCCCGATAGAAAATAATTTGTCTGCTACCATCGATCCACTCCTATCTTCATAATATTCCATTCACCACTTAGAGGTTGTCTTCAAGCAATCAAACATCTTATTTATTATATATCCACTATTTTAGCTATCATTCTACTATGAATTATGTTAATAGTCAATTTAAAACTAAAATAATATTGTTTAAAATTTAGTTTTTTTACCATAAGTTACATTTTAAACCGTATTTAAATACATGAATGAATAAATAACATTATATTTATGTTACATTAAATAACTATAGGTGGTTTACGAGGTAATTTATTGGGAAAAAATAATCTACTTTCTAAAAGTTTCCCTCCTTTTTAAACTCAGCTTATATGCTACCACCAAAAGTGAGACACACAAAATCTAACTTTTGGGGGTAGTTCAGTTCTGTATCATAGGGATCTATTCTGTATTGAGTAAAACTACTGTAGGAATTATGGAGTCTATTTTGTTGTAGAAAAAAGTCCCATAAAACCTATAATGAAAAGTTACGAAACTATCATTAGAAGGGCTCTTATTCAAAAACTAAAATTGAAGCTAAAATGGGAAAGGATAACATTATAATTAGGGATAGATTTACTGTTGATATGCGATCATTCCTAAAAAATAAATATATGGGAATAACCAGAAGTTCTAGTAAAGCATATGTGCTGACTAAATAAAATTCTGTACTGTTCTTTAGTTTAAGAAATTCACTTTTTATCATAACTCACCAAACTTTTTAACAAATATAGAAATAGTATTGTCAAAAATATTGAAAAAGCAAACGGAACTACAATATCTACTACGCTTAAATTCATATAATTCTCAATAAGGTCTCCAGCAGGCTTAATATGAAGTAAAGCAGATGAAATTTTATAATGATAAGTATATGGGAAGAAATAATTACTTCTGACTCAGTTCCTCCAGTATCATTCCTACCGCTTCACCTTGAATGATTACTTTGATACATCCCCACCAAAGCTAAAAAGCCACTGTTTCCAGTGACTTCATAAAGCCTTTCGCTAAAAGGTTTCTAAACTTTCACGAGCAGAGCTACACACTCGACATGGTGCGTTTGAGGAAATAGATCCACCGGCTGTACTTTCTTTAGTTCATAACCCAGCTCTTGATAGAGCTTGATATCACGCGCCATGGTTGCTGGGTTGCAGGATATGTAGATAATTTTCTTTGGTTCCATACTAACACTGGATTCGATGAAGCTTTCTGTCAAGCCTTTTCGTGGTGGGTCAACCAGAATAACGTCTGGCTTGATGTCTTGCTTACTCCAGTTAGCCATAGCATTTTCTGCTGAATCACAAACATAATGGGTATTAGTAATGCCGTTGATTTCTGCATTCTTTTGGCTATTTTCGACAGCTTCTGGAATCACTTCTACACCGTAGACTTGCTTGACCTGCTTAGCGACTGACAGACCGATAGTCCCGATGCCTGAGTAAGCGTCAAGCACCACATCATCTGCTGCCAGCTCGGAAAAGTCAATGGCTGTCTGATAAAGTTTTTCTGCCATCTCGGTATTAACTTGGTAAAAGGCTGGCGCAGCAATCTGGAAGTCATTATTCAGCATGCGGTCTGTAATATAGTCTCGACCGTGAAGCGTTCGCCAGTCTTTTCCAAAAATAGTATTGGTATTCTGATCGTTGATATTCTGCATGATGGACTCGATAGCTGGAAAGGCCTCTACCAAACGCTCAATCAGTTGCTCCACTCGGAGGATCTTGGGCCTGGTTGTTACCAAAATCACCATGATTTCACCAGAATAATGGCCACGGCGAACAACTAGATTGCGAATGAGACCAGTCTTTTCCCTCTCATCGTAAGGTTTGAGATCAAAACGACGGAGCAAGTCGCGTGTAAAGAGGATAACTTGGTCAATAACTGGATCCTGAATATAGAAATCTTCAATCGGCAGGAGGTCATGGGAATTTTTTCGGAAAAATCCTGTTTCCAGTTGTCCATTGACACGACGAACAGGTATCTGAGCCTTATTGCGGTAGCCCAGTGGCCGCTCCATACCAAGTGTCGGCGACACCTCAACATTGGACAAACCAGCAATCTTATAGAGACTGTCTTTGACTTGCTTGCGTTTGAAGGCCAGCTGAGATGGATAGCTCAGATGTCCCAAGTCCGCAATTCCTGTACGCAGATAAGCCATATCAAGATTCTCATTACGCTGGTCTGAAGTGCGAAGAAACTCCTCTACTTTGCCAAAGCCGATTTTTTTATTGATCTTGAGAACCCGCATAAGGATTTTTTCACTTGGTAAGGCATTTTCTACAAAGAAAACCAACCCTTCTACCTTAGCTATTCCTGCACCATCATGACTCAAATCTACAATTTCAACTTCTATCACATCATTCTTTTTTAACATATTTTCTCTTTCTATCTGCTCTGCCATTTCCCAAAAAAAGAAAGCGACAGAATTATCACTTTCTATTATATCATTATCTGAGTCCAAGTTTTGCTAATTTAGTCTTATAAGCTTCAAAATCAACAAGCAATCCTTGACCACCATACATATCATAAGCGTCTATCCAATCGCCATTTTTAGGAATAGTCATCTTTTCAACACCATTACGAGCATTGGTAAGAGAAGATAAGCCATGTGTTAGTAAAAAGCTATAAGGAATATTTGTCGAAGTTAACGCAAAGACTTTTCCAAGTGCTTCAGATCCTGTAAACAGTTTCGTTGGGTCTTTTATTTGCTGGATAATCGCACTCATCACCTCTTGCTGACGACGTGTACGTCCAAAATCTCCCTCATCATCCTTACGGAAACGCGCATAATTCAAAAGAGTACGCCCGTCCATTCTTTGTTTACCAACTTTAATCGTCTGCTCTGGAACCACACCATTTTTTATATTGAGGTCATCCGGCACCTGAACTTCACTCACTTTTTCACCATTGATAGTTGAGAAATTCGCATTCATTTCAACACCATTTGGAAAAAGTGTATCAATCGCTGTTGCAAAGGTCGAAAAATCAACCAAAGCATAATATTTAATATCAATGTCAAAGTTATCTTTCAACACCTGGCGTACTAATTCAGCACCTTGATTATGATTTTGCTCCCCAATAGCATAAGCAACGTTTAACTTTTGATCGTAACCTGCTCCTTTGCTAACTCCATCAATGTGAACAAGCGTATCCCTCATGAAACTGACGAGTTTCATTTTTTTATTTTTTCCACCTACATTTAAGACCATGATAGAGTCTGTACGTGTTTCAGAAGAAGATTGCCCAATTCGCCCATCTGTTCCCAAAATAAGAATATTCACACCATCTTTTGTGTCCTTGCCGTGAAAGACTTCCGTTTGAGCGGCCTTTGCGTTTGGATTACTTTTAGAGGTATTTAGCCCCTTTATAAACATAAAAAGCATCCCCCCGACAATTAGAATCAAACAGGCAGCCAACCAACCTAAAATCCGCTTCACACGTAATTTTCTATGTTGCTTTTCCTTTTTAGGCTTAGGTACATCTTCTACAACATTTTTAACTGCATTAGTTGGTATTCGCTCTGACTTAGCTCGTTTATCACGACGATTTCTTTCTGGGTATCGAGGCAGGCCTTGTTCAGTATAACCAAAATTCTCAGGAACCTGTTGGTCAGAAAAGTTACTTCTCACTGCTCGAGCTGGCTCTATTGTTTGGTTTCCTTCTTGCTTGCTAAGAAGATATTGATATTCTTTTTTCTCGCGTTCATTTAAATAATGGATATTTTTGTAAAGATAGTCCAGTCTCAACTGCTCATGGTGGCTGAGATTATCAGATTTTTTACCCATAATTTCTCCAATCTACTTTTCTGAAATGGTATAAACAGTATAATTTCCTAAAATTTTATAAGTAATACCAATTGTTTCTAACTCTTTTATCGCAAATGACACCAAATTCGCTTTTTCATTATTGATATCCACAATGAAAAAATATTCTCCCAAAGCTGTCTTCAATGGACGGCTTTCAATCTTTGTCAAATCAATTCCCCGCCATGCAAAAGTTGCAAGAGCTTTGTATAAAGCACCAGGTAGATTATCTGGCAAAGTTAAAGCAAGCGTCATTTTCTTTTCCTTCGGATACAATGGCAAATCCGAGATTGACTGTCCAAGCAACCAAAAACGAGTGAAATTCTCATCCATTTCTTGAATATCTTCTGCAATAATCTGCAGACTATATTCACTGGCTGCAGTTTTAGGAGCAATGGCTGCATAATTTTCTTCAGGATGTTGAGCCACAAAACGGGCTGCATAAGCTGTGCTAGCTGTTATTTCGATTTTAGCTTGTGGATAATGCTGACGGATATATTTTTTGCCTTGCGCAATTGCCTGCGGATGAGAAAAGATTTTTTCTACTGGCTTCTCAGTTGCTGTAGCCAATAGCTGTTGTTGTATCGGTTGTACAACTTCCGCCACAGCATAAATGGCAGCCTGATGAAAAAGATAATCCAATGTTTCATGGACACTGCCTTCAATTGAATTTTCAACCGGCACCACAGAATAATCTACTTCACCTATTTCATAAGCCTTTACAACATCTGTGATATTTTCAAAAGCAACTAAAGTATCTGCTGGAAAGGCTTCTTGTGCCACATGGTGAGAAAAAGACCCTTTCGGACCTAAAAATCCAATTTTCATTGCAACACCTCCACAATTTGTTTTGGTGTCAAAGTAGTCACATCAATAACTTTTGTAGCTACTTCTTCATACCAAGCCTGACGTTGATTAAAAAGGCTTTTTAAATCAGCTTTGCTATTATTCAAATAAAGCGGACGCTGGTGATTCTGATCTTCTTCAAGGCGCTGGTAAAGTGTCTCAAAATCCGTTTTCAAATAAATGTTTTCAGGATTTTGTTTTAATAACTTGCGATTTTGAATACTGCTTACGATTCCGCCACCGGTTGAGATGACTTGTTCTGACTGCAGCAATTCTTTTAATAATTCACTTTCTCTTTGTCGAAAAGCTTCTTCACCATACCGCTCAAAATATTCTTTAATCGGCATCTCTAGTTTTTCTGACAAAAACTCATCCATATCAATAAAATTCTCATCTAACAAGCTAGCAATTGTTGATTTTCCAGCCCCCATGAAACCAATCAAAATTTTAGGCATGAAGTAAATCCTCCAAATCATGAAAGAAATTCGGATAACTCGTATTGATAGCTTCGGCTCGTTCCAGTTCTACTTGATCATCGTTTACCAAAAGAGCTGCAATAGCTGCCATCATACCAATTCGATGATCGCCAAATGTATTCACTTTAGCACCATGAAGAGGGCTTTCCCCTTTGATGATCATGCCATCCTCTGTCGGAGTAATATCGGCTCCCATGCTATTTAGTGTATCTGCCACAACTTGAATACGGTCTGTTTCTTTTACTTTTAGTTCCTCTGCATCACGAATGACCGTTTGCCCTTTAGCTTGAGTAGCTAAAAGTGCAATGATGGGCAATTCATCAATCAAGCGTGGGATAATTTCTCCACTAATTTCTGTGCCAACTAATTCAGATGTTTCCACCGTCATAGTTGCAGACTTAGCAATATTGTCTACATCCGCCACACTTAACTTCCCACCCATTGCTTGAATGACATCCAAAATGCCAGTCCGCGTTTCATTGATTCCAACATTTTTCAAAATAATCTTAGAATTTGGAACAATAAGTCCTGCCACCAACCAGAAAGCTGCACTAGAAATATCTCCTGGTATTACAACATTCTGGCCTATAAACTCTTGTCCACCCTGAATACGAATTTCCTTATCATTGATAAAAATCTGACCACCGAACTGCTCAATCATATCTTCTGTATGGTTGCGGGTCATCTCTTTTTCGAAAATGACGGATTCACCTTGAGCTTGCAAAGCAGCAAATATCAAAGCAGACTTAACCTGAGCAGAAGCTACAGGTAATGTATAATGAATTGGTTGTAAGGTCTTATTTCCATGAATCGTAAGCGGCGGCAGGTCACGAGTGGTTTGCCCAGCGATTTGGACTCCCATTTGACGGAGAGGAATTGTTACACGATCCATAGGACGTTTAGATAAACTATCATCACCAAACATTTCCGCCGCAAAATCCTGCCCAGCTAATACACCTGAAATCAAGCGAATAGAGGTTCCAGAATTTCCCATATTCAGTTTGTTTGTCGGCGCTTGAAGACCAGCAAAACCCACTCCATGAATCGTTACTACATTGCCGTCATCTTCAATTTGAACACCTAAATCACGAAAAACTTGCATGGTGGATAGAACATCTTCCCCTCGCAAAATATCATGAATCGTTGTGACTCCTTTAGCTAAACTACCAAATATAATTGAGCGATGACTAATAGACTTATCCCCTGGCACATGAATGCACCCTGCTAACCCATTTGCCTTTGTTCGTAATTGCATAGAAAACCTCATACCTGATCCTTTTTACATATTGTACCATAAAAAAAGGAGGGAAACAAAAGTGAGTGGGGGATGACTTCATTTCTTCAGATTCTACTTGCCCTCAACCTCTTAAGACGATAAAGTTTCTAAAAATTTTTGCTCGATGAATGGTGCAGAACGAGCTAAGTTTCATTCTCTTCTTCTGTTAAGCTAAATTGAACTTGTTCCAGAATTCCCTCACATCCTACAATGGCTGGATACCTCAAATAGGTGTCTCATGGTTGATAATATATTGAAAATTTGTCCAGTAGATATAATTCATTATACTCAGAAATCATTAAAAAACAAGCATTTTCCAAAAAGATGCAGAAAATTCACATATTTCTGGAAGAGACTTGTTTTACAAGGTTTATTTGCCCTGACCAAAAAAGCTGATTCAAATTTTGAATCAGCCAACCTGTGTATATTGTTTATTTTAGCAATTCTTGAACTGGATCAAAAATGATACGTTCAATGTCCGCCAAGTAAATAGATAATTGCTGTTGTTTGTTGAAAAATTCAGTCAGAGCAGGATTTACTTGAATTTTTTCCCCAAAGGATTTCATCTTATCTTGTACTTCTTGCGTGGGCATTTGACCTGATTGTGCCATCGCTTGCAATTCTTGTTGAAAAGCTAGATAATCCTTTAAAAGAGCTTTCGCTTCACTATCAGCATCTACTGCTTTTTTACTTTCGACAACAGCTTTGTACTCAGGAAGGTCACGCAGAGTACGGCTAAGTTCATTTGCTAAATCATAAATATTTGACATAGTCTTCCTCCTTAATCTAAAAAGACTGGATAATGTGTCTTTTCTCTTATTATTTTAGCAGATTTTTCCAAATCTTCACGATTTTTAAAGGTGATTTGGAGAATTCCGTTAATGTCTTCACGATTTTCTTCGTTGATGTGAATGTTAACAATGGACGTTCCTCTTAGAAGTTCTAGGATACCTAAAATAGCATCTTCTTCATCAGGAACATTGATGAAAATGTCATAAAAGCTATCCACACCAGCTCGTTTATGAATTTCCATAGCTTTTCGGACTTGCCGCCCATGTTGAAAAAAATTCCAAATTAGATCTTCATTTTTATTCTGAATAGCACTTGAAATGATATCTAATCGCTTCTTAAAATCCTCTATTCTCTCTAAAATAGCATCTGGATTGGTCAACAAAATCGAAGTCCACATGCTTGGCTCACTCTCTGCAATCCGTGTCATATCACGAAAGCCTCCAGCAGCGAAATGTTGTGTCATTTCGTGCTGTTGAGTATATGCAGCTGCTTGATCCATGAGGCTCGAAGCTAGAATATGCGGAAAATGACTAATTTGGCTAGTTACATCATCATGCTCTTTGGCATCAATCTCGATAAACCGAGCATGCAAACCCGATAAGAGATCTTTCATTTCCTCTATCGTGCCATCTTTCGTCAAATGAGACGGAGTAAAAATATAATAGGCATTTTCAAACAGATTCACATCTGCTGCACGAGCACCCGTTTTATGACTACCTGCCATAGGATGCGCACCTACAAATCGAATATCTTTCTCCCTTAGAGCTTCTTCAGCAGCAGTTACAATTTCAGCTTTAGTAGAACCAGCATCTGAGACAATGACAGCCTTTTTTAAATCTAGAGTGGCTAATTGTCGGATAAACTCAATGGTTTGCTTGATAGGGATAGCAAGAATAATCACATCTGCCAGAGGAGCAAATTCAGCAAACTGGTTGGTCACTTTATCCACTAAGCCTTTTTCAAGGGCGATCTTTCTTGACTCTTCTCCACGATTATAGCCTAATATGATATAGTTTGGATGATCACGTCGAATTCCAAGTGCGATTGATGATCCAATCAAGCCAAGACCTGCAATGTAAATAACTTTCTTTTCCATGCTCACTCCTTTACTTTGGTTCAATGATAAACCCTAGAATAATCGACACCAAAATAATAATCATAACAATTGCTGTGAACATCATGTACATTTTATCTTTTGTTTTGAAAAAAATGATAAATGTCGAAATCACTCGAAAAATCGGTGTCAAAATAAGCATAAAAGATCCTAGTAACATAAACGTTACTGCATCAAAAATGGAATGGCTCTTCACGTAGTCAACTGGATTAAACTGTTCTAAATTTCCTAAAGAAATCACCTGCTGCCCACTAAAAAAGTAAAAAATCAGACCAAGAAACATAAAAATAAGGGATAATAAAATTCCTACGCGAAGAATTTTCCCCATTACCAAATCCAGCTGTTCTTTTTCTTCTCGCATCTTATCTGTCATTTCACACCTCGTATAAACATTTGCATACCAAGAGCTAACAAAGCAACAAGAAAAATCCATCGCAAAACTTTTACAGGCACATATGGCATGATGCGGCTTCCGATAAAAGAGCCGACTAGAACACCTAAGGCGATTGGTGTCACTAATACCGGATTGATTTGTCCTACAAAAAGATAAAAGATGGCTGAAGCAGTTCCTGTAACTCCCATCATAAAATTAGCGGTTGCTGAACTAGCTTTTAAAGGCATTTTCATCACCGTATCCATAGCCAATACTTTAAAGGCGCCTGCACCAATGCCTAAGAGAGCCGACATAACGCCTGCAAAAAACATAACAATGGAACCACCTGGAACATTAGCTACTTGGTATTTAATCGTCCGATTTAAGCCTTTATCAAAATATTCTCCACTTAGATTCAGCTTTTCAGCAATAACATCATTTTGACTAGGTAAATGCTCTTCTTTTTTAGAACGAATTTTCTGGTACATATTAAATGCTTGAAAGAGCATAAGAGCTCCATAAAGTAAAAAAAGAAACTGTGAATCTGTTATCACTGATAACACCGCACCCACAAAGGCGCCTAAAGTTGTAAAAATTTCTAAAAACATAGCAATCCGTAGATTGAGCATATCATCTTTAAGATAAGCAATAGCAGAGCCTGAACTAGTTGCTAAAACTGCAATAATAGAGGCTCCCACTGCATACTTAATGTCCACTCCAAATAAGAGAGTGAGTACAGGCGTGATAACAATTCCGCCCCCAAGTCCTAATAAAGCCCCCAAAATCCCCGCAAATAGTCCTACGAGTAACATGGTACAAATATAAATAAGCATTAAAAACCTTTCACATAATCACGGTATTGTTGAACTGCTTCTTTTAATTCGTCTAGGTTATCCGAAGAAAATTTCTCCAAGATCTCCGTTGCAAGTACTGTTGCAACAACAGCTTCCATTACTACACCAGCAGCTGGCAAAGCAGTCGGATCACTCCGTTCTACTGTTGCCTTGTAAGGTTCGTGTGTTTCAATATCAACACTCATAAGTGGTTTATAGAGAGTCGGTATCGGCTTCATCACTCCGCGTACTATGATAGGCTCTCCATTAGTCATACCACCCTCAAAACCACCAAGATTATTGGTACGACGAGTAAAGCCATCCTCTTTAGACCAGAGTATTTCATCCATAACCTGACTTCCCTTAAGCCGCCCTGCTTCAAAACCAACCCCAAATTCCACACCTTTAAATGCATTAATAGAAACTACCCCTTGAGCAATTTTAGCATCTAATTTCCTATCCCACTGAACATAAGACCCTAGTCCAACTGGCACACCACCGACAATGGTTTCAACAATTCCACCAATGGTATCGCCATCTTTCTTTATCTGATCAATATAGCTCTTGATTTCCTCTTCCCGTTCTGGATTGACAATCAAAACTTCTGATTGACAAGCTCGTTTCTTGATTTCAGCAACAGTCAAATTTTCCGGAATTTCAACATCAATACCACCAAAACTTACGATATGACTGGCTACTTCAACTCCAATTTCTTCTAAGAGTCGCTTGGCAACAGCTCCTACTGCAACCCGCATGGTCGTTTCACGTGCAGAAGATCGCTCCAAAGAATTGCGCAAGTCATCAAAACGGTACTTCATACCTCCAACCAGATCTGCATGACCCGGGCGAGGCCTGGTTATCTTACGCAGTTCTTTTTTTGGGTCATCCACATCTGCCACATTCATAATGTCCAACCATTTTTGATGATCCAGATTTATCACATTGAGTGTAATCGGACCGCCCATGGTTCGCCCGTGACGAACACCAGAAGTAATTTCCACTTTATCGCTCTCTATCTTCATGCGAGCTCCACGACCGTATCCACCCTGACGGCGTTTGAGTTCTAAATTGATGTAATCTGTCGTAAGAGGAAGTCCAGCTGGTACTCCCTCAATGATAGCTGTTAAACGCGGTCCATGTGACTCCCCAGCAGTTAAATATCTCATTTAGTTACCTCATATTTTATATACACTAAGCTCTTATTTTTCTAAATAAGCCTTCATTTCTTCTAAAGGAATCTGATAAATGGTTGCCGTGCCCAATTTTGGAACAAGAACCAATTTAATCATCTTTCCTCTAGCTTTCTTATCATGAAGTAAAGCTTGATAGAGTTCTTCCTGACACCAAGGTTGGTAATCAGTCGGGAGACCAAACTTACAACACATCTTCTCAATCTCTGTGGTTATTCCCTTAGGCATTAGCTTTTCTTTTTCTGCCACACGTGCGACCTGGACCATTCCAATAGAAACAGCTTCTCCATGCATGACTTTTCCATAACCTGCAGTCGCTTCTACTGCATGACCAATAGTATGACCAAAATTTAGATAAAGACGCACTCCATTATCAAGTTCATCTTCTACTACTAATTTTCGTTTGACATTGCAAGAATGATAGATGATACTTTCTGCGTGCTCTAAAATAGACTCTGGACTACCGTCCATATCAGACAGTTCCTTCCACAACTCTACATCTTCAATCAAACCATACTTGATAACTTCTCCCATACCTTCAATCAGCTCCCGTTGTCCCAAAGTTTTTAAAACATCTGGATCAATCAGAACTCCATCTGGCTGAGTAAAAGTTCCCACCATATTCTTTGCCCACGGTGTATTGACACCCGTTTTCCCACCGATTGAAGAATCTACTTGAGCAGTCAAACTAGTCGGTATCTGTACAAAATGAACACCCCGCATATAAGTTGAAGCCACAAAACCAGCTAAATCACCAACCACGCCACCTCCTAAGGCTACAATACCATCGCTACGGGTCAATCCAACTTTTGCTAAAAATTCATAAACGTTAGTAACTGTTGTTAAATTTTTACTGGCTTCACCTTCCAGAAAATTAAACACAAATACTTCAAAACCTGCAAGCTCTAAACTACGTTTGACTGTTTCGACATATAAACTTGCCACATGATTATCGGTGATGACAACAAGTTTTTGATCTGACCACAAACTTGCCAGCCATTCTCCAGCCTTTGCTAAAATCCCCTTTTCAATGACAATATCGTAAGGATGATTGGGGAGGTTCACATTTAACTTCATAGGCAACTCCTTAATTGTACTCCTGTTCCAATGCCTGCCAAATTTCCTTAGTTGGCATATCTTTTCCTGTCCACAATTTAAATGCTTCTGCTGCTTGATACAGTAGCATACCTAAGCCATTAACGACTTGCACATTTTGTTTTTTTGCCCATTGTAAAAATGGTGTTTCAAATGGCTGATAAATCACATCCGCCACTAGGAGGGTTTTTGATAAACGAATAGTGTCGGGGACTGGTGATGTCTTTTCATCCATCCCTAGACTGGTCCCATTGACCAACAAAGCAGAAACATTAAGCTTTTCTTGCAATAATTCTCTCTGTTCTAATGGTAACACTGAAATTTTCGTGCTAGCTGCCTGCTGAATTTGCTTCATTTGCTGTGAAACACGCTCAAAAGAGGTTTGTCTCGTAAACACAAAAATCTCATCAGCACCTTCTAAAACAGCCTGCACAATAATAGCTGTTGCAGCTCCACCAGCCCCAAGTATAAGCATTTTTTTGCCTTTGATGACAAAAGATGGCAAGCTCATAAAAAATCCCTTACCATCTGTATTATAACCAATTAATTTCCCGTTTTGATTTACAACAGTATTCACTGCCCCTATCATCTGTGCAGCCGGCGTGAGCTCATCTAAAAAAGGAATCACAGCCTGTTTATAAGGCATAGACAAATTGATTCCAAACATATCGTAGCGACGAATATTTTCAACAGTTGCTTTCAAGTCATCTTTTGAAATCTCCCAAGCTAGATAAACTCCATTAACTCCCGCTTGCTCAAACGCTGCATTATGAATAAAAGGAGAAATACTATGTTTGATTGGATTGGCAACAACTGCCGCTAAACGAGTATAGCCGTCAATTTTCATTCAAAATCTCCTGAATTTGTTTCATATTAGCAAGAGAGATTTGCCCTGGAGCGCTAGACTCATCCAAACTAGCAAAAGACCAACTTGAACCTGTCAAATCCGATGTAATTCGTGAAATTTTTCCAATTTGTCCCATGGAAATGGTCACAAAATTTTGATCCGGATTGAGTGTTTTAAAACCACGCGTATAGTTCATCAAATCCAGTACATCTTGCTCACTATGTGCCATAACAGAAACTTTTACTACTTTTGGAGTCAAACTGGTCAACTCGGATAAAATTTCCATCATATTTTCAGGTGTTTCTTCAAAATTGTGATAACTCAAAACAAGATTTGGAAAATCCAACATTTCCTCAAATCTATCTTTATGAGAAAAATATTCAAAGTCAATATAATCGGGTTGATATATTGTTGAAACTTCCTTAATGATAGAAATATATTCATCATCCGTCAATTCAATCTTTCCACCCTCCCCAATTGTTCTCAGAGTGAAAATCAATTCACGACCAGCAAATTTTTCAAAAATAGCAGGCGCAACAGTCAGAATATCATCTTTTGCTAAAAAATCAGCGCGCCATTCAATAATATCTGCGTCATTATAGCGCAAGCTATCAATATTTTGCGCTTCTTCTAAATTTTTAGGCATCACTGATACGACTAATTTCATTTGTCCACCTTAATGGTAAATACCTTGAGGTAATTACTTCTTTCATCTTTCTTATTATAAGTAAAATCTGCCGGCAAACCGTATTCTTTCAGATAACGGTGCTTGCTTCCTGCAAAACCTTTTTCAATTTCTTTTTTAAACTTACTACGTGAAATATTCGCAGCATTCGTACTAGCAATAATCATTCCGTGAGGATTTAAAATTTCTAAAGACTGAGCAATCAACTTATGATAGTCCTTAGCCACTGAAAAAGTTTGTTTTTTATTTCTTGCAAAGCTCGGTGGATCTAACACAATCACATCATAGGTCAGACCATGTCGCTTTGCATATTTAAAGTAGTCAAACACATCCATCACAAAAAATGTATGATAACTCAGATCCAAACCATTCTCTTTAAAATGTGCTTCAGATAGCTCACGACTCCGTTTTGCTAAATCAACAGAGGTCGTCTGACTTGCTCCTCCCATAGCTGCTGCAACCGAAAAAGCTGCTGTATAGGAAAACATATTTAACAGAGATTTCCCAGCTGCGAGACCATCTACCAAACTTCCTCGCACTTCATGCTGATCGAGAAAAATGCCTGTCATCAAGCCATCATTTAGAAAGACTTGATACCGAACACCATTTTCCAAAATTGGGAAAAATGTTGGTGCTTCTTGCCCATACACATGAGCGGATTCAACATTCAACCCTTTGAAACGAATTTTCTCATATGCTCCTGCAACTTCTGAGAAAACGTGTTGAAACGCTTGAACAATGGTCTCTTTCATTTCGTAAACAAAGAGATTATACCAAGAAAAGACAGCATAGTCTTGATACAAATCTATTGTAAAACCACCAAATCCATCTCCTTCTTGATTAAAAAGACGGTAAGCTGTCGTTTCTTCAGATTGTTGATAAACTTGCCGCTTTTTTTTCGCATGCTGGAACAACTGACAGAAAAACGGAATATCAAAAGTTATTTTTTTATGTGAGATAAACCATCCAATTCCCTTATTTTGTTCTGATAAATATGCGATGCCTACAAATTGCCCTTTCGTATTAATTAGTTCTACGGCTTGATGATGAAAAGGAAGAGATGGGAAATCTTGTTTTTCTATAACAAATTGTCCTTTTTTAATTTTTTCTTCAGCGCAAGAAGGAATAGTAAGCTTTTTCATAAGCCCTATTATATCAAATATTATGAATTTTCTCAAAAAAATGTATTACTTATTACAAAATGATTTCAAATAAAATTAGAATGCGTAAAGATTCTACTTATTTTCAGTCTACAAAAATTTCACTCTGTTTTTTATCTGATAAAAGAGAATGCTACATTTTAAATTACCTACTTAAATCGAAAATATGTTATACTTAATAGTGAAAATTTTAGGAAATAAGACAAGGAAGTACAATTTGTGAAAAATATGACTAGGAATATACTCAATTTTATGAGTACAAGACTAGGTTTTATCTTGACCTTACTGACTCTTTATTGGCTTAAAACCATGTGGGCCTATTCTGTTGATTTTAATCTGGATATTCAAGGCGCTTATCAAGTCTTTCTCTCTATAATCAATCCTCTTCCATTAGGATTATTACTGATTGGGCTAGCACTTTATATTAAGAGAACCAAGGTTTTTTACATTCTCGCAGTTACGCTTTACATTTTATTATTTGTTTGGCTCATTTCAAATTCAATCTATTATCGCGAGTTTAGTGATTTTGTCACTGTTAATACCATGTTGGCTTCAAGTAGCGTTTCTGCTGGTCTAGGAGAAGCTGCTCTTGAGTTATTTAGACCTGGAGATTTGATTTACATCATTGATTTTCCAATCTTAGGTTTTCTTTTCTATAAGAAATGGATTCGTTTGGATGATCGGTCGTTCAATAAACGAGCTAGCTTCGCTATTACTGCTCTGTCTAGTATGCTTTTTTCAGCCAACCTCTTTCTGGCAGAAATTGACCGTCCAGAATTATTGACACGTGGATTCTCCAATTATTATGTTGTCCGCGCCTTAGGGCTACCTGCCTTTCTTGGGTATAGTGCCAATCAAACATATAGTGCCAATAAAGAACGCTCCAAAGCAAGTGCTGAAGATTTGAAACCAGTTGAAAAATATGTTAAATCACACTATGCTGAACCAAATAAAGAGTATTATGGGATTGCTAAAGGTAGAAATGTCATCTACCTTCACTTAGAAAGTTTCCAACAATTCCTAATTGATTATAAATTGAAGTCTGGAGGTAAAGAATACGAAGTAACTCCTTTCCTCAACTCACTCTATCATTCAAACTCAACCTTAGCTTTCTCCAATATCTTTAATCAGGTCAAAGCTGGGAAGACATCTGATGCTGAAACTATGTTAGAAACTGGATTATTTGGACTCAATCAAGGTTCTTACATGGTAAACTATGGCGGCACAAATACACAGCAAGCTGCCCCATACATCCTCTCAAAAAATGGATACAATTCTAGTGCTGTTTTCCACGGGAATGCTGGTAGTTTCTGGAATCGAAACACCACCTACAAGCAATGGGGATATAACAATTTCTTTGATGCATCTTATTTCTCCAAACAAAATAAGTCAAACTCTTTCCAATATGGTCTAAATGATAAGATTATGTTCAAAGATTCTATTAAATATCTTGAACGTTTACAGCAACCTTTCTATGCAAAATATATCACCGTTTCTAATCACTATCCTTACACTACTAGTTTGACTGGTGATGAAACTGGTTTCCCACTGGCTACGACGAAAGATGAAACTATTAATGGTTATTTCGCTACTGCTAATTATCTTGATTCTGCTGTTAAATCATTCTTTGATTATTTAAAGGCGTCTGGACTTTATGAAAATTCAATTATCGTACTGTATGGCGACCATTATGGTATTTCAAATTCTCGCAATCCATCACTTGCACCTCTGCTTGGCAAAAACTCTGAAACTTGGTCTAGTTATGATAACGCTATGCTCCAAAGAGTTCCTTATATGGTTGTTATTCCAGGAATGACAAAAGGGAAAATTGTCAATACTTACGGTGGACAGATTGATCTCTTGCCTACTCTAGAACATTTGCTTGGTATTGACTCCAAACAGTTTTTACAAGTCGGACAAGATTTGTTATCACCAAAACATCAGCAAACCGTTGCCTTTCGTTCATCAAACTATTTTGTAACTCCTAAGTATACAAGTTATAGCGGACGCACTTACTATACTGAAACAGGACAAGAAATTACCAATCCTGATGAAACAACCAAAGCAGAACTTGAAAAAATTCGCAATACAGCCAATGAGCAGTTAAAAATGAGCGACCTGATTCAAACAGGAGACTTACTTCGATTCTACAAAGGAAATAATTTAGGAAAAGTGAACCCTAAAGACTATTCTTACACCAATTCACTCAAATCATTATTAGCTATTGAGAAGAAAAAGGGTGCTGAATCTACAAGTCTTTATAGCAAACGAAATGGTAATTCAACCGTTGATTTGTTCAATTCACCAAGTTATCGTGCTCTTCATCCAGAACAGTTTGAATCAACAAGTAGTGGTTCTTCATCAACAGAAGAATCCAGCTCCTCATCTAAATAATTAAAAATCCCATACAAGAAATTTAATGGTTTGTATGGGATTTTATAATGGAATGAAACATTTAATCAAGCAATGTTTTGATGACTTGATTAACACGATCAAAATAAAACTGCTCTTTATCATAAGTGATACCAGTTGCTTGTGCCAGCAAAATTAATATTTCCATAAAAAATTGAGAAGAAAACCCAGTAGTGGAGTACAACTCTTCTTCATCAAAATGTTTAATCAAATGTGCCAAAGGATTTCTAACAGATTTCTCCAACTTTCGCAACTCTTTGACCATTATCTTGACTTGCTCTGACAAATCCAGTAGCAAAATCAAACTGGCTAGACTGGAAGAATGAACCGTGCTTTCGGCATGAAAAGTGCTCAAAATTGGATGCCCTATATTTTTCATCTTATCAAAGTTCCAACGATCATAACTCGCTTCTCGAGAATTGTGAATATAGGATTCAATATCAGGAATTTCCAGCTTAACCAAACGCATAAAAATCCGATAAATAGCTGGACTAACAGCACGAATAAAATCAATCACTTGTTCATTCTTCAGTTTTGCTTCTAAATCATAGAGATAATTTGCTAATTGCTCATCTTCCTCAGACTCATGACAAAAAAGTTGAAAATCATTTCTAATTTCTAACTGACATTCCATAGCAGGGTGGATATTTAACTCTCTCCTTTCTGCCATGATATACAAAACTTCAACGAGCTTTGCTTCTACATTATCTAGCCTTTTAGCCAATTTATAAGCATGAGCATAATCATAGCGAGAAATAGCATACACTATCTCTTCTTTTAGATCTAAGTTTCCAACCATCACTCTGAAATAAGTGTTTCTAAGCCGACTTTCATCATATCTGTGAAAGTCGTTTGTCGTTCTTCTGCTGTTGTATCTTCATCTGGATTCACCAAGCTATCTGAAATAGTCATAATACCGAGTGCTTCAACATTATATTGAGCAGCTAAATAATAAAGAGCTGCCGCTTCCATTTCCACAGCCAGAACCCCCATTTTACCAAGTTCGATATTTTTTTCACCATAGTTTGAATAGAAAACATCTGACGATAGGACATTTCCAACATGCGTTGTCATACCAAATCCCTTAGCAATATGATAAGCCTTATCCAACAGATGAAAACTTGCAATTTGCGGAAAATCATATTGAGGCCAATCATTACGAATGATATTTGAATTTGTCGCTGCTGCTTGCGCCAACACCAATTCACGTACATGAACATCTTTATTCAATGAACCAGCAGTTCCTACACGAATTAAACGTTTCACACCATAGTTCACAATCAATTCATGCGCATATATAGAAATGGACGGAATTCCCATTCCAGTTCCCATAACGCTGACACGTTGTCCCTTATAAGTCCCTGTATAACCAAACATATTGCGAATTTCATTGAAGCATACAGCGTCTTCTAAAAAAATTTCAGCAATAAATTTGGCACGAAGAGGGTCTCCAGGTAGTAAAATTTTATCGGCAATTTCGCCTTCTTTTGCTGCAATGTGGATAGACATAAATAAGTTACCAAACCCGTCAAAAAACCAAACTGAAAAGTACAAGCAACAGAAATATATCATTTTCTAGAAACCTTTTCTTTTCAGAAAAACTTTTGTGCGGGCTTTATTCCTTTCGATTTTAATTAAATTCAAAAAGAGACAGAGTTGACTTCAGCAAGAAAACTCTACGCTCTTTCTGTATTTTTTCTTACAATTCTGCAAGGATTGCTTTTACAAGTCCTTTAAAGTTTTCCTTGATACGTTCTGTAACTTCTACCACTTCTTCGTGGTTTAGCTCACTTTGGAAACCAGCTGCAAAGTTTGTAATGGCTGAAATTCCCAATACTTTCAAACCTGAATGAGCTGCTACAATCACTTCTGGAACCGTTGACATACCGACGGCACTAGCACCTAATGTTTGGAACGCACGAATTTCTGCCGGTGTTTCATAAGTTGGTCCTGTCACACCCAGATAAACTCCCTCTTTCAAGTCAATGCCTAATTTTTCTGCTACAGCATGTGCTTTTTCACGGTAAGCTTTTGTATAAGCGTCAGACATATCTGGGAAGCGTGGACCAAATTCATCCAAATTTGCTCCAATCAAAGGATTTTGTCCAGTTAAATTGATATGATCTGAAATAGCCATTAAAGTACCGGGACCATATTCAACTCCTCCAGCAGCATTTGTGACAATAACACCTTCACAGCCTAGTGCTCTCATCACACGAACAGGGAATGTCACCACTTCCATCGGATTTCCTTCATAAAAATGGAATCGTCCTTGCAAAGCTAATACTTTCCGACCTGCTAACTCACCATAGACCAATTTACCGGCATGCCCCACTACTGTTGAGCGACCCCAATTGGGAATATCTGCATAGTCAATACTAATACCATTCTCAATCTCACTAGCTAATTCTCCTAAGCCAGAACCAAGAATCAAGCCAAATTCCGGCGCGGCAATTCCCTTACCTTTTAAAAATTGTGCTGTTTCCTTAATTTTGTTCATTAACTTCATATCTTTACTCCTTATTCTTATACTCTTCCCTTTCAAGATTTTACCCGAAAGGGAGATGAAATATTAAACTACTTTGTAATTTTCGTTAGAACAACTTCTTTTACACGCTCTAACATTTTTCGATCTAAAAAAACAACATTTAGTGCAATACCAATTCGGACTGAATCCATGATAAGGACATGAATATAATTTTAGTCAACATAAAATTCCACTCTCCTTTTATTTTTCTTTAGTTGATTTTAAAATTTGCACGCCATTTTTTCCAGCAACAATAACCATATCCACCATTTGATTAAAGAGCCCATGTTCTACAACACCAACTACATGATCTAATTCTCGCCCAAATTCAACTGGATTTTCAATCACACCTAAGTCAAGATCGATGATAAAATTCTGCATATCAGTGATATATCGCTTGCCATCTTTTTCACGAAATGACGGTTTATAGCCGGCATGTTCAAAGCGACGAAAAAGCTGTTCTGCACCATATTGCACCACTTCTACCGGTAATTTGAACGCACCTAATTGACGAACCATTTTACTTTCATCCACTACCCAAATGTAGGTCTTTGTTGGAGTTGCAACAACCTTTTCCATAAGCAGGGCGCCACCACCACCTTTGATACCGTTAAAGGCATCATCCACCTCATCAGCCCCGTCTACCGTTACATCAATTTCTGCTACTTCATCAATTGATTTTAGAGGAATGCCTAAACGTCGAGCTTGCTCACTCGTTACGCTTGAAGTTGTAACTGCCGTTATGTTCAATCCTTCTTCTCTGATGTGCCGACCAATTTCTTCTACAAAATAATAAGCAGTCGAACCAGTACCCAAACCAACTATCATCCCATCTTTCACATATTCTGCAGCTTTGATTCCTGCTATCTTTTTGAGGTTTTCCATTTTTACTCCTTTAATCAATCTGTTTCTAGTATACCATGATTTGAGAACTTTATCACTCAAAAAATGAAACCACTTTCTTTTTAAATCATTATGTTTTACAAATTAACAAAAAATCCGAATATTCAGTTTTCATTGATTATAAAATGCTGAAAATCTTTGTTTTTTATATAATATTTTTTCAGCCAAAGACAAAAACCGAATGATAAAATAGACTGTTTTTAAATTTGGTTTATCATTTTAAAAAGACTATTGAAAATATTTTTAGATAAAAATAATATGTAAAAATCTTGCGACGAACATAGTTTTGCGTTACAATGAATATAGATTGCATTTGAATACACTATACAAGGAATAAAGGATGTTAACCAAAGAATTTGATACGATTGCTGCTATCTCTACTCCTCTTGGTGAAGGAGCTATCGGTATTGTTCGACTGAGTGGAACAGAGAGCTTTGCCATTGCTCAAAAAATCTTTAAAGGAAAAGATTTAAGTACAGTTGCCAGCCATACACTAAATTATGGCCATATTGTTGATCCAGCAAAAGACGAAATTTTAGATGAAGTCATGATTGGAGCAATGCGTTCTCCCAAAACATTTACACGCGAAGACGTGATTGAAATCAATACGCACGGTGGAATCGCTGTTACGAATGAAATCCTTCAATTAGTGATTCGAGAAGGTGCCAGAATCGCAGAACCTGGTGAATTTACCAAACGAGCCTTTCTCAATGGACGTGTAGATTTGACACAAGCTGAAGCGATCATGGACATTATCAGAGCAAAAACGGATAAAGCTATGAATATTGCTGTCAAGCAATTAGATGGGTCTCTATCCGATCTCATCAATAATATACGTCAAGAAATACTTAACACGCTGGCTCAAGTTGAAGTCAATATTGACTATCCAGAATATGATGATGTTGAGGAAATGACGACCAAACTTCTGTGTGAAAAAACGGCTGACTTTGAAGAACTTTTAACTCAACTTTTAAAAACAGCACGCCGAGGTAAGATTCTACGTGAAGGAATTTCTACCGCTATTATCGGCCGCCCTAATGTTGGCAAATCTAGCCTACTCAACAATCTTTTATGTGAGGATAAGGCTATTGTGACAGATATAGCTGGTACCACTCGTGACGTCATTGAAGAATATGTCAACATTAATGGCGTGCCATTAAAATTGATTGATACTGCTGGTATCCGTGATACAGATGATATTGTCGAACAAATCGGAGTAGAGCGATCCAAAAAAGCTCTCAAAGATGCTGATCTTGTACTTCTTGTGCTAAATGCAAACGAGCCCTTAACAGAACAAGACCATAAACTTTTAGAAATCAGCCAAAACACCAATCGTATCTTGCTACTTAATAAGACAGATTTGGACGAAAAGATTGAAACTACTCAACTCCCAGATGATTTTATCAAGATTTCGGCTCTTCAAAATCAAAATATTGATAAAATTGAAGAACGAATCAATCAACTTTTCTTTGAAAATGCTGGCATTGCAGAACAAGACGCTACTTATCTCTCGAACTCTCGTCATATCTCTCTAATCGAAAAGGCCATCGAAAGTCTTCATGCTGTTAATGAGGGACTAGATTTGGGAATGCCGGTAGACTTAGTTCAAGTCGATCTAACTCAGACGTGGAGAATCCTCGGCGAAATCACAGGGGATGCAGCTCCTGATGAACTCATTACTCAGCTTTTCAGCCAATTTTGCTTGGGAAAATAACAAAAGATAAATTCAGTTGAAAACAATCAAACTCTATGATTTTTTCTGTAGAAGTCATAGAGTTTTTTATTGTGTTCATAAAAAAGTCCCATAAGACCTATAATGAAAAGCGACAAAACCATCATTAGAAAGGCTCTTATGGAACAATGAAATTTTATCACAACCTTACTCGGAATGAAAGACCCTAATATTACTATTTTGGATTATCTAGATGCTGGTACACATAAAGAAATCATCGCTAAGCTAGAAGCTACTAACAACCTTATCAAGCGCAACGCTTTTGGCTTCCGAAACTTTGAAAACTTTAAAACTAGAATTCTCATCGCTTTAAATATCAAAAAGGAGAGAACCAATTTGGTCCTCTCCAGGTTGTAACTTTTCGTCACCCACTACAGTTGACAAAGAGCCTATTTGTGTAAGGCTTCGATTGCCTCCGGCAAAGACATAACAACAGCTTATGCAGAATGTGGCTTTGGCGACTATTCTGGTTTTTACCGTACATTTAGAAAAGAATTTGGGATGTTACCCAATGAATTTAAGAACTCCTCAGAGAAAATAAAATCCCGATAAGTGGCAGTTTATGTGTATTATCCCGGTACAGCCTTTGGCTTGCGTATAATTTTAACCCAGTAAATCACTATCAGCAAAATAGATATAACAGTCACGGGCAGTCCCGCTTCAAAGCCGTATCTGCCTCCGTTCAATATGGTTTGATTCATGTCCGCCTCAGTGAGAAGTACGCTTGTAGGCTGTGCAAAGCCACTCACTATAATGCCGAAAACTGGTCCCAATATGAAATTCCATCCCGAATGAAATCCGCTCACCAGCCATACATTGTCATAATAGTAGAATATAAGGCTTGCAAATGTTCCGATTAGAACGGTATTGATTAGGCTGATCGCGGAAGCACCTGAATTACTGATGTGTCCGAGTCCAAATATTATCGAATTGGAAATTATACCCGCAGCCATGCCCCACTTTACAGCAATCTGAGTAAACAACAGGCTTCTAAGCAAAAACTCTTCCATAAAGCCCTGAACTACAAATCCGGCAAGTAACATTAAGAAGACTGTTATGTTGAAGTTCTTATTGAACTGAAAGCTCACCCCGCCAAGCAGAATATTAATCCCCCACACAATTGCCAGCATAACAAGAGAGACAAGCCAGCCGGCACAATATCTGAGTAAAAACTTTTCTTTACTCATCCCCAGAGATGCAAAGCTCCTTTTACCGACCTTAACCATAAAGCCCACACAAACGGGCATTGCAGCGAAGTAGCCAGCAAGAACTCCTACGATTTGTTGACTGCCTCTGAATATAATCTGAAAAATAACCATTACAGCAATATAAAGCAGATAGCAAAGTGCAAATGTCTTAAAACCTGCTCCCTCTGACTTTTTCAATTCAAGCATTGTGCTGTTAAGCTCTAATTTTCCCATGTAAATTTACCTTTTCTTAATTATACATACTACTGCAATACAAACTAATTGACTGTACCAATATTCACAATAAAATATAGCAATCGTTATTAAATTGTTATGTTTTTATATATAGCACCACGGGTCAAAATATATATTTTTCATTCTCATCAGAATAAGTACAACCTACGCTCTGATTGTCATAAATGGTGACCCCTCTGTATTATCAGTTGGATCCAAACTCCGTACTCTAAATAAATAATCTACTGAATAATAGCCATTATTACTAGCATTATAAGGATCCATTACATAGGTCATTCCGTTGTTATAACCTTTCATGATTAATTCATGTGTGACAGGATAATTTGCAAACACACTAGTTCCTACTGCACCAAGCACATGATGCCCCATAGCAAGTGCTTCTCGTACAGCTGCAGTTGACCCTAAAGTCTCTGTTTTTAGACCCCAATGCCGTGCTGCTAATACAATTCCGTGGCTCGTTGTTCCGTAACTTCTCTTATTAAATTCATTCGTAGAATGATAGAGATAATCGGCCACAGTCGTTGGCAAGACAGTCTGTCCTGTAATACCAGAAATTGCCATAGCGACTGTCGTTGGAACGCAGCCTGTTGCAGCAAACGTATAGCCACCATAAGTTCGTCCTGCCCAACGACTATCACGTTGAGAATAATATGGCGTTTCATAGACTCTTTTGTTAACTTGAAGTTTAATCCCCCCCACACCAACTAATTGACCATCATTTTGGACATAATATAGATGGACATTGTATTCACCAGTGGAGTTTTTATGATTACTAGCATTGACAAATAATTTATAAGTTCCATCAGCTTGTTTTGTGGCTGTGTACCAACTAACATCATCTTGTCCATTGACACTAGACCAAGTTGGTAGTTTCACTTCACGAACACCATTGGGACTGAAAACATTGGATACGACAACTTCAAAAGTTCCTGTGTTGGGATTGTTGTTTTGAATAGTGATTTTTCCAGTTGGTTTCAGCTTATCTGGAGAAATTGTGACATTGGTTGATGTACCACCTACTCCAATCAATGTTCCATTATTTTGAACATAGTATAAATGAACATAATATAAACCGGTCGAATATTTATGATCACTGGCTTTGACTGTGACTTTATAGGTTCCATTGACTTGCTTTGTAGCAGTGTACCAAATAATATCATCCTGCCCATTGACACTAGACCAAATTGGAACACTAACTGCTTTCACTCCACCAGCTGGATTGGAAACTTCTGATACAATCACATCAAAGGTCCCAGTATCAGGATTATTATTGGCAATAGTAATTTTCCCTTGTGGTTTAGCAACGGAAACATTGGTTTTTGTTCCAGTTACACCCACCAGTTTACCATTATTTTGGATATAATATAGATGAATATTATACTCACCAACCGAGTCTTTATGATCACTAGCTTTAACCGTTACCTTATAGGTTCCATCTGCTTGCTTAGCTGCCGTATACCAGATAATATCATCCTGTCCATTCACACTAGACCAAATTGGCAACTTGACTTCGCGTACACCGTAAGGATTAGAAACATTTGACACGATAACATCAAAGGTCCCAGTATGAGGATTATTGTTTTGAATGGTAATTTGTCCTTGTGGCTTAGCTAAAGAAACAACTGTTTGTGTCCCTGATACACCTACTAATTTACCATCATCTTGTACATAATAAAGATGAACATTGTATATGCCCGTTGAATATTTATGATCACTAGCTTTAACCGTTACCTTATAGGTTCCATCTGCTTGCTTTTTAGCAGTATACCAGATAATGTCATCTTGACCATCTACATTAGACCAAGTCGGTAATTTTACCTCGCGAACACCATATGGGCTGGAAACACCTGATACAATCACATCAAAGGTTCCTGCATTCGGATTATTATTCGTAATTGTCAAAGTACCTTTAGGACGAGCCATCGAAACAGTTGTCGTTGTTCCAGTCACTCCTACTAACTGACCATCATGTTGAACATAATATAGATGAATATTATATTCACCTGTGGATCGTTTATGATCAGTTGCTTTAACAGTCACCTTATAAGTTCCATCAGCTTGTCTAGCAGCTGTATACCAAATAATATCATCCTGTCCACCATCGCTAGACCAAACTGGAACACTAACTGTCTTCACTCCACCAGCTGGATTGGAAACTTCTGAAACAATCACATCAAAGGTTCCTGTTTCAGGATTATTATTAGCAATAGTAATTTTCCCTTGTGGTTTAGCAATAGAAACATTGGTTTTCGTTCCACCTACACCAATTAATTGACCATCATTTTGAACATAGTAAAGATGGATATTATACTCACCAACCGAGTTTTTGTGATTACTTGCCTTGACCGTTACTTTATAAGTTCCATCAGCTTGCCTAGCAGCTGTATACCAAATAATATCATCCTGTCCATTGACACTAGACCAAATTGGAACACTGACTGTCTTCACTCCACCAGCTGGATTAGAAACACCTGATACAATCACATCAAAGGTTCCTGTATTGGGATTGTTGTTTTGAATGGTAATTGTTCCTTTGGGCTTACCAATGGATACAGTTGTTTTCGTTCCAGTCACACCAACTAATTGGCCATCATTTTGAACATAGTAAAGATGGATATTATACTCACCAACCGAGTTTTTGTGATTACTTGCCTTAACCGTTACTTTATAAGTTCCATCAGATTGTCTAGCAGCTGTATACCAAATAATATCATCTTGACCATTGACACTGGACCAAATTGGCACTTTCACTTCACGAACGCCATAAGGTGCACCGACATTTGAGACAATCACATCAAAGGTTCCTGTTTCAGGATTATTATTTTTAATACTAATCGTTCCGGATAAAGCATTTTTTGCAATAGGTGCATGATCAGTAAAACGTCCAGTATAATCAACACTTTGATCAAACACGTGGCGACCAGGTAGCAACTCAGCTTGCGAAGTAAACTGCCAAGCTCCTGCTTCACTATTATATTTCAATGTTTTTGCATCATCAGCACTTAATTTTGAAGTTGGATATTGGGCTACCCAGAAATTCTCTAAACCAAACCTCTCTGTTTGGATTGGTCCTTTCGTTCTGAGATTGTTTCGATCAAGCCAACTTGCACTTGTATAGTACATCAAATTGGAAAAACCCATACGCCGCATTTCATCCGCCCAAGCTTGAGTGGTTGTATTGATATTCGAAAGCATATCGGAATCTTCAATATCATTTACCATAACAGTTGATGACGGAAGATTTAATCTTCTGGCTTCCTCTGCAAAATAGCGAGCTTCTGCCCTTGCTTCTGCTTCATTAGTATAATGAGAAAAAGCATAAGCTGACACTTGCATACCTGCCGCCTGCGCATTTTGTATTTGGGAAGCTGCATAAGGATTTTTGTAGCTCGTTCCTTCTGTTAGTTTAACAACAACGCCACTTACTCCTTTTTCAGCTAAGCGCTGATAATCTTCTTTGCTGATATAACCATTATGACTACTGACATCTACAAAAGTTGATTTTTTCACTTGTGCAGCAGTATTACTCCTAGCTGTTGCTTGATTATTTTGCGCAGCAAAAAAAGTTGATTTATTGTCTTTTTTAGTCTCATTTGCAACTACTGGATTTTCTTTCACAACTGATTTTTCTTTAGACGCTTTAGCCTCCTCAGTTAAAGCAGTCGAGGAATCAGTTGCTTCATTTTCAGATGAAGAAGATGAAGTTACTTGATTTACTGGAGAGGCCTGAGTCGCTTCTTTTGTTTGGAATTTAGGTGAAGGATCAGCTTCTTGTTTATTGAGCTCTACTGTTCTTTCTGAAGTAGAAGCTTTTACAGATTCAGCGGCAAAAACTTGATGTGAACTAGCTGCAATTAAAATAGCTGTGCTTGTTAAATAAAATAAACTTTTCTTTCTCACTTTTGTTCTCCATTTTAAAATCAGCCTGCTATAAAAGTCTAGCAAGCTGATCACTTTTTATAAGAATTATTTCACAAAGTCTAATAACGCAAGGAAACTTTCTGCTTCAAGTGATGCACCACCAACAAGAGCGCCATCAACATCTGGACAAGCCATGTATTCAGCAACATTGTTAGGTTTTACTGAGCCGCCGTATTGTACACGAACTTTATCCGCTACTGCTTGGCCAAAATCTGCTGCAACTGTGTCACGAACAACTTTACACATTTTTTGTGCATCATCTTGGCTAGCTGATTTACCAGTACCAATAGCCCAGATTGGTTCATATGCGATAACAAGTGAAGAAACCTGTTCTTCTGATAAGCCAGCAAGAGCGGCTGAAACTTGTCCACCTACGAATTCAGCGGCTTTACCTGCTTCATAAGTTTCAAGTGTTTCACCACAACAAATAATTGGAAGCATACCATTTGCAAAGATTGCTTTTGCTTTTTTATTGATATCTTCATCTGTCTCATGGAAGTATTCACGACGTTCTGAGTGACCAATTACAACGTAATCTGTGCCCATTTCAGCCAACACTTTAGGGCTGTTTTCACCAGTGAAAGCACCAGCATCTTCAAAATAGCAGTTTTCTGCGGCAATTTTAAGATTAGAACCCTTAGCAGCTGCAAGAACTGTTGACAAGTCAAGAGCTGGAGCTGCGATACCAGCTTCAACAAGTTCTGATGAAGGCAATTTAGAAGCTACTGCTTCAACAAATGCTTTAGCTTCTTCTGGATTTTTGTTCATTTTCCAGTTACCAGCGATAAATGGTTTACGTGACATTTCACATACCTCTTCTTTTTTTATTTACATCTATCATTTTACCATAATTTACTATAGAAATAAAGACTGAGTCTAATGAAATCATAAAAAAGAGAGCCCCGCAATAGCGGAGCTCGTTTGTCTGACTTTAATTGTTCATCTGGGAACTTAACTGAATTAAGCTTCGATTTCTGTAACCATACCTGAACCTACAGTACGTCCACCTTCACGGATAGAGAATGTAGTTCCTTGTTCTACGGCAATTGGGTGGATCAACTCAACATCAATTGTTACGTTATCACCAGGCATTACCATTTCAGTACCTGCAGGAAGTTCGATTGAACCTGTAACGTCTGTAGTACGGAAGTAGAATTGAGGACGGTAGTTGTTGAAGAATGGAGTATGACGTCCACCTTCTTCTTTAGTAAGGATGTAAACTTCACCTTTGAATTTAGTGTGTGGATGAATTGAACCTGGTTTAGCAAGAACTTGTCCACGTTCAATTTCGTCACGTTGGATACCACGAAGAAGAACCCCTACGTTATCTCCAGCAAGACCTTCGTCCAATTGTTTACGGAACATTTCAACACCAGTAACAACTGCTTTTTGGATTTCCTCGCGGATACCAACGATTTCAACTTCATCGTTGACTTTAACAGTACCACGGTCGATACGTCCTGAAGCAACAGTACCACGTCCAGTGATTGAGAATACATCTTCGACTGGAAGAAGCAATGGTTTGTCAGTATCACGTTCTGGTTCTGGAATATATTCATCAACAGTATTCATCAATTCCATGATGATGTCTTCATATTTTTCATCACCTTCAAGAGCTTTAAGTGCTGAACCTTGGATTACTGGAATATCATCACCTGGGAAATCGTATTCTGAAAGAAGATCACGGATTTCCATTTCAACCAATTCAAGCAATTCTTCATCGTCAACCAAGTCAACTTTGTTCATGAAGACAATAAGGTATTTAACACCTACTTGACGTGAAAGAAGGATATGTTCACGAGTTTGAGGCATTGGTCCGTCAGTTGAAGCTACTACAAGGATAGCTCCATCCATTTGAGCGGCACCAGTGATCATGTTTTTAACGTAGTCCGCGTGTCCTGGAGCGTCAATGTGAGCATAGTGGCGTTTAGCAGTTTCATACTCAACGTGTGCAGTGTTGATAGTGATTCCGCGTTCGCGTTCTTCTGGAGCAGCATCAATAGATGAATAATCTTTTGGTTGGTTAACTGAACTTGGAAGACGACGTGCAAGTACAGTCGTGATAGCTGCAGTTAGGGTAGTTTTACCATGGTCAACGTGTCCGATGGTACCAATGTTAACGTGTGGTTTACTACGATCGTATTTTTCTTTTGCCATTTGAGTAAAAGCCTCCAATAAAATATATTTTATAGATAGACAGTAGGCAATACAGTCTAACTTTCCTTACTATTTTATCAAATTTTCTTCAAATTGCAAGTGTTTTACGCCTTTTTTATCAATTTATTCTTTGTCTAACTTGTAGTATGGTTGGTTTGGTATAGAAGCTCCAATGCTTGATGCATAAATCCACTCCTTACCTTCCAACTGTGCAAAATTTTCAGCTTTTCCTGTTAGGATGACTCCTGAGAATTCTAATTTTTCTAGGTCTTCTTTCTTAGACAAGTCTAGCTTACCAAATTTTTTCAAGTAGGTTTTAATGTCATCTGACGGAGTTACATTATTGTAGGTACTTTTTCCAATGTCAGTCGCAATATATTTTTTTAAATTAACCAAGAATCCATCTACATCTTTCATTTGGGCAACTCTGTTACTCAGTCTCTCTCCTTCTTTGAGATTTTTAATAGCTTCTTCTGCTTCCTTTTTATGAACATATTCTTTTTTCGTTAGATAATCTGGACTCGTGCCGTATAGATTACTTGGTTGCCACCAACTTGGATCACCTGTTGAATTTGTACCAATCCAATACCAATTGGTTTTAAGATTCTTAGGAATCATTGCTCGAATTTCTTTTAAACTATATGGTTTATCAAAGGTCAGTGCTACCTCTACTAATTGATTTTGCATTTCCTTTACATAAGGAAGCTCTCTAGTTGGTTTATGGACAGGTGCTCCTTTCTCTTCTTTCGCATTTTTATTGTAGAATTGTGGCACCTTTTGGTTATTTTCTATTTGAATAGTTGCCCCAGATTCTGTATATCTGCCAGAATTTGCATGAAAAAGGATTCCTCGATTGATATTAAAAATTCCAAAATCTGCCTTATATTCACCATAGTCGAGTGGAATTCCATAAATATCTTTAGCTTGTCTACCTTTAATACCACCATGAAACATGTCCCCACCATTAGCAGACCAGGTATAAGTTTCAATATTAGGAAAAGCAACGCTTTCAACTAGTTGTACCTCATTGACTACCTTCCAAGCTTGGTTGCTGATAAGTTTTCCCGTAACCATACGAGCACCAATATATATTCCCAAAAATGCTACCACTACTGTTATTGACCAGAGAATGATTCGATTTCTATTTCTCTTTTTGTTTTTCTTTGCAACGATTTCAAAAGTTTCCATGATGATATCCTTTCTTTTCCAAAACTTGTCGAAGTTTCTTTCGACTGCGCATGAGCTGAACCTTGACCTTGCTTTTAGAATAATGAAGCACTTCTGCTATTTCGCCTATTGAGAACCCTTGAAAATAATAAAGATCCAACATGATTTTATCCCGCATTGGCAACTTTTCCACCTCCTCCATGAGAAAGTCGTAGTCTGATCCTTCAACAATCAATTGATTTCCCTTTGTAAAAAAATCTCGTCTCAGAATTTCCATATAATGCTTATCACGCCGGTATTTATCAATATAACGACGAATAGACACACGATACATCCAAGCTCGCATTTTTTCAGCAGGGATGACAAAATCAGACTCTAGCATTTTGATAAAAACATCTTGAACAACATCTTCTGCTTGCTCTTTTGGAACGCCTGAGCCTTGCAGATAATAGACGATTTCTTTCGCAAAGGCAATCAAGACTTTTTCATAATCATCTAATTTGATATTCTCATCCCCCTTCCTTCACTAGTATAACGAATTGGAAGCATTTCTGGTTACAAAAATATAAAAAAATCGGAAATAGTCCGATTTTTTATTCTTCATCAGCCTGAATTTCTCAGTCCAGTCGCAATTCCATTGATTGTGACGTGAATCAACCTTTCTTCGTCAGGAGATAACTCTCCACGGCGTTGGCGTTTGATGAGTTCTAACTGAATATAATTCAAGATATTAAAATAACGCATGCGGTAATCCAAACTGTCTCGCAAGTATGGATTTTCCTGTAACAATTCATCATAATCTTCAATAGCCAAAATGACATTCTTGGTCAACTGCCACTCATCTAAAATTGTGTAATAGATTTCTTGAACTTTTTCATCTTCGCATAGTTTTGCATATTCAAAGGCGATATTCATATTCGACTTAGATAACACCATGTCCACATTAGATAAAAGTGATCGAAAGAAAGGCCAATTTTTATACATCTTTCTTAAAAAAGCTAGATTTTCTTTTGGATTTTCATCAATAAATTCTTTAAAACTAGATCCAACACCATACCATCCAGGAAACATCACACGACTTTGCGACCATGAGAAGACCCATGGAATAGCACGTAAACCACCGATTTCCGTAATAGTTTTACGAGCAGCCGGTCTTGAACCAATATTAAAACTAGAAATAGCTTTGATTGGGCTTGATTCAAAGAAATAATCATAAAAATGCTCATTGCCAAAGACTAAATCACGATAAATTTGATAGCTTCGGTCTACCACCTGATCCATAATGGATTCGTAGTGATTGGACGTATTAGTATCGCTCTTTTTCTTTGTAATCATTCTGTTGATCGTCGCTGAAACCAACATTTCTAAATTGTAGTAAGCGGCATCCTTATTTCCGTATTTATTACCAATGACTTCTCCTTGCTCTGTCAGGCGAATTCGGTCATTGATACTGCGGAGTGGCTGCGAGGTAATAGCTTCATAAGTAGGACCACCACCACGTCCAACTGTCCCACCACGTCCGTGGAAGAAGGTGATTTTCACACCAAACTCATCTCCAATAGCTGTTAATTGCTGTTGAGCTTTATAGAGGGTCCAACAGGATGATAAGTAGCCACCGTCTTTATTACTATCTGAATAACCAAGCATGATTTCCTGATAGTTATTATTAGAGGCAATCCATTTTTGAGCAATAGGAAGAGATAAATATTTCTTCATCGTATCATAGGAATTATCCAAATCTTCAATGGTTTCAAAGAGCGGTACAATCTGCACGCGTGCAGATTCCTTGTCAATGAGACCAACTTCCTTATGCATTACAGCCAACTCTAAAAGATCGGATACACTTGTTGCATGAGAAATAATGGTTTGTTTAATGACAGCATCTCCTAACATATCCTTCAACTCACGAGCCGTCTGAAAAATCTGTAATTCTTTTTGTAAGAGATCTGATTTTTCAGCGTGTGTTGCAGAGAGAATCCGTGGATCATAGAGCAGTTCGTTTAGTAAGACATGACATTTTTCGCCCTCAGAAAGCTCGCTATAATGCTCCACTATTCCTGCACTGGCTAACAATTCTGCCACACAGGCTTCATGAACGCTTGAATCTTGACGCATATCAATGGACGCAAGATAGAAACCAAACACTTCTACTGCTTGCAACAATTCAGTAAATTCACCAGAAATCATTGCCTCTCCTTTGTTTTCAAGAAGAGATTGTTTGATAGCTAGCAAATCATGTTTAAATTCTTCAATATTATGATAGTGTGGTTCTACTTCTGCCTGGTCAATAAAGTAAGTCTTGGTATTTTTCAGTTTTGTTTGAATGTAGTAAAAAGCACGGCGATACAGCTCTTTTTCGCGATAAATAGAATTATCTTCTGACAGATAAGCCATTTCCTGCACCGCTTCACTGACTTTAACGATACCTGTTGACAAAGAGAATTCACGATACAGATTGGCAATTTTCGCATCGTAGTAATTCATAATCACTTCACATTGTGTCAAAGCAGATTTTTTCAATGTTTCGGATGTAACATATGGATTCCCATCCCGGTCACCACCAATCCACATTCCCATTGTAATGGGTGTGGGATTTTTCAAGCTAATCCCATGCTTTTTAGCTAGACGCTTATATTCTTCTGCTAGATTTGTCACCGCCTGCAAGAGAGAACTATTGTAATATTCCATCACATTGGTGATTTCATTCGTCACTTTTAATTTTTTCTCACGAATCATATCCGTACGCATAATAATTTCGATATAGCGACGAAGATCATTATGCCATTTTTCTTCATTGAGCAATCCCATCCGCACATCGCGATATTTACGCAACAAAACGTGAATATGATTTGTTAAATCCAGCATGGTTGTCCGTTGTACTTGAGTTGGATGAGCTGTTAAAACTGGTACAACATTTAAGTGTTCCAAAATTTCAGCGGCATTTTCCTTTTCAGCAACTAAATCAATTGTTGTGGATAATTTTCCAAGATAATCTTGACCAACATTATTTTGATAGTTAATTTCAAAAGCTAAATCAACGTCTTCTGAAATATTGATTAAAAGAGGCAAGATAGAAAAATAACGTGAAATATAGAACATTTCCTTGTTAGACAGATTCTGAACAATTTCATTTAATCCTTCGTAATTTCCAACTGCTGCCAATTCTTTTAAAGCGATGATTTTTTCAAAGGTTTCAGGACTTAACATATTTTGTGTAACTTCTTCTAGTAAGTCCGTCAAAATCGTAACTTCTTCTTGGATGACTTCCTTATTATTGTAATTTTCTAATTTTTGAAGTGACATGATCTACACCTTTCAGTAAGCTTTTGCTCAATCTCAAGTTAGCGAACAACTCTTAAACCGTGATTGGTTTCTTCTATTTCCCTATACAAACTTTCGCGTTTTTCATTCGCATCAATATTTAACACAAAAGCAATTGCAACGGATAATACCAACAGGCTATTTCCACCTTGTGACAAGAACGGGAAGGTTACACCAGTCGATGGAATTAAACCTGAAATTCCCCCAATATTAACAAAGGTTTGCGTCAGTAACATTCCACCAACACCAAGAGCCATCATAGAATTGAAAGGATCTTTCGCTCGAATTCCCACCAGAATGATCCGTAGAATAAGGAAAAACAAAAGAGCTAAAATCAAGCTGGCACCAATAAAGCCAAATTCCTCAATAACAATGGAAAAAACGAAATCTGTCTGTGCTTCTGGCAAATATCCGCGTTTCTCAATAGAGTTTCCCAATCCTAAGCCAAACCAACCGCCATTACTCATAGCATAATAGGAATTAGCTAGCTGATGACCTGCACCTGACACATCCTTAAATGGATTAAAAAAGGCACTAAATCGTTTTGCTACATACCCAAACACAGGAACCTTGGCGACTTTTTCCACACCAATGAGCCAAATACTGGTTAAAACAACTGTAGAAAGAGTAATTAGCACACCAAGAAAAGTGGAAAACCAACGATAACCAATCCCACTAACTGCAACCATAATCATGGCTGTCAATAAAAGAATTGTCGCATTTCCTAAATCAGGCAATGCTGCTACAATTCCAATTAGAATGAGAACAATAATTCGCCAATCATTTAGTGCACGTGGAATCACTTGATTTCGTGTTAAAGCCTGATAGTCATAAATTGAGATTTCATCTTGCTGATGAGAAAAACGTAATGCCAAGAACCAAACCAAAATGATTTTTAAATACTCAGCCGGCTGAAGACTAATTGGCCCAAACCGTAACCAACCATGAGCTCCATTGATTCGTGCACCAAGAACACGAGATAAAATTAAAAGCAAGATTTCTACAAAAATAACAATGATAATCAGTCGATTGTCCTTTAAGAAATCCAACTTTATTTTATAAATTAAAGCAATAGCAAGTAAACTGACTATCCAGAAAACCCCTTGATTTAAAACAGATCTGAGCGAATTTGCTCCCACCTGTACCAAAGTAGCACTTGACGTTGAATAAACAACTATCAGTCCCAAAATAGATAAAACTAAATAAGGAATCAAAATGGAATAATTCAGTAGGTGGCGTTTATCAATTTTCATAGTTCACCTATATTCTTAATTTTCACCGAACATTATACCATTTTCTAAGGTAAAATAAAAGTATTTAACGAACGGTTTTTTTGCAATCCTTTTGCTATCTAGGCTAAACTTTAACTAAAATAAAGATAAGGCTATGAATTTTGGCTACATTATTGATTTGAAAAAGTATTACTACACACATAACTAAGCAATGACCAATAAACCGCTTTCCTTAATATTTCAATTTGGTGACAAATGCCTTTTTTCTACTAATTTATTTTGCTTTTTATCTAACTTTACGTTAAAATGAATTTATATGAGAAAGAGGATTAAACCGCTTGTTATATTTGCTTTTTTTGTAAGCTTCATTATGATTATTGTGGGAGCGAAGTATTATGCAGAAAGCAAAGAAACGAAACAGCAAAAGGCTACCACTGAACAAACATCAACTATCCCTGCTAAAGAGAAAGACACTTCTGATTCTAACAAGGAAGATAAAGCCTACAAACCTATTATTGACTTATCAGGCTGGCAACGACCAAGTGATATCAACTATGATCAATTAGCAAAAAACATTTCTGGTGCCATTATACGCGTGCATAGCGGAGCACAAGCAAAAAAAGAAAATGCAGCTACACATCTAAATGGAATTGATAAATCTTATCAACGCCATATTGAAGAATTTCAAAAACGAAATATCCCTGTTGCTGTCTACGCTTATGTAGCAGGTAATAGCAAGAAGGAAATGGAAAAAGCAGCTGAAAGCTTTTATAAAGCTGCTTCAAAGTACAAACCAACTTACTATTGGTTGGATGTTGAAGAAAAGACTATGGAGAACATGAATGCTG
Organism: Streptococcus intermedius SK54 = ATCC 27335; assembly: GCF_000413475.1. GTDB lineage: Bacteria > Bacillota > Bacilli > Lactobacillales > Streptococcaceae > Streptococcus > Streptococcus intermedius. The sequence continues at coordinate 387,675 of NZ_ATFK01000001.1, read as the reverse complement.
GTGTAGAAGCTTTTCGTGCTAAGTTAGCATCATTAGGCGCTAAAAATATTGGGATTTATGTTGGAACCTATTTCCTTGAGGAACATAGTATTTCAACCAAAAAGTTCACAGCAATCTGGATTCCAACCTATGGTTATAATGATGGTTATTACAACGCTGCTCCCAAGACTGATTTAAAATACGATTTACATCAATATACCTCACAAGGATCAATTAGTGGTTTTGCACATGATGTCGATTTAAATCAGTTGTCTCCTTTAAAAAATCAGACAAAAACATTTAAAAAATTATTTGGTAATGGAAAATAAGGACTCTGTAACAGTTTCAATCGACAGCTATTGGAGCCAGGGCTCCCTAAACTGAAGCTAAGACAAAAATTTCCAATCAATTCTGTAGTATTATAAAGTTGTTCCATGTGATTTATTCTAATGATAGTGTAGGTGCTTTTCATTTATAGGTCATATGGGACTTTTTTCATACACTCAAAAAAACCTGTAATGTTCGGCTCTATCATTTCTGTAGTGGATAAATCTACTGTAGAGATTATAGAGCCTTTAAACTTTAAGAAGCACGTTTTCATCACACTAAACATAAAAAAGAAAAGACCAATATGGTCTTTTCTCGATGTTATCTTCTCATCATCCACTAAAGTTGACAAAGATTCGAAATAATTATTTATCCAACTTTTTGGAGTCAGTATAAATAGTTATCGGATAATATTTTATACAAAATAATATGGTTATTATTGATAATTGAATGTCCAATAATACACACCTTCGCCATTAACAACTGCAGCTACTGCTCCTTTTGTTGCATCAGGTGAAAGAAGTAATTCTCTAAGACCACTAGTTGCCCATTTTTTAACAACAGTTGATGGATCTTCATCACGCCGTCCAACAAATCCTGTACTATCATATTGACGAGAAATTGAATGTGCTTTTGGAAGAGCTTGTGAGTTATAAATTTCGTCGGACCAGATTAATTCCTTCAGTCCTTGTTTTTTACGTTCTTCATTGATTTTAGCAAACGCCTCTTTTGCTTTATCTAAAGCAATGTAGTTGGTATCATCAGTTGCTTCAACTCGATAAACAAATTTAACATATCCAAATTCTGTATCGCTATACTTTTTATCATTGACACCACTCTTTAGATTAGCAATCAAAACATAATCTCTAGCCCATGGATTTTGTTTAGATTGTTCAAAAATATCTTCGTCTTCAATTTTCCATTCAACTTTAGCATCCCATCCAGCATTATCAACAAATTTAGGATTCATTTTTTCAATAACATATTTTTTAAATTCTTCAACATTTTGGAATGGAAGAGGTTGACCTGCTTTTGCTGTAGTTACTAAATTAGTTGAGAACAATTTCACGCTAGAGTTTTTATCACTATACATATACTCGTCATCATCCGTGTTTTTGTGAAGTTTTGGATCAAGAGCTGGATCATTAGGGTCAGTCATACCATGAAGTTTCCATTTATCTCCCATCCATTTCCAGTATGGTGAATAGCCAGTACGCTCAGCATTCGACGGTACATAGTAATAATGAGTGCTACCATCATAGTAATAGTTTTTGTCTTTCTGAAGAGCTGCTGAACCTGGTTTTCCTGGTGGGTAAACAAGTTTTGGAGTTTGTCCATTTGGTGCCCAAGGCAAATGTTCAAGCCCTTCTGCTGGTTTTTCAACATAAGCAGGAATTTGATTTTCACTTGGCTCATCAGTTGTTACCAAACCTGAATTTCCAGGAGTAGATGGTTGATTCGGTTGTGCTGGTTTTGGCTCCTCGGATGGTTGTTCTGGTTTTGGAGTAAATGGATTGAACTCACCATCTGCACCATTAATTGGAGGATTTTCAGGCAAGTTAATGTTTGGATTTTCAGGTTGAGTTGGTTCCTCTGGTTTGGGTTCTGATGGTGTTGTTGGCTCATCTGGTTTATCGCTAGGAGATGGAGTCGGTTGTTCTGGCTCTGCCGGACTTGGAGTCGGAACTTCTGGCTTCGGATCTTCAGATGGTTGTTCTGGTTTTGGAGTTTCAGGTTGCGGTGGAGTAGTTGGATTCTCAGTAGAGTTCTTAACAAATACCCATTTACCATCTTGATAATAGTAATAATCACCATTATCCAACACATAGTAATGATAACCATTTGAATAACGATAATGTCTATCCTTTAATAAGTTATTGTAACCATTGTTACTGTTGTTATTATTTGAAACAGGAACCCATTGTCCATTACGATAAATACGATAAGAACCATCACTCATACGGTAATAATGATTTCCATTCCAATATGTGTAATTCGGATCGGTTGTCAAACGGTTATAACCATTGTTGTAGTCGTTTCTTCCCCAGTTGTTATAACTATAGTTCCAATTATTGTAATAATTACCCCAGTTATTATAACCATAATTCCAATTATTGTAATAGTTATTCCAATTGTTATAGCCGTATCCCCAGTTATTGTAATAATTTGTATAGTGGGTAAAATACCCATTCCAATAATCATATCCTGGTTGATAATGATTATAATAGCCATATCCATAACTTTGTGCTTGAACATCATTAGCAACCAATACAGGAATCATTGCTGCTGTAGCTAGGACAGATCTTGTTACAAATCTTAAACACCTATTCATTTTAATTTAACCTCCAAAGTGATTGGGTCACTTTATATTATAATTATGGGATAATTATTTTGTGCACAATTCATGAAAATAGCTATTCATCATCAACTAGATATCAATCCTATTGTTTGAACATATCAGGAAATACGTTTATATAAAAAGGAGATGGTCTAGTTTAAATCATCCTAATCTATTTTCATATATATTTAACCCACAATTATTCATTATAACATACTAAATTTTTCGACACAATATATTTAACTAAGATTTATAAAATATTTTGATATTTAAAATCTTCGAAAGTTCTAAAATGAAGTTAGCCACTTGAAAATAGAAAAAAGCACCTCCATGTTATACTTGTAAGTTAATCAAAACCTAAACAAATGAACATAGAGATGCAAAGTTATTCTACCACACTGATAATGGCTGAGCGTTGCCTCATTGAGTGACTAGAACTGGGCACTACGAGATTGATACAGTGATTCAGACACGAGAAAAGACATCTTGTCTGCTCACAGAATGACTCTGCACAAACTCATTTGCTGGCTACCAAACAAGACTGCACAAGTAGTCAATGAGGCGTTAGGAAACATTCTCAAGGAGCACATAGATATTAACTCGCTAATTCAAGTAATTTTCTTACAAATTCATTAGCTGGCTCTTGTTTGATTTCCTCTGGTGTACCGTATTGCTGAATTTGTCCCTTGTCTAAAACAAGGATTTGTGTCCCTAATTTCAAGGCCTCTGCTATATCATGCGTAATAAACACGACTGTAATACCTGTATCTTCATGCAGTAATTTTAATTCATGCTGTAACTGATAGCGCGTAATAGCATCTACTGCTCCAAAAGGCTCATCCATTAGCAAAATACTAGGAGTTGCAGCTAATGCACGTGCAATTCCAACTCGTTGAGCTTGTCCACCAGAAAGAGCTGCAGGATAGCGTTTTTTTAACTGAGTATCCAGACCAAGCATAGTCAGCTTTTCGTCAATGATTCTCTCTACTTCTATCTGATTTTTCTTTTGTAAATTTAAGACAAAGGCAATATTTTCAGCGACTGTTAAATGTGGAAAAAGTCCATTCCCTTGAATTGAATAACCGATGTTACGCCGCAATTCAATCAAATCTGTTTCTTGAACATCTTGTCCATTGATAAGAATTTCCCCTTGACTCGGTTTGACTAAACCATTTATCATCTTTAACAATGTCGTTTTACCTGAACCAGAAGTTCCTACAATCGTCAGAAAGGCACCGTCTTCAATTTTCAAATCCAATTGTTTAATAATGTCTTGATTTCCATATGATTTACTGACATTTTTATATTCAATCATTTCTTCAAAATTCCTTTCTCTACAAGATAGTCATGAGCAACTTTTGACGGTTCTTCTTTGTCGCTTTCTACTTTGTGGTTTAGCTCTGCCATTTTACTATCTGTTAAAATCCCGTTTAATTTTGCTAAGGCTTTTTTTAGCTGCGGATATTTTTTAAGAGTAGCTGCTCGAACAACTGTTCCTGCCTGATAAGAAGGATAAATTTTTTTATCATCTTTCAAGACCACTAGATTAGCTCCATAAAGTTGTCCATCTGTGGTGAAAATATCAATTGCATCAACCTTTCCAGATTTGATAGCCTGATATTTTAACCCGCTATCCATATCTACTTGCGACTTGAATTTCATACTATAAATGGATTGCAAACGTGCAAAACCGTCTTCTCGACCAAAGAAATCGTATTCTGCACCAAAGGTTAAATTGGGGCCTGCTTTTGCAAGATCACTAAAAGTTTTAATATTGTATTTTTCTGCAATATCCTTACGAACTGCCAAACCATAAGTGTTATTAAACCCAAATGTATTTACCCATTCTAACTGATATTTTTTTCGATATTGACTTTCAAGTGTCTTGAACTGACTTTCATCATATGAACCTGATTGTTTGAGAATGACTTCCCAAATTGTACCAGTGTATTCAGCATAAATATCAAATTCTCCTTTTGTGATGGCTGGGTGAATATTGGCTGTCCCGCCACCAACACCTTTAGTCATTTTGACCTTAAGATTGGTGTATTGTTCAATAACTTGCTTTTGCATTTCACCTAAGATATAGTTTTCTGTCTGTGGTTTGGTCGCAATTTTCACGGTTCCGCCCATTGGATTCATTTGGAAAAATGCGATGCTTCCTGCCATCAAAAGAACTATAGAACTGAAAACAGCTAACCATTTTTTAGATACTTTTTTATGACGTAGGATTGATTTTTCAACCAAAGAAAGAAGAAAATCAAAGACCAATGCCAACAGGGCGACTAAAACACTTCCGACCAAAGTTAGGGTTTGATTATTAGTCGTAATCCCACGGTAAATTGCTACACCAAGACCGCCAGCACCAACGAAAGAAGCGATCCCTGCAAGAGCTATGGTCATTGTAACCATATTACGGAAACCTGCCATCATAACCGGAAAGGCAAGGGGCAGTTGCACCTTGGTTAAAATCTGCTTGCGTGTAGAACCCATTCCTTCTGCTGCTTCAATGAGAAGCGGGTCAACACCAGAAACGCCTGTATAAGTACTCCGTACCATTGGTAACAGAGCATATAAGGTTAGTGCTACAATTGCTGTCTTGTTACCAATCCCCGTAATCGAAATCAGAATCCCTAAAAGTGCAATAGAAGGAATTGTATAAAGAATATTCACTAAACCAATAACGACTCCAGCCCAGCTTTTTTTGAAACTAATAAAAATCCCAAGTCCAACCCCAAAAATCAAAGCAAGTAAGATAGACAAACCTGATATCCAGACATGATCCCAGATAAGACCTAACAGAAACTGCCATTGATTGGTGACTAATTTAATTAACTCGTTCATGCTTCATCCTTTCTTGATTGGCTTAAATTTACTAAAATACGCTCTAAATAAATCTCAAATTCACTGATTTCCAGATCAGAAAAACCACTGTAAAAGATTTCAATGATTTCATCAGAAATTGCATCATATTCTGCTTTTAATCCTTTTGCATAATCTGTCAGACAAATCATCTTTTTCCGCTTATCTTTTTCATGAGAACACCGTTTCACAAGCTGCATGCGAATCATTCGGTCAATCATTTTGGTCAGAGTGTTCAACGTCAAGCCAGTCTGCTCTGACAGTTCGGTTTGGCTTTGATAATCTTTTTGCCAAAGCGCGTGTAAAATACGTCCCTGTTCTCCATTAAAAGCTTGAATCCCTCGTTCTAACAAAATATGATTCATTAATCGATTAGATAAACGATGAATTTTTCCAATGTAAAACCCACTATTAATTATTTTTCTATCCAACTGTTTTTTCCTCTAAAATTATACGATATAGAAGTTTATTTATAATACTATATCGAACCTTTTTTGTCAAAGATTTGGTTTCAAAAAAAGATGAGCAAATACTCATCTTGAAATAATCTTTTGTACATGTTCCTTCAAATCAGGAATTACAGTTTTCATAAACCAAGGATTCTTAGCCATCCAAATCTGATTTCGAGGCGAGGGATGAACAAGCGGAAAAAATTCTGGCAAATAGTCTTGATAGTGGTATACCGTATTCGTCAACTTCACAGTTCCTTTTTGATGAAGATAATACTTCTGAGCATATTGACCAATGAGAATAGTCAATTCCAGATCTGGTAGCAATTCTAAAATCGGCTGATGCCATTTTTCAGCAAAACCCTTGCGAGGTGGCAAATCACCTGATTTCCCATGACCTGGAAAGTAAAAGTCCATCGGGATCACAGCAAAATAGCCAGAATGATAAAATGTATCATAGTCAACACCCATCCATTCACGTAAGCGATCTCCACTCTTATCATTCCAATATAAACGTGTTTCCTGTGCTTTAATGCCTGGTGCTTGACCAACAATATTGATTCGCGCCGTTTTAGGAGCTGCAAAAAGCGGCTCAATTCCTCGCTCTGTATATGATTGATTTTGTGGATCATCCATAATAGCTTTCTTAATATCTTCTAATGTTTCCATTTCTTACCTCTATTCTTGATAATTTTTCATCATATAACTTTTCAAATCGGTTGCCTGTCGTCCTGTGATCGTCCGAAAATCATCTGTCACAATATCCAAGCAGCTTTGACTACCAGCTTGGTAAAGAGAAGCCAACTCAATTCCAAATCCTTTCAGCTAATCATAAAGGCATTAAAATCCTCAACTGTCACTAGCTGATAGACAATTTCACGACTCAATATTTCAAACAAAAGGCTAGCTAATTCTAGCATGTATAGTTACGACCTTGAGTCAAAATGTATATTTTTCCATGTAGAACAGGCGACATAGCTAGTTTGATGATGGCTGCTACACTCTCTTCCCACGAGATAAAGTTTATTTTAACATTCCCCATGTGAAAAAGTCTGTCGACTTGATCAACAAACGATCCAACAAAGATAAAATGTTTGATTCCAAACTTTTCTGCTGCAATAACAGAGTTTTCAGACCTTGGCACACACTATACTTAGATGAGAACTACTTGGAATGTAAATCAATACATTCGTTCCACGCCAAGCCTCCATCATAGAATCCACATCTAAATAATCAACTTCTCTGCCATCAATCCCTACTGCCCTATACTAGCAGGGCTATGAACAGATAGCTGAATTTCATTAAAAGCTAACTGTTTCTGTGCTTCGGCAACGACCTTTTGCCCCAGTTAACCTGTCGTACCTGTAATTGTATAAATCCTAATATTTCTCTCTTTTAAAAGAAACTCAACTATTTCTAGCTGAGTTTACATGGTTTATTTGATTAATTCATAAATTGCTTCAGCATAAATTGCTGCTGCACGGAAAAGATCTTCTACCTCTATAAATTCGTTTGCTTGGTGCATCGTATCTGTATATCCTGGGAACATAGCACCGTAAGCAACACCGCGTTTCAAGAGACGCCCAAAGGTTCCACCACCAATGATTTGTTCATGACCTTTTAGACCTGTTTGTTTTTCATACACGTTCAAAAGCGTTGTCACAAGCGGATCTTCCATTGGAACATAGTGAGGAACATGCTCATGCTCTGACAATGTCACGTTTTCCACAGGTAAGTTTTCCAATTTAGATTTGATTGATGCTGGATTGGTTCCTTGTGGATAGCGGAAATTAAGGGCAATAGTATTATCATCGCTTGTTTCATCAAATCGGAAGACCCCTGCATTCATAGAAAGAGCACCCATTTTTTCATCTACATAGTCCACTTTTAAGACTTTCCCTTCGTGGTCTTCTAAAAGAACGTTTCCTGCCACTTCAAGATAGTCTTTAGCAGAACCTGCGAAATCAAACTGGGTCAAGAAGTTGGCCAGATAAGTCGCGCCATTGACACCAGATTGTGGCGAAGCCCCATGGGCAGATTTCCCAATAATCGTTACTGCCATTTGCCCATTTGATAATTCTTGGTATTCAAAGCGAAGCCCATGTTCTTTTGCAAATTCGTCTAATTTATCTACAAGATTTGGCATATTTCCTGATACTACTGCTGTTGCAGATTCAGGAACCATATTTTCACGAAGTCCGCCAGTAAAGCTATGCAAGCGTGCAGCTCCGCTATTTTCCCCTGCAAAATGAAGGTATTCTGTAATATTTCCTTTTTCACCATTGATAATCGGAAATTCGGCATCTGGTGAAAAGCCAAAATCTGGCTCTGGAAGACCAACATGTTTGAAATAATAGTCCATATCAGCCCAACCAGATTCTTCATCTGTACCAACTACAAAACGAACTTTCTTAGACGTCGGCAAACCTAATTCTTTGATGATTTTCAGTCCATAATAGCAAGCCATCGTTGGCCCTTTGTCATCACTCGCACCACGCGCAAATAATTTACCATCCTTGAGAGTCGGCGTATAGGGATCTGTATCCCATCCGCTTCCAGCAGGCACCACATCCATGTGTGCAAAAATTCCAAGCACTTCAGCTCCTTCGCCATATTCAAAATGCCCTGCATAATTGTCCACATTCTTCGTTGGATAGCCATCACGTTCAGCTAATTCTAAGAATTTTTCCAAAGCCTTAACAGGTCCAGGTCCAAACGGATGTTCTTTATCTGCTTTCGTGTCATCTCGTTCGGAGTTAATTTCCAAAAGGCTAAATAAGTCAGACAATAGAGCGTCGCGACGTTTTTCAACCTCTGCTTTAAAATCAATCGTCATAAAATCATTCCTTTCTATCAACGTTTTTCAATAATCTCATCCACTGGCAAACGATAACTTGGATCCAGTTTATCGTCTGTGTAGCCAACGGTAATTAAAAGTTCTGGACGGAAGCGCTCATCAATATCTAGCACTTGATTGACTTTTGACTTATCAAATCCAAGGATAATATTGGAACTAATGCCCTGGTCAGTCAATGCCAACACTAAATTCATAGCTACCAATCCAGCATTGAGAGCTAAATAATCACTCTTTTGCTGTTCGGTGTAATGACTGTACTTAGTCGGAAGATTTTGCATGTAATATTGCAATTTTTCTTCAGACATATTTTTTATACCAGCAGTACGAGCAATTTTACGAGCGCGCTGCGCCAAGTCTGTATCTGTAAAGAGAGCAATCGTCACAGGTGCTTCTTTGATTTGCTCCTGATTAGCATTAAAGGCAACCTCAGCCAACTCTGCATTTCTCTCACGCACAACTACAAATTTCCAAGGCTGACTATTATGAGCACTTGGCGCTAAAGTTGCAATTTCAATTGCCGTCCGCACATCTTTTGGATCAACCGCTTTATCATTGAAATGCTTAGTTGCATGACGCTTTTTATTTAATTCAAGAAACTTCATAGGGATTTTCCTTTTCTTATTATACTCATTTCATTTTACCATAAATTGGAAGAGCTTGCAGGTTTTTTTATGAAATAACAGGTTCCCTCACTGGAACCCTGAGGATTTAAAATGTATCGGGTATTATTTCTTTTTTATCTATAGCCCTTCTTAACTTCCCCTGAACAGCCTCTGCTACTTTTCGCGGTACGCCTACTTCGACAATTTCCTCAACACTTGCTTCTTTAATCTTGGTTAGCGATTTGAAATGCTTCATGAGATTTTGCTTGCGTTTTGGTCCCAAACCTTCAATGCCATCTAGTTGTGATGAGAAGGAATTCTTAGACCGGAGCTGGCGATGGAAGGTAATGGCAAAACGGTGGACTTCATCTTGGATGCGTTGCAAAAGGAAAAATTCCTGGGAATTACGAGATAATTCGACCACTTCCAATGGATCACCAAAAAGCAATTCATGAGTCTGATGCTTGTCGTTCTTTTGCAAACCAGCGATAGGAATATCTAAACCTAATTGATGTTGAATGACGTCTTTAGCAACGTTGACTTGGCCCTGACCACCATCAATGACAATCAGATCAGGCGGTATTAAACCATCTCGCATAACTCGGCTGTAGCGACGCTTGATGACTTCCCGCATACTGGCATAGTCATCCGGACCGATAACTGTCTTAATCTTATACTTGCGATAATCTTTTTTGCTGGGTTTGCCATTAATAAAAACCACCATAGCTGAAACAGGACTTGTTCCCATAATATTGGAATTATCAAACGACTCAATCCGAACTGGAGTGGGAATATTGAGGAGCCGGCCTAGATTTTCAATTGCTCCTTGCGTTTTTTCAACAGATTTCTCTAATAAGTCAAACTTCTGTTGTAAACTAACTTGAGCATTCTTAATTGCCAAATTGACCAGCTGTTTCTTTTCTCCTCGTTGAGGCTTGAGAATTTTTGTATCCACCACAGCCCGTACTGATTCCTCGTCAATATCAGATGGAATCAAAATTTCATTGGGCACCAGATGAGATGTATTCTGATAAAATTGTCCAATATAGGTCAAAAAATCCTCGTCAGGGTCATTGTAATAAGGAAACATATTTACATCTCGCTCAATGAGTTTTCCTTGACGGACAAAGAAAACCTGCACACACATCCATCCTTTGTCCACATAATAGCCAAAGACATCCCGATTCTGTAAATCCCTTGCCATCACTCGTTGCTTGGTGCGAAGTGTCGCAATACTTTGAAGCAAATCTCGGTATTCAGCCGCTTTTTCAAATTCCATCTTTTCAGCAGCACTAGTCATTTTTTCTTTCAATTCATCAATAATCTTATTATCATGACCTTTGAGGAAATCTGCTACTTCTTGAGCCATCTCTTGAAAGAAATGTGGGGCATTATGGCAGATAGTATGAGCTCGACACTGTCCGATATGATAGTAGAAGCAAACTTTCTCAGGTGGATTAGTACACTTTCGGAAAGGGAAAATGCGATCCAGTAGGCGCTTAATTTCATTCGCAGCACCTACATCAGGATACGGGCCAAAATATAAACCACCATCTTTCTTAACCTGACGTGTGATTATAAGCCGCGGATATGTCTCATTGGTAATTTTGATAAAAGGATAGGACTTATCGTCCTTAAGCATGATGTTATATTTGGGTTGATTTTCCTTGATAAGATTGATTTCAAGCAACAAAGCTTCAATATTAGACTCAGTGACAATAAACTCAAAATCCTCAACCTCAGACACTAACGCTTCCGTTTTAGTATCATGACTTCCGCGAAAATACGAACGCACCCGATTGCGCAAATTCTTGGCTTTTCCCACATAGATGATCGTACCATTTTTATTCTTGTGGATATAACATCCTGGACCAGTTGGCAATAACTCTAATTTTGATTTAATTAAGTTGTTCATAATTATCATTATAGCAAAATTAGCTAAAAGGAAGTAAAAAAGGGCAAGCAAATAACTATTGAAAATTTTAAGCCCATAGCTTCACTATCACAAGGTTTAAATAGGTTATTAGAAGTATACTTTAGGTTGTAGATAGAATAAATCTTTTTTCATGGAATATTTCTCCAGATTTACAAAACGAACAAAAGGTTGACTTGCTCCGCAATTTTTCCTACTACTTTTTAATAATCAGCTATTGTGTCAAAATTTTTTGCTATCACAAAGAAAGGCAGGGATGCTACTATCCCTGCCTTTCCATCATCAACACTACAATTGTCCTTGTCGACAATAGTTTCTGTTTTGAGATTATTCAAAATCAAGATATTCTTTTTCAAGTTCAAGAACTTCTTCCATCGTTGCACATTCTGTAAGGGCGCGTTGAGCCAGTTCTTGCATCTTCTTCGTATCCAATTTCTTCATCAGACTACGTGTACGAAGAACAGATGTGGCACTCATTGAAAACTCATCTAGACCAATACCAACTAGAAGTGGAACAGCAGTTTGATCACCCGCCATTTCACCACACATACCAGCCCATTTGCCCTCAGCATGAGCAGCTTTGACAACTCGATCCACTAAACGTAAGATAGATGGGTTGTATGGTTGATAAAGATAAGAAACTTGTTCATTCATACGATCTGCAGCCATTGTGTATTGAATCAAGTCATTAGTACCAATTGAGAAGAAGTCAACTTCTTTTGCAAATTGATCAGCCAACATAGCTGCTGCTGGAATTTCAATCATAATACCAACTTGAATATTATCTGCGACAGCAATACCTTCTGCAAGCAATTTAGCTTTTTCTTCTTCCAAAATCGCTTTTGCTGCACGAAATTCAGTCAACAACGCGACCATTGGGAACATGATACGTAATTGCCCATGAACAGATGCGCGCAAAAGTGCACGTATTTGTGTGCGGAACATTGCATTTCCTGTTTCCGAAATTGAAATACGAAGCGCACGGAATCCAAGGAATGGATTCATTTCTTTTGGAAGATCAAAGTAAGGAAGTTCTTTATCACCACCAATGTCCATTGTACGGACAACAACTGGCTTCCCATTCATGCCTTCTAAAACAGCTTTGTAAGCTTCATATTGCTCATCTTCTGTTGGGAAATCTTGGGAATCCATGTAAAGGAATTCTGTACGGTAAAGTCCTACGGCTTCAGCACCATTAGCATTAACGCCTTCAACATCCTTCGGTGTACCAATGTTCGCAGCCAATTCAAAATGTTTTCCGTCGGCTGTTACTGTTTCAGCATCTTTCAGCAAATCCCATTCAGCTTTTTGTTTAGCATAAGCTTCACCAGCTGCTTTAAAATCTGCAATTTGTTCTTCGGTTGGATTGATAATCACTTCCCCAGTGATACCATTTGCAGCAATCACATCACCGTCTTTCACTAATTCGGTAATGTTATTCGTTCCAAGAACTGCTGCAATTTCAAGAGTACGAGCCATAATAGCTGAGTGGCTTGTACGTCCACCAATATTCGTTACAAAAGCTTTAACAAAGTTTTTGTCTAATTGCGCAGTATCAGAAGGAGTCAAATCGTGCGCAATCACAACTACTTCTTCATTGATCATAGCAGGATTTGGCAAGTGCACACCAAGCAAATGAGCCAATACTCGCTTGGTCACGTCGCGAATATCTGCTGCACGTTCTTGCATATATGGATTGTCTTCCATATTTTCAAAGAGAGTGATGAACATATCTGTCACTTCTTTCAGACCTGCTTCAGCATTCACTTTTTTTGCACGAATTGTTTCTTTAATCTGACCAATCATTTCTGGATCAGAAAGTACCATTAAATGAGCATCAAATACTTGAGCTGCTTCTTCTCCAAGGCTCTCTACTGCTTTCTCACGGATAACAGAAAGCTCGTTCTGTGAAGCTTCAAGAGCTGCATCCAAACGAGCCTCTTCTGCATTCGTATCTTCGACTGAAACAGTCTCAAACGATAAATCCGGTTGAACTAATAGATATGCCTTAGCAACAGCAACACCATCAGATGCTGCAATTCCTTTTAGCATTTCTGTCATGTTAAGCCAATCCTTCTTTTGTCATTGTTTCTGCGATTGCTACAATTGCATCGTCAGCATCTGTACCTTCAGCAGTAATTGTTACATCAGCACCTTGACCAACACCAAGGCTCATAACACCCATGATTGATTTAAGATTTACTGATTTACCTTTGTATTCTAGTGTAATATCTGAAGCAAATTTGCTAGCAGTTTGAACTAACAAAGTTGCTGGACGTGCGTGAATACCTGTTTCTGCCACAATGTGGAAATCTTTAGAAGCCATAGTTTGACTCTCCTTTAATGTAATCTTTTTGGGGTCATATGTGATAACCCTTACAATTTTAGATTATAACATCTTTGTAAAATTTTTTCAAGAATTTTATGTGTATTCATCAAGGCTTTTTTATGATAATTACTGAAATTTCATTAAAACGAGATTTTCAATCTTCAACTTATAAACAAATTTTCAATCTATAATTATGTGATAAAACGAGGATAAGAGCGTGATTCTTCTCTGATTTTCCATTTTTTAAAAATACCATATCTAGTATTGTTGAATTCAAAAAACAAAAATAAGCACAATATTTAGAGCCTAATGGTTGACAAAATTTATAGCTTTGGATATACTAAATCCATACTGAATTAAAAAAATTAGGAGTTTATTATGGTAACTATTTATTCAAAAAATAATTGTGTTCAGTGCAAAATGACAAAACGTTTTCTAGACACCAATCAGGTGGAATATCGTGAAATCAACTTGGACGAACAGCCTGAATATATCGATCATGTGAAAAACTTAGGTTTTAATGCTGCACCGGTTGTACAAACTCAAACGGAAGCATTTTCCGGTTTTCAACCAGCTAAATTGAAAAAATTATCATAATTTTATTGTACCTATAATAGAGCAAATCAATCGCTTCTATGAGCCATAGAAGCCCTTTCTTTTGCCAATAGCAAATCTAGTATTTAGAAAAGGAATAGTATGGGACTCAAACAATTAGAAGATGTGACGTATTTCCGTCTCAACAATGAAATCAACCGTCCAATCAATGGACAAATTATGCTCCACAAAGATAAAGAAGCTCTGGAGGCATTCTTTAAGGAAAATGTTGAACCAAATACAAAAAAATTCTCTTCTATTACTGAAAAAATTAACTATTTAATTCAAGAAAACTATTTAGAAAAAGAATTCATCCAGCTTTATTCGTCTGAATATATTGAAGAATTAGCTGCTTTCATTCATGCACAAGATTTCCATTTTAAATCTTTTATGGCAGCTTATAAATTCTACAATCAATATGCTCTTAAAACAAATGACGGTGAATATTATCTAGAAAGCATGGAAGATCGTGTTCTATTTAACGCGCTCTATTTTGCCAACGGTAATGAAGCAATCGCTAAGGATATCGCTAATGAAATCATTCACCAGCGCTATCAACCGGCTACACCAAGCTTCCTCAATGCAGGACGTTCCCGTCGCGGTGAACTAGTTTCTTGCTTCCTCATCCAAGTAACAGATGATATGAACTCTATCGGTCGCTCCATTAACTCTGCTCTGCAATTATCTCGTATCGGTGGTGGCGTTGGGATCTCTCTCAGTAACCTGCGTGAAGCAGGCGCTCCCATCAAAGGGTACGAAGGGGCTGCTTCTGGTGTTGTACCAGTGATGAAACTGTTTGAGGACAGCTTCTCTTACTCTAACCAGCTGGGACAACGTCAGGGAGCCGGGGTTGTTTACCTCAATGTCTTCCACCCAGATATCATCGCTTTCCTTTCTACGAAGAAAGAAAATGCTGACGAAAAAGTTCGGGTTAAAACTCTTTCTTTAGGAGTTGTCATTCCAGATAAATTTTACGAATTAGCTCGTAAGAATGAGGAAATGTACCTCTTCAGTCCTTATTCTATTGAACGCGAGTACGGTGTCCCATTTGCTTATATTGATATTACTGAAAAATATGACGAATTGGTTGCCAACCCTAAGATTAATAAAACGAAAATTAAAGCTCGTGATTTAGAAACAGAAATTTCTAAACTCCAACAAGAATCTGGCTATCCTTATGTCGTAAATATCGATACAGCTAACCGTTCAAATCCAATCGACGGTAAAATCATCATGAGTAATCTCTGCTCTGAAATCCTGCAAGTACAAGAACCAAGTCTCCTGAATGATGCTCAAGAATTTGTACATTTGGGAACGGATGTTTCTTGCAATCTTGGGTCGACCAATGTAGTCAACATGATGACTTCCCCTGACTTTGGAAAATCTATCCGCACTATGACACGCGCTTTGACCTTTGTCACAGATAGCTCTCACATCAAAGCTGTTCCAACCATTGACTACGGCAATAGCTTAGCTCATACTTTTGGGCTAGGAGCCATGGGCTTACACAGTTATCTGGCTCAACAGTTGATTGAATATGGTTCAGCTGAATCAGTTGAGTTTACCAGCATTTACTTTATGCTCATGAATTATTGGACTCTTGTTGAATCCAACAATATTGCTCGTGAGCGCGGCATGACTTTCCACAACTTTGAAAAATCTGATTATGCTAACGGTACTTACTTTGACAAATACCTGACGGGTGAATTTGTACCTCAGTCTGATCGTATCAAAGAACTCTTCACAGATATCTTTATCCCATCTGCAGAAGACTGGGCAGAGTTACGCGATAAGGTCAAGGCTGACGGTCTCTATCATCAAAACCGCCTAGCCGTTGCACCAAATGGTTCTATCAGCTATATCAATGATGTCTCTGCTTCTATCCACCCCATTACCCAACGGATCGAAGAACGTCAAGAAAAGAAAATCGGTAAGATCTACTATCCTGCTGCTGGTCTGTCAACTGAGACTATTCCTTACTACACTAGCGCTTATGACATGGACATGCGCAAGGTGATTGATGTCTATGCAGCGGCAACTGAGCATGTAGACCAAGGCCTTTCCCTGACTCTCTTTATGCGCAGCGATATTCCTAAAGGCCTCTATGAGTGGAAAAAAGAAAGCAAGCAAACAACTCGCGACCTTTCTATCCTGCGTAACTACGCCTTCAACAAGGGTATCAAGTCCATCTACTACGTCCGTACCTTCACTGATGATGGCGGCGAAGTTGGGGCTAACCAATGTGAAAGCTGTGTGATCTAACAAGAGATTTTAGAAAAAGAAATTCGACCATGTCACAATTAGAACAAAATAAAAAAAGTGCCATCCAATTTTACAAAACAGCCTTTGAAGGAAATCCCAAGCAAGCGGTAGAAAAATATGTCGGCGCTGAATACCGCCAGCATAACCCTCTAGTTGAGGACGGAACCGCAGGGTTTATCGCTTACTTTGAACGTATGGCTGCTGAATACCCTGACAAGTCTGTCAACTTTGTGCGCAGCATTGCTGAAGGCAATCTAGTGGCTCTTCATACTCATCAAATCTGGGAAGAGCCAGACAACAAAGAATATGTCACAATGGACTTCTTCCGTTTTGACGAGCAAGGTAAAATTGTGGAACATTGGGACAGTATCCAAGAAGTGATAGCTGATACCAAATCAGGTCGTACCATGTACTAAAGGAGAAAGAATGCAAACTTACTACAAAGCCATTAACTGGAACGCTATCGAAGACGTAATCGATAAGTCCACCTGGGAAAAACTGACTGAACAATTCTGGCTCGACACACGAATCCCTCTTTCCAACGATTTAGATGATTGGAGAAAATTATCAGCTAAAGAAAAAGACCTTGTTGGTAAAGTTTTTGGCGGGCTGACACTTCTTGATACCATGCAATCCCAATCAGGTGTCGAAGCGATCCGAGGGGATATTCGCACTCCCCATGAAGAGGCTGTATTGAATAATATCCAATTCATGGAGTCTGTTCATGCCAAATCCTATTCATCTATTTTTTCAACGCTTAATACAAAATCAGAAATTGATGAAATTTTTGAATGGACCAATACAAATCCTTATTTGCAAAAGAAAGCTGAAATTATCAACGAAATTTACCTTAATGGAAATGCTCTTGAAAAAAAAGTTGCCAGTGTGTTTTTAGAGACCTTTCTATTCTATTCTGGTTTCTTTACTCCACTCTACTATCTGGGCAACAACAAACTAGCTAACGTTGCTGAAATCATCAAATTGATTATCCGTGATGAATCTGTCCATGGAACTTATATCGGATATAAATTCCAATTGGGTTTCAATGAATTATCAGAAAAGGAACAAGAACTGTTTCGAGAGTGGATGTATGATCTTCTCTACACCCTCTATGAGAACGAGGAAGGTTATACTGAAACCTTATATGATGGTGTTGGATGGACAGAAGAAGTCAAAACCTTTCTTCGCTACAACGCCAATAAGGCTCTCATGAATCTTGGACAAGATCCACTTTTTCCTGATACTGCTGATGATGTCAATCCTATTGTTATGAATGGTATTTCAACTGGAACTTCTAATCATGACTTCTTCTCCCAAGTCGGAAACGGTTATCTACTTGGCGAAGTTGAAGCTATGCAAGATGATGATTATAATTATGGGTTATAAACTATCAACTAAGAAAGCTAGTATCTGATAATAAAAAAACACGAATGGGACATACCAACAATAAGTGGTACTACTCCTTTCGTGTTTTTGATTTTAAATTATGAATGATTTGCCATTTTTAAACCACTATCGAAACATCGCAAACAGCATAACTAGAGCTGCTGGTGTATTGTTTAAAATATGCACAACCATTGAATCTTTCAGATTTTCCCGACGTGCAAAAGCGGCATAAAGGACTAACCCCATCGAAAAGTAAAGTGGAAATTCTGTCCATTTTGAGATGTGAGGAAGTGCAAAGATGATGGATGTCACAATAGCTGCTGCTGGTTTTTGACTCTTTCCAAAGAAAAACCTTGTCGCAAAGCCACGGAATACCAATTCTTCAATCACTGGTGCTATTAGTGCCACTGTTACAACATATAACAAAGCAAAAAAGATGTGATCAACTGACATAATTTTTCCTAGACTTTGTAAAGCGTTATCGTTGCTGGTAGTTCTTTGCCCTGTTAAAAAGATATTTAGATAAGTCCCAACTACTGCTACCACTCTTGCCGCTAAAAAGAATAACAAGGCTTTTCCAAAATCTCCCCATGAAAAAGACAAACTCTTCACATTCTCTGAGGCATGAGTCTGGTATCTCTTCCATAAAGTACGAATAGCAAAAAACACAATCACAAGATATACCAAAACGAACAAAATTTCTGCATAAATTGGTAGATTTTGTCCTTTAGCTAAAAATAACATGGGGATGCTATTGACAGCTATGACTAAAATAATTAGTCCTAATAATTTTAAAATTCCAAGTCCAATATGGGCTATTTTTTTCATCAATGATTCTCCTTAGAATGGCTATTTATTTGAAAGAACTCTTCACCATAGAGATATTCATCATATTGATGTAAAGGTGAAGAATACCACAATTATTAATTAAAGTATTGAATTTCACGTAATAGAAGTGAAATGGACAACAAGATGACATAGAACGCTGGTAAAACAAATTGATTTAGCTGAAAAGCTTTGCTCATAATACGCTTCCCATTCCGCTTCATCATCAATCTTCATCAAGGCTAACACATCTTCAGGAAATGTAACAATTGGCAATTTAAAATGGCAAATCTGCTTTAGTCATTTGGAAATAAGATTGCCCATACAAGATAAAGCAAGTGTTACATAAAGAAATAAGCTACCTTAAATTGAAAGACTATTTCTAGTAATGGTTAACCTAAATGATGTTAGTATACCAAAAAATTTTTAAATTGTCATCACATCTAGCGAAATTGTACTATGCTCCAGAGTTTTAAACCTCTTCTGATAAAGTTACTCATTTTTAGTTTGTGATTCCAATTGTTTCTGAATTTTTCAGCTCTCGCGCTCGAAGCTCTTTTAATCGATTTTCTAGCTTCATACACTCTTCTCCTTTCATTTGTATTGTGACTCAATTACGTCATTTTGATAAGTATGGTCGTCAATTTTAGTATGATTACTGTCAATTTATGCAACTATCTATTACATATAAAACCCCCAAAGAGAACATTTCTTGTCCAACTTTGGGGGTTATTAGTTTTATTAGGCTATCGCTAATCTATTCAACTATTTATTCTTTTTTGATCGTTTTGCTAGAATGAAGATAACAATTCCTAAAATAACGACTCCTACCAATCCAAGAAATGTTACCTTTTCACCAGTTGATGGAAGGAATCCATGTTTATTTTGTTTTGGTGCTTCTTTTACAACTTTATAATGAATCTTGTAGATAGAAAAGTGTGTTGTTTTAAAACTAATCGTTTGATCGTTGTTAAGAACAAAATCAAACTTTTCTTCTTGTTTGCCGTCTTTCATAGCATAAACAGATTCCACAGTAGCGCCTTTCTTTACTGGTACTGTCACTACTGTTGAGCTGACTTGTGATACCACTTTACCTTTCGGATTAGTTAAGGTAATATCATAGCTATCTGCATTTTCTTCAATCGTCTTTTTAACTGCTAATTTTAGCTTAGCCTTCACTAAATCTGCATTTTGTAAGCGAACACCTGTAGCGGTATCCATTAAGGTGTCAGAAGTTTCGCTTGGTTTTGGTTTTTCAGAATCCGGAGAACTTGAAGATGGTCCTGAACTAGAGCTTGGTGGTGTTTGCTCATTTTTGATTTTTTCTTCCATTTCAGCTTCTAGAGCTTTCATTTCTTTAAAGACTTTCTCCGCACGTGCCATACTAGCTGTAGTCACTTCCTCTGGCGAAGCCCCACCTGCAGCCGCATATTGTTCATCAGCCTTAGCTTGTTCTTCAATCCATTGTGCTTCTAAAGCTTTCCATTTTTCCTGTACACTATTGCCAAATAATTTTTGGTGTTTGGCCGCCATATCGTAAATGTGAGATGCAACCCAATACCACGAATTTTTATCGTACTTCGTTGTATCAACTTGGTAAGCTGAATACGTATTGGTAATATTTCCATAATATGGTAGGTATGGAGCGAAACGAGGACTTCCAACGGAAAGCCACATCGTACCACCACCCATGCTGGCAGGGATATTATCTTTCAATTGGAAAATGTGTGCTTCCATTACGTTTGGATTGCCAAGCGGATATTTATAGACTGGATCTACTTTTCCACGTTGAGGAATCCCTTTACCATCTAATTCCATTTGGTCTAGTGGTTTGAATTGTGTTCCTTCAAAACGATTCCGCTGCATCCGCATCACATCTGCAACGCTAATTTTTTTATTACTAGATTGCAACAAATCAAAATATTTATCATCATAATTGATCGGTGCATCTGGATTTAAAGCCTTAATACCTGCCCAAGCACGCGAACGATCTGCCTCTGACATTGGTGGATTATAAGATTGGGAGATATGAAACTTGCCATTGATTTCTTTATAAGAATGAGCATCACGTGCTACTTTTTCTACATTTTCTGAAGCAATGACATTTTTCTTGTCATTAAAATCAACACTTCCTAAGAAGAAAGTATTAGGGAAAACACTATATTTATCATCGGGATACTTAATGGCAACATATTGGTGGCCAGAGAGGATTTCCATGTACCAAACACCCGTCTTATCCGCAATTGTCACAATATTACCTTCAGCAGCACCTTGCTTTTTGACAATCTCCGCGATGAGTTCCACACCTTCACGAGCCGTTTTGACATGTGGTAAAACGACTGTAGTCATAATAGATTCTGCTAAACCTTTTTTTACATAAGGATCAACTTTTTGAATAGCTTTATTTGCTTTTGCAGAAACAGTGGCTGATATAGATACTCCATGTTCATTGAAGCCTACTTCGTCAAAAATACCTTCTTTTGGCGTGACGTCTGAAACCGAAGTGTATTTATAACTCCGAGCAGGTAACTGCCATTCAAAACCATTGGCTTCATCAATCAGCTTTGCACCTGCTTTATTGTCCTTAGCTGGATGGACTTTATAAACTTTATTATGATGAGGCTCCAAATCCTCTGTACGACCATACAAAGTCGAACCATCTGCTGTCAAGTTCTTCCCAACAATAAAACCTGTACAAGCTTCAACTACTTGGAAAGGAAAGAGAAAGAGAGCAGATAACAAAATTGTTAAACGAAAAATAAATTTTTTCATATATTTCTCCTTTTATCATTGCATGTTGAATACATCAACTTTTTATAAATAAGAGCGATACACACTCTTATCACCTTTTTAAAACCGTATACCTTAAATTTAGTATACTATTTTAAATCTATTTTAGCAAGCGCTTTCATGTATAATTTATGTATTAATTATTCTTTTTGTCCTAACATTTACAATAAATACCCAGGAAATCATTCCTGGGTACATTGTTCATATTGTGAGATTTTTTGCAGTATTTTTTGGTAATCACTTACTTCTAAATGATAAGTTAACTCCTCTGGGCTGTAGAAATTTTTTCTCAAAAAGAAATCGCTCGGTAATTCTAATCCCAAAGTATCCAAAACAGTCTGAGAAAATGTTGTATAGGCAAATCCAATAGCTGTGATAACATTCTTATCTTTTACAACTGGCTGATGGAGCATATTTTCTTTTTCCAAAAAAGAAAAATAGTCTACCAACTCCATATATAAACCGCCTGTATAATATCGATTTCTCAATAAACCAGCTTTTCCCAAAAACATAGGTGACGAAGAAATAGCAGCTACTATTGTTCGCTTGATATCTACATTTTTCAAAAAAGAGATGAGTCTAGAATCATAAAGACTAACAAAAGGCTCCTGTGTACCTGGCAATATGATACAATCATACACTACACCTTGAACTTCTTTAAAAGTAAAATCCGGAATAACTTGTAATCCTTCTTCACTTGTATAAATTTTCTTTTCTGAAGCAAGATAGTCCAAAGACTGCCCAAAAGAAAGACAAAGCGTTGATGTCAAAGTTGTGATTTCCTGCAATGAGCACGCTGGATACAACAAAACTGCTATTTTCATAGAGGCTCCTTTTAGAAACATAGATCAGATGTTTGATAAACTTACTTTGCCAACAGATATACAAATTACATTTCATTCTGTACGATTGCTGCTATCCAGATAGGTGTATAGTTATCATCCTCCATAAGAGATTTTATTTTCTATGCTTTTCAGGATCCCAAACAAAGCTTGCGATAAAACTAAAAACAAATGTCAACAAGCCAACAACAAGGGATAGTAAGAGGGCAATCAAACGTGGCAACAGCAATAATATATTCGGACTTTTTTTCACTTCAAGAGCTGCTACTTCTGCATCTAAACGATCAAATGCTGTCTGAATGCGACGTGCTACTTCTTCCACGCCTTCATCATTCATCTTTTTGATGTCTGAAATATCAATCGGATGTCCAAAATCCATGTCTACACGTTCACCTTTTGCCAATCCTTTCAAATGCATTGGACCAACATAAACGACTGGAAGAATCCGTACCTTTGCCATTTTCGCAATCAGGGCTACACCGCCCTTAACATCTGTCGAATGCCGACTTCCACTTGGAAACATAATCAACGAGCGATTGCTTGATTTCAGCATTTTTACAGGGTATTTGATAGCGGATGCTCCAGGATTTTCACGGTCAATCGGAAAAGCACCACACATCCGAATCCACCAACCAAAAACGCGATTCGTGAATAATTCTTTTTTTGCCATAAAAATAAATTGCTTGGGTCTTGTAGCGAAAGCCATATAGACTGGATCCCACCATGTACGGTGCGGAGCAACTAAGATATAATTTTCCTCTTGATCTGGAATATTCTCCAAATGGTGGTAGTGTACATTGCCATTTAAAGCCCATAAAATCAACATCACCAATCTTCTCAAATATCTATAAAACATCGGCTCTCCCTTCTTATTTCTTCCATTATACCTTATCAAATGCCTGCTCGCAAACTTTTTCAACATAAAACTGTCACGTCGGAATAGATTCTATTAGAAATTTTACTAAAAAAATGGTATGATTATCCTCATGAACACGAAAGAATTTACGGGATTAACCCACCAGCAAGTCCAAGAAAAAATTACACAAGGACTCACTAATGATTTTACAGTCAATACAAGTATCAGCACTTGGCTAATCATCAAGCGTAATGTTTTTACGCTATTTAATGCGTTAAATTTTGCAATCGCTGTCGCTCTCGTTTCTGTTCAAGCATGGAGCAACTTAGTTTTCTTCGCTGTTATCTGCTTTAATGCTTTTTCTGGAATTGTCACCGAATTGCGCGCTAAGCACATGGTCGATAAGCTCAATCTCCTAAATAAAGAAAAAATTAACGTTATCCGTGATGGGCAAACCACCCCTATTGATCCAGAAAATTTGGTTCTAAATGATGTCATTCGCTTAACTGCAGGGGAACAAATTCCAAGTGACGCAACTGTTTTAGATGGTTTTGCAGAAGTCAACGAAGCTATGTTAACAGGAGAAAGTGACCTTGTACAAAAGGAAATTGGAGATCAGCTTCTCTCAGGAAGCTTTCTTGTCAGTGGTCATGTAGTAGCTGAAATCACCCATGTTGGATCTGATAACTATGCTTCTAAACTGATGCTAGAGGCTAAGACTGTCAAACCAATCAATTCTCGTATCATGAAATCCATGGACAAAATTGCAGGTTTTACAGGAAAAATCATTATCCCTTTCGGAATTGCGCTCTTTCTAGAAGCTCTCTTGGTAAAACATTTACCTGTCAAAGACTCAGTTGTCAATACCTCAACGGCTCTTCTAGGAATGCTACCAAAAGGAATTGCTCTTTTAACGATTACTTCTCTTTTAACAGCTGTCATCAAGCTGGGTTTACGAAAAGTCCTTGTACAGGAAATGTACTCAGTCGAGACACTTGCTCGTGTTGATATGCTCTGTCTCGATAAAACAGGTACGATTACCCAAGGTAAAATGCATGTTGAAAGAGTCACCCCGCTCACACAAGATTTTTCAGAACAAGCAATTGCTGATATTCTTAGTGCTTATATTGCGGCAAGTGACGACAATAATCCTACTGCACAAGCTATCCGCAAACAATTTACAAAATCGTCAAATTACCAAACTAGCAACATTATCCCATTTTCTAGTGATCGTAAATGGGGGGCCATGGAAATGTCGAACTTAGGGACTGTCTTTCTTGGCGCACCTGAAATACTCTTTCAGGAAGAAATCAGGCAAGCACAGGAAGCCCAAATGCGAGGTTCACGCGTACTTGCTTTAGCCATTAGTTCTGAACATATTGACCACAAACACATCCACTTACCAAGCGCCATTCAACCTATTGCTATTTTAGAAATTACAGATCCAATTCGTGAAGGAGTAGCTGACACTTTAGAATACTTACGCTCGCAAAAAGTTGGTTTAAAAATCATCTCAGGTGATAATCCAATTACTGTATCCAATATTGCTGCAAAAGCAGGCTTTGAAAATTACCAAAGTTATGTTGATTGTTCAAAAATATCAGACCAAGAATTGATTGATCTGACAGAAAAAACGGCTATTTTTGGTCGTGTTTCTCCTCATCAAAAGAAGCTCATTATTCAAACTTTGAAAAAAACAGGATACACCACAGCTATGACTGGTGACGGAGTCAATGATATTCTAGCCTTGCGGGAAGCAGACTGCTCCATTGCTATGTCTGAAGGTGATCCGGCAACACGACAAGTTGCCAATCTCGTCTTGCTGAATTCTGATTTTAACGATGTCCCTGAAATCCTCTTTGAAGGGCGGCGGGTGGTCAATAACATTGCCCGCATTGCACCAATTTTCCTCATTAAAACAACTTATTCATTTATTTTAACGATTATTTGTATTTCCAGTATCTTACTGGGACGAGCTGAGTGGCTTCTAATCTTTCCATTTATCCCGGTTCAAATTACCTTGATTGACCAATTTGTAGAAGGTTTACCACCATTTGTCCTCACCTTTGAGCGCAATATCAAACCAGTCGAACCCGACTTTCTCAAAAAAGCCATTTTTAAAGCTCTACCAAGCGGACTAATGGTTGTCTTTAGCGTTTTATTTGTCAATATTTTTGGCGGATTACATGGTTGGTCACAAGTAGAAATATCAACTCTACTTTATTATTTATTAGGCTCTATTGGCTTTCTCTCCGTTGTCCGTGCCTGTCTGCCACTTAATATCTGGCGAATCTTACTTATTCTCTGGTCACTCATTGGCTTCTTCGGAACAGCCATTATCCTGCAAAAATACATCGAAATTACTACCTTAACCAGCAACAGTTTGCCAATCTATTTCATTCTAATGCTCCTCTTTACAATTACTTTTATTGTTGTGACACACAGACAAAATGAACGAGAACATAATTCGTGAAATTAAGCATGTAGACAGTAAGAAGAATTATCTATTTTAAGCAATTTAAGCAAAAATTTTACAAATCTTTTCTCTTCTTCTTGTCCAGTTATCACTACTTTCTTATTTCTAAATATGATATAATAACTAGCATAGAAAAGTTTAGGGAGTAATGGATGATTTCTTGGTTGATAAGAATTTTAAAGGGAATTATCATCGCGCTAGGATTTATTCTCCCCGGGGTATCTGGTGGAGTTTTAGCTGCTATTTTGGGAATTTACGAGCGGATGATTTATTTTTTAGCGCATATAAGGGAAAATTTTCGGGATAATGTGCTTTATTTTTTACCTGTTGGTATTGGAACGGTGTTAGGAATTGCACTATTTTCCTTACCAGTTGAATATCTATTAGAACACTATAAAATCATTGTTTTATGGGGATTTGCAGGTGCAATTATTGGCACAATTCCAAGTTTATTAAACGAATCTATCAGAGAATCTGATCGTGATCGAACCGATGTTATTTGGTTCCTTACTACCTTTCTCATTTCTGGTATTTGCCTATATTTTCTCAATAGTTTCGTTGGAACTTTACCTGCAAATTTCTTGACATTTATTTTAGCTGGTGCGCTAATTGCACTAGGAATTCTCGTTCCAGGCTTGAGTCCTTCAAATTTACTTTTAATTTTGGGACTGTATTCTCCTATGCTAATCGGTTTCAAATCTTTAGATATTTTAGGAACTTTTTTACCAATCGGAATTGGCGGTCTTCTCGCACTTGTAATTTTTTCAAAATCTATGCATTATGCTTTAGAAAATTATCATTCTCGAGTCTATCATTTTATCATCGGTATTGTCTTGTCAAGTACCATTCTCATCTTGGTACCAAATCCTGGGAACAGTGAAAGTATTCATTATGCTAATACTTCCATCATCACTTTAGTTACTGCTGCCTTCTTCTTTGGTTTGGGAACTTGGCTGGGTGCTTGGATGAGCCAATTGGAGGAAAAGTATAAATAATGGCTAAAAAAACAAAAATCAAGAAAACCTTGGTCGAACAAATCTTGACGAAAGCTAAAATCAGCCACAAAGGGCTTCAAATTAATGCTTTAGGAGGAGAATTACCTGAAGAAATAGATCGTTCACAGATTTATAAGACATTAGCCCTAACAGGTGATAAAACAGGTGTTATCATTGGCATCCTGCCCATTACAGAACATCTTTCAGAAAAGAAACTAGCCAAACTATCTGGTAACAAAAAAGTAAGTATGATCCCACAGAAGGATTTGGAAAAAACAACTGGTTACATTCATGGTGCAAATAATCCTGTCGGCATTCGACAAAAGCACCATTTCCCAATTTATATTGATCATTCAGCTTTAACACGTGAGACTATTATCGTATCAGCTGGAGAATTAGGACACAGTATTGAAATTAGCGCAAAGGATTTAGCTGATTTTGTTGAGGCAGACTTTGCAGATTTAAAAGAAAACTAAGATACCATTCAGAAAGGAAACTGCATGAAACTCTACTTCGTTCGACACGGAAAAACTCAATGGAATTTGGAAGGGCGATTTCAAGGAGCCAATGGTGACTCACCACTACTTGAAACTTCTATCAAAGAACTACACTTGCTTGGAAAACATATGTCTCATATCAAATTTGATAAGGTTTTTTCAAGTGATTTACCACGCGCAATGGCAACCGCACAGATTATCTGTAGTGAAAATCAATATTCATCAGTTGTTGAACCACATACAGAGCTACGCGAATGGCAACTTGGCTCTCTAGAAGGACAGAAAATCTCTACAATTACCGCCATCTATCCTCATCAGATGCAAGCTTTTCGTCATAATTTGGCAAAATTCAACAACTCTATTTTTGGTGCAGAATCGGTCTATAATACTACACGACGTACAATAGACTTCATCAAATCACAAAATGGATATTCTTATGATAATCTTCTTTTTGTTGGTCATGGAGCTAATTTAACGGCTTCTTTACGCTTGTTATTAGGGTATGACTTTGCTCAACTGCGTCAGCAGGGAGGCCTTGCCAATGGAAGTGTCACTATTCTTGAAACACAAGATTTTGAACATTTTACACTTCTTGATTGGAACAATCTTGACCACTTAGAAACAATTGAAACTGTGAGCGTATAAAATCACGGTTTTTCTTTATTTATAGGTGAATTTCTGCCTTATTTATGATAGAATGAGGAAGGTAAACTTTAGGAGGAAGAATATGACTACTGAACATATTGAAGAATTAAATGACCAGCAACTGATTCGTCGTGAAAAAATGACCGCTTTAGCAGAACAAGGTATTGACCCTTTTGGTAAACGTTTTGAACGTACTGCAGATTCTGCCCAATTAAAAGAAAAATATAGTGATAAAACAAAAGAAGAACTACATGAATTAGCGGAAACTGCTACCATTGCGGGACGGCTTATGACCAAGCGCGGGAAAGGCAAAGTCGGTTTTGCTCATATCCAAGACCGTGAAGGTCAAATTCAAATCTATGTCAGAAAAGATACTGTTGGTGAAGAAAATTATCAAATTTTCAAAAAAGCAGATATTGGGGACTTCCTTGGTATTGAAGGTGAGGTTATGCGCACAGATATGGGAGAGTTGTCAATCAAAGCAACTCACATCACACACCTCTCTAAAGCACTTCGTCCATTACCAGAAAAATTCCATGGACTAACAGACGTTGAAACGATTTATCGTAAGCGTTATTTGGATTTAATTTCCAATCGGGAAAGCTTTGAACGCTTCGTAACTCGCAGTCGTATCGTTTCAGAAATTCGCCGTTATCTTGATAACCAAGGATTCCTTGAAGTTGAAACACCTGTACTACATAATGAAGCTGGTGGTGCTGCTGCTCGTCCATTTATTACTCATCACAATGCACAAAATATTGATATGGTGCTTCGTATCGCGACTGAATTGCACTTAAAACGTCTAATTGTTGGTGGTATGGAACGTGTTTATGAAATGGGACGCATTTTCCGTAACGAAGGAATGGATGCCACTCACAATCCTGAATTTACTACAATTGAAGCTTATCAGGCTTATGCGGATTTTGAGGATATCATGGACTTGACAGAAGGGATTATCCAAAGTGCAGCTAAAGCTGTTACAGATGCCGAAAGTGTCCCTTATCAAGGTACTGAAATCTTTATCGGTCGCAAGTTTGCACGTAAACATATGCTAGAAGCCATTAAAGAGCAGACGGGTATTGATTTCTGGAAAGAAATGACTCTCGAAGAGGCTACTGCACTAGCTAAGGAACATCATGTAACGGTTGAAAAGCATTTTACAGTTGGTCATATTATCAATGCTTTCTTTGAAGACTTTGTTGAAGATACCTTAATTCAGCCTACATTTATCTATGGGCATCCAGTTGAAGTTTCACCTCTTGCTAAGAAAAATGCAGATGACCCACGCTTTACAGACCGCTTTGAGCTCTTTATCGTTGGACGCGAATTTGCCAACGCCTTTACAGAGTTGAACGACCCAATTGACCAATTATCGCGTTTTGAAGCGCAAGCCAAAGCTAAGGAACTCGGAGATGACGAAGCAACTGGCATTGACTACGATTACGTAGAAGCTCTTGAATACGGCATGCCACCAACTGGAGGCCTCGGAATTGGAATTGACCGCTTAATTATGCTGTTGACAGATGTCACTTCTATTCGTGACGTATTGCTTTTCCCTACAATGAAGTAAACCAACAAAAAGAGCAGCTGTCTTCAAGCTACTCGCTATCAATAATAAGGCTCTATAATTTCTATAGTGGGTAACTCCATTTGGATATTATAGAGCTTTCTTTTTATTTATATATAGATTTATAAACGCTACAGTATAAAAACTCAACTTAAAAGCACGATCACGGCGCTCGTGTCTATTTTAATATCTTCCTATAAATTTTTCTTTTGCAATTTTAGTGTATCGTTTAACAAACTCACGCTTTGCATCAGTGTAGCCGTCTCTATCATGTTCAAATTTCTTCCATAAGTTCAGCTTTAGATGTTCGTATTCTTTCGCTACATTATGATTCTCACGTAAGTAATCTCTGAAATATAGTTCATCATTATCCCCTACAACTCTAATGTGAAGATGAAAGACTTTTTCTGCAAAACCTTGCTCCGTGTATCCTTTATTTAATGAGATTCGTCGTGTACTTTGACTCATGCATAACCAATTATTTTCAACAAGAATATTTTTCACTATTTCTAGTTCTTCGGCTAATCGAACCTCAAGTAATATATCTACTATATTCTTTGCCCATATATTTTGAACAGCAGTACTACCAATATGAGATATTCTTACTATATATTTAGCTGGTATCAGGGACAAAATAGCGGTTGCTTCCTCATCATACCAATCCGCCCATTCTTTATTATGTGTTACAAGAAATATGGGAAACAATTGCCATAATTCTTCTAAACTCATGTTTTCTAATTTTTTACTCAATTTCTCCTCCACAAGTTTAAAGTTATCTCTCCCATTTGTTCCTATTACAGTATTTTCAAAGGAAATTTCAAAAAAGCAACAATATGACTGTTATCTTTTATTATTAGACTGACGGCGATAAGCTTTAGGAGATTTACCACAAAGTTTGCGAAAAACCTTGTAAAAATACCCGACATTGCTGTATCCCACCGCATAACAAACATCCTCAATACTATCATTAGTGGATAAAAGAAGCTGTTGGGCGGCCTTAATTCGTTGTTTATTAAGTAACTCAGCAAAGGTTGAATCCGTTTCGCGCTTAATCAACTGTCCTAGATAAACTGGATTGATATAAAGCTCTTTACTAATATCTTTCAAGGACAAATCTGTTTGGTAATCACGACCAATAACCTCTAAAACACTGGCTACATTTTCATTCATCCGATACTGAGCAAATAAATCTTGCAACTGCAGCTTGATATAACTTAACAATTCATCAAAAGAGTGCATCCCTTCAATTTCTTTGATAATACTGGTGATATCATCTGATTTCAAATGTTCAAAAAGGTGATAGACATCCATGATAAACTGGATCATCAACTGCTTAGTAATAGAAACCTTCGGGGTATTTTTTAGGATAATTTCTTTTAGCAAATCCAATTCTTCCAAAATTTGATGAATATTTCCTTGAATAATCACCCGATACATAGGTTCATAGTAGCTAAAAAGTGGATTTTGTACCTTCAAACTGATTGTTCCATAAAAAATTGTTTTTTCCAAATTGAGCTTGAAATGCTGAATTTGTTCTTTATAGGGCGCTGAAAATTCAACTTCATAGATACTCTCTTCTTTTTGATGAGAAAGAAAAAGATAGATTGATTGCCCTGAACTATGATAAGGAATAGAGAAGATACCCTGTGCTTTTGTACTAGCTCCTAGATAGATTGGCCCTACTTCCTTTAGCAAGTGAACTATTTCTTCTTCTGTAGTATCATCTTGAAAAATAGTCACCATCTGATGGTAAGAGGATTGTTCAAAATTTTTGGATAATTTTTCTAAAATAGCTGCCAATTCCAGTTTATTAACTGGCTTCACTAAATAGTCCGCAACTTGTAAGTTTAAAGCTGTTTTAACATACTCAAATTCCTGATAACCAGATAAAATAATGAACGCAACATTTGGTAAAGAAGACTTCATCTGAGCAATCATATCCAGCCCATTCATACCTGGCATATTGACATCTGTAATAACTAGATCCACAGGATTTGTTTTGATATATTTTAAAGCAGTTTCTGCATCATTAGCAGTCGCTACAACTTCCATCTTCCAATTTTCAAAAGGAATGAGTACTTTGAGCCCTTCTGTAATCATGTATTCATCATCAACTAACAATACTTTGTACATAATGTTTTCTCTATTCATCCTTAATTTCTATAGTATAGGTAACTCCCTGATTTTTTCGGGATTCGATCTGAATGTTATACCGTTCTCCGAAAAAGAGCAAGAAACGCTCGTGAACATTCACAATTCCAATAGACTTTCTTATCTCTCCGTTGTCTATACCAAGCAGCTGACGATTAGCTAACATTTGCTGAATCTGAGCTAATTTTTCGGGCGGCATTCCACAACCATTATCCTGAATCAACAATCTGACAGCACCTGCTATTTTAACTGCTTTAACGCTGATGACATTGTCTTTTCTGCGATAATCAATTCCATGAGCAAAATAATTTTCTACTAAAGGCTGAATACTAAATTTAGGAAGCAACATATCTTTTAGTCCTTCATCTATTTTAAAACCATAAGCAACAGACTTCGGATGACGTACCATACAGAGATAACTATATTTACGGCAAAATTTCAGCTCATCCTCCAGCCTTGTCTTGGTTTCACTAGAAGTATTATTTCTTAGCAAACTGCTAAATTCATAAATAATATCCGCCAGTTCTTCTTGGCTTTGCATAACAGCATACAT
Source organism: Streptococcus intermedius SK54 = ATCC 27335 (assembly GCF_000413475.1). Taxonomy (GTDB): domain Bacteria; phylum Bacillota; class Bacilli; order Lactobacillales; family Streptococcaceae; genus Streptococcus; species Streptococcus intermedius. Next base: position 355,560 of record NZ_ATFK01000001.1, on the reverse strand, counting down.
GCGGATAAATTCCAATGTATTGTACATAAAATGAGGATTAATTTGCGCCTGAAGTGCACGCATGTTAGCATCCTTTTGAGTAAGCTGTAACCGATAAATATCACGGATATTTTTATCTAAACTATTTAGCATAGTATTGGTATTCGTTGCAATAAGCAGCAGTTCTTGCTCTTTTGTAGCAGTATCAATTCGCTTGTTGTTTTCTCCCTGAGTGATATCCTGAATCGTATCTACAATATCTACAACCTGTCTTTGATAATTCAAAAAAATACGTTGCAAGCTCCAATATAAAATCACAACCAACGCAAGACCAGAAAGAACAATCAGACTAATACTAGAAAGAATACTATTAAACATATAAAACGAAGGAACTGCTACTTGTATCAGATAATTATAAGCTGTTTCTTTTTTTATCCACCGAATATCTTTACTCAGGTGATTTTCACCAAAGTGTGCTATTTCTTTGTTATAGGATGAGGTGATTCTAGCGACAAGAGGGATTTCTCTCCTAGTATTATCTACTATATTTTTAAAAATAGTCGTATCAACTGTTATGTAAACTGTTCCGATGACTTGACCCGCAGCTTTATCATAAATAGCAATCGGAAATGCATCAGCAGCTGGTTTGAATTTTGCTGCCGCTATCTGTTTTCCACCCTTCGTTTCTCGTGTAGATATAAAGACTGTCTTATAATCTTTTAAAGCAATATCAATACCTTTTACAAAATCATTTTCAACATAGATATTATTAATATTTCGATGCAGAGAAACCTGAACATAGTCTGGAACATCCTCCGATAAACGCCAACTAGCATATTCTGCCGGGCTTAATGTAAAATATTTATAAACTCCTTCGAGCTTCGCTTGATTCTCCACTAGGCTCTGTGCTAACTGAATAGTACGGCGATTATAATATTCAACTTCTTCCACCAATCTCGTTGCAGCTTGCTGAGAAATTCGTTCTATCTCCTGCTTCTTTCCCTGCCAAGCTACATAAGAAAGAATGAAACTTAGACAGCCGATGATAACAATCATAATCACAGCATAGGCTTTTAATAATGAGTTTAACCAAAATTTTTTCATTGTTCTTTCATGATTAATTTAGACTGAACTATTTGATAAATAGGTTCTAAAACATCGCTGATAAAAAAATGCCAGACTCCAATAAAAACAAAAAAGAGTAAAGCAGGTATATAATAACCAGCAATTGATAATAAGATCGTTCCCACTAGAACTTTTAATACGGCTGAAATATTGAGAAAAGGACCAATTAAAGCCAGTTTGAACCAATTTTTATAAGATAGTTCAAAGTAGACTTGCAATTTTAAATAAACAGCGTATGATAAGGGTGCAACTAGTAAGAAAACTAAATCCAGAATTGCAAGTAAAATATGCAGAATTGTTTGATGTGGTAATTGCACTAGTAGAAAAATGCCATAAAACAAAACACCTTCTACTATAAAGAAACTATAAAAAATTTGATTGGCACATACGAAATTGCTTTTGAATACAGTCCACGCCTCCTGCCAATGATATCGTTTATAATCATAGCGATACTGCTGAAAGAGAGTCATGAGTGTACTTCCTGCTGGAGCAAGTCCAAAAAACAGTCCACCTGACAATGTTAAGAGCCAAAAAATCGCTGTCGCTATCATAGCCATATAAACTCTTTGAAAAATTAATTCAATCAATTTTCCCATTCTTTATTCCTCAATTCTTATCAGTAAAATCATCTACTACATGAAATGATTATACCATATTTTAACCGTTTTCAAAAATTTTCAAATCTTTCACTTATCTCTATTAATGAAGTATTATAGCTAAGTCTCAACTATTCCTCATTTGATTTTCTTCTATTTACCACAAAACCTAAAATAAAGATGAACTGTTCTGTGATATTTCAAAATTTTGCTAACTAAAAACCTCCTTAGATAAATCCAAGGAGATATGCTAATCTAAGCTTATTTTTTAGAAGCAAGGAATTTATCGTATTGTCTTTGAAACTCTTTCATGACTTTATCATAAGCACCTTCTGATTTCAGTTTTGCCATCATTTTAGGAATTTCAACATCTGGATCAACTGTACCTGTATTGATTGCTGTAGCATATTCTTTAATTGTATTGGTAATACTAGATACTTCAGCTTTTACAGGATCTACATTAAAGTTGAATCCGAGTGCTGGTGATTCTGGTGCCTCAGAAAGAATCTTTTTAGAATCTTTAATTTGTTGATCTGTTACCTTTTCATCAACGTGAAGCAGCCAATTATTACCTGTATTCCAGCCGGACATATGAGTACGGTTATTATAGCCTTTCAGTGTTCTCACTCGATTCTTTTTACCAGCAACGTCTTCCCAATTTTTACCTTTAGGTCCATATACCAAACCGTTCAGCAACTCTGGATCGGTATTAAGCAAGTTCAGTAATTCCATTGCTTTTGCTTTATTTTTAGAATTATTGGAAATGACAAAGTTTGCTACTTGTGTCGTTTGATTTTTCTTATAATTTTTTGTCAATTGACTGATTTTAATATTCCGATTTGCAACGCGTGAAAGCAAGCTATTTCCATAATCAGCAGGTCCGACGGTTTGTTCTTGGACTAACCAAGTATCTTGTGACAATTCATATGTAGTGTCACTAGTTGCAACATCTTTTGGAATGTATCCTGCTTTATAATATTTGTGAATAGTCCGTAAACTATCTAAGAAGCGAGGAACCTCATAACGGTTGACAATCTTCGTCTTATCTCCTTCTAAATCAATCGCAAATGGAAGATTATTAGTTATAGGATAATCAAAATTATCAGATGGAATAAAGTTTTTACCAATAGCAAATGGTGTTACTTTTGGATCTTTTTCCTTAGCCGCTTTCAAAACTGGTTCCAAATCTTTGTAGGAATGAATGTTAGAAACATCACCAATACCATATTTCTTAAGAAGTGGACCATTGAAAGCGAAATTTTGAGAAGAGGCTACATTGGCATTGACTGGTACAGCGTAAATCTTGCCATTAATCGTATTCCCTTTGATATAAGCTGGATCCAAGGAATCATATAGCTTCTTTCCTTCTTTTTGATACAATTTTGTCAGGTCAGCATACGCACCTTTTTGGGCATTGATGACATAGTTTTGTGCAAAAGCAATATCATAATTTTCACCAGATGAAGTGATAACATTCATCTTTTGTTCATAATCACCCCAGCCAATATACTGAATCTCTAATTTAGCATTGATTTTTTTCCCAATAATCTTATTAGCGTTGGCTAGAAGCTCCTTAAGATTCTCTGGTTTATCACCAATTTGATACATCTTAAGAACTGTTTTCCCATCCTCTGTCTTAGAAGATTTTTGGTTATTACCAGTCAGATTCCCACAGCCTGCAAGCATTGCAGACAAAGCTAAAAGACTAGTAGAGGTCAGAGCATATTTTTTCCATTTTTTCATATGAAAAGTCTCCTTTTTTATTATTTACATTTATAAATGACTTTAAAATTTTCCATACTGATAAAGTATTTTTCAATGCTATTAGGCACTATTCTTTTACACCACCGATTGTCAACCCCTTCACAAAATAGCGTTGGAAGAATGGATAAACACAAGCAATTGGCACGGTCGCTAAAACCACCATGGCCATACGAGCTGATTCTTTAGGAAAAGAGTTTGTTAAACCTGCAAGTTGGGCACTTGCTCCTACACTTTTAGAAAGATAGTCCAGATTTTGCTGAATTTTTATCAGTAAGTATTGAAGTGGAACTAAGTTATCGCTACGGATATAAAGCAAGGCATTGAACCAATCGTTCCAGTAAGCTAGCGCTGTGAAAAGCGTGATCGTTGCAATACCTGGAAGCGACAGTGGTAGACAGATTTGAAAGAAAATTCTTGTCTCGCTTGCTCCATCAATCTTTGCTGATTCAATAATGGACTCTGAAATGGTTCGTTTAAAGAAAGTTCGCATCAGAATAATATTGAAAGGACTAAGCAACAGTGGCAAAATCAATGCCCAGACTGTATCACCTAAACCTAAAAAGGTTGTCATAATAATATAGGTTGGAATCAATCCTGCTTGAAAGAGCATGCTTGCCATGGCAAAAAGAGTGAAAAATCGTCTGTATTTAAATGTTCTCCTTGAAATAGCATAGGCATAAGTCGTTGTGAAAAAGACATTTAGAGTGGTTCCTACAATCGTAATAAAAATTGTGATAAAAAGCGACTGTAACAATTTATCTTTCAAAGAAAGTAAAAATTCATAACCCGCCAAGCTAAACTTTGATGGCCAAAAAGCAAAGCCATTCTGTACCAAACTTGTTTCATCCGTCAGAGATATGATAATCACAAAGAAGAAAGGTAAGACACAAGATAAGGCAAAAATTGCAATCAAGACATTAAAGAAAAAGTCTGTTTTTTTATCAAAAGAATGAATACCGACATAATCAATCTTTTCTTTTTGAATTTTTTTCGATTTCATAGTCTCCTCTTTTCTAAAACAGAGCAGATTCTTTGTCAATTCTGCGGACGATTAAATTACTTACAACAACTAGAATACAGCCCACAATCGATTGGTAGAGCCCTGCTGCAGACGCCATTCCTAAGTCCCCTGTACCGGAAATTCCACGATAAACATAGGTATCTAGAACATTGGTGACACTATAAAGTGAACCAGAGTCATGCGGAACTGTATAAAAAAGCCCAAAGTCTGCACGGAAGATATTTCCGACTGCCAAAATTGTCAAGACGGTAATTAAAGAAGCTAGAGATGGAATGGTGACATGGCGAATTCGCTGCCATTTTGAAGCACCGTCAACCGTAGCTGCTTCATAATAAGTTGGATCAATTCCCATAATACTTGCATAATAGAAAATACTACTGTAACCAAGCCCTTTCCAAATCCCAATAAAGAGAATGAAAGCTGGCCAAAAAGACAGAACTGTATAAAAATTGATATTTGGATTATGCAAGAGATGGTTCAACAATCCTTTTCCTGGATTCAAGAAAGCATCAACGAAGAAACTGATGATAACCCATGAAAGAAAATAAGGAAATAACATTGTTGTTTGATAGAATTTCACTAATCTCTTTGAGCGCAATTCACTAAAGACAATAGCAAACCCTACAGAGAAAATAAGGCCTAAAATAATAAATCCACTATTGTACAAAACCGTATTTCGCGTAATCGTAAAAGCATCTTTTGAGTTAAAGAGGAACTGAAAATTCTTTAGCCCCACCCATTCGCTAGTCAGTACACTATGGAGAAAACCTTCGCTGCTTAGTTTAAAGTTTTTAAAAGCAACCACATTTCCTAAAACAGGTATATAGAAAAATAGGATCAGCCAAATGACACCAGGTAAAACCATGAATAAAAAAATTGCATTATCTTTTAAGGTTTTTACAAAATTTTTCACTAAAATCCCCCTTTCCTTTTTTGAGAATGATACCGCTTCCATATTTTATTATACCCCTTTTCATGGCCTTAACTAAACTCCTAATTATAGAAAAAATTCTACTAATTATTTATTATATGACGAAAATAGGAAAAAGACACTTTTAGTTTATTAAAAAAGATTGATCGCAAGTAAGTCATGTTTTGATTAGGTAGTGTAAATCGTTGAAGCAGTCGCAATCGTATGCCATTGATTGGCACTAGTAACTGTAAAGCCTTGTGCGGTATAACAATCATTGAAGGGCAAGAGTTCAACTTCCAACTCTTCTAAACAATCGACTTCCCCATTAACATACTGCAACAAACGCTCTTGCGCTCGTTTGATGCGCTTGAGCAAACCACCAATGCGAATATCAATCGTATCTAAACCAAAAACCTTGTTTTCCTCAATCCATTGCGTGCTAAACAATGCAGCAAACTTCTCTACTTCTTGATAAAGAACTTCTAAATCCTCCAGGGCGAATGTCTTTAAAATAGTTTTTTGTTTATTCTGATAAGCAGATCGAATACGAGAGCTAATCCTAGCCTTAAGAGCTAAGACTTGATTTAACTGTTCCTGTGTAGCAAATAAATAACTGTAGCTTCCTGCTCTTTTACTAATATTTCTCAATTGCTGAGCCGCCTGTTCAAAATGAAGTCTATCTTTTTGAGGGCGAATGTGCTTATCCAGTAATGGACAAAGAATATCTTGATATAAAATATAACGATTTGGATTGATACCACTGAGATTATCTGGCAAATCTGGCAAGAGATTAGCCAAATCTATTTTCATGAAATCATCAAAATCAAGGCCTGTACTAAGCAGAAAATGCTGTGTAACATTTGTTAAATCATTGCGATAAGCTAATTCTGCCCAGATTTGTAAGGTAGGTAAAATAGCAAATTGAGAGCATTCACCACCATTATCTCCCCAACCAGTTACAATCACTTCCTTGATATGATTTTGTCGGCAGGCCTTATTGGCTTCGATGGCTACCAAACGACTGAAATGATTATTTGGTGTAAAACCAATCCACTTCCAAGCGCCTCCAGCAAAAGCGATGTCCTGACTGATTTTCTGGTGATTACGGAAGTTACGATTGTATTTCTCCTCGCTATCCTGATAGTAATCCCAATAAACCAAGGTCACTCTGTGTTTCAGACGATCCAGATAAACTCGGGTTTCTTCTGGGATTTCTACATCACGGTCATATTGGCCATCCGCTGACATGAGCTTGAAGAACATATCACTCCACATCTGGCAATGGAAACCATACTTATCAGCAATATTCAAAACTCGCTCAAGGTGTTGACACATGAGGAGACTTCGATTTTGGAAACCATGCTGAATTAAATAGCGTCCGAGGCCAACCAAGTGGGCTTCATCCATTCCGATATTAATCTTGCGTGTATGCAGATGCGCCATGGTCTGAAACATGCCTTCGATAAGGTCATAGACCTTTTCTTCGCCAATTAGTAATATATCCTCAACATCTCGAAGTTCCTGCACTTCCTGGACCTGCCATTTGACAAAAGCTGACAGGTGAGCCAATGTCTGAATGCAGGGAACGAAAGCCAAATCAAAATCTGCAGCATAGTTTTCAATCTCTTGTAATTCTTCGACGGTATAGTGGCCTCTGAAATAGCCAAAATAGGGCTGGTCTTTTATCTCATAGGTATCTTCCATATAGAGTTCAAAAGTGGAATAGCCCATCAAGGCCAAGACTTCAATCATCTTCTTGGCTGAGGTTAGGTTTAAAACAGCATTGCGGGAGCAGTCAACCATATAAGCCAAATCCTCATAAGCTGCTTCTTCCACAATATGAACCTCATCCTGCCCTGATTTAAGAGCGGCAGATAAAAGGGCCAAAGCTCGATAGATCTGATGAGGTTGTTCATAACTGACTTGATAATGTCCTTGACAACCTTCCACTTTGATCGATACAGTTGAGTTAGGAGCAAGACTGACTTCAATTTCTCCTAAGTTCAAATACTTTTCTAAACGGATAAGAGCCTTTTCTTGTTTACTTGATAGTCCTAAGAATGTGGCCATTGACCTTCCTCCTGTAACCAATTTACTAAAGCGCCATAAAGGTTAGCCTCTCCTTGATAAGTACAAGCTAGAATCTCTGGGGACACCGAATATTCTTCATAACGATTGACATAATAAGCAATCGCTGAGCGGACACCTTTGATAAAGTCAGGATTTTGGCTGATAGAGCCTCCCAGACTAATCACATCCGGATCAAAGAGATATTGGATATTGAGCAACCCCTTGGCAAGATTTCGGTTCATTTGTTCAATAGCTGCTTGGCAAGTTTCATCTCCTGTAGCCGCAGCTTGATAGATCTTCTTTCCATTCCAGTCTTGCGAGTCAGTGCTAGCTTGAACGGAGCGAACTAAACTGCCTGTTGAAGCCAAGAGCGACCAATTTCCCAGTGTCTCAGCAGGCTCGGACAAGAGCATATACCCGAATTCCCCACCCAGATAGTGCTTACCTCGGTGCAACCTACCATTGAGAATCAAGGCCCCGCCAATACCAGTACCAATGACAACACAAGCAGCATTTTCTAGCTCCGGGTGAGCCAAAAGTTCGCTCAAACCAACACAGTTGGCATCATTTTCTAGACGAACTGGCAGACCATAAGAAGCTAGCTTATCATACCAAGAAAAACCGTGAATATAGGGAACTGCGCTAATACCGCCAATAATTCCTGTTGCTCGATCAACTGCCCCAGGCACACTCATAGCAATGCCTTGGTAATCTCGCTTAGAAAGGCAAGAATCCAACCAAGCCAGCAAGTCATCTAAATTGTCAGGTGTAGCAATATTCTGCTTTTCTACTATCTTTCCTTCTTTGGACATAGCTGCAAACTTGATACCTGTTCCGCCTATATCCACTGTTGCAATGACCATATTTTCTCCTTTGTCTGTTTTTTATTCTAAGACTGGGACAAGACACCCCAGTAGTCAGCATAATCTTACTTCAAGAGCTCTGTGCGGATTTCCTGTGGTCCTAAGGCTCCTAGCTTTTCTGGCACTACTTCTTCCAAAAGGTTAACTAGAGTTTTGGAATCAGAAACCACTTCCTGCTCTTCTTGGCTCATATTGTAGTAACGAAGTACGATACCTGACTCGTCTTCCGCCACTTTAAGAGCTGTCGGGCAGATTTCTGCTAACTTCAGAGCAGGGTGCTCGAAAGCTTGTCCAGTCGCTGTGACACTTCCTTCTTGTTTAGAAATTTGGAAGGCTGTCAGAGGTGTTTGGAAGGCTTTAGCCCGACGATAAGCAGCAAAACGCTCTTGCGGTTGGTGGCATTCTGCTGTGTACTCGACTTGAAAGTCACGCAGACATTGGGCTTCTGGAGTTGGGAAGTAACCCCAGTCACCTAGCTCCCCTGTTGCCCGCAGAATAGTGACCGCGATCGTATCATCACCTAAAATCTCGTATTCATTTAGGCCTTTATTAGCTACTGTTACAGCCTTTTGGTCATCATAGAGGCTGACGAAGGCTTGCTGGTGCTGTGGATTTTCTGGATTTTCCCAGGAGGAAGCTGGTCGATTGTTGCGATGAACTACTTCGTAAATGCTGTCTGAATCGTTGGTTTTACTGCTGTTATGAGTTCTGAAGAGAACACGAATTCGGTGATCCTTAGCAGTATTAGTAAATCGAGTCTTAAAGCGTAGTTGCGGACTATCCGCAAAGACTGTCAACTCTGTCGTCAAGATCATGCTTGTCAATTCTGACGAACGACCTGCTGAGCGAGTCATAAATTCGACGATACCTTTTTGCTCTTGTTCCAACAGTTCATCTGCGCTTACTGGCAGGGTCAATTCATGGCTTAATTCCACCTTGGCATAGCGAGCATTGTTTTCCAGAACCTTAACGTCAGCCAGTTTTGCATAGATCGGCTCTGTATTTTTTGGCTGGAAGTAGATATACTCATTCCCAATATCGCCTCGATCCTCAAAACGGAGGAAGTTTTCATAGGCTTCATGAGTTGTCTTATCATAGACAGTCAAGTGTTTGTCAAAGCTAACAGTTACAAATGGAGTGTCAATCACGCCATTTCGATAAAGGCCTTCATGTTCTTCTTTTGCACCAGGAAGCAATTGAAAGGTTTTCCAAGCCAGAGGTGCTAGGTGAATCGGCAAAGTCACGCGCAGTTGGCGGGCAATATAAGCCTGACGAAAGCGATCTTTCGGTAGATCATATTGGAAATTAGCTCCCAAATCTTCGATTTTGGCTTCAACGGAGCGGCCATCCAAATCCTTAACAACAAAATCTGGAATTGTCAGATCCGCCATTCTCTGGTAGGCTTCTGTCGGATGGGCGTCCTTGAAATCACAGGTCGCAAATGTCACAGCCACAGAAACGGTATCTACCTTGTCATGGAGTCCAGTATTGACAACAGTGAAGAGGAGATCACTCTCTGCTTGACGGCTATCTAATTTTTGCTTCCATTCTTCCAGTAGGTTTCCTTTGATAAATTCCCCCACTTGATTAACTTTGGCAAAGCGGGTCTCCATTTCACGGTGAACTTCATCGACACTGCAGCCGCAGATGCTGTCGTGTGGCGCATTTTGCAAAAGAGTCTTCCAAGCGTAAGTCAGCTGGCCTTTGTGATTGTGACCGCCTGTAATAACAGTCAGTGGTTCAACTACCTGCTCCAGCAAGTTGCTATTTTCTTGAAAAGCTTGTTTTAGATAGATACGGGCTGAAGAAGTATTAGCTAAAGTATACCAACCGTCAGTTTCTTGACTAGTCAATTCGCCTTGAACTATAGACAATTCCTCAGGCAAGGCAGCTTCCACAGCTTTCACATAGTCATCAAAAGAACTGTGCACAAAGTTGATATGTGGATAAAGTTCATTGGCTACTCGGATAGCTTCACTGAGATTGCGCTGAACTGGCTGGTGGTCACAGCCATTCATCATCAACCATTGATTGGTAGAGGCATAGCTCTTCACATCGGCCAATTTCTTCTCCCAGAAAACTTTCGCTTCTTCTGGATTTGCCGGGATTTCATTCCCATTGCTATACCAATTAGCAAAGAGAATCCCCAAAACCTTGCTGCCATCTGCACCTTGCCAGTACATTTCAGAGTACTGAGAAGTAAACTGTTCGTCTTCTAAAACTTGGTTGTCAAACCCGATTGGTTTCACCCCCCGACCGAAAGCAGCTACATGAATACCTGATTGCTGCAAAAGCTGAGGCGCTTGCCCCATATTCCCAAAAGTATCTGGGAAATAGCCAATTTGAGTGGACTTGCCCCACTTCTTGCACTCCTGCTGGCCAATCAAGGTATTACGAACATTGGCTTCGCTTGAAATCAAATAATCATCCTGCAAGATATAGAAAGGCCCAATTTTCAATTTGCCTTCATCAATGTAACGCTGCACCTTGTTCCGATTTTCAGGACAGATTTCTAGATAATCATCCAAAACAATAGTTTGCCCGTCTAGGTGGAAGCTCTTGAAATCTGGATCATTTTCAAAAAGATCAAATAGATTGTCAAAAAGCTCTACCAGCTGCATACGGTGGGATTCAAAAGGGAGATACCATTCGCGGTCCCAGTGGCTATGAGAAATAATATGTACGGTAATATTTTCCATTTTATACCTCAATCTTTAAGTCATAATAATCTAATACTAATTCGCAGAACATCATATTGGCCCAGCTGAACCATTCACGAGAATACTTGGTTGGATCATCTACATGGAAGCTTTCGTGCATAACTCCCGTTCCACCATCACAGGCTACCATCAAGTCCAGAATCCGACGTTTCTCTTCCTTATCATGAGTGGTCAATCCTTGAATAGCCAAGGCAATCGGCCAGATATAGCGATAAAAGGTGTGCGAACTGCCTAACCCTGCAGCGTACGAACCCTCATAGTAGTAAGGATTTTCTGAGCTCAGAATGGTACGACGTGTAGCTTGGTAGACTTCATCATCTATCGAACAAAAACCGAGATATGGTGCGGCCAAAAGGCTTGGCACATTTGGATCATCCATCATACTGGTATTTCCCAAACCATCCACCTCAAAAGCGTAAATCTTTTCACCCTTGGCATTTTTCATATAGGCATAGTTTTCAACTCCTTCTTTGATTTCCTTTTGCAGGCGCTGTGCATGAGGAACAATCTCCTCAGCTCCATCCAGATTCAATTTGTCAAAGATTTCTACCACATAGCTCAAAACAACTGTTGCAAACATATTAGACGGTACCAGATAGCTGTAAATACAAGCGTCATCACTCGGACGAAAGGCAGACCAAGTCATACCTGTCACTGCAAAGTCAGGACCTTGTCCATCATTAACCAAGGTATCTTCCTTGCGGTCCGTATCACGAACAAAACGATAAGAAGACTGGCTGTGGTCTTGTTCTACCGTCCAAACTCGAAGAATTTCTCTAACTCCAGCAATAAAGGTAGCATCTAGATGGCTCGTTTCTCCAGTCTCTTTCCACAAGAGATAAGCTAGCTGCAGAGGATAGCAGAGAGAATCCACTTCGTACTTGCGTTCCCAAATCCAACCGGACAAGTCCGTATGGTCTGTCTCATGATGTCCCTTCCAGTTGTCAGCGATATTAAAAGCATTGGCATAGGGATCTTTTAAAATCAGTGCCATCTGACGCTTGACCAGACCAGCAATTGTTTGACGGATTTTCGGATCTTCCTTGGCCACAAAGAGATAAGGCTTGAGCTGAGCTGTCGAATCCCGCAGCCACATAGCTGGAATATCTCCAGTCAAAACAAAAGTTGAGCCATCTTCTAAAATTTTTACAGTATTGTCTAAAGTATCTGTATAACAACGTTTAAATACCGCTATCCAAGCAGGATGATTTTTAGCTATTTGAGCGATAGAGTCTAGCCATTTGTTGACTATTTCTTTTGAATAAATCATGAATACCTCCGTTTCATACTCGTTTACATTATCTAGTATAGGCTAAACTGTTTTTAAAATATATACACAAACTAAAGGGCTTTCGATAATATCTTTTTACAAGCAACATCTGCTTGTTGTTTCGTGTTATAATCAACTTACATAATCTATCAAAAGAGGAACTGCTTATGAAAACTGTACTTGAAAGTATTGATACTCGCTATGGGACAGAGAATACCCCTCATTATTCTAACGGCAATACACTTCCCTACACCGGTGTCCCATTTGGAATGAATTACTTTGTCCCTCAGACTAGCCATTTGAACGAAGCTTGGTATTTTAATCCCACTATTCCTATTTTTCAAGGTATTCGCCTGACTCATCAACCGAGTCCTTGGATAGGAGATTTTTCTTGGTTGCTACTTACACCAGTAACAGAAAAAGTTGAAGAGGAAGATTTACTTTACCGACAATCTTCTTATCTAGTATCTGAAGCTACATTTCAACCACATTATCTAAAGCTCTATTCTAATCGTTATCAATTAAGCACAGAAATAACACCCAGTCTCTATGGAGCCAAGCTACGTTTCACAAGTTTAGAGAATAAAAAATTAAGTCTCCTTTTCCATACTTCTGCTGAACTACATATTAAGCAACTAAATCCTCACAGCATTTTCCTAAAAATCATTGAAGAAACGAACACCACCAAAAGACCTCTGATCATGCATCTTTGTCTGCAGTTTAGTCAAGTTATCCAAAAGATTTCTCGTCTAGGAACGGATTGGTGCTTGGACTTTAACACTGAAATCCTGGAAACTACTCTAGCCACTTCCTTTATTTCATCTGATCAAGCACAATTCAACCTACCTAGTGGAACGTTTGAAGAAATAAAAGAAAGCGCTGAAACTAATTGGAAACATTATTTAAACCGCTTTGATATTGTAGAGCAAGGTGAGGCTGATCGGCATCTATTTGATCACGCTCTTTACCGCCTCTTTCTTTTTCCGCAAACTTTCTACGAAATTAACAAGCAGGGGCAAGAAATTCATCTGAATTTGAAAAAACAACACGTTGAAAGTGGAAAATTATATACCAACATTGGCTTTTGGGATAGCTTTCGTACAAACTTTCCTCTGCTCGCACTAGTGGCTCCTGAAAAGTACCACGATTTCCTAGAAGGATTTCTCCATTTCTACCATGAAAATGGATTTTTACCTAAATGGTTGGCTCCTGATGAGCGAGGCATGATGCCTGGAACCTTGATTGATGGCGTTATTGCGGATGGAGCAATAAAAGACTTAATTCCAGATTTTGAACAAGAACTTTTGCAGGCTATGATAAAAACCGCTACCATAGAAGATCCAGCTCAAATATACGGACGTCACGGTACAGAAGATTATCAAAAATTAGGATATCTGCCAGTTGATTATCACGAAAGCGTCAGTCACTCTCTCGATTATAGTTATAGTGATTTTTGTATTTCTATTCTTGCTAAAAAACTGGGATATAAAAAAGAAGCCCAAAATTACGCTCAGCAGGCATTCAATTATAAACAGTTATTCGACTCCCAAACCGGTTATATACGACCAAAAGATCGCCAAGGAAACTTCAAAGCTGCTTTTTCTCCCTACAGTTGGGGAAAAGACTATGCTGAATGCTCTGCTATTCAAAATACTGTAGGAATCCTCCACGATATAGAAGGGTTGAAAGAACTGATGGGTGGAGAGAAAATTTTTACATCCTATCTGATAAAATTATGCAATGATACCCCCCATTTTGAAATCGGAGGCTACGGATTTGAAATCCACGAGATGAGTGAGATGGCTACTGCAAGGTTTGGACAATTGGCTATTTCGAATCAGCCAAGTTTTCATATCCCTTATCTTTTTCGCTACAGTGCTCATCCTGAATATACCAGTCTCATTTTAAAAAGCATTCGCAATCAAGCTTTTCATCCTAATTTCCAAGCCTTTCCCGGAGATGAAGACAATGGCAGTCTATCAGCTTGGTATATTTGGAGTGCTTTAGGCTTATATCCCACCTGTCCTGGAAAAGCGGACTATGATCTAGGAACTCCACTCTTTAACCACTTGCGCATTTACTTACCTCAAGCAATGCATTGGTTAGATATCCGTAGCCACCATAATTATTCCCATTTCCATTTCGTCAAAGATGTACGATTGGATAAAAAACAATACACCCGTATTTCCCACCATGAACTTCTTTCCGGAAAAGAATTGGATTTCTACCATTCCTGGTTACCATAGAAAAGGTAGTTAGAACTTTTAGGAAGTCAAGAGACAAAAAACAACAGTTTGACAAGATTTAAATATAACAAACTGAGGCTGAGACAATAGTGTCTCAGCCTCTACTCATTATCTTTCTTTTTTATTTATAACAAGCTCTCACCTCATTTAACATATTACCTGACTTTTTCGCTTTGAATCGCCCTTCTTTTTCAAGTACGACAATTCAATATTTTGGTAACAATAGATTTAATATTCTTTTTTTCTGATGATTCCAAGATAAACAAATACGATTAATCCGACTCCAAATAAACTTAGATGGCTGTCAGTACTACCTGTACTTGGCAATGCTGTTTTATTTGTAGGCGACTGATTTTTAGATTTGTTGGGTTGTTGTGAATGATTCGATGCAGATGGTTTCGTTTGTGATGTAGAATCAGGATTTTCTGATTTTGTATTTTCATAAACGGCAGCATATTGACTGAAATGAGCTGTTTTAAACGTAGTTTCCGTTAAATCTTTATTTTGCGTAAAAGGAAGATTTTCCAGCTTATTGTTTGAGACATGATAAACTTTGCTAATCTTCCCCTTGCTTCTCATCAGAACAGTCACTTCACTCATAACTTGTACTTTCTCGCCTTTTGCATTATACAAAGTAATATCATACAATTGATAATTTTTTCCTTTTAGTGCTGGAGGTGTTTCAGTTGGTATCTGCGCCTTGACCTGTGTTGCACCATTTAAAGCTTTCGCAGTACCTATCACCTTGATTTGGCCATCTTTGTCTACTAATGTCATCATTTTATCAGCATCAGAAGGTTTTGTAGGATTGTCATCTTGGGGTTTATCAGGCTTTTCAGTACCTGCTCTTGGCGGAATGATAATGGCCAAACGATTGCTCAAATCCATACCGTCTGCTTGCGTACGGTAGTATAAAACTCTTGGTCTCTTTTTAAAGTCAATAGGTTTAAAAATGACATTTCCCATTTTAGTAGTTTTATGCGTTGCAATTGGCTTAGTAGCATCTTTTGAATCATATAGATTAACGGTTGTGTTTGCTGGAACGTTTTTAAAGCCAACTTGGATGCGATTATTACCTAAATCTCGGATAGCTGTATGTTGCATAGGAATGTTAGGTGTTTCTTTATTGAGACTTTCATACATTTTCCAATTGTAAATCCGAATAGCTTTCCAAGGAGTACCATTATCTGATGTAATGACATGAAGTCGCCATTCTTGCGCGGTAATAGGACGGTCAAGAGTAATGTCCGTAACATGCGCTTTATTGCCACGAATAGATTTTGCCAATTGCCACTTACCAGCCTCATCTTTATAATAAAGATCAAAATCTTTGGTATTCATAAGTCCATCATTGACTGACTCACCTCCTGCGCCTGCATGTTCTGTTACCCAACGGACAATCGTACGTGGTTGTGTCAATTTGATATCAACAGAAGCCTGACTAGCAGAACTGGACCATTTATCAGACAAGCCAGTGATTGTACCTGTCAGCATATTTTCAGGACCTTCATTTTTATTTGTTTTTCCAAGACTTGTGCCTGTTACAACAGCGCCTAAAACAACATTTGGTGCCTCAGGTTTTGGATCTGTCGTATCATCTGCTGCCAATCCCCAATTAAAGTTAATAATACTTTCTGTAGAACGAACACCATTTTTACCTACAGCAACGACTTTCAGGCGTTGACTTTCTCCTCTATCAGATATTAAACGACTGATTTTGGAAAGGTAGATATTCGTACTAGAAGATCCTGTCACTAATTTCCATTTATTGCCAATTTCCTGATACACTTCATAATAATCTGCTCCTTGAGAAGCTTTAAATGTAAGAGTTGCTTCTGCCTCACGTGCAGTTTTAATCACTTTATTTTTGATGACTACGTTACTAGGTGCAGAAGGAGCAGTGTCTGTATCAAAAATACCGAGCTGTCCCAGATTGAATTGATAGTTAGAAACAGCTTGTTCATTGCTGACAGTGAGTTTAATACCATAAATAGTTTTACCTGCTAAAAAAGATAAATCAAGCGTGTCCGTTTTCCATTTATTATCTGAGGAAAGGGTTAAGGTACGATATTCAAAAGTTTTATAATCTGATGATGTAGCAAGACCAACTTGAATTGTCGTTCCTGCACCTCCACGATAAGAAACTCTTAATTTACTTGTAGATTTTACTTCCAACTTAGTAGAGTAAAGCATAATATCTTGTTTGGTTTTTTCTGTTAGATTTCCAGTAAATTTCAGAGAATTTCCGCCATTAAAAGCTTGTTCAAAATCATAGTCAGCATTCAATTTTTGTCCCGTAGATTGAATCCACCAACGCCAAGTTGGTAAAATACCAGACACAGAACGATAATTCCAAGGACCATCTTTGGAAATCGCTCCATCTACAAACCATTTTCTGCCATGACCCGTATTAAAATAAGTATTAAAAGTCGTCCCCGTAATTGGTGTCCTATCCGCAATGAGATTACTGATACCTCGCCATTTCTGGTTTGCAGGTTGTTCGACAGTTGGATCCCCTTGAAATCCTGTCCAGAAACGATTTTCATGCCGATGGTATTCCTCGCCTGTCTTTCCGAAACTAATAATGGTATCAGGAGCAAACAACCCAAGAGAAGTCTTGAGTTTCTTGGTTAACGGATCAAGCAAGCTATTCCAGTTAACATCCGTTTTATAAGAGCCACCTTTTTGCAATTCAAGACCAGCATACACATCATAAGGATTACGACCAATTGTCTTTGCATGCTTAACAGACTCGTCAATACTGGATTTAGTCCAATTAAAATTAGCAAACAACGTATCTGCTGCAATTTTTTTGTCTGCTTCTCTTGCTTTCAGATAAAAGTCGTTTTGGTCATTTAATCCATTGATATATTCACGTTTACCATTATTGAGCATAGCATCATACCAAGAAACAGCTAAAGGATGACCAATTGAACGCGAATATTCTTTCAAATAGATTATAAAATCTCGAATTTTAGTCGGTAATCCAGGTAAATTTCCTGCCCATGTTTCTTGATTGATAAAATAACCATCATATCCATAGTATTTAGCAATTTCTGCTAGCTTTTTAGCAATAGGGAAGCTTCCATCTGAATCCTGTTTCATCGCTTCCAACAAACGTTTCTGATCCTCTGCTTTCGTAGACCAATTAAAGAATAGACTACCATAAATAGGCACTCCATTTCGATGTGCAGCATCAATCACATCTGGTGTTGGAACGAGGCCATCCCAGTAAACCATTGAATGCACATATTGCCAATAATCAAAAGCATAAGCATTAAATTCCTCATCACCAACTGACGAACGAGTAGCAGCTTTAGAATTCATATTCGATAAAGCCTGCAGCTGCGCTTCTGGATTTGCAGTTTTATTTATTAAGCTTCCCTGATAACGCGAAGCCAGAGGAACACTAGAACGATTAATATCATCATCTGGGCGAGCACCTGGCTTCCAATTTAATAGATCTTGCCAAGTAGCAAAGGTAACTTCTTTTGGACGAAGCTTGGGTACATCTTTAAAAGTCAACTCTTGCTTAGAATTTTCCACATTGCTATGCTTATTTGTCAATTTTTCTGCTATTGTCGTAAGATACTGCTGTTCAGGTATAGTTTGCTCATTATCAGCATAAGCAGAAAAGGCGCTTAAGATTGTCATCCCAGCGATGATTGCAAAAGCACCTATGGAAAATTTGAGGGAATGATTTTTTCTCATCATCTTCTCCTTTCTTAATTTGAAATAGTAGTCTCACATCACACTTCTCCCAGTGCTTTTACATTTACCTCCTACTCTATCAATTACTAGATGATGTATGATACTGAGTTCACTATTTTCTATTATCAATTTATTTAGCCAATAATTGGACGATTGACTGACAATAGTAAGATAATCCATAACATGCACTTTCGTTCCAGAAATGGAATAGACATGTGCGACTTCCCATGTCCATTTTATGCCGAGAAAGCGCTTTAATCAATGCTAAAACTTTCACTTCTTAAAATAGAGGGCAAATATCTAAAAAAAGTGTAGAAAAACATAACCACCCGTCTAACGGGTGGTTTTCACTAGGGCTATAATCCCAAATTACCAGCCAGTGCCTAAAGACGCTGGCTTTCACGTTGTTCAAGCCTCACTGCTCTTGACTCGTCACTTGCCTCTTAAAGAGGCTTTAGTATTACTTACCACTATCCCTAAAGGGAATCCTCATATTCCTTTACACTCAATTTATCCAGTATAATATCATGTTAACTCTCTCTTCAATATTCTTAGCCACTGTATTCATTATGAAAGTCATAACTGGAGGAAATCTAAAATAGGAATGTTGTCTTCTACTACACGAAAAAACAAGTCCAATCTAATCAGACTTGTTTCTTTTTATTTTTATAAGGAGTTTACATAACGATCGACTGCTAGGATAGCACCCGCAATATCAGATGCTGAAATCTTAAACGGCATCTGATGAATGGTTTCACCTTCAATAGTAGCTTGCTTACCAACCTTGAGCAAATCATCATAGCTGGCATTTTCTAAATGCATTTCTGCCAAAGTCGTAGGCATACCAATTTTCTGATAGAAACGAATATATTTTTCCAATTCCTCTTTTGGACGGTTTTCAAGAAAGAGCTGTGTTAGCGTTCCATAAGCTACTTTTTCTCCATGAGTCAGATGATGAATATCACCAGTCAGAGCTGTAAATCCATTGTGAATGGCATGAGCCGCAGCCAATCCACCACTTTCAAAACCAACACCGCTGAGAAGCGTATTAGCCTCAATGATATGCTCAAGGGCTGGTGTTACCACCTGCGCCTCACAAGCAGCCAGTGCTTGTAAACCATCTGCAAAAAGAGTTTCTTCACATTTTTGGGCAATAGCTGCGCCTGCTAAAGTCTGTCTTTGTCCTAGCATGGTCTCTCCATTTGCCTGCATAACCGCACGCGCTTCAACCCAAGTCGCTAAACCATCTGCAATTCCAGAAGCTAACAAGCGCTTTGGAGCTTGAGCAATGACCTTTGAATCTACCAGAACAAGATCTGGGTTCTTGGTGTAAAAAATATATTTCTCAAATGCTCCTTCCTCAGTATAAATTACTGAAAGAGCTGATGTTGGTGCATCTGTTGAAGCAATAGTCGGTGCAATTACGACGGAACTTCCCAATAAATCTGCAATTGCCTTAGCACTGTCAATTGTTTTTCCACCGCCAAGACCAATCACTAGATCGGCTCCATCTTTTTCAGCTAAAGCGACTACCCGATTGATTTCATTATCCGAAGCTTCACCATTAAAACTAACATGCAGCACATGAAGACCATATCGAGTTAGATAAGCCTGAAATTTCTCTCCAACAATCTGGTAGACGACATCATCACAAAGCAACACAGGGCGACTACCTAATTTGAGGATTTGACTGGCATTTTCAAAGAGGGCATTTTCACCCTGAATATAACGAGACGGACTTGCAAAAATGTTCATAAGACACCTCTTTTTCTTTAATGAAACAGCTCTAAAAGCTTTTCTAACTTCTTAACAACTTTTTAGATTTTTAGAATGCCTCAAAGCTATTGGAATAATTTTTATAACTAGTTTAAATAAATTCTTGATGGTGAATCACTGCCCAGTCGGTAGCGAAATCATCCACTGCCTTTGAGATAGACGGCATAGCAAAAGCTGATTCAAAGACATCTGCACCTGCTGTAATAGCATGGGCACCATCAGCAAAAGCCTTGTTGACTTGTCCTACATTTTTAAAGGAAGCTGCTAAAATTTTGCTAGATGAACCTTCTTTCGCAATCGCATCCGCCAATTGGCCAATAACTGCATCTGAATCAATGTTTAAATTTTCCATACGGTTATAATAAGGAGCTAAATAATCTGCACCTGCTTGAATGGCTAACAAACCTTGGAAAATAGTATAAATAGCAGTTGCCGTAATCTTGTAACCTTCTGCTTTTAAAACTTTTATAGCGGCTAAACCTTCAGGGGTTACAGGTACTTTGACAAACACATTTCCACTACACTGTTTGCGAATTTCAGCTGCATCTTTTAAAATTCCCTGATAGTCTTTGGCAACAACCTGAATATGAATGGAAGGAGCTTCCCCAATAATTTCTCTAACTTCTTGGATGCGTTTAAAGAAATCAATCTCTCCCTCTTTTTTAGCGATGGTCGGGTTAGAAGTCACTCCTGCCAAGGGGAGAACTTGCGACCATTTTTTTATTTCTTCTACATTTAATGTATCAAGCATGAATTCCATAAACTGGACCTCTTTTATAATGTGTGTTCTGTACGTCCGATAATATCATCTTGTGTTGCTTTGGAGAGTACATTGAAGAATGCCGAATATCCTGCAACACGCACAATCAAATCACGGTGTTTTTCAGGATGCTTTTGCGCATCAATCAAGGTTTCTCTAGAAACAACATTGTATTGAATATGATAACCGTGCAAACGGTTAAAGAACGTACGAAGTAAAGCAATCAATTTAATTTTATCTTCTTCCTTAGACAGGGTCTGAGGATTCACTTTTTGATTGAGCAGAACGCCCCCAACGATTTCATCTGTCGGCAATTTAGAAACAGATTTCAATACAGAAGTCGGACCATTCTTGTCCATATTGTGAGATGGAGAACAGCCTTCAGCGAGCGGTGTCCCTGCATTGCGGCCATCTGGTGTCGCCAAAGTACCACGACCTTGACCAACATTGGCTGAAATAGAAGATGTTCCTGAGTAGCGGATACCGCCAATTGGACCGCGTCCATAACGGGTATTTGGATATTTAGCGATTTCATCCACATAAATATCGTAAGCATCAGTCACCAACTTATCCGCATAATCATCATCATTACCATATTTCGGTGCATCATGGATCAACATCTCTTGAATCTCCTTGCCACGCTCACCTGCATAGTCTGTTTCAAGCGCATGCCAGAGTTCAGCTGGAGTCAGTTTGCCTTCTTCAAAGACTAGCTTCTTGATTGCTGCTAGTGAGTCTGATAGATTGGCAATACCGACTTGGAGACCAGAAATATAGTCATAGACAGCTCCCCCCTCTTTCAAATGCTTACCGCGTCCAATACAATCATCTGTCAAAGCTGAGCAGAGGATATCCGGCACTTCTCTTTCAAGAGACAGGTCGATAGAATTTTCCACGATGACACTCATACGAGTCAGGTGGCGCAAAGTCTTGTCCCAAGCCGTTTGCAGCTCAGCAAAGCTCTTCATGTCTTTAAAATGACCGAAACTTGGTGCAAAACGCTTGCCAGATGCGGGATCAATTCCATCGTTCATAGTGATGAGAAGCACTTTAGGGAAGTTCATATAGCTCATACCCGTACAACGGTAGCCCCATTTACCAGGCACGGCAGTTTCCACACAGCCGATGGCACTATAGTCGTATGCATCTTCTTCCAAAACGCCTTTTGCGATAAAGGATGGGATGATAATTTCGTCATTATTGAAAGCTGGCATACCAAAACCAAGCTTCATGACTTCAATACACTCATTCATAAAGCGAGGATCCAAACCTGCATGATAGCGAACAGTCAGATTTGGCTGAGGAAGATGAGTTTGAGCTACAGATTTCAACACAAGGTAGGAAAGCGGGTTGACTGCATCTCTTTTATCTCTCGTTTGACCCCCGATTGTCACATTTTGATAAAGGGGACTGCCCGCAGATGAGAATGTGTGAGCCTGGCTGCGCACTTTATTTATGGTAATCGTCTTAATCCACAGATTGGTTAAACGTTCCACAATACTAGCTTCTGTCTCACGACCAACTTCCAAGTCTGCCTTAACATAAGGGTACATGTACTGATCAAAGCGGCCATAAGAGAGCGAATGTCCGTTAGACTCAATCTGGAGGATACACTGGATAAACCAAACAGATTGAACAGCTTCAGCAAATGTTGATGCTGGCTCATACGGTACTTTAGAACAGATTCTAGCAATTTCTAAGAGCTCCTGACGGCGTTTAGGCTCTTCTGCTTTTTCAGCTAATTGATTAGCCAAGACGGCAAAACGCTCCGCATAAGCTTTCACAGCATCCACTACAATGAAAATTGAATCATAGAAATGATATTTATCAATACTAGCTGGATCTGTCAAATCCAAGGCCTCCTTAGCTGCCCGAGCTTTTTCTTCAAAACCTTTCAAACCATATTGAAGCAATTTTTGATAGTTGACTGCCAAATGAGCATCACCAGAGTTCATCTTTCCTTCCATTCCAAAGAAGCCAGTTTCCATATAAACCTGAACTTCTTCTGGAAGTAAAGCACCAGCTCTAGCGCGGAGATTATTGTTTTCCCAGAAAGGAGCGATGCTACGGATTTGTTCTTTAGTTTCCTCTGTAATATAGAAAACATCGCCATCGCGCTTTTCAAAAAGATCTAATTCATTGAGTACAAATTCTAAAGTATACTCTGGGAAAATAGGTGCATCTTTATTAGACGAAGCCTGATTTCCAACAATCATGGTCTCATCTTCAATATAAAGCGTCATATTTTCCAAAATTTCCTTAAGCATATAAGCACGCTTCAGAACATTTGGCTTTTCTTTATGCTCTTGATAAGCTCTTGTCGCAAGAACAGCACGTTCAGCATCAATATAAGGTTTCTTGTCCAGCACATCTTCCCGATACTTGTTCATTCGGTCCGTTAAACTACCAAAATAACTCGTTTGTATAGTCGTTTTTTCTATTTCTTTTACATTAGTCATCACAGCACAACCTTTCTTATGAAATTATTTTTATTTCTTTCGTAACTATTGTAGCATGCAAGATGCAAAAATTCAATCATTTATAATCAATTATCGAATTAAAGATTTTTTGCACATTTGTGCTCAATCAACATTAAAATAATTTCTTTACAGTGATACAATGTAGTTTATCCTTCCGCTTTCAGTTCATTACTGTAAGCAAGATTGTCTTGGAATTTAAAGAATGGGAAATAGATGAGAGTTGACATAGCTAAAATGACAACTTGGATGAGAGCACCTTGCCATCCTGCCACTAAGAAACCAGAAATAATAGCTGGTGTACTCCATGGCAAGGTCACCCCTGAAAATGGCTGCATAAAGCCAATTGCTATAGAACCATAAACAATTACAGCCGCTAAAACAGGTACAAGAATAAAAGGCAAGAACATAACGGGATTCATAACAATTGGAAACCCAAACACAACTGGTTCATTGACATTAAAGATTGCTGGAAAAGCAGCAACTTTTCCTAGTGCTTTGTATTGCTTGGACTTAGCTGCAAAGATCATAGCTACTACCAAGCCAAAAGTGATACCTGAACCAGATAAGATTAGGAAACTATCTAAGAATTGCTGAGTAACAATATGCGCCCCTTTACCAACAGATAGCTTTCCAGCAGCAAGCAAAGCTTTATTGGCATCCAGATTTGAAAGCAATAGAGCAGTCACTACACCATTGACAACAGATTGCCCATGCACACCGAACCACCATAAGAAGGAGATGAAAAAGGCGATACCAATTGCACCGTAAAGGGAACCAGTCAATCCTTGTAATGGTACTTGAATCACACCATAAATCATTTCAATAAAAGTGCCACCTTTTGTTAGCATTTTAGCAAGAATATAAACTACCATGGAAAGGAAGAATATCACAAAAGCTGGAATCATAGCCTCAAATTGCTTAGCAATCGCTTGCGGAACTTGCTCTGGCATCTTAATAACAATATGCTTTTGAATAAACATGGTATAGATACTACCGACAACCAAACCAATAATAATAGCTCCAATAATCCCCTGACCACCAAACCAAACTTTAGTGATAGCATCTGCAATAGGTTCACCTTTTGTCGGTACATAAGAAGATTTTAAAAGAATGAAGAACGAGGACACGGATAAC
This sequence comes from Streptococcus intermedius SK54 = ATCC 27335, assembly GCF_000413475.1. Classification (GTDB taxonomy): domain Bacteria; phylum Bacillota; class Bacilli; order Lactobacillales; family Streptococcaceae; genus Streptococcus; species Streptococcus intermedius. The sequence goes on along the minus strand of NZ_ATFK01000001.1, from coordinate 331,132 downwards.
ACCCCTGCTGGCAGAGGCTCTACACCACTATTTTTAGCATAAGAATATCCTATGGAGAAACAGGAAATCAAACCCATAATCGCAAAAGTTCCTGAGTAAACCTGCATAAATGGCTCAGTCCAATTTTTCCCAAAAATACCTGCAATTGCTTGATTGAGTCCTTCAAATGGTAACTGTCCTACAATCAGAAAGATACTTCCAACAACTGTCAAGGGGAGAATTGCCAACATGCCATCCTTTAAGGCAATTATACCGCGCATATTAACAAATTTCATAATCGGCGCAATAATTTTTTGAGTATCTACTTTAGCCATAACTAAGCTCCTTATTTTTGTTCCAAAAGCCCCAAAGCGAGATTCAATACTTTTTTACCATCTAGCATGCCATAGTCCGCCATTGGAATGACCGCAATTGGAATATGGTTCTCTTCGCAAATGGCAGCTGACTTATCCAAAGTATAAGCTACTTGTGGTCCTAACAAAGCAACATCCAAGTTTGGTGCATAATCTGCTAACTTGGCCTGAGAATAAGCATCAATCTCAACCTCTAAACCAGCTTCTTTCGCAGCTATTTTCATATTATTGACCAACATTCCTGTTGAAAAACCTGCTGCACAAAACAGCCCAATTTTAATCATATCTTCATCCTCCTGATGATTTATTTTTTCACTTGTAATTCTTTTCTCAAGTCAATGATTTCCTTGATAAGATTAATTTCTGTAATACTGGTCATCAAATGATCCTGAGAGTGGACAAACAAAGCTGTGATTTCTGTCTTTGTTCCCCCCGCTTCCTGTGCCAAAAACTCGGTTTGTAGATTATGAGCTTCTAACAATGCCTGATCTGCCAATTTCAAATGCTCATCACATTTTTCAAATTCACCATTTTTTGCCAATGATAAAGCTTGGTAAATATGCTGTTTGGCATCCCCAGCATGCAAGATTAACCCCATAATGATTTGATCAGCTACAATCACTTCCATATTTAACGTTACTCCTATTTTTATTTACAAAATATATCTTTCTTTTATTTGAAAGCGTTTTATTTTTGTTTGTAACTCAAATTTATCATCTTTCTCTTATTCCGTCAATATATCACTGAACAAATTCTCTTTTTTTATATTTATCGCACATTTGTGCTTGTCGAGTAAAATAAAAAGGTCAGAATCATTATTCTTGACCTTTTGAAAATGAAATAATGGGAAAAGGAGAACTGTTATAAACTACTAATTAACTGCACTATTATCCAATTCCAACACTTTTAAAATAGTTGCTTCATCTGTAACTAAATGGTTGACATACCCAGCACGTAAAACCGCCAAAATAGCGGCAGCTTTTTGACGACCATAGGCGAAAGCCAGACTGTGAGGAACTGTTTTTAAATAATCTAAAGAAATAGCAACTGTTCGATTTTGCAACTGTTCATCAACCAATTCACCATTTTCATCAAAAAAGCGGCAACAAATTTCTCCGACAGCTCCTTCACTTTCCACTGTACGAAAATCTTCAGCCGTCAGCATATCCAACCACTGCCGATTCTTTTCATCCACTTGTCCGCCAACCCCAACAACAACAACATCTAGTTCTTGCCAACTTCTTTTTAAGTCCTCAAAATATTTAGAAGACAAAATTCCTTTTGCTAAGATCTCATCTTCTTGTATAATCGTCGCATTCATAAAGCGACAATCCCCATGGTATTTATTAGCCATACTGTAAATGAGGGTATTAACATGATAACGCGCATGAATATGGCTAGGTCCGCCAGCCAATGGAAAAAAATGCACATTACTCAAGTGTCGACTGCCCGAGTGTTCTACTAAGAGACTAAGACTCTTTCCCCATGAAAATCCAACTTTAGCATTATCATCAATCATCCCCCGAAGCATTCCTGCCGCTGATTGAGCTAACCGCTGCTCCAAATCAGAAGGTGAGTCATCCACTTGATTTGCTACGATTTCAAGTCCTTTTAACCCATACTTCTCTTTCACTACATTTTCTAAATGAAACAAACGCGTATCAAAGGCTTCAATCTCGATTTTGACAATGCCTTCCTTTTTAGCTTCAGCCAACATACGACTCACAGTTGTCCGATAAATCCCTGTCTCTGCTGCAATTTCTGCCTGACTTTTCTCCTCTACATAATAAAGATAAGCAATCTTAGCTAATAGCCTTTTTCTTTCACTTTTCATCTTATCTCCCTCTACTTATCAGACTAGAGTCAATTTGATATTGGCTGCTTTTAGGCGTTGAACCGCGGCTGTCGGAATAGCTTGATCGGTTACCACCTGCGAAACCTGTTTCAAACCAAAGCGCTTGACAGTCCCTCTTTTATCAAATTTACTCGAATCTGTTAACACAATCATTTTGTCAGATGCTTCCGACATGTATTGCACCACTTCGCTACGCATTAAATCCTTACCTGTAAAACCAAGCTCTTCATCATAGCCATCAGTCCCTACAAAAGCATGTTCTACATGGAAAAATTGAATCATTTCCTTAAGCAAAGGACCGACCGTAACTTGCGAATCGTTCTGAAATTCACCACCTAGCAAGATAATCTTGCAAGAATCTACTTTTCTCACATAGTCTGCGATAAAATAAGAATTTGTAATAATTTTCACGTTCTTCTTAGTACGACAGATTTCTTCAGCTAACAGAGCACAAGTTGAACCAGATTCAATGATAATCGTTTCATTGTCTGCAACAATTTTTGCCGCTTCTTGTGCTATCTTTCGCTTGGTATCATAATGAAAAGAAAGCCGGACATTCAAGTCATCACCACTATTTAAGACCGCATAACCATGCTCCCGATGAAGTAAGCCTTTCATTTCCAGCTTATCCAAATCTTTCCGAATCGTTACTTTAGAGACTTTTAATTTATCAGATAAAGTATTAACATCAATTTTTTCAAACTCTGAAACGAGCTTAACGATTTCATCTAAACGTTCCATTTTATTCACCTCATTCTTTATTTTAACAGAATTTAAGGAATAAATAAAATAAAAAATAGTTTCATTCGTAATTGTTTTTCTTTCGTTTGTTTGATATAATAAAAGAAAATAAGCAAGAAAAGAGTGTACATCATGAGTGCAGAAAAAGGAATCATCTTTAATATTCAACATTTTAGTATTCACGACGGACCAGGAATTCGGACAACTGTTTTTCTAAAAGGCTGTCCCTTACGCTGTCCTTGGTGTGCCAATCCAGAATCTCAAAAATTTAAACCTGAGCCCATGTTAGACGCTTCTAGCAAAAAGACTATCACCATGGGAGAGGAAAAAAGCGTTGAAGAGATTATCAAAGAAGTTCTCAAAGATAGAGAATTTTATGAAGAATCAGGTGGAGGCCTGACCTTGTCTGGTGGAGAAATTTTTGCTCAGTTTGAATTTGCTAAAGCCATTCTAAAAACTGCCAAAGCAAATGACATCCATACCGCCATTGAAACGACAGCCTTTGTAGATCATGATAAATTTGTTGATTTGCTCCAGTATGTAGATTTTATCTATACTGACTTAAAGCATTACAACACCATCAATCACCGCAAAGTCACAGGGGTCAAAAATGAACTAATTATCAAAAATATTCATTATGCCTTTTCGCAACAAAAAACCATTGTCCTACGTATTCCTGTTATCCCTAGCTTTAATGACTCTCTAGAAGATGCCGAACAATTTGCTATTTTATTTAAAAAATTATCTATTGACCAAGTACAACTCTTACCTTTTCATCAATTCGGTGAAAATAAATATAAATTACTAAACCGCCCTTATGAAATGGAAAATGTGCAAGCTCTACATCCGGAAGACCTCTATGATTATCAGCAAGTTTTTCTTGATTATAAAATCAACTGTTATTTTTAGCTCCTCTTTTTCTCCAAAAAACAATCCATTCCTCACGAAACGGATTGTTTTTTTATCTCTTCTTGAGCAGATGCCACGACATCTGCAAGACTAATTTTATTTAACTCTTCTTCCATTACCGTCTAAATTTCTGCTAATTTATCGTCTAAAACGAAATGAATATTTCTACCAATAGGACAATCTGGATTAGGATGCTCATGAAAATTAAAGAGTTTCCCCGATTTTCCTAGACTTTCTACTACTTGATACACATCCAATAAGGTCATGTCTTTTAAATCTTTCCTAATGCTAGCGCCGCCCCTCCCACGCGCTATAGAAATCAAATCCGCGCTTTTTAACTGAGATAAAATCTTGCGAATAATAACGGGATTTACTCCAATGCTAGCTGCTAGAACATCACTCGTTACTTTACGTTCCTGACATTCTAGCACTATAAGAGTCAACATGTGTGTAGCAATCGTAAAACGACTTGAAATTTGCATGTAAAGCTGCCCTCATTTTCTGATTCTCATATGAGTATACTTTATTTACATTGTAACTTCATGTATTACGTCTAAAAAACTCCTTAAGCTGCGCAACATAATCTTCTCGCTCACTGATTGCTCGAAGTAAATCATGGTTATGGGTGTGATGAATTCCATGAACGAGGCTTTCATAATACACTTCATAATAAGGCAATTTAAATGTTCTAGCCATTTCCAATTCTTTATTTACATCATAAGCCACTCGTCGAAAATCGACATCTGCTAATCCCTGTTCATCAATTTTTAAAATAGCATATTGAGCTCGCAGGTCTTTTCTCAAACAAGCATCTAGAAAAAACGGCTGACCGATAGAACCTGGATTGATAATCATCTGCCCACCTGTCGCATAGCGAAGACATTGCTGATGAATATGACCATAAATAGCAATTGCACAATTGTTACCTTCAAACAGGCGATCAAAATTTGCCTGTTCCCCAATATGGATTAATTCTCGTCCCCAATTTTTATCTGGCAAATGATGAGTCACAGCAATTTCTAAATCGCCAACTTTTGTCAAAAGTTGCAAAGGCAACTCATGCAATCGGTCTAGTTCTTCAGGTGTGACTTCTTCCAAAAGATACTGGCATAAACAAACCATATATAAATGACTAGGGCGACTGATATCTAATTTCCCATGAAGGGCATTCCAAATACTATCTTCCCAATTTCCTCGCACTTGAATACTAATCGGTAGAGCAGCTACTAAGTCAAGAATCTTCCTTCGACCCGTTCCTGGCGCTAATAAATCTCCCAAGAACCAATAATCGGTCACTTTCTGTTTCTTCGCATCTGCTAAGACAGCCTCTAATGCTGTGATATTTCCATGAATGTCTGATAATAAAGCAATTTTTTGTTTCATCGTCTCATTTTACGTGTCCTTTATAAAAATATTATAACAAACCAAGAAAAAACTTCCACTCTTAAGTTTGAGTGAAAGTTTTCTACTTTCATTAATCAACTGACTTCAATGCTTCCAACATATCCACTCGTTTTAGAATGTAATTCACCATAAACCCTAAAACGATTAAGATTAACATAATTGAAAGAATTGGAACGAGATAAACAGTTGAAGAAACGTTCGGATTAAGAAGAATGTTCTCTGGGGCAATCATCTGCAAGAGAAAACTGTGCAGCAATTTTCCTGAAAAGATACCAACAATAATCCCAATAATGGAAAGAACTATCGTTTCTCTATAGATATAAAGCGTCACTTCCTTATTATAAAAACCTAGTACTTTAATCGTTGATAGTTCTCGAATTCGTTCAACAACATTGATATTTGTCAAATTATACAAAATGACAACTGCCAGTAAAATTGATACCAAAGTTAAAATTTGCATCACGAAGCCAAGGGATTTGACAATTGTATGAATTTGCTCAATCATTGAAGTATTTTGTACAACAGCACGCACACCTGACAATTTCATAAATGCCGCAGCCATATCTTGTACATTTTTACTTGAAGAATTTTTCAATTTGATTAAATAGGCATTTGTATGAAAATCACTCTTAAATGCTGCCTTATAGTAGGCTTTATTCATAAAAATAAAGTGCCCCGCATACATCTCTGAAATAGCTATAACTTTGATTTTATAGTGTTTTCCATCATCTGATGTCAACTCAAATGTATCACCTGCTGACACATGAAGAACATCAGCTAGCTTTTGTGAAATAACTGCACCTCGTGTTGATAATTTTAAAGGTGATTTTGTTTTGCTATCATACATTTCAATGAAATGCTGAAAATCTTTTTCTGGTGTCACAAATAAGGAGAGCGTTTGCTCATCTTTGAGACCTTTGATGGTTTTCGTAAAATCTTGATGGTAAATACTTCCCTTTTGCGTAATCTTAGAACTACTCAGTAAATGATTTAAATCAGCTCGTTCTTTTTGACTGATATGATTTTTTTGTGAGATAACAGCATCATATTTGATAATGTCACCAAACTGGCGCTCTCCAATCCCTCCCATAGAAGAGGACATCCCCAAACCAGCAAATAGAAGAGCAACTGAACCTGCTACACCAAAAATTGTCATTAGCATCCTTTGCTTATATCGAAAAATATTCCGCGCGGTTACTTTTTGCGTGAAATTGAGCCGTTTCCAAATAAAGCCAACCTGCTCCAATAAAATTTTAGATCCTTTATTTGGTACTTTTGGTAATAACAATTGAGCTGGAACTTCTTTTAATTCCTTCCTAGCGATATAAAGGGCAGGTGCTACGCTACACAAAATCGAACAAAGAAGTGCTAATAAACTAATTTCCCAGTAAAAATCCAATCGTACTGGTGGGTAAGTTGTTGTTCTAAAAACCGTTTTTCCTAGAATATAAGGCAAGAAATAAGTCCCTGCTAAAATCCCAATAACTGTTCCTGACAAGCCGGAAACCAAACCATATACTACAAATTTTTTCACCACATCTTGATTCTTGTAGCCTAACGCCTTTAAAAGCCCTGCATTGATGCGTTCTTCATTTACAAAACGTGTCATTGTCGTTACTGTAACGAGAGCAGCAACCAGATAAAGAACGATTGGAAAGACATTGCCTACCGATGAGATTCCATGTGCTCGTGTGCCTGTTGTCAGATATTCTTGGGAACCTGGAAACGTTCGACGTGTATAGATGTGATAAGATGGAACAGTTAGACCTGCGAATTCATCTTTTGCTTTTTGAATATCAGCCTGTCCATTTTTAATTTTGACTTCTGCTTCTTTTTTCTCTTTGTCATATTGAGATTTTTTATCATTTAATTCTCTTTGAGCTTGAGTAATTTGGCTTTGGCCAATTGCAATTTTCTGTTTTGCTTGCTCTAATTGTACTTGTCCTGCCTGATATTCCTTTTTTTTGCTTTCTAAAACCGTCAGTCCACTTTGGTATTGGGCTTTTCCTACATTGTACTCGCTCTGTTTTTGTTTCAATGTTGTAAGGGCTGCTTGATATTGGTGATTTCCCACCTGATAAGCTTGCTCCTGCTGCTGATACTGAGCCAAAGTAGCCCGATAGATCGCTTGTTGGTTCGCTAATTCAGTCTTAGCAACATTCAATTCTGCTTCTTTCTTTGTGATTTGCGTTTGAGCCGCTACAATCTCTGCCACAGTTGATGGATCAATCCCTTGAGCCTTGAGCTGCCCAATTTTTTCTTGCAAGGCTATTTTAGCACTTGCCAATTGTGCTTGTCCTTGTTCTAATCCAGTTTGAGCTGCAGATAATTTTGCTTGGCTGCTAGTCAGTTTTTCCTTAGCTGCTGTTAATTGATTATTAGCACTGTCTAGGTGTGCCTTGTTCTGATTCAGCTGAATCCATCCTGCTGTAAGCTGATCTGCAGCTGTATTTAATTGAATTTTCGACTTATCTAATGTCTGCTCTGCTTGAGCAATTTGACTGGCTCCTTGAGCAAGCAGGCTTTCTTTTTCTAGCAATTGTTCTTGAACTTCTTGTAATTCTGCTTTCTTCTGGTCAATTGTTCTCTGTCCAGCGGTTAATTGCTTTTGTGCATCAGCCAATGTTTGCTGTGTTTTCTTGATTGTCGCTTCACCCTCTGTAATCTTTTTTTGGGCTTCGGATTTAATAGTAGATAATCGATTTTTTCCATTATCAGCCAGCATCTTCTTCAAATCATTTTGATGTATCTTTAATTTCTTTCGATAAATATCACCAAATGAATTTAGATTTGTCAAATCTTCATAAGTCACACGAGCCACTGTATAAACTGAACTCTTGAACGTTTTAGGACTAACCACTGCATACGCTGACAGGCTACCACTACCAGATGTAGACTCTCCGAGCGATATTGTTGAAGCCAATTCACTTGAATTGACAAAACCTGTCACCGTAAAGGTATGTTGCTTTAAAACAGATTTATTGCTTCCTTCCTCATTTAAAGTAATACTATCACCAATCTTGTATTTTCTCTGATAAAAGCTAGCCAAAGCAATTTGATTTTCGTTTCTAGGAAACTCTCCAGATACAAGACGAAAACGTGAAATCTTATTTGTTTGAGAGAAGACTCGAACAGATGTGGAACTATCTTCGATTACTGTATCCTTGAAATAACCATATTCCACACGGGCATGTTTTAGGGTATCCAACTCCTTTTGGTCATCTTGACTAATCCCATAATCTGAAATGACTGCTAAATCCATCAGTTTCATCTTTACGAGATAACGATGAGCTGAATTTTCAATATCTGGACTAGCTGCCTTTAAACCAACCAACGCAAAAGAGCCTAACATCATGAGACACATGATAGAAAGGAAGCGTCCTTTAGACTGGCGGAAAGAAAGCCAGATATCCTTTTTTAAAATGGATTTTTTCATCGAACTGCTCCTAATATTCTAGACTAGCAATATTTTGAGGTTGTTCATTCAAAGTAACGGATTGAATCCGTGCATCATGCATATGAATCACGCGGTCTGCAATTGGAGCTAAGGCGCCATTATGAGTCACAATAATCACTGTCACTCCTTGATTCCGAGCCATGTCCTGCAAAATCTGCAATACTTGCTTCCCAGTTTTATAATCAAGCGCACCTGTCGGCTCATCGCAAAGCAAAATTTTCGGATTTTTCGCCACCGCACGCGCAATAGAAACACGCTGTTGCTCACCACCAGATAATTGTGCTGGAAAATTGTGAAGCCGATTTCCTAAACCGACTGCTGCTAGCGCCTTTGCTGCATCCTGTGCATCTTGAACAATTTCTGAAGCCAGCTCAACATTTTCCAAAGCTGTCAAATTAGGAACTAAATTATAAAATTGAAAGACAAAACCAACATCATTTCTCCGATAGTCCGTCAACTGGTGAGCGTTGTAATATGCTATATTTTGCCCATCAATCAACACATCTCCCTCGTCATTGCTATCCATTCCACCAAGAATATTTAGAACTGTTGATTTCCCAGCTCCAGACGCTCCAAAAATGATGACCAGTTCACCCTTTTCGATATCAAAAGAGATGTCATTATTAGCAATGATTTCCGAATCTCCCATTTGATACCGTTTATAACTATGCTTCATTTCAATATAAGCCATCTTTTCTCTTCCTTTTCTTACTTCATCAAACGGCTAAATCAACAACGTGTTGATTTGTTTCTAGCAATATTATATAATGACCTTAGTTTAAAAGCAATCATCAATTATCAACAGAGTGTTCATTTAAGGAGCATCATGGTACAAAACCGACAGACAACAACCAAGCAACAGATTAGAAAAGCACTTATTCAACTGTTATTAGAAGAAAAATTTGAAACCATTTCCGTTAGCAAACTATGTAAACGGGCAGGTATTAATCGTGGAACTTTCTACCTTCATTATCTTGATAAATTCGACCTAATTGAAACACTAAAAGAAGAAATTATCGTCCAATTACGAAAAAATTTTGAAGAAACGACAAGTACACGCAACTTACTCATCACCAATCTAAATTATCTCCAACAAAACCATGACTTAATCTATGCTGTTTCTCAAAGTCATTATCTCAATTTTCGTGAGACAATCCGTGAATTTATGCTCAATATTTTAATGAATAATCAGTATAAGCTTCAAACTGAACACTTTTTAAAAGAAAATTTCACCATTTCTAAAAAATATGCGCTTGAAGTCTTTCTGTCTAGCATAGAAGGTATTATCTCACTCTGGATTTCAAGCGGTGCGAAAGAAACGCCAAAAGAAATGACGGATATGATTTTACAAACCTTTGATTACAATGCTTGGCACTTATAAAATTAAAAAAACTCTATTCTCTAGTAGGAAATGAACTGCCCTCAAAAGTTAGACATAAAAGATCTAACTTTGAGAGTGCTGTTCAAAATCCCTTATAGAATAGAGTTTTTAATAAACATCTTTGCTAGCTTCAGCTCAGAAATTGAAAAGAAGGTAAAATGAGGCGACAGACATACACTGTGGCATTTTTATAAGTAACCACAACGTCACTCCCGTCCTTCATCTACTTGTCAGCTTCGTTTCTACTATTATCTGGACATGATTTTCTAGCAATATCAGCTACAATATGATTTACAAATTCATCAATTGCTTCTGTATGCGTTTGTTTGCTGCCATAACGACGAACATTCACCGTACCATCTGCTTGCTCTTTATCTCCAACAATCAATTGATAAGGAACTTTATGAGTCTGACTTTGACGAATCTTGTATTGCATTTTTTCATTGCGTTCATCGACGTCCACACGAACACCATGATTGCGTAGTTCTTTCGCTACTTTCCAAGCGTAATCAGCATGCGCTTCATTAGAAATTGGAATGACCGTCACTTGATGAGGTGCCAGCCAAGTTGGGAACGCACCTTTGTAAGTTTCAATCAAGTAAGCAATAAAACGTTCCATCGTAGACACAATACCACGGTGAATCATGACTGGACGATGCTCTTCACCGTCTGCTCCGATATAATGGAGATCAAAACGTTCTGGTAACAAGAAATCCAATTGAATCGTGGAAAGAGTTTCTTCATTTCCAAGAGCTGTTTTTACTTGGACATCCAACTTAGGACCATAGAAAGCAGCTTCGCCTTCTGCCTCAAAGTAGTCCAAACCTAAATCATCCATTGCTCCTTTTAGCATACGTTGAGCATTTTCCCACATTTCATCATTATCAAAATATTTATGTTTGTCATTCGGATCACGATAAGACAGACGGAAACGATAGTCTGTAATATTGAAGTCTTTATAAACATCAATCATCAAATCCAACACATGTTTAAACTCTTCTTGAATTTGCTCCGGCATGACAAATAAGTGAGAATCGTTTAGGGTCATTTCACGAACACGTTGGAGTCCTGAAAGTGCACCTGATTTTTCAAAGCGATGCATCATACCAAGTTCCGCAATACGAATGGGTAACTCACGATAAGAATGAACATGATTTTTATAAACTTCGATATGGTGTGGACAATTCATCGGACGAAGAACAAATTGCTCACCATCTCCCATATCCATCGGTGGAAACATATCTTCTTGGTAATGTTCCCAGTGACCAGAAGTTTTATATAGTTCTACACTTGCAAGTGGTGGTGTATATACATGTTGGTAACCATCATTGACTTCACGGTCTGTAATATAGCGTTCTACGATACGACGAATAGTCGCACCATCTGGAAGCCAAAACGGAAGACCTTGCCCAACCTCAGGAGAAATCATGAAAAGATCAAGCTCTTTACCGAGCTTACGGTGATCACGTTCCTTGGCTTCTTCACGCATTTGAAGGTAGTTCTTCAAGTCTTTCTTGTCAAACCAAGCTGTACCATAAATCCGTTGCATCATAGCATTGTCACTGTTCCCACGCCAGTAAGCACCTGCTACATTGAGCAAATGAAAAATTTGGATACGTCCAGTTGATGGGACATGAGGTCCACGGCAGAGATCCACATATTCACCTTGACGGTAAATTGTAAGACCTCCTTCGTCTTCTGAATGCTCCTCAATCAATTCTAACTTGTAAGGATCGTTTTTGAAAATTTCTCGTGCTTCATCCTTTGTCACTTCTTCGCGGATTGACGGAAAATTTTCCTTGACAATCTTCTTCATTTCTTCTTCGATACGAGGCAGGTCTTCGTTAGAGATTTGGCCAGCTGTATTGTCCGTATCGTAGTAGAAACCGTCCTGAATAGCAGGACCAACTCCTAAGTGAATCTCTGGGAAGAGACGGCGCGCCGCTTGAGCGAACAAGTGAGCAGCAGAGTGACGCAAGATATCCAAAGCGTCTTCGTGGTCAGGTGTTACAATCTCGATTGCTCCATCTTCTGTAATGGCACGAGTGGTATCAATGAGTTTGCCGTTGAATTTACCAGCCAAGGCTTTCTTAGCAAGAGCATTGCTGATAGATTGAGCAATTTCAAAAGTTGTCACGCCAGATTCGAATTCACGCACAGCGCCATCTGGGAAAGTAATCTTAATCATATTTTTCTCCTTTAGTATCTATTCTGTTTATATTGGACAATTTTAAGAGCCGAGCAATCTCTTCCGCAGTCTGCTTTTCTGATTGACTACCATCTGTCATGAGGCTAGGATAGCCTAATTTCATCGCTTCCTTCCGAACCATTTGGGCAAAAAGAATGTCTCGCTGCATCCAGTTTTCAAAAGCTTGCTCAGGATTGGTTGTTCCCTCTAAGACATAAGGAACCCATTCTCTCTGTTTATAATGCTTTTTCTGAAAATCAGCTGTCGGAGTCAAGCATAGATAGGAAGACGCTGGCCATTCAAGCTCCTTTACCAAGTGAGGCAAAAGTCCTGCCCCCTCCACCAAGAGTGGTCTATCTTGATTTTTTATCAAGTAAGATTTTACGTAAGGAAAAATCTCTTCATAAAAGCGCCATTCTTCATCTGCCATCTCTTCTGGATTTCTCATCCAGATTTGTTCCGGATTTCTGTCCTGTCTAAGAAGGCAAATCGGCTGTGAATCTACACTTGCTTGACTCATCATCTCGTCCACCAAATCATCCAGCTTGATATGAAGCAGCTGATACTGTCTAGCGAGAAGTGAAGCAATTGTTGACTTCCCACTACAAGGCGATCCTCCAATCATATAAAGCATCATTCTTCCTCCTTCTGACAAAATAAAAACGACATCCTCAAAAGGACGTCGCAACGTGGTTCCACCTTCATTTATGTACAACAAAAACTGTTGACACCTCTGATTGGCTCTAACGTAGCCACCGTTTTATGTTTGCATAAAAGCTAATAGAGTAGTCCCAACTGCATCCTCTACGCGATTTCCAGCTTCACGCGCTCTCTACAAGATTTCCTGCAGGTGATATGTCTCTAGAAAACATTATAGCACGATTGAAAAAATTTGCAAGCTCTATGTCCATACGATATAAAAAAGCAATCATCTGTTCAGTTCCTGAACAGATAACTGCTTTTAACGTTCATTATCTGAGAAAAAAATTGTAAAACGCATTCGCGTGCCATCAATAGCCTCAAAACAATGATGCAAGTTGTGTTTCTCCAAAATTTGTTGAACAATAAAGAGTCCCAAACCTGTCCCACCATCTTTACGATTACGACTATAGTCTGGACGATAAAACGGTTGAAAAATCTTCTGAATTTGCTGTTCATCTAATACATGCTCTGCATCATTTTCAATGATGAACCGACCATGTTCGACAATTAAAAGAATTTCTCCACCAGCTAATGCGTAATGAAAAGCATTGTCCAATAAATTTTTAATTGCCTTTAATAAATACATTTTGTTACCATGAACATGAAGTTCTTCTAAATGAACGATAAACTTGTAACCTTTCATATCAGCCAGCATTTTATAAGTATTTAAATTTTCCTCTAAAAGCTGCTTAAGTGAAAACTCCTCTTCTTCCGCTTCTATACGCATTTCAATCTTAGAAATCGCCAAAATAGATTGCACAAGCCTAGATTGTTCTTCCAAAATTTCACGGCATTTATGTAAATATTTATCTTTATCCTTGAAATCGCCAACTCCATAGATCATACCATCTACAATTCCCATCATGCTAGTGATTGGTGTCTTCAACTCATGAGAGGTCATACGAAGGAACTCTGCTTTCTCCCGCTCGCTTTCAGCCACTTTTTCATTTTCCAATCGCAAAGCTTCAATACTCATCAACAGATTTTGATAAAGAGTGTTAATATCTTGAGCAAGATTAGAAATTTCATCATGACCTTTGACGGGACAAATTACATCTGGAGAAAGAGTTGCCATCTTACGCGTACTTTCTGAAATTTCTTTAATGCGTTTGGTTGCAAATCGACTGTAAAGAAAAGCCGCTACACCACCCAATGCTAAAGAAAAGAATAAGATATAAGGATAGAGGCTTAACAGCACATAATTAGCATCCGATATTGGTTGGAGAGAATATTCTCCACGCAAAGTCAATGTGGTACCTTCCGCCGTTTTTATCTTCTTACTCATACTTTTGGTTTGATTATTCAAACTCATGTCAGAGGGTAAAATTGTTAATTGAAATTCCCCCTTTTCATTCGCTAAATCAATACGAGGATAAATAAGTTTTCCTTTTGCATCTAATATGCTAAACCAAACGCGTGTATTCTTTCGATTGTAGTCACTTAAAAGCTTTCCTATGTCATCTGACGGCTTCCCTTGAACCTGCTGGGCAATTTGGGAAAACTCACTTTTAGCCTCTCGATGTTTGACTTGATCATAATAAACAGGCATCACAAAATAAAGTGTCGCCAGAACCATTGTCACGACAATAAAAATAATCGTTCCTGTCAAAAGGAAATGCTTTTTAGCAATTCTCACTCTTCTTCTCCCCCAAGTTGGTACCCCATACCAGTAATTGTTTTAAGAGGAATTCCAGGGATTTTTTTTCGAATATTTTTTACATGATTATCTAAAACACGACTATCTAGTTCGCTATAACCCCAGATTGTATTCATCAATTGATCTCGTGTCACTAAATGATTTTTTCTTTTAGCCAGAGCTTGGATAATTTCATATTCTTTTTTGGTTGGAGACATTTTTTCTTCTTGCCAATAAACCGTGCAATCATCAACTGAAACACGCAAATCCCCAACAATAATTTCAGATTCTGTTACTGTACTACGGAAAATATTCTCAATCCGTTTCATCAAAATCAATGGTGAAAATGGCTTGGTGACGTAGTCACTAATCAAATGATTAAAGCTGACCAGTTGAGTATATTCATCATCTAGTGCAGTTAACATCATAACTGGTACCTGTGATGTTTTTCGGATTTCCTTTAGCACATCCAAACCACTCATGGAAGGTAACATAACGTCCAAAACGATTAAGTCAAATGATTTTTCTTCAAATATACGCAAAGCTTCTGCACCGTCAAAAACGGCTGTCACTTCATAATGGTTTTCTTTTAAAAATTCACAAATCACTTGATTGATGGTAGTGTCATCTTCTACTACTAAAATCTTATGCATTTTTTACTCCTTAAAATATAAAATTACTAATCATCCGTATAAAGATTACTTTTATTATACAATAAAATCACGAACTTACAAAGATTGAACTTCGTGATCTAGGACAAAATTTTTTTCAAAAAATCTAAACATTTTAGAAGCGAGAACAACATTCCTTAAACCCTTCCGATAACACAAAAACTTTACAACGTTTCTGTCATCTGAATCAGTTTAATGCTATTCTCGTAAATCTATTTTTATTGTAACAAAGCCATCTGTTCCCTTTCTACCTCAAATCTATTTTTTATCTATTTTTTAGACGTAAGACTAACAGGCGCTTTCGTTTATGAAAACTATTTCATCTATTTTTATGTTATAATAAAAGTACCAAATTTTTTCGAGGTGAATGATGACTCAAACAGTTTATTTTGGAACTTATACACGTCGTAGCTCTGAAGGAATTTACAAAGCTGATTTTGATACTAGTACAGGCGAACTAGCAAATTTAACACTTGTTGCAAAAGAACCAAATCCTACTTATTTAGCTTTTGACAAACAACATTATCTATATTCTGTTGGAGCTGAACACGGTGAGGGAGGTATTGCAGCTTTTAACAAAGCTAGACAACTCCTTAATCACGTCGTAGCGGAAGGTGCTCCGCTATGCTATGTGAGTGTCGACGAAGCAAGAAGTCTTGTGTACGGAGCGAATTACCATAAAGGACAAGTATTAGTTTATAGGCGACAAGAAAATGGTAGTCTAAAATTAGTGGATTCCGATGTCCATATCGGTTATGGCCCTCATGAAAACCAAACGGCTGCTCACGTGCATTATGCGGATCTAACGCCTGATAAATATCTGGTTACATGTGATTTGGGTACGGATGAAGTTGTAACATACGAAATTAGTGACTATGGACGCTTAAATCGTTTGGAAACCTATCATGCGACATCTGGTGCTGGTCCACGTCACATTGTATTTCACCCAACCTACAAAATCGCTTATCTCATTTGTGAATTAAACTCCACTATTGAAGTTTTAATTTATGATGGAGATGGTCAATTCGAACGTATGCAAACTATTTCAACCTTACCAGAAAACTTTTCAGAATTCAATGGAACAGCTGCCATTCGCTTATCTGCTGACGGTCGATTCCTTTATGGTTCCAACCGTGGACACAATTCAATCGCAGTTTATAAAGTGGCAGGCGACGGAACTCTTGAACTCGTAGAAATTGTTCCGACAAATGGAAAAAATCCGCGCGATTTTAATATCACACCAGACCAACAGTATGTGATTGCGGTTCATCAAGACTCAGATAATGCCACTGTTTTCAAACGCGATCCAAAAACAGGAAAATTAACAGAAATCTCACATGATTTCTTTGTCCCAGAAGGAGTTTGTGTCACTTTTACCCATTAAAAAATATACCAATCACATCAATTAATGTGGCTGGTATTTATTTTGTACGAAAAGTTATAAGATATAGAAAAATGGAGATAAGAAAATAATTTCTTATCTCCATTTTAATCTCCGTTTAAAATCGGATATTTTCACGTGTTTTTTCATAAGATGTAACAAAACGATTGGTTACACCAGGTTCTACTACATCCAATGCTTGTGAGATTTCTTCAAATGAAGCTTGATAATCAAAGTCATTCTCAAAAATTTCCAATGCACGGTTGAAAGCAGTCTGTACTCCCTCGTCAAATGAACGATAACGATTTGAATACTGCAATAGTTGTTCTGTTAACGTTGCATTTTCAACAATCCGATAGGTTTCATTCTCAAGTTCATTCATATCATTTGTCAAAATTTCCAGCATACGGTTTACTGACTCGATATTGACACGGTATTGCTCCAATTCTGCTAATAAGGCTTCTGTATTATCACTTGCAGTAAAGAAAACAGTCAGGAAGCTCCGTGGAATACCTGGTAAATTGCGTTTTTCCATATAACGTTTAATTGTATGCAGTTTATTGATATAAATATTGACTTTTTGTCGAGCATTGGCATCATCCTTTTCGATTTTTGCCAACTTTTCACTTAATACTAATTGTTCATCTTCAATTTCTTTAACTCGTTTTTGAATGGTTTCAAGGTTTTCTTGAAGAACAGAATAAGCTTGTTTTCTTTCTGAAGAATCTTCAATAGCTTCTAAAACAACATCATCTAAACTCGAAAGTTCACTTTGAAGTCGACGAATATGATTCGTATCACTTTCCGTCAATAGATATAGTTTTGAAAGGCGGGCAATCTCTGTCAAAAGATTTTGATTGTTTTCTTTTGTATGGTTCAAATAATCTGGTAAACTATTGACTAATTTGACAACTACTTTATGCGACGCAATTTCGCGGTTGAACATATCATACAAAGCATCCACTTCTTCTTGGATTTGCGTATTTTCATACTGTGCATTATCCAATTCCAAACTGGCAATATTTTCACTATTCCTTTTTAAACTAGTATGTAATTGTTGAAAACGAGATTCAATATCCGTTTCAATAAAATGATATCCTGACTCCAGCAATTTACGATAACCAGATTCCAGATCCTCTAACTGTTCGGGCAATTTGTGAACCAGGTCAGAGACAAGCGCTGGAATTTTTTCGACAATCTGCGTCAAGGCAAGAATATGATTTTCTGTTTGATCCAAAATTTCTGCTGCTTCAACAGGGTCTCCTGATGAATTTAAAGTTACAAATTGGGAAAATTCAGATTGAATTTTTTCTAATTGTTTTTCAATCTCAGGAAGTGCAGAGCCATAACCTTCTGTATCATTTGCAACAGATACCTGTAGCTTTTCAAACAACTCCAAGGTATGCAAGACACGGCCACTATTCTTTGATTCTTGCTTTTCTAATTCAGCAAGTGCATTACGAATAGCAGTAATGTCCTCTTCAATTAGGTCAATCTGACTTTCAATTTTATCAATACCATGTTTTGCTTTTAAAAAGCGGAACGAATTATTGTGACCTTCTGTTTCAAAGAGATTGTTTTCAATATCTGCAAAAGAATTTAAAGAAAGATCAACCCATTTTTGATTCCATTCACGAAAGGCAACTTGACTTTGGCCAATCAAATGCATATTTTTTACTGCTTCTACCTCATCGTTTACAGGAAGATTATAAAGTTCTTCTTTGTGCTCTTCTAACTTAGCAAGTAAAGCATCATTTCTTTTTCTCAATAAGACAGCAGCTATATAAGCAACAATCAAGAGAACTGCTATCACTATAATTAGTACGATTAGTCCGTTAGACATGTAAAACTCCTTCAAAATATTACTTGAAAATAATCATGATTATTATATCATAATTTTACTGGTAAATGTGAATTTTTTCAGATTTTTTTAAACGTCCAATGTACTATAAACGGCATTTTCTTCGATAAATTCACGGCGAGGTTCTACACGATCACCCATCAGCATGTCAAAAATCTTATCTGCTTCTGCTGCATCATCTACTGAAACACGCGCCATTAAGCGATGTTCTGGGTTCATTGTTGTTTCCCAAAGTTGGTGATCATCCATTTCACCTAACCCTTTATAACGCTGGATACTTGGTTTGGAGCGACCTTCAGAATAACGTTCCAATGCCAACTGCAGCTCTTCTTCTTGATTGACTCCGGGTTGGATATATTCTTTCACTTCACTGCCAACTTTAACACCATAAATAGGCGGTTGTGCAATATAAACATATCCTGCTTCCAAAACAGGTTTCATATAACGATAAATCAATGTCAACAGAAGAGTTCGGATATGGGCACCATCAACATCAGCATCAGTCATAATGACTAGCTTTTGATAGCGAGTCTTATTCACATCAAAGTCTGCGCCAAAGCCTGTTCCCATTGCAGTAAAGAGGCTACGAATTTCTTCATTTGCCAAGATTTTATCCATACTGGCTTTTTCAACATTTAAAATCTTACCACGAATTGGTAAAATAGCCTGAAATTCCCGATTCCTACCAGACTTAGCTGAACCACCTGCTGAGTCTCCTTCCACGATAAACAATTCTGTTTCATGCGGATCATTGGAAGAGCAGTCTGCTAATTTACCAGGTAAGTTGGAAATTTCCAGTCCTGATTTCTTGCGGGTCACTTCACGTGCGCGCTTAGCTGCAATCCTAGCTTTAGATGCTAAAATCCCCTTCTCAATAATTTTTTTAGCAACTGCAGGATTTTCCAAAAGAAAATCTGAAAAGGCTTCACTAAAGAGACGATTGGTAATTTTAACAACTTCACTATTGCCCAACTTTGTCTTTGTTTGTCCTTCAAACTGAGGATTAGGATGTTTGACAGAGATGACAGCTGTCAAACCTTCACGAACATCTTCACCAGTTAGATTGTCTTCATTTTCTTTTAAAAGTTTATTTTTCTTCGCATAGTCATTGATGACACGCGTGAGTGCTGTACGGAATCCTTGTTCATGAGTTCCACCTTCGTGGGTGTGGATATTATTTGCAAAACTCATGACTGTTTCGTGGTAACCTGTTGTGTATTGTATAGCTACTTCAACAGTAATATCATCCATTTCTCCGTCTGTATATATAGGATTCTCAAAGATAACGTCTTTGTTTTCATTGATGTATTGGACATAGCTAGCAATTCCACCTTCATAATGGTAATCTTTTGTTTGTTCCAATCCTTCGCGTTTATCTGTGATAGAAATCCGCAATCCGCGATTCAAGAACGCTAGTTCCTGTACCCGTTTATTCAATTTTTCAAAATCAAATTCAACAGTTTCTGTGAAGATTTCTGGGTCTGGAGTAAAGTGAACAGTTGTCCCTGTTCGATCTGTTTCCCCAATAATTTTCAAATCCGCGACGACCTGACCGCGACGATATTCTTGAAAATGAATCTGTCCATTTTTATAAACACGAACATCTAACTGAGTTGAGAGAGCATTGACAACGGAAGAACCCACCCCATGAAGGCCACCGGAAACCTTATAACCGCCACCGCCGAATTTTCCTCCAGCGTGGAGAATCGTAAAAACTGTTTCTACTGCAGGACGGCCAGTTTTCTCTTGAATATCTACAGGAATCCCACGACCATCGTCGACAACCGTAATCGAATTATCTTTTTCTATAAATACTTGAATATGGGTTGCAAAACCTGCTAGTGCCTCATCAATTGAGTTATCCACAATTTCCCAAACAAGGTGGTGAAGTCCTTCCTTTGAAGTTGAGCCAATGTACATTCCTGGGCGCATACGAACAGCTTCTAACCCTTCAAGAACCTGAATTTGACTAGCATCATAATCCTGTGCTTGCATTTCTTTCGTTTCTTCTGACATACGATTCCTTTTCTATATTTTTATAAATTGCTCGAGATTTTCCATATTATCAAAGAGATAAGTCGCAAAACCAGCTGCTTGACCAGCTTCTGTATCAATCAAACGATCTCCGATGACTAAACCGTTCTCAATCTGATATTTATCTTTTAAGTAAAGCATTGACTCAGGATTTGGCTTCCTTTTAAAACCACGACTAGACGTTACAACTTCTGTAAAATCTGTCAAAATCTCTGTTTTCTCAAGAATCTCTAAAACCTGATCATTTCGATGAGAAATCAGAAAATTACGCCCTCCTCGTGCAATAATTTTCTTAAGCAACTCCGAAGCCCCTTCAAATAAAACAGGATGAGCTAATTCTATCGCTTCATTCGCTTTATAGGTTTGCAAAAATTGAGGAATGCCGGATGCAAACTGAGCAATCGCATAGGGAGTGGAAATCTTCAATGCCTTGTATACATCATCATGGCTAGCTCGAATCCCAGCATCAGCTAATGTTTCTACAAATGCAGCAGTTGAAGTCTCGTAATTATCGAGGAGAGTCCCTCCTAAATCCCAAATATAATCTTGATAATCCATACCTTTTATTATAACATATTTTTCTAAAAAATGGCGGCTAAAAGGGGGAGGAAAGCTGTTTGGGGAGGAAAGATTTAAATAAAAAACTTATCTGGAAAATTCCAAATAAGTTTTAGTCTCACAAAAGTCAATCACCATAGACATCATTGTAAAGCATCGCAGTTGCAAGCTGATCACTATCTCCACCTAACTGATGAACCAACTCATAAGCAAAAGCTAAGGCTGTTGCAGGACCTCGACTGGTAATCACTTTCCCATCAACAACGACAGTTTGTTTGATGTAAGTTCCAGTTTCAATATCTGACTCGATACCATCGTAACAGGTAAATTGTTTGTTCTTTAAAACTCCTGCACGATTTAATGCAATCGGTGCCGCACAAATAGCCGCTATTCTCTTGCCTTCTTTTTGCATATTTTGTAGAGCTGACATTAAACGATCATCCTCTCTCAGATTAGTTGCTCCGGGCATTCCTCCCGGTAGTACCACTAAGTCATAATCATCTAACTTTCCATCCCAAATTTGATCCGCTTGAACTGAAATATCATGAGAACCCGTCACAATCTTTTCAAAGCCAATCATTTCGCAAGTAATACCAGCACGACGCAGAACATCTACAACCGTTAACGCTTCAATTTCTTCAAATCCATTGGCCAACATAACAGCTACTTTCGTCATACTTCTTCTCCTTTATTTTAATTGTTTTAATACTACTTTTTTACGTCTTGTAGGATAATGTAAGTGTTTCTCATCTGATAGATTATTTTGATAACTCATCGAAAGCAAAAGTCCTACACCAATTAAATTACTAATAATGGAAGAACCCCCTTGAGAAATGAATGGCAGCGGAATTCCTGTCAAAGGCAAAATCCCTGTTACTGCTCCAATATTTTCAAAAATATGAAAGAGTAGCATCATGATAAAACCAGTTGAAATATATGTATAAAACTGATTATTTGATTTTAGGGTAATTTTTAGCATACGATAAATTAATAGCAAATACAGTGCAATCACAGCTGTTGCACCAACAAAACCAAAATCTTCTGCAATAACAGTGAAAATCATATCACTTTCACGGACAGGCACCAATAGATTGGATACATTAAACCCTTGTCCCCAGAGACCACCACTACCAATTGCTATTTGGCCTTGTGCCTGTTGATACGTAGTTGTTTGCGCATAATCAAATGGATTCAACCAAGCCAAAATCCGGTTAATCTGGTATGTTGGCATCCCAATTTGGTGTAAAAAGGCTCGGCCATCTTTTGAAATAAAAATCAACAAAAAGCCCCCACCTATAACCAAAATAGCTAAAACAACTGGTACAATAATTTTCCAAGATACACCTGATAAAAGAACAATTCCTGAAAAAATTGCAATAAAAACCAAAGCTGTCCCTAAGTCACTCTGTAATGTCAATAAAATCAAAACTGGTAGTGTATAAACTGCTAGTTCACAAATCAGGAAAAAATCCAATTGGATTGTTCGCTCTCTATCTTTATAGCGCTTCAAAAAATTAACAACGACCCGTGACAACATCAGAATATAAGAAATTTTCATGAATTCAGACGGCTGAAATAAGGTAACACGTCCTATAGTCACCCAGTTTTTTGCTCCTGTTGACGCAACTAATTCTGAACTATAAAAAATAAGCGGCAGCACCATCAGGGATAAGCCAAAGACATATAAGTATGGCGTTATTTGCCAAAGAAATTTTGTATTAAATAGCATAACAATCAAACTGATAACTGTCCCCAGAGCAATCCAAGCAATCTGTTGTCCTACAATCGGCCAAACATTTTTGGGATAATCATGATTAACAGCGATATAAATAGCTACAACACCAATAAAAAGCAAACAAAATACTGGTAAAATTAAACTATAATCCACTCGTGAATCAATCGAGCGCTTTTGATAAGGCATATCTCCTCCAAAGTAAACAAATACACGTCAAGTATTTTATGAAAAAAAGTATTGAATGATTAAGCTAGATGCTGCAACTGCAAACCAAGCAAAGGCACCTGTTAGCAATGGTGCTGCACCTGCTTTTCTAAATTGTCCAAACGATACTCTCGCCCCAATCCCAGCAAGAGCCATTGCCATGAGCCATTGTGACAAGAATTTTGTTACTGGTACAAAGGAACTTGGAAAGATGCCTATACTAGTAACAATAGACGCTACGACAAACCACAGAATAAACCAAGGAAAAATATTCTTTAAATCAACTTTTTGATGACTATTTTGGGAGTGTATATATCGAATCCCTGCAAAAATGAGACAGGCTGGTACAATCATTAAAGCTCGACTCAGTTTAACAATTGTTGCTAAATCTCCCGCCGACTGACTGTAAGTATATCCTGCTGCTACAACAGATGATGTATCATTGATAGCAGTTCCTGCCCAAGTTCCAAAAGTTGCATTATTCATATGCATCAGATGTCCTAAAAATGGGAAAATAAAAACTGCTAAAATGTTAAAGAAAAAAATTGTTGAAATAGATAAAGCGATATCTTCATCTTTTGCTTCTAAAATTGGCGAGGCTGCTGCAATGGCAGAACCACCACAAATAGCAGTCCCGAACCCAATTAAAGTAGTTAAAACTTTACCCATCCCCAACAAACGACCTACCACATAAGCTGAAAGAAAGGCGATGAGAATCGTTAAAATACTAATCTTTAATGAGGAAATACCTGTAGCAGAGACACGGCCAATGGACATGCTGAACCCCAGCAAAATAATGGAATATTGCAGTAATTTCTTTCCAGAATAGGCTAAACCAGCATGATAAGTCTTTTTTATATGAAAAAGATTATTGGCTAAAATTCCCAAAAGAATGGCAAAAACGCTGGAGCCAATCAAGGGAAAGAAATTTCCCAAGACGGTTGCTACTGCCGCTAATACAAAAGCAAAACCAATCCCTGGAAGATATTTTTGATACATATTGAACCTTCTTTCTTTGTGTTTCTATTATAACAAAATTTAAAACTAGCAGCGGAGAAAATTAGTATTTTTAACAAAAAAACTCAGTTTACTTTGAACTGAGTCATTAATAAATTGAAGTTACATCGTTTCCTTCTTCAAAAATTGCTCTATCTCTTTTGGAATTTGTTTCATACTTGTGATGGATAGCGGAGCAACTTTTTCTAGAGCTGTTTGAATTTGGCGTCCATATCGCTTACTTAAAATGCGATTGTCTAAAATAACAACTGCTGATTGCTGTTCTTGATGTCGAACGGTACGCCCTAAAGCCTGTTTTATGCGTAAAATCGCGACAGGCAAGTTATAATCATAAAAAGGATTCTTACCTTCTTGTCGCAATTTATTATTAAGTTTCTGTGTAAAGAAATCACTCGGATTATCAAAAGGGATTCGCGTAATCATTTCAATCATTTGCTTCTGACTAGAAAAATCCGTTCCCTCCCAAAAGCTACCCGCTCCTAGTAAAATACTAGTTTCTCCTCTATCAAAGCGACGTTTAATATTAGCTGCTTCGCCATTCTTATACTGGGCTAAATGAGGAAGACGTAAGCGTTCTGAAACAGCCAGTAGTAATGATTTTGATGTAAACAAAACCAAAATAGGAATTTCTTGATTAGCTAACTTATGAACCCATTTAGCAATCAAATCTGCATATGTCTCCACATCTAAATCCACCACATTTGGGAAATCCTTGTCCAGCCATATTTTCTGCTGAAACTTCATTTTCTGTGCTAACTGATAAAACGGTGCATTCTCAAAACCAAGTAAATGGGCCAAATGAACTTTTTTGCTAATTTCCAACGTGGCTGAAACAAATAAGACCTGAACTTTTTCAGGTAACAAGGATCTAAAATCTAGCACTTTTAGACAAGTAGCTTCTAACATCATCACCCGATAATCATCAAATTGGTCTTCTTTCAACCAAAACTGGTCATATTTTGTAGCGAAAATAGCGCGTAAGTCAGAAAGAGAGGAGGTATTTATCTCTGACAAGTCTTGTCTGAGTTTAGAACAGGCTTCTTTCGTTAGTTCATTTTTTTTGTAGCGTTGAAATTGTTCCGCCGCATGAGCCAACTCAAATTGAATATCTTCTAATAAACGGCGTTGTAAAATGGTATCTGCTCTTGCAAGTTCCGATTGAATCTGCTGCAAGCATTTTGTCATATTAAGTGATTTTCGAGATAGATTTTCCAAAGCTAAAAACAACTTCTGCGCTTCATCCACAATCAAAAGCCGATTTTCTACAATTGACTTATCATCTTCTAATCGCGTCAAAAAATAGGCATGATTCGTCACTAACACACGACTACGCTTCGATTTTTCTTGACCTTTTTGCCAAAAATCTGTATCCCAAAAATGAGATTTTTTGCTCAATTTCCCGTCATGAAGAACCTGTTGTAAATAAGTCTGATAACGATGTCGTTGGCCAATTTCATCCAGATCACCCGATTCTGTTTCTGTAAGCCAAACTAAAAGTAACATTTTGCAACGATTGACCAGACGATTATCATCTACTTGTTGCAAACTATCATAAAAGAAGTCAAGTTTCAAATAATTGGCAGGACTTTTTAAGCTATGAAGAGAAATATGAAAAATTTGTTCTAAGTTCTGCCCTTCATTTGCCACAATCTGATCCTGCAATACTTTCGTAGGAACCGTCACCAAGATTTGCTTGCTCGTTTGCCCCAAAGCTGGAAGTAAGTAACCATAGGTCTTTCCTAACCCCGTCTGAGCTTGTAAAAAGCTTGATTGATGACTTTTCAAAGCCTGTTCTACCGCATGGGCAAACTCATCTTGTTCTTTTCGTTCCTCTAAATCCAACAAACTGATGTTGTGTTGGAAATTTTTGGATAGCTTCCTTGCTTTTTTAAACCTTTTACTTTTTCTAAGAAAAATACCCTGCTGCTTTATCAAATCATGGCAAGTGAAATCCGACATATGATCAAAAGCATCCTCTATTGCCAAACGTGATTCATAAATCAAACTATTCGAAAACGTTAACAAATATTCCACTAACTCTTTTGGAAGTTTTTGAATTTTTTCTTGTATTTTTAAAAATAATGTAGCTGTTGCCGAGGCATCTGCAAGAGCTGTATGTGCGTGTTCTAAAGGAATTTCTAACTGTTCACATAAAATTCCTAGATTATATTTTTCAAATTTTGGAAAAAAAACTTGCGCAAGTTCCACCGTATCTATCCTCGGAGTCACTAATTCAAACCCTTCCCAAAAAAGGGCTTCTGCAAGTAAATTGGCATCAAATTTCACATTATGAGCCACAAAAATGGCATCTTCAATCAATTTATAAATCTCACGAGCCACTTGAGAAAAGTCTGGCGCCTTTCTCAATCGCTTATCTGTCAATCCTGTTAATTGGCGAATATGAGGATCCAACTTCTCATGAGGGTTCACATCAGTTTCATAAGCTTTGACAATCTGTCCATTTTCAATGATTACAATTCCGACTTGGATAATCTTTGCATTGCTGCGGGCACTGGTCGCCTCCAAATCTACCACAGCATATTTTCTTTTTTCTTGTGTCATACTAGAAAAATTATACCATAAATCCAACTATTTCGTATCACGTTTTATGTCTTATTTTCTTTTGACGAATAAAGCAATATTTCTTTTGTGTCATTTCTCACATTTTTTGTTAAACTATGAAAGGAAGGGAGCTCTCATGATAACAATTCATAAAACTTTAAATTCTCAAGCATACGAAAATACTTATTATTTAGAAAACGAGCATCATCTTATCGTAGTTGATCCGGGTAGCGACTGGGAGAAAATTGCAGCAAAAATTCAAGAAATCAATAAGCCAATTACAGCTATTTTGCTGACTCATACTCATTACGATCATATTATGAGCGTTGATTTAGTTCGTCAAGACTTTCGCGAGCCTCCTGTCTACGTGGCTGAAAGCGAAGCAGCCTGGCTTTATACTCCAGAGTATAATTTATCCGGACTAGATCGCCATCAGAATATTGATGATGTTGTTCTCCAACCCGCCAATGCTTTTTATGACTATCATATTCCTTACAATATAGATGATTTTTATTTTTACGTCGTACCAATACCAGGGCATTCAATTGGTGGCGTTTCAATCATCTTTCCTAAGGAACATTTTGTATTAACAGGTGACGCCTTGTTCTGTGAGACAATTGGTCGAACAGATTTATATACCGGAAACTCAGATCAACTTATTTCGAGTATCAAAAAAGAATTACTAACCTTACCTGATTATGATGTCTATCCCGGGCATGGTTCTCAAACCACCATTGTCCACGAAAAAATGTTTAATCCATTTTTACATTAAAAAAAGCCTAAACAGGCTTTTTTATATTTTTCTACTAAATCCTCAAGAATCGTCTCATGGAAAGAACTGAACCGAATGACCCAATAATAATTCCTACGACAAAGAGGAAGGTAATCATCAGTGGAACAAAGGTTTGCGGCATAATCATTGAAAGATTCTGACTAGCAAGTGATGGATTGAACGATTTATAAGCTACTTCATAAACAAAATAGACTAACCCAGCCGGAATAACCGCTCCGAACAATCCAATCCAGGCTCCTTCTAACAAGAAGGGACCTCGAATATAACTGTTTTTAGCGCCGACTAGACGCATGATTTGAATTTCACGGCTACGCGAAATAATTGTAATACGGATGGTATTCGAAATCAAGAAAACAGCTATAAAGACTAAAAGAAGCACCCCAACAGTTCCCCATGTACGGATAAACTCAGCCAGAGCAAAGATACGTTTTGTATTGGCACCGCCATCTTCAACTTCAGAAACACCTTCAATTTTCTTCGCATTATTTGCAACAGAATTGACATACTTCGGTTCTGTTGTATCCACGATATAGGCATCATGCAAAGGATTAGCATCTCCTTCAAAGAGTTTCCAATCTTTCCCCATGACTTCTGTTAATTTCTTTAATTGTTCTTCTTTACTAGAAAACTTCACTGATTTCACATGAGACATCTTATTGAGGGCGTTATAAACTTTATGATAATCCTCATTCTTGACTTTTTGACCTTCTTTTGTAATGGTCTTTTTATTGTCCGCTGTATCTGGTCGCATATAGACCATAACCCGTACATTGTTTTCAATATCTGTTGCTAACTTCGCTGTATTTAAAATGACTGACACAAAGATTGCGACTAAGCCCAGTGTAATCATCACGGAGCTGACTGCAGCAACTGTCATCCAACCATTTCGCTTTAAACTCTTAAGCGATTCTAGTAGGTGACTTAAAAATCTACTATTCATCGTATCCGTATTCTCCTTTTGCTTCATCACGCACCACACGACCATTTTCGATGGCAATAACGCGGTGACGCAAAGTATTTACAATTTGGCTATTATGAGTGGCCATTAAAACAGTTGTTCCTTGCAGATTGATTCTTTCTAGTAAATTCATGATTTCCCACGAATTATCTGGATCCAAATTTCCTGTTGGTTCATCTGCGATTAAAACTTTTGGATTATTTACAATAGCACGTGCAATTGCAATCCGCTGTTGTTCACCACCTGATAGTTCATTTGGAAAAGAACGAACTTTATGCTTCAAGCCAACCAAGTCCAGTACTTCCATAACACGTTTTTTAATATTCCGGCGGCGTTCACCAATAACTTCCATAGCATAGGCGATATTTTCATACACCGTCTTTTTAGGTAACAATTTATAATCCTGGAAAACGACACCAACACTTCGACGTAACATTGGAATATCGCGTTTTTTTATCTTAGCCAGATTAAATCCAGCAACTTGTAAGCTACCCTTATCAAGTTTTACTTCTCGATATAATAAACGAATAAACGTTGATTTACCAGCTCCAGAAGGTCCTACAATATAAGTGAATTCTCCTGGATTTACTTCAATAGACACACCACGCAGGGCTGTTGTCCCGTTGTCATACTTTTTGACAACATCTCTCATTTCAATAATTGACATTTATTGTTAAGAGTTCCTTTCATCAGATAGTTGAAAGAGTGGGATTGATAACCTTAATTATATACAATTACAATCTCTGCTCCACTCTCTTAAATTCATGTTTAATTTAATCGCCATTTCAAGTAAGCATCTATAAAGCCATCTAAATCACCATCCATGACTTTATCAACTTGAGCTACTTCGTAACCAGTTCGATGATCTTTAACCATAGTGTATGGTGTAAAAACATAAGAACGGATTTGACTCCCCCAAGAGATTTCTTTTTTATCTCCTTTGAGCGAGTTTACCTCGGCTGCTTTCTTCTCTTGCTCCATTTGGTAGAGTTTTGCTTGCAGTAATTTCATGGCCCGATCACGATTTCCATACTGGGTACGATCAACAGTGGATTGAGTTACAATTCCCGTTGGTATATGTGTCAAACGAACACCAGTAGAAACCTTGTTGACGTTCTGACCACCGGCTCCTCCCGAACGGAAAGTATCCATCTTAATATCGTCATCGCGAATTTCCACCTCAATGGTATCATCCAACTCTGGCATAACCTCTACTGAGGTAAAGGAAGTATGACGGCGTTTAGCGGAATCAAATGGCGAAATCCGCACCAAACGGTGAACTCCCATTTCTGACTTGAGCAGACCATAAGCATGTGGTCCTTCAAATGAAAGGGTCACCGACTTAATCCCCGCTTCATCTCCTGCTTGATAATCTAACACTTCGACTTTAAAGCCATGGGCATTACCAAACCGATTATACATCCGAAGCAACATATCGCCCCAGTCTTGCGCCTCTGTACCTCCAGATCCTGGATGAATCTCAAGGATAGCATTGTTATGATCATAGGGTTCTGATAACAGCAAGGTCATCTCATAACTTCCCATCATCTTATCCAGCTCATCCAGCTTTTCTTCTAATTCCTCTTGCACAGATGCGTCTTCAGCCAAGAAATCCAGTAAAATTTCCAATTCATCAAATAAATCAGTCATTTGGTGAAAATTACTATAGGTTTGTTTGAGTTCGTTTAATTCTTGAGATGTTTTTTGCGCTGCAATGTTGTCATCCCAAAAGTCAGGTTCTGTCATCTTGTTTTCTAAGATGGCGATTTCTTCTTCCAGACTTTCTAAGTCAAAGAGACCCCCTGAAAGAAGCTAATTTTTCACGATTTGCGTCAATTTTTTGACGAATTTCTGAAATATCCATAGTTACCTCTTTTCATGCATCATTTTATTATATCATAAGTCAGTATTTTTTTCTAACTTCTGACAGAATCCAATAATAGTTATTGTATAAAATTTCTAAGTTGTAATCAAGAAATTTCATTTTTTGTTACATGATTGTTAGATAGATTGCCATCTGAAGAGGAATATTAAGTAGACAGATACAGAAAAATGATTTATATAGTAGTGAACTATTTTACTAGTTCTTGTTCAATAATTTCTAAAACACCTAATTCTTGATTGCTCGGTGTCTGATACTTGGCTACTCTCTTTACTATTTCAGATTCGTTTTTCATCGCATAGCCTGCTCTACATAAGCTAGCTTTTCTAGGTCATTTCCACCGTCTCCAAAAGCCGTCATCTCCTAAATTCGAGTGACCAACATGATCTAACATCCAAAGGATTTCTTCTTGTTGATAAATCGGCATATCCTGTGCTAATTTTTCTTTTAGTATTTTTTCCATATCTTTCCTTTTCAATTAGATTATTAGAAAAAGTCATCCAAAGATGACTTTTTCTTTCTTAAATAGCATTCTTATCAAAGCCAAGTTTGCGTTGGATAAATTTGACAATTTCTACAATGATAATCATTGAAAAACTGCCAATAAGGACTGCTGCCCATTGTGAAAGATCCAATTTTGTCACATGAAAAATTCCTTCTAGTGGCTCAATCAAAATAGTAGAAGCCAACAAGATAAAGGAGACCAAGATAGACCAATTAAAAGTTTTAGACTTGAATGGTCCGACTGTCAGAAGTGATTGATAAACAGATTTCACATTAAAAGCGTGGAACAGTTGAATTAATCCAAGTGTTGCAAAAGACATGGTTAGGGCATCTGCATGAATAGCTCTCATATCCCCAACATGAACAGGATTCATCAAGGCATAGGCATAAACACCAAGTACCAAAGCACCTTGCAAGAATCCTTGATAAATAATCGAGCTCATAACACCACCTGAGAAGAAGCTAGACTTACGACCACGCGGTTTATGCGTCATCACACCTGGCTCAGCAGGTTCAACTCCCAGAGCAATAGCTGGAAAAGTATCTGTCACTAAATTAATCCAAAGTAGGTGAACCGGCTGCAGCACATCCCAACCAAAAAGAGTTGCTAGGAAAATAGTCAAAACTTCTGCCGTATTGGCCGAAAGCAAATATTGAATCGTCTTTTGAATATTAGAGAAGACTTTACGTCCTTCTTCAACAGCCACGATAATCGTTGCAAAGTTATCATCAGCCAGAATCATGTCAGAAGCACCTTTCGAAACTTCGGTCCCAGTGATTCCCATTCCAATACCGATGTCGGCTGTCTTCAGGGCTGGGGCATCATTGACACCATCACCGGTCATAGCAACAACTTTACCTTGATGTTGCCAAGCTTTGACAATCCTCACCTTATGTTCAGGAGATACCCGTGCATAGACAGAGTATTGGCCAACAACTTTTTCAAACTCTTCGTCTGACAATTCGTTAAGCTCGACACCAGTCATGACATGGTCTTTACTATCATCATTGATAATTCCTAGACGTTTGGCAATAGCTTCCGCTGTATCTTGGTGATCACCTGTAATCATAATCGGACGAATGCCTGCTTCTTTCGCAACCCGTACAGCTTCTGCAGCTTCTGGACGTTCAGGGTCAATCATGCCAATCATACCTGTGAAAATTAAATCATTTTCAAGATTTTCAGACGTTAAGTTTTCTGGGATTTTATCAATAATTTTGTAGGCACCAGCCAACACGCGCAAGGCTTGATGAGCCATACCTGAGTTATTATCTTTAATCAGCTGAATCGTTGCCTCATCAATCTGCGCAATAGTTCCTGCCTTGTCACGAGACACACAACGTTTTAAGAGTTGATCCGGCGCACCTTTTACAGCAACCAAAAATCTACCGTCTGGCAAAGGATGAATAGTTGACATGAGCTTACGTTCAGAATCAAACGGCAACTCTGCTACACGAGGATACTGTTGCAAAAACGCCTTGACATCATACCCTTTATCTAAAGCATACTGAATAAAGGCTGTTTCCGTTGGATCTCCAATGAGTTTTTCATCTTGATCGATTTTAGTATCATTAGCAAGTACAACCGAGCGTAGCAATGGCAAGTCGAGTCCGAGGTCAATAGCTTGTTTTGCTTCGTGCAAGCTACCATCATAAAAGACTTTCTCAACTGTCATTTTGTTCATAGTTAATGTACCAGTCTTATCAGAAGCAATAATTTCAGTAGAGCCAAGCGTCTCAACTGCAGGAAGCTTTCTGACAATGGAATTTCTCTTCGCCAAAACTTGGGTACCAAGTGCCAAGACAATGGTTACAATAGCAGGAAGCCCCTCTGGAATTGCTGCAACGGCAAGTGCAACTGATGTCATCAATTCTCCCAGTGGATCTTTTCCTTGAACGAATACACCAACCACAAAAGTGATAGCTGCAATAATTAAAATCGCATAGGTGAGCACTTTTGACAGACCATTTAGATTTTGCTTGAGTGGAGTATCTGTTTCATCAGCGTTCTGAAGCATACCAGCAATATGACCAACTTCCGTATACATACCTGTATTGACAACTACACCCATTCCCCGTCCGTACGTAACATTTGAATTTTGGAAAGCCATATTGATGCGGTCACCCAGTCCTGCATCCGCAGCTACATCAACAGTCAGATGTTTTTCAACAGGAACAGATTCACCAGTCAGAGCTGCTTCTTCGATTTTCAACGTGTTCGCTTCCAAAAGACGCATATCAGCAGGTACCACATCACCAGCTTCCAGTATAACGATGTCTCCTGGAACTAATTCCTTAGAATCTACTTCTGTCACATGCCCGTCACGCAGCACGCGCGCAGCTGGGCTAGACATAGATTTTAGTGCTTCAATTGCTTCTTCTGCCTTGCCTTCTTGATAAACTCCAAAAATGGCATTAATAATGACCACAGCTAGGATAATAATCGCATCTGCAATATCTTCACCACCTGAAGTCACAACTGAAAGAATAGCAGCAATCAGCAATATGAGAATCATCAAATCCTTGAATTGCTCAACGAATTTCATCAGAAGGGATTTTTTCTCTCCTTCATCTAGTTCATTGCGACCGTACTCATCTAAACGCTTAGCAGCTTCATTGCTTGTTAAACCCTGCTCAGAAGTTTCCAAATTCTTTAAAACTTCTTCCGAACTTTGCGTATAAAACGCTTGGCGCTTTTGTTCTTTCGACAAAATAGTTCCTCCTTTAATCTCTTTTTGACAAACAAAAAGAGACCTGTTTACTGTAACAAGTCTCGCTGTTTCATACAAGGCCGGAAATTGCTTTCGTATTGACGACCTTGTAACGGATATCCCGCTAGCTACTCCCTTGAGTGTCTTTATTATATCAAATTTTTTGATTTTTTCAAGCAAAAAAGTTCAGTAACTGCCTATTTTTACTCAACAGATACCCAGCTGAAATAAATAAAATAATCACTATGAAGTTTGGCAAAATTGAATCTAAAGACATACTGTCTCTGATTACGAAAAATCAAATACATCTACTGACAACCAACATAGCAACTATTGCTAAACTGGGAATCATTTTTCTCTATCCTATTTCCAGGAAATCTCCATTTGATAACTTGCAAAAATCTGCTCACTATCACGTATTCTCAATTGATAATGAAGTTCAAGTACTTGTTTTTTCAAATCAACTTGATAATGACTGGTTTCCGTGATGAATTGCTGCATGCCAACTGACGTGGGAATACCAACCAAGGCTTTCCCTCCTTTGATAAACCGCATCAAAGATTTAGGAGTAGAAAATCGTGTCATAGTCAGTTCTTTATCATGAAATTTCAGCACTACTTGTTCATTTTCTTCATTTTTAAAGACTAAATAGCAATAAGACCCTTTTTGCATCCATTCTCCATCATACCTTTGATCAATTTGTTCTACTTGTTCATCGAACTGAATCTGATTTCTGATTCTAACCTTCACACTACAAACTCCTCATTTACTAGTTCTCCTTTTCTATTTTACCAGAAAATGTCAAAGATTTCTTCTCGTCTTTCCCTTAATTTTTTCAGTGTGGTCTTCTTCTGTTTATGGTATAATAGAGCCATGATTGAAAAAGTATTTCGTGATCCCGTGCACAATTACATCCATGTAGATCACCAAGTTATCTATGATTTAATAAATACCAAAGAATTTCAACGACTGCGCCGCATTAAACAGTTAGGAACTTCCGGTTATACCTTTCACGGCGGTGAACACAGCCGTTTTTCACATTGTCTTGGAGCTTATGAAATTGCACGTCGAATCACAAAGATATTCGACGAAAAATACCCAGAAATTTGGGATCAACACGAGAGTCTCCTAGTCATGACGACTGCCCTCTTGCATGATGTAGGTCATGGTGCTTATTCACATACTTTCGAGCACCTCTTTGATACTGATCACGAGGAAATCACACGTCAAATTATCACAAACCCTGAAACAGAGATTAACCAAGTGCTGATTCAAGTTGCGCCTGATTTTCCTGAAAAAGTAGCCAGTGTTATCAACCATACCTATCCAAACAAACAGGTGGTGCAACTCATTTCCAGTCAGATTGATGTGGATCGTATGGATTACCTCTTGCGAGACTCTTACTACACAGGTGCTTCTTATGGACGATTTGATTTGACACGAATTTTACGTGTTATTTGCCCTGTCGAAAATGGCATTGCTTTTAAGCGCAACGGCATGCATGCTGTAGAAGATTATGTCGTCAGTCGTTATCAAATGTATATGCAAGTTTATTTTCATCCTGCTAGTCGTGCGATGGAGGTACTCTTACAGAATTTACTCAAACGAGCTAAATTTCTCTATGAAAAGCAGAAAGACTATTTTTTGCTTTCTTCTCCTAACCTTATTCCTTTCTTTGAAAAAAGAGTGACTTTGAAAGATTATTTAGCATTGGATGACGGGGTTATGAACACTTATTTTCAAGTCTGGATGAGTAGTCCTGATACGATTTTATCGGATTTAGCACAGCGTTTCATCAACCGTAAGGTCTTTAAATCTATTATTTTCTCTGAAAAAAATGAAAAACAGCTGAATATCATGCGGAATTTAGTTGCAGGTGTTGGTTTTGATCCCGACTACTACACGGCCATTCATCGTAATTTTGACCTACCTTATGATTTTTATCGCCCAGATGTCGAAAAACCTCGAACTCAGATTGAAATCGTGCAAAAAGATAACAGTCTCGCTGAATTATCCACTTTGTCGCCTATTGTTGAGTCGCTAGCAGGAACAAGACATGGAGATAATCGTTTTTATTTTCCAAAAGAAATGCTGAAAGATGCTGGACTTTTTAGTGAAAATAGCAAAACTTTCTTGTCGTATATTAAAAACGATCAATTCATATATGGAGAATCACACAAACATGAGTATTAAACTAGTCGCCGTTGATATTGACGGAACCTTATTAAATGGCAAAAAAGAAATCACTCCAGAAGTCTTTTCTGCTATACAAGATGCAAAAGATGCTGGGGTAAAAATTGTCATTGCAACCGGACGTCCTATTCCAGGAGTGAGGAATTTGCTTGAAGAGTTGCATCTAAATGAGCCAGGAAACTATGTCATTACTTTCAATGGTGGGTTGGTTCAAGATACAGTCACAGGAGAGGAATATATTAAAGAATCCTTGTCTTATGATGATTATCTGGATATTGAATACCTCAGCCACAAGCTAGGAGTTCACATGCACGCTATCACTAAAGACGGCATTTATACTGCTAACCGTAATATTGGAAAATATACTGTTTACGAAGCTGGTCTGGTCAATATGCCAGTTTACTATCGCACCCCAGAAGAGATGATAGACAAAGAAATCGTCAAAATCATGTATATCGACGAACCAGAAACGTTAGATCAAGCAATCACGAAACTTCCTAAAGAATTGTACGGTAAATACACACTCGTAAAATCTGCACCTTTTTACTTAGAAATTGTCAAAAAAACAGTCAACAAAGGAGCTGCAGTCGTGCATCTAGCAGAAAAATTAGGATTGACAAAAGAAGAAACTATGGCGATTGGTGACGAAGAAAATGATCGTTCTATGCTAGAAGTCGTGGGAAATCCTGTTGTAATGGAAAATGGAACTGATGAACTGAAAAAAATCGCCAAATACATTACCAAATCAAATGACGAATCAGGCGTCGCATACGCTATTAGAGAGTGGGTTTTAAATTAATGTACACTTATAAAATCGGAATCTCTGCTCAAGAACACGATGATTTTGTTAAGCACAGTTCTCAAACCAACTTACTTCAAAGTGCTTCTTGGGCAAAGGTTAAAGATAACTGGGACAATGAACGAATTGGTTTTTACAAAAATAATCAATTAGTAGCCTCGGCCAGCATTCTCATCAAGCCGCTGCCACTCAGTATGACCATGCTCTATATTCCGCGTGGCCCTATTATGGACTATCAAGATCAGGAATTGCTAGACTTTGTTCTGACTTCTTTGAAAAAATTTGCTAAAACTAAAAAAGCTCTTTTTATCAAGTTTGATCCTAGTCTTTTCTTAGTTCAAAATCAAAGTGGGGAAGAGAGACAGGACAATCCAAAAACTCTTGATTTGATTAACAACTTGCAAAAAGCAGGTGCTATCTGGCTTGGACGTACTGAATTATTGGATGAAACCATTCAGCCACGCTTTCAAGCAAATATTTACAAGGAGAATTTCAGCGAAGAACTTTTATCGAAAAGCACACGACAAGCCATTCGCACTGCTCGCAACAAAGGTATTCAAGTCCAGTTTGGTGGTTCAGAGCTTTTGGACGATTTCTCTGCTTTGATGAAAAAAACCGAGAATCGAAAGAGTATTCACTTGCGGGGGAAGGACTATTATCAAAAACTGCTGGATACCTACCCTGAGCAGTCCTATATCACACTTGCAAGTATTAATTTAAACGAGCGTCTAGAAAGTCTCCAAGTACAAAAATCCAAAGCTGAAAAAGAAGCTAGCAAATTTACTGAAAAAACCAAGCCCGGTAAAATTGAAAACAACAAGCAGGAACAAAAACGACTGCAAGAAGAAATGGACTTCTTAGCAGAAAAAATGACTCAAGGAGCCATAACAGTGCCTCTATCTGGAACTTTGGTTCTCGAATATGGAACTACCTCTGAAAATATCTATGCTGGGATGGACGAAGAATACCGCCGCTACCAACCAGCTATCCTGACTTGGTACGAAACCGCTAAACACGCTTTTGAACGCGGATCTAATTGGCAAAATATGGGCGGTGTTGAAAATGATTTAGACGGCGGGCTTTACCACTTCAAGTCTAAATTCAACCCGACTATTGAGGAATACGCTGGTGAATTTAATCTCCCAACCAACCCTCTCTATCACTTATCAAATATCGCCTATACTCTGAGAAAAAAATTCCGCAGTAAACACTAAGAAAGGAATTACATGACATTTAAACGACTTCGTCAGGAAGAATTTGTAAAACATAGCGCTTCTTGCGCTCAACGTTCTTTTATGCAGACGGTAGAAATGGAGAAGCTCTTATCAAAACGCGGCTTTACTTGTCAATATGTAGGATATACAAATGAGCATGACGAAGTGACTGTTTCGGCTGTACTCTACAGTATGCCCATGACAGGTGGACTTCACATGGAAATAAATTGCGGCCCTGTTTCAACAAATCCTCATGACCTGCAACATTTCTACCATGAACTCAAGACCTACGCTAAAGAAAATGGTGCTTTAGAGCTAATTGTCAAACCTTATGAAACATATCAAACATTTGACAGCAATGGCCAGCCAAGCTCTCCAGAAAGACCCGAGTTGATACAAGAATTGACGGATTTGGGCTATGAATTTGACGGCTTACAGACTGGCTATCCTGGTGGCGAACCTGATTGGCACTATGTCAAAGATTTAACCAGACTGACTGAAAAGGATCTGCTTAAATCCTTCAGCAAAAATGGCAAATCAACCGTCAAAAAGGCGAATACTTTCGGCATTCAACTAAAAAAACTGAAAAGAGACGAATTAAATATTTTCAAGGAAATCACTTCTGCCACATCCGAACGTCGTGAATATAGCGATAAAGCATTAGATTATTATCAAGATTTCTATGATGCTTTTGGCAATCAAGCGGACTTCATGATTGCAACGCTTAATTTTCAAGATTATTTGCAACATCTGCAAAATGATCAAAAAAAGCTAGAACAAAAGATCAAAAAATTAGAAGCGGATTTAGAAAAAAATCCTCAGTCAGAGAAGAAGCACAATCAACTGCGTGAATTCTCTAGCCAATTTGAAAGTTTTGAAACACGCAAAGCCGAAGCGCAAGAATTGATAGATAAATATGGAACAGAAGACCAAGTTCTTGCAGGCAGCCTCTTTATCTATACACCACAGGAAGCGACTTACCTCTTTAGTGGTTCCTATCCTGAATTTAACAAATTCTACGCCCCAGCACTTCTCCAAGAATATGTCATGAAAGAAGCTATCAAGCGAAATATCCCTTTTTACAATTTTCTTGGTATTACAGGAATTTTCGACGGATCTGACGGCGTTCTCCGTTTCAAACAAAACTTCAATGGCTACATTGTTCGTAAAATGGGCACTTTCCGCTACTATCCACAACCACTCAAATTTAAACTTCTTCGTCTTCTTAAACAACTTTTAAGACGCTCTTAAAACTCTCAAAAAGTTGTTTGAGAGTTTTTTAATATAGTATTTTAGATAAGGATTATCAGATATGCTTAAACGCTTTATCTCAAAAAAGCTATTAGTCATCTACTTTCTGTTTATCGCGCTGACATGGGTTGAGTCGGTCTTAAATCCTACCCTCGTTCGGATGATTATTGATAGTTTTCAAGCGAAAAATTTAATGATTCTCTGGCAGACCTTGCTACTAGGAATTTTGGGAAATATCCTGATTCTCTTGGGTTTAGCAGGAAAGCGTTATTACTATGCTAAGGTCATTGCTGACTTTAATAAGAAGCTAAAAGGAAAGATGTTTGCGGCTTTTCTTTATGACAATCAACTGTCAGATAAAGACATTCTTTCCGATTTAGAAAATGATGTGAAACAGATAGAAGAAAATTATGTAGAATCCACTTTGATTATCATTGGTTCTCTTGGTTTCACCTGCGTCTCTAGCGTTTATGCTTTATTGACAAACTTCTGGTTAGGAGCCATTTTCATCATTTTCTATGCCATTCCAGCTCTATGCAGTGGAATTGGCTCCAAAAAACTAGATCGGCTATCCGAGAAAAAATCAGCGGTCAATCAAGATTACATCTCCCTGCTGTCTATTTATAGCTGGTTCTAGAGTGATCAAAAACTATCATAGCCAGACTTTCTTTTACACGATTTTTCAAAAGAAATTATTTAAGAATATGAAGCAGAATGTCCAGTTTGAAAAACAAAGAACGATAAACAACATTCTAATCAATACCATTGATGTGTTTTGCTCTGTTTTTCCCATTATTATTGGCGGTTTTATGACTTATTATGGTAAGCTAACTCCAGCTAGTTTTGTCGCTATTTACCTTGTGTCTTACAATATCGGTTATCAATTTCAAGAGCTATCTTATTTCATCAATACACGAAAATCCAGTAAAAACCTCTGTGATAAATACCAATTTTTAGCTGAAAGTAAGAACAGTGAGGAAAAAGTAGTTATCAAGAATTGTTTTCCAATCCAATTTGAACGGGTTTCTTTCAGTCATCAAGGGAAAGTCATCCTCTCTGATTTTTCTTTCACCATTCATTCTGGAGAAAAAATTGCTATTATTGGTGAAAGTGGCAGTGGAAAAACGACTTTATTAAATTTACTATTTGGCTTTTTAAAACCCGATTCTGGAGAAATTACCTTTAATGGAAAAGATTTGAACCCTGAAGCAAGACAACAAATCGGGTCTTACATTTTACAAGAAAGTCATTATTTTGATAACCTTTCTTTTTTGACAATATCAGTTTAGGTGAGCCCCTTCATTCTGAAAAGATGAAAGAGATTTTAAGCAAGGTACATCTTCTCCATCTAAAAGATAAAGAAAAAATCAGCAATCAAACTTTATCCGGCGGCGAAAAACAACGATTAGAAATCGCTAGAAGTCTTTATCATGAGAAAGACTTTATTTTAGCAGATGAAGTAAAATCAAATCTAGATAGTCGAACAGCAAAGGAAATCGAAGATGTCTTATTTTCACTTCCACAAACGGTTATCGAAGTCATTCATCATTACTCAGATGAAACTCTAAAGCGCTATGATAAAGTGATTGAATTATAAATTTAAAAATAGTAAAAAATCGCAAGGATTTATCCCTGCGATCTTTTGTTATTGCTTTTTTCATTACAATTTTTCTGGCACGGCTTTTAGTAACTCTTGAATAGCTGCTTGGTTGCTTCCGCCAGCCATAGCCATATCTGGTTTACCACCACCACGACCATCTACAATTGGTGCTAATTCTTTAATTAAGTTACCAGCATGAATCTCCTTTGTCTTGCTAGCTACAAGGACATTGACTTTCTCACCAATAGCTGCCACAAGGACAAGGACATCTGAATAGTCTTTTTGTTTCCAAGTATCGGCAAACGTACGAAGGGCTCCAGAATCGGATACAGAAACTTGACTGGCAATAAAGCTACATCCGTTAACTTCGTGAACGTTCTTGAAAATTTCACCTGAAGCTGCTGCCGCTGCCTTTTCTTTAAGTTCTGCATTCTCTTTTTGTAATTGGCGAAGTTGGTCTTGTAAAGCTTCAACTTTACGCGAAATCTCTTTCATTTGTGGGACTTTTAATACCGTTGCAATAGCTTTCAAAGTGTCTTCTTCCTCACGATAAGCTTCAAATGCTTCTTTACTTGTCACAGCGAGAATGCGACGAGTTCCTGAGCCGATTCCTTCTTCTTTGATAATCTTGAAAAGACCAATTTCAGAAGTATTTTTCATGTGAGTACCACCGCACAACTCAATAGAGTAATCTCCAATTGTCACCACACGAACTTCTTTTCCGTATTTTTCTCCAAAGAGAGCCATCGCACCCATTTCTTTAGCAGTATCAATGTCTGTTTCAATAGTTTTAATGTCAATCGCTTCCCAAATTTTTTCATTAACTTCTTGCTCAATGCGACGTAGCTCTTCTGCTGTAACTGCTTGGAAATGAGTGAAGTCAAATCGAAGAAATTCAACTTCATTGAGAGAGCCTGCTTGCGTTGCATGTTTACCTAAGACATGATGAAGAGCCGCATGAAGTAGGTGTGTTGCAGTATGATTCTTCATCACACGGTGACGACGATCGTGGTCAATTTCAAGTTTATACTCATGGCCTAACATGAGTGGTCCTAGCACTTCTACCGTATGGAGCGGTTGGCCATTTGGGGCTTTTTGAACATCTACAACTTGGGCAACGAGTTGACCTTCAGAGTCAAAAATGTGTCCATGGTCTGCCACTTGTCCCCCCATTTCAGCATAAAAAGGCGTCTCTGAAAAAACAAGATAAGCCTTCCCAGTTGAAACTTCTTCAACTTCTTCGTCAGCTGCCACAATCGCAACCAAATTTGCGGATAAGGTTTCTTTTTCATAATTAAAGTGGCTTTCAGCTGTGATGTTTTGCAAGGTTTCATTTTGCATGCCCATAGAGCCACCTTTAACAACGCTAGCCCGCGCTCGTTCTTGCTGCTCTTTCATAGCAGCTTCAAAACCTTCACGATCTACTGTCATATCTGCTTCTTCAGCGATTTCTTGGGTCAATTCTACTGGGAAACCATAGGTATCATAAAGTTTAAAGACATCAGTTCCTGAAATAACAGACTGTCCTTTTGTTTTTAGTTCCTTTACAATACTTTGTGCAAAGTGTTGACCTGAATGCAGTGTACGAGCAAATGATTCTTCTTCACTTTTGACAATTTTTTCGATGAAATCTTGCTTTTCAAGCACTTCTGGATAATAACTTTCCATAATTTTCCCAACTGTTGGAACGAGTTTGTAAAGGAAAGGCTCATTGATTCCTAATTTTTGACCATGCATAGAAGCTCGGCGGAGCAAGCGGCGCAAAACATAGCCACGTCCTTCATTTCCTGGAAGAGCACCATCCCCAATAGCAAATGACAAAGAACGGATATGGTCTGCAATGACCTTGAAGCTCATATTATCTCCGTCTGGATTATAATTCTTACCGGATAATTTTTCTACTTCGCAGATAATTGGCATAAAGAGGTCTGTTTCAAAATTTGTTTTTGCCCCTTGGATAACCGCCACTAAACGCTCTAAACCTGCACCTGTATCAATATTTTTGTGAGGTAGCTCCTTATATTCACTTCGTGGGATAGATGGATCTGCATTGAATTGAGACAAAACAATATTCCAAATTTCAATGTAACGATCATTTTCAATATCTTCTGCAAGTAAACGAAGTCCTTGATGTTCAGGATCAAATGCTTCTCCACGGTCAAAGAAAATTTCTGTATCGGGCCCAGAAGGTCCTGCCCCAATTTCCCAGAAATTATCCTCAATTGGAATCAAATGACTTGGATCTACACCAACTGAAATCCAGCGATTGTAAGAATCATGATCGTCCGGATAATAAGTCATATAGAGCTTATCTTTCGGGAAATCAAACCATTCAGGGCTGGTCAAGAGTTCAAAGGCCCACTCAATTGCTTCATCACGGAAATAATCACCAATAGAAAAATTCCCTAACATTTCAAACATGGTATGGTGCCGCGCTGTTTTTCCGACATTTTCAATATCATTCGTCCGAATCGCCTTCTGCGCATTTGTAATTCGTGGATTTTCTGGAATAATAGTACCATCAAAATATTTTTTTAACGTTGCTACACCAGAGTTAATCCACAGCAAGGTTGGGTCATTGACTGGCACTAAACTAACAGACGGTTCTATAGCATGCCCTTTTGAAGCCCAAAAATCTAACCACATTTGGCGTACTTGAGCGCTCGATAATTGTTTCATTTTTTCTTCTCCTTAAAACTTTTCTTTAGATGATTTTCCTATTAGCTACGAAGAGCTATTTTCGAGTGCCTCTACATAGTCAATAGCCACACACAAAGAGATAACTAAATCAGCGTAAGTATCTTCATGAATCACGACTTGATAAGTGGACATTAGGTATAGAAGTTTTTTTGAAATCTCTGCAATTACTTGTCCCTGATCATCTAGCAAACGAAATTCCAAATCCCAGATATTGCCTTCCACGCGCAAACCTAAGTTATCAAATTCATATTTATCTCGTAAAAAGGTAAATTTTTTACGAATATAAACATTCGAACCATTGCGTAATTGAATCTCAAATTGAGGTAAAATTGTAAGTGTTTTTTTACTAATCTGACTAACTAATTCACCTTTGTAGTCATAAACTGTAAAGGTTTTTGGAATTTTTAAAAAGCTTCCTTCCACTTGATAATCAACGTTTCCTCGATCATCTTTGATATCAAACTTTTCACCACCAAAGTGAAATTTCTGTTTTACAAGATAGGTCTTCATGACATTCCTCACAAAAAGACAAGTCCACTAGACGAAGGGCGAAAAACCGCGGTACCACCTTCATTCAATGAACTTGCCATTCTCATTTATGTATGCAATTTTTTATTTGAGTAGCATGATTTCCGTTCTTACATGGCTTGCAGCACCGCCAATTCTCTGTGCTAAGAGAGCAAAAATCAATTCTCAATAGTCCTATTATACTCACTTATGAGCATTTCGTCAACTTATTTTGATGAAGATGACGAGCTAGATGTTGATTTGTTATCTGACTTAACATATTGTGAGAATAGATTTTGGAAAGCTTGATCTTTTACTTTAATATTAGCCGCTTGCAATTCTTTGGCAACAACTTTTTGGATAAACGTACGATCATTTTGCTTTTGACCTAATACCATCTTCTTCAATTGGGTCTTATAATCTTTCCAATTATCAGATTTTTTCTTTTTGCTATTAACTTTCACAATATAATAACTTGTAGAAGTCGCAGATGTCTTAACTGTCACAACCTCAGAAATTCCATTTGCTTCAAGCGCAAAAGCTGCTTTTTGGACCGCAGTTGGTACTTCTGTTGAAGTTGAATCAAACTTGACTTCGCCACCTTTATTTTTTGTTTTTGTATCAGTGGAGTTTTCTTTAGCTAATTTACCAAAGTCTGCACCCTCAGCTTTTGCTTTTGCTAAAAGTTCTTTTGCTTTATTTTGATTGTTGACTTTAATGATTTGAGCAGTTACTTCTGGTGTATAGCTCTCATAAGCTTTCTTATAGTTAGCATCAGTTAAGCTTTTTTCAGCTTCTTTTTTAACCGCATATTCTACTAATTTGTTCGTTTTAATTTGTTCACGGTAAGTCTCTTCTGTCAATCCTGCTCTTGCCAATGCTTGTGCAAAAGCATTCCCATAACTACTCTTAGTTTTATTAAATGTTTCAGTAACTTCTTTCTCTGTGACATTCTTACCATATTTTTTTTCAAAAACATTTTTGATTGTCATATTTAGAAGCACTTGTTGAGCCGCTGCATTATTTTTCACTTTGTTGTAAAAATCACTAACAGTAATCGT
This sequence comes from Streptococcus intermedius SK54 = ATCC 27335, assembly GCF_000413475.1. Classification (GTDB taxonomy): domain Bacteria; phylum Bacillota; class Bacilli; order Lactobacillales; family Streptococcaceae; genus Streptococcus; species Streptococcus intermedius. The sequence continues at coordinate 286,310 of NZ_ATFK01000001.1, read as the reverse complement.
ACTCCCCTTCATCGTGATAATATCTTTTCCACCTGCTTGTGAACATGCTGCTAACGTTACAACCGACAAAAGCGTAATAGCTCCTGCTAGAAATTTTTTCTTCATTATGAATACTCCTTTTTTTAATTCACCTTCTTATTGTACCATAAAATAGATTTGATATCTTAAATTTTCCTAAAAACTTTGAAAGTTTAGGAAAATATTAAGAATCTCATTTTTTTCTAATCATAAGAATACCGTCGCCAAGCGGTAACAAGGCTGAGGTTATTTCAGATTGATCCAACGTTTTATCAAACAATTGATGTAACCCTCTATAAATTGTTCGTTGGCCTCGGCGCACTTCACCTATCTCCTTTGCGACATCTCCACCTTGAAAAACATCATCTATAATGATAAGCCCTCCTGAAGCAAGACATCTAAGAACTTCCGGCAGAAAGACGACATACTTGGACTTGGCAGAGTCCATAAAGACAAAGTCAAAGCGATCTTTCAAACCAGGAAGAAGATCCATTGCGTCTCCTTCAAGCAATGTGATTTGTTTGCGCTTATCAAATTTGGTAAAATTCGCTTTGGCAAGAGCAATCATTTCTGGATTGCGATCAATCGTTGTAATTTGCGCATGTGGTGCATGTTCTGCCATTAAGAGCGCTGAAAAACCAATGGCTGTCCCAATTTCCAAAATTTTTTCAGGTTGTAACGTTTCTAACAAAAAACGAAAATATGCAACTGTTTCGTGAGGAATAATGGGAATATTTTCTGCATGAGCAAAATTTTCGAGCTCTTCTAAAGAGCCCGAAACTCGTTTTTGCCGTGTCCGCATAAAATCAACTATTTCTTCCTTGACAACGGGGCGACGCATATTGTGATTAGCATTTTTACTATAGGATTCAACCATTTTATGCCAAGCCTAACTTTTCTACAAGTGCTTCAAATTCATCAAGACGACGTTCAAAGACTGCAAAGGCAGCATTGAGATAGTCTTCTTTTTCCATATCAACACCAGCTTTTTTAATGACATTCAGCGGATAATCAGAATTTCCTGCTTTGAGATAATGGAGATATTTCTCTTTATCTTCTTGTGTTCCATTGACAATTTTATCAGCTAAAGCAGATGCTGCTGAAAAACCAGTCGCATATTGAAATACATAATAGTCATAGTAAAAATGCGGAATCCGTGCCCATTCATATTGAATTTGTGGATTATCTTCTTTCGTCAAGCCATAATATTTTTCATTCAAATCTGCGTATAAATCATTCAAAAATTCACTAGTTAAGACCTGACCTTCTTGATCAGCCTTATGGATAGCATGCTCAAACTCAGCAAATTGAGTTTGGCGGAAAACAGTTCCGCGGAAGCCATCCAAGAAATGATTCAGAATCGCAAAACGAGTTTGATCGTCATCTACTTCTTCCAATAATTTCTCCGTCAGTATATTTTCATTGGTAGTAGAAGCAATCTCAGCTAAGAAAATAGAATAATCACCATAAACATAAGGCTGTGTTTCACGAGTATAGCTAGAATGCATACTATGACCCGTTTCATGAACCAAGGTGAAGAGATTATCTAAGGTATCTTGCCAATTCAGCAACATAAAAGCATTAGTATCGTAAGAGCCGCCAGAATAAGCTCCTGACCGTTTACCTTGATTCTCACAAACATCAATCCAACGCTCTGAAAAGGCTTTTTTCACTCGGTTAAGATAATCATCTCCAAGAATTGCTAAAACTTCTTCCGCTTTCGTCAAAGCTGCTTCATAGGTAAATTTATAATCTACCTCTGATAGCGGTGTATAAACGTCATACATCTTGAGATCTGAAATGCCTAAAATCTTAGCTCGTAACTGAACATAGCGATGTAAGAGTGGTAAATGTTTGTTGACTGCAGACACCAAACTCTCATAAACACTTTCTGGAATAAAGTTAGCAGACAAGGCTGCTTCGCGTGCTGAAGAAAACTTACGTACTTTTGCATTATAATTATGCACTTTAACATTTGTTTGAAGTGTCTTAGCATAAGTATGTTGATATTGCTCATAAACACTATAAAGTGCTTCATAAGCTTCCTTACGGACTGTACGATTTTTTGCCTCCACTAAGCTAATGTAATTTCCATGCGTTAATTGTACTTCATTGCCTTCTTCGTCATGTACAATTGGAAAGACGATATCAGCATTATCCAAAATTCCAAAAGTATCACCAGCAGCACTAAAAATTTCACCAGCACCTGCCAACAATTCTTCCTCACGTTGAGAAAGGATGTGAGGTTTCTTTTGCAATAACTTGTCAAAGAAGTGCTGATAGACTTGCAATTCAGGTTTTTCAGCTAAGAAAGCCTGATACTGTTCATCTGTAATTGCCATAAATTCTGGCTCATAGAAAGCAAACACCTGCCCGAACTCGCTATAAATAGCCATGCCCTTAGCTTGATACTCTTGATATTTTGCCACACGCGTATCTTGGTCATTTTTCATGTGAGCATAGGAATAGAGCTTTTCAATGCGACGCATTAAATCCATTTGGATGGCTGTCGTTTTTAAAAGGCTATCAGCTGAATCCAAAAGATGACCTGCTAAATGACTAGCTTCTTTTAATTCCTTTGAAACTTGTGCTAATTCCATTTCAAACGCTTCATCCGTTGGGAAAACCGTTGTTAAATCCCAAGTATATTTTTCTTCAATTTCATTTCTTTGTTTTGCCATAAAATTTCCTCCGTCTTTCCTATTCTATCATAAATACTACCAAAAATCTTTGCATAAAAAATTGGCGGATAGAGCACTTGGAGATTTTTATTTTTTGCTTTTTTATAATAAGCTGAAAATTGCTGATAATAAGGAGTCAGATCTTGAAAAATTTGACAGAAAGAGCTGGCACAAACCGGATGAACCTGCGGATAAAAGTCACTAGCCGTTTTGGTTAATAAATTATCACCTGCTTGATACAGTTCTGCCTGTAATTTCATCCATTTAGGTTGTTGATAATAGAGCTGTTGACGAACATAACGGCAAATATTTTTATCCTCTTTCGCTAGAAAACTGGTCATCTCCTGCCGTTGAAAGGGCGTTCGCAGAACAGTCAAAAGGCTGCCCTGACCAAAAGGAAAAGACTGGACCTTATATTGAGCTCGGCCATGCAAATCTTCGTGAATCAGATACTTGAGCCGAAGCTCCTGCTTTTTATCATCCAATTCCCATAAATAAAAGCCCATATTTTGACTGAAATAGAGAAAATTTTTTTGCAAATTAGTTAAAGAATCTTTCAGCCAAAGTTTCTTTCCTAATAGCCAAAGAACATGATAACCATGTTGATGATAACTGTCTGTACGCTCTTTTAAGCGCTTTTGACTCAGTGAACTGCATTGAACTTCAAGCGCAATCTGTTTCTCTACTAACAGATCTGCAATTTGTTGCAATTTAGGTAAATACGCTTCCACTTGAACTGCATGATTAGACTTTCTGGCCCAAGTAAACAAGGCAGCTTTCAAATTCAAGTGTTCTGCGCTTTCATTTTCCGTATAAAAATGACAGTCTTTTAAAGAAATATGAGCAAAATGCGGTCGCATGATTCTTCCTTTTTTAAAACGGACCGCCTCCAAACAAGCTGGACAGAGAAATTTATCCAGCGGATTTACCGTATCTTCCACAGCATTTAGTAGGTTCCCATTTTCCTGACAAGCTATTAACATAGATTATTTTCTCCTTTTACTGAAATTATTCGCAAAAAAGAGAAACTTCCGAAAAAGTTTCTCAAATCTTTTATAAAGGGAAACAAATTTATTGAATCGCTTCAGCACTGTTCATTTCTTCTTTGTACAACTTAGTATCATACATCTTAATAAATGGATACCAAATTACAAAGGCAGCCAGAGCACAGATAAGTGCAACTACAAAGGCACCAATATTACCACCTGAACCAACGTAAGCTCCAATACCAATAGGTGTTGGCCATGGTGTTTGGGCAATCGCTTTACCAGCTAGTCCAAGTTGAACAGACCAGTAACCAATCGAAGCAGAGACGATTGGAGCCAAAATAAACGGAATGGTCAACATTGGATTATACACAATTGGTAGACCAAAGATAAGGGGTTCGTTGATGTTGAAAATAGCTGGACCCATAGCTGCTTTTCCAAGCATACGTAATTGATCTGACTTCGCACGGAAAGCAATATAGAAGCAAAGCAATAAGGTCGCACCAGAACCACCGATTGTTACATAAGAGTTGGTAAATTCACCTGCATAAGCAATGAATTTGCCGTCAACGTTTTGTACCATATTAGCAAGCAAGATTGGACTAACCAGTCCCATAACGATATTAGCACCGTGAATACCGACAATCCAAAGAGCATGAACCAATAAGTAAATCACAACGATACCTAGCCATGTATTAGTGATATGGCTAACAAAGGCAAACGGAATTGCAATAACTTTATAAATATCTGTACCAAATAGGATAAAGATACCGTTAATGAAGAGTACTGCAAATGCAATGACAAAGCCTGGAATAAGAGCTGTAAATGAACGAGCAACTCCTTCTGGAACAGCTTCTGGCATCTTGATGACCCAATTCTTCTTCACACAAAGGCGATACAATTGCACAGCAAGAATTGACATCAAAATTGCAGTAAACATACCTGATGTAGATAGACGTGTCAAACTATCTCCACCAATAGTCCAGCCGCCAATTGTTGTTTTTCCTGTAACAGCTGAAATCATTCCTTTTGAATACGTTAATTCAGGAATAGTCAAAAAGTAAGCAAATACTGCTAACAAACCACCGTTAAGTGGATTGAGGTTAAGCCCTTCTTCTTCAACGTAGATCTTTGTGTATTCATATCCAATAACAACGGCAAAATAGAGAGACAAAATTCCCATTGTACATTTATAAGCTAACAAGTAGAGAGCTTGAATCTTATCAAAGGAATTTCCCCACAAATCAACAATAAACTGAATATTAAAGGCCTGCGGTATAACACTAAGGACCAAGAAGGCAGAACCTACGATTGTGAAGGGGATACTGGCCATTCCAGCAGCGACAATAGCACGCACTGGGCGCCATGTTGAAACTTTCCCCATTGGTCCCATGAGGTATTTTTCTAGAAATTCAAACAGTTTATTCATAATATATCCTCCTATGATGTTTGAAATATACTTTATAAACTAACGTTGAACAGTTGCAATATATTCTTGAATACGCTTATATTGCTTATCTGTATGGTGATGAATCCGACTTAATTTTCTTAACATAAGAATAGCTAAAAGGAACCCCAAGGAAAGTATAACCGTTAAAACGCTTATAGTGGTTGTACTAATCGAGAAAAATGGGAAGAGGAGATGATACTGTCCCACAAAAACAATTATCAGCAACAAAACATTTGCTAAAATAGAAACATTGTAAAAGAACCGCGTTAATATCGCTTCTTTTTGATGAATAGTATACATTCTTGTTTGTTCCCACATTGCCAACGTCGCGAGAACTGCTAGCAACAAGGGCAATAGCAAAACCAAACCAGCCTTTGAAAGATACAACATTAATACCCAATAAAGATTGACAAAGAAGAAAAATGTTGTTGCATAACGGACTGAAAAGTAGCGCGTATAATACATATTTTTTATTGCTGCTTCTTTTCGTCTTACTTCCAATTCTTGTTTCTCTTTTTCAGTCATGTTTTCCCCTTTCATTCCTTTTTTACTTTTCAATCTTCCGATAAAGGTTGAGCATTTCAAGTGCTACCTCACGCAAGGTCATAGTTGTCATCAAATGATCCTGAGCATGCACCATGATAATTTCAATTTTGATTTCCGTTCCACTTGCGTATTCTTGTAGCAAATTTGTTTGTGCATGATGAGCTTCCAATAGCTCTGCATTGGCAGCTTCTAACTTTTCAGCCGCTTCATCATAATGCCCTTCGCGCATATCTGCAAATGCTTCATGAACTGTTGTTCTTGCTGAACCACTATGCAGGATAATTTCAAAAGCTGCAACTTGTAATTCTTCCTGATTCATAGATAATCTCCTTTACTTTATGTTCAAAAATAATGCTTTAAATTCTGTAAACGACTGACAACGCAATATCTTTGCTTGCAAGTCAGATTGCTCTAACAAGTCAACAATTTTTGATGTTAACGTTGCCATTTCTTCATTTCCATAAATGGAAGGAGAAGGAAGAAAAATGAGTTGAATTTTAGAACTTTCGTCATTCCACCGCACGCCATTTTTCACAATAGCAACACCAATTTTATGATTTTTTGCAATGGGCTTAATTGGATGAGGCACCGCAACTTGTTCCGAAAAAACGACTGAACTCATCAGTTCACGTTGCTTGATTAATTTTTGCATGTGTGTGACAAAATCCTTGTCTTCTCCTCGCTCCATTTTTGTTAATAACTCTTGCAAAACTTGTTCTTTTGTCACATCTTGCGTTAGAATAAAACAAGATGGAGAAAAATATTCATCAAAAATCCTTTCACTATCTTTATCAAATGTTATCATCGCTTTAACTGGCAAACAGGTTCCAATCGGCTTTAACTTAGCTATTTTTTGCTTCATGTATTTCAAGTCCTCAGTATTTAAAAAGATACTAACAGTGAAAACGGGAACACTAAAGACTAAGTTTGACAAATCAATCGATGAAATAATAAAATCAATGCCTTTCAAACGTTCATCATCCAACTCATAATAACCAATCACATCCACAATGTGAACTAAATTTCCTAACTCATTATCAATCCGATTTTTTAGCATTTGTGCCGATCCATAACCTGTAGCACAAATGACTAAAATATTAAACTTTTGCTTTTCCTTTAATCGCTCTAAAGCAGCCATAAAATGTAGTGCTACATAAGCCACTTCATCATCTGATAAATTTTCCTTAGAAAAGATTGGCATTTCCTGCAAAATTTCTCTTGTCATCTTCAAAACAGCTGGTGCTTGCTGTTGAATATCCTTCAAAAGAGGATTTTCAAGTCTCACATGATTTTGCAAACGCACATAGAAAGTAGATAAATGAGCAACAACTCCTTCAACTAATTGAAAATCATGCTGAAATTGATAATCCTTGACATGCTCGACTTGCTCTAACGCCTCTAGTAGCTGCTTGCGAATTTCTTGATTGGTGTCTATTTTGGTATTCTGGCTTTCTTGACAAGAAGCTTTTGAAATCAAATGGAGCGTGATATAGTCTACTTCTTCTTTGGGAAATTCCAGCCCAGTTGCCAAATACACTCTGTGTAAAATTTTCTCAGCAATCTTTCGTTCTGCCAGATAATTACCTTGTTCCCAGTCTTCAATCTTGCTAATTTGGAAGCCTTCTGCAATCCTTTTAAACGATAAGGCAATATGAATGACCAAATTTTGAATCACAAAATCTGACAACTTTAAGTGACCTTCACGACATTCGTCCAATACAATAATCGTCAATTCTTCTAAGCTGATTTGCAGTCCTGGAACTTCAATGTTAATGTAATTGTGCAAACTTTGAAAGAAATTACCTCGAAAAAAGTAATCCATGATAAAACGTCGTTTATTGCGTTCGCTGCCTTTTACATAAACACCACGATTGGCTTTGCTCTCGATTTGTAAATCATACTTTACCAAGTCTTGTCTGATTTTCTTGAAATCTGCTGACAAGGTTGAACGACTGACAAACAGCTCTTCTGCTAAGTCATCAAAATAAAGTTTTTCCTGCTCAAAGAGCAATTTATTTAAAATGTAATTGTAACGATCCTCTATATTTTCAGTCTTAGCAGAGTTTTGCTCTGTAAAAAATTCTGTTTTTATAAAGTTTCGATAGAGAGCTTTATCTTGAAGTTCAAGTCGATAACCATAACCTTGCTTGGCTGTAATCTTCCAGCCAGTTTCATCAGGCTTCCAATCCATCAATGATTTCAGGTAAGTTCTTATCGTACGATCAGAGCAAGAAAGCTGACTAGCTAATTCCTTACTTGTAATATAATGATCTTTATTTTCTAACAAAGATTGAAGAATCAATTTTTCTTTCTGATGTAGCAATACAGTTCTCCTTCCGCATTTATAAGAACTATTTTACCCTTTTTGAGCTGAAAATTTAAATCTTTTCCAAGATGAGGTTTGCCATTTTTTCAATTCCCATTGGAATAGGAATGTAGGCTTGCGGAGGAATTTGTACAATAGGTTTGCCGACTTTTGCTCCAGCATCCTCAAATTGCTTGAAATACATTTTTGTTTGAGGGCTAATGAGATAAAGATCAAATTCAGCAGCAGCAATGGCTTTTCCACCTTCTGTCGCACTAATAGCATCTACTTCAATGTCATGCCCTTTGCTCTTTAAAAATTCCGTTGTTTTCTTTGCCATCAAAGAAGATGACATACCTGCTGCACAGATAATCAATGCTTTAGCCATAAGATTTTCTCCTTATAAATAAAATTTATTTTATAAACTCATTATAAATGAAAACGATTACAACTTCCATCTGGTTTTTTTCCGTAGTAAAACGGAAACAGTTCCTTAGTATTTTTTACTTATATTTCAACTTATAACAGAGAATAGTTCCCGATAAAATCAACGAAATGCTATTGGCCATAATTAAAGGTAAATCATCAATCACTAAGCCATGAAACAGCCACAAAGCAATACCAACAACTTGCATCAGATACATGCCAAGCGCAATAGACTCTGTGTCCTTGGTCTTGATGACTTTGAAAACCTGGGGCAAAAAGGCAAAGGTTGTTAAAATAGCAGCAATCGTTCCAATCATATTTTCTCCCTTTCTAAAAACGAAGCTAGAAAACTCTAGCCTCGTTTCTTTCTTACTTGCTCTATTACATATGGAAAGATAAATGCATCTTCCTATTACAAAATATTTACCAGTCCTGGATATTTGGATAAGACAACTACATCTTTCTTTTCTAGATTGAAAGTAGCCATTATCAGCTCCCGAATCTTCACATCATTGATGTCACTGTCTACGACAAAACCGTCTGCATTTTTTAACTTAATGGTTAAATGCTGGGTGATAGCTGGATTGCTAGCCAAATCCGGTACTGCCACACCCTTAGAAAATTTGATGACATAGGTTATTTTTTTACTCATGATAATCTCCGATTTAGTCTACTGCTGCTCCGTTTGAAGCGATGACTTCCTTATACCAGTTAAAGGACTTCTTCGGTGAACGTTCATAACTCCCCTTGCCATCGTCATCCTTATCGACATAGATAAATCCATAGCGTTTGCGCATTTCACCCGTACCTGCTGATACTAGGTCAATACAGCCCCAAGGCGTGTAGCCCATGAGATCCACACCATCTTCTACCACGGCCTTTTTCATCTCGCGGATATGAGCACCCAGATAGTCAATCCGGTAATCATCGTGTACCATACCGTCTGCTTCCACTTGGTCAATAGCTCCAAAGCCATTTTCCACAATGAAAAGCGGCAGGTGATAATGATCCGTAAACCAATTGAGAGCATAACGCAGTCCTTCTGGGTCAATCTGCCATTCCCATTCAGAAGCCTTAACGAAGTTATTTTTAACCAAGTCTTCAGTCTCTATATAGTCGAAGGAAGGATTATTTTCCCGATGGGAGTCAATAGCAAAGGACATGTAGTAGCTAAAGCCAATATAGTCAACAGTGCCCGCCAGCAAGTCTTCCTGATCCTGCTCGCTAAAGTCCACCTTGATACCCTTTCTTTCCCAGTATTTGAGAATATGCTCAGGATATCGACCAAAGACATGGACATCTGCAAAATAATAACGCTTCTGCATGGCCTTCATAGCCATAAGAATATCCTTTGGATTACAAGTAGACGGATAAATAGGGCACATGGCAATCATACAACCGATTTGGAAGTCGGGATTGATTTCGTGACCAACCTTAACTGCTCGTGCTGAAGCTACTAACTCATAGTGAGCAGCCTGATACATGATTGCTTCGCGATCATCGCCTTCTTTATAGACAATCCCGGAGTTGGTAAAGGGGGCAAAATCTTCCTGATAATTAGCTTGGTTGTTGATTTCATTGAAAGTCATCCAGTATTTGACTTTATCCTTATAACGCTCAAAAACAACTTCTGCAAAGCGGACAAAGAAGTCAATCACCTGACGATTTTTCCAACCACCGTACTCGGTTACTAAATGATAAGGCATTTCAAAGTGAGACAAAGTAATAACAGGCTCAATACCATACTTGAGGCATTCGTCAAAAAGGTCGTCATAAAATTGCAGGCCAGCTTCATTAGGTTCTGTTTCATCTCCTTTAGGGAAAATCCGCGTCCAAGCAATAGAAGTCCGGAAACACTTGAAGCCCATCTCTGCAAAAAGAGCAATATCTCCCTTGTAACGATGATAAAAATCAATGGCCTCATGGTTAGGATAGTACTTGCCTTCTAGTATGCCCGGCGTGATTTCCCGGGGCACTCCGTGACGAGCTGCGGTCATAACATCCGCCACACTGATACCTTTTCCACCTTCCTGCCAGCCACCTTCCAGTTGATGTGCTGCAACAGCTCCACCCCAGAGAAATCCATCTTTAAAAGTTGACATATCTAAAGTCCTCCTGATTTTGATATTTTCATTATACATCTAAGAAAGCGCTTTTAAAATCTATATTTTTGCCACAATAATACGGAAAAATGATAGATTCGTATTCATAGGTAGACTTTAATAAACGGAACTTCCCTTGATTTAATATCACCTTTTACTATTAGACTATCATTTTTAGCTATCTATCGAGCTATTGATTCCATTATCTGTACATGCCTCTTTTCATTCAAACAGCAAAAGTAACAAAGTACTTAATAAAGGGGTTGGAAAAAATCCAGTCCCTTTATACTTCTCTTAACCAAACAATTTCTGATTTGACTTGTTTGGTACTTTCAAAAAGAAAGCTAAAACAAGCACTAGAACCATTACACCAGCTAAGAAAAAACTCATCATTTCATAGCCAGATTTATCAATAATATCTCCTGCAATATTTTGAATAAGAATGGTTCCTAAATTACGCGCTGTCTGCACCAAAGCAATAGCTGTGACCAAATAATTCTCATCTACTACGTTAGCAACAATCTTCAAAGTCACCATAATCAGCAACATACCTGTAGCATGCTTTGACATTAAAGTTAAGAGAATTTTGGAAGTAAGCCCCAAATCCAATCCATAAATCACATACTGTAAAAGCAAAATTCCCAAAGGAATATAGAGCAATTTTTTAATTGGAACCTTATCCATAAAAAGATAAGAAAAGAAAATCAATGGCGACTCGCAAATTACAGAAATAGCTACCACAGTTGTCGCCATATTAACACTTAAACCGCTATGCTCTAGCATAGAAGGGATATATGTATGCCCTGTATTTCCAACTCCAGAATAAAGTGCCACGATAAGAAGGTAAAACAAATATGTTTTGTTTTTGAAAATTTTCCCAATAGAAGAACCATTTTTCATTTGTGTGGCTTTTTTTGAACCTTGATTATGTTTTGGCTCAATCCCAAATACCCCAAGAATACTCACACACATCATACCGATAAACACAATAAAAATTGCTTGCGGTGAGATGAATTTATAAATCAATCCTGCTAATTGTGAGCCCATTGCATAACCAAAAGTACCCCAGATACGAATTTTCCCATAAGTATAAGGGCTTCTAGCAGCCAACACATCCATAACAGGATTGACTCCATTGACCAACATTAAAACAGCACTATACCAGACTGTCAACAATAAAAGATTATTGGCTTGCATAAAAAAGATTGCAGCGATATTAATCAGAAGAAAACTATAAATGGTCACTTTTTTAATGCCAATCTTATCATTTAAAATCCCCATGAGTGGCTGAACTATCATAGAAGAAAAGAATGAGGCAGAGACAACAAGTGACACCTGACTAGCTGAATATCCCTTATCAAGCATGTATACTGAAATTAAAGTCGAAAAAAGTGCATATGATAAAAAATAAAAGTTATACATTAAAAAATAGACAAAATAGCTATTTTGAAATTTCCTAAACATAATTTTTCCTTCCCCCTAAACAGAGTGACAAAACTCGACTGGAATCACCAATCGAGTTTTCTGTCCCATACTATATATTTAACGCTTCCGACGACGAGAAAGCCGGGTATCACTATGATCTCGTCGAATTCTTTTTTGCTTTCGTCTCATGATTTCAAAAACAATAATCAACAAAAAAATCACTATGGGAACTGCAATAAAAATATAATAATCTAAAAAGAGTTGCTTCAAACTTTTTCCGTTAGACTTTGCTATAGTACTTTGTACTGTTGATGTTGCTCTTTCCTTTACGTCTGTGACACTTTCTCCATCTGCAATGAGCGAAGAAAGTTGCTTCAGACCATTATCATTTTTCAATACTCCATTTTCCACAACTGGTTTTACTGACGCCCCTTTTTTTACAGTTGCATAGAAATCTTTTGACAGGTTATATCTTTTTCCATTGATTGTTTGTTCTCCAGCCTTGAAAATTTTTTTGTACTCATAATCAGCATAAGCTTTCTCAATCAAGGCATTACCAAATGGATGACGATAATATTCTCCGTCTTGGTCAGACCAATTCCCAACTCCCATGATAACACTAATCAAGCGTTGTTCTCCACGCTTAATCGTTGCAATGTAGTTAAAAGCTCCTTGTGGACTTGATCCTGTCTTTAAGCCATCAACCCCCTTTATAGCATATTTTGCACCAGGAAGTGAGTAATTATAGGTTTCAAAAGTTTCTTCATAAGGAGTTCCTTTTTTGACCGTCACTTTAGCTTGATTGGTATAATTTAAAATCTTTGGATAATGCTTAACAAAATTATAACCTAAAATAGCTAAATCGCGCGCTGTTGTTTGATTCGCAGCATTATTATCATAACGTTGTGGCGTGTACAAGCCTTTAAAAGAAACCGCTGCAGCCCCACTGGCATTAAACCATTTCGTATTGGTCATACCCAGCTCTTTAGCTTTTGCATTCATTCGGTCTAAAAAAGCATCTGGGTCATTGTTTGATAGATAATTAGCCAACATAACGGTTGTTGCATTGGATGAAGGAACTGCTGTCATGGTAATCAATTCAGAGACAGTATAATCTACTCCCGCCACAATTTTATTATTGGAAATTTCGTAAATATTTGCAATAGCCTGATCACGTGCTGTTGCTTTGATGATTGTATTTTCATTTAATTTTCCTTGCTGAATCGCTTCAAATACCAAATACAAGGTCATAAGTTTACTCATACTAGCTGGGTCACGAACTTCATCAATATTGTCTTGCCACAGAACATTCCCCGTATTAGCATCGACTATCAAGGATGATTTGGGACGATTGATTGGATTGACTTTTTCGTTTGGATACATCTTTTGTGCCATATCAACTAACTCGTCCGCATGAATAGAAGTTACTCCCCAACACAATGCCAAAAAACAAACAATAGCTAACAGCTTTTTCACTAGAATCCTCCTAAATTTTCACTCGGTTTCTAGTATAACATACTTTTTTTATTAAGATAACAAACTTTTTCAAAATACCAAAAAACCTACCTAAAAATTAGATAGGAAATAGATTCTTATTTTTTCAAATGACTTAAAGCTTCCTTATCTGTAATAATGACAACATCTTTATGATTTTGAAGGGCACTTCCAGGCAATTCTTCTGTAATCGGTCCTTCTACTGTTCCTGCAATTGCTTTAGCTTTTGAAGCACCATAAGCAAATAAAATAATAGATTTTGCATCAAGAATATTCCGAATCCCCATTGAGTAAGCTTGCGTCGGTACATCTTCTATTTTATCAAAGAAACGAGCATTCGCTTCAATAGTTGACTGCTCCAAATCCACTACATGAACCGTGCTATCAAAGCTCGTCCCTGGTTCATTAAACCCAATGTGACCATTTGTACCAATTCCCAAAATTTGCAGGTCAACGGGATGCTCTACCAAAATTTGGTTGTAGCGTCTGGTTTCCATTTCTACATCTTCTGCAACACCATTTGGTAAAAAGCTTTTCTTAAATGGCTTCTGATTAAATAAATGTTCTTGCATGAAATAGCGATAAGACTGAGGATTTTCCCCACTTAATCCTATGTACTCGTCTAGATTCACACTGGTTAAGTCTGACAAATCAAGGTCACTTTCAACAATTTGCTCATAAAAACTCAAAGGACTGCTTCCTGTTGCCAAACCTATCGTTTTTGCTCCTTCAGCTAATTTTTCTTTTAACAATTCAAAGGCTACTCTGCCACCGGCTGCTTGATTTTCTACTTGAATAATTCTCATCGTTGAGCTCCTTTTCTTTACTTAATTATATTATATGGTATAGACCAATTTTTGTCAAGAGAATTTGTTTCTTTTTAAAAAATCCACGCTTGTTTGCACGAAAAATCGTGCTATAATAGAAGAATGTTAATCTATTTGTTCTGTTTATTTTTCATGGGAGTTGCTTTTCTTATTACTGCACTCTTTCTCAACACCAAGCGAATGTGGTATTATCTCTTACTGATTGTAGGCATTTTTCTCGTGTGCCTACCACTTGTTGCTTGTTGTTATTCGTTATGGATTTTAGTTACAGCCTAAGGAGAATATATGAATACTGCTGATTTTGACTTTCATTTACCAGAAGAATTAATTGCACAAACCCCTTTAGAAAAGCGAGATGCCTCGCGTCTCTTGATCGTAAATCATAAAACTGGTCAAATGGAAGATACTCATTTTGATGCAATCATTGATCAATTACATCCTGGAGATGCTTTGGTCATGAATGATACGCGCGTTTTACCAGCACGCCTTCACGGTGAAAAAATTGAAACAGGTGGGCATGTTGAACTGCTACTTTTGAAAAACACTGAAGGTGATGATTGGGAAGTGCTGGCAAAGCCAGCCAAACGCTTAAAAGTTGGAGCACAAATTTCCTTTGGGGACGGTCGCTTAACAGCAACCATCTTAGAAGAATTGAAACACGGTGGACGTATCGTGCGCTTCCATTATCAAGGTATTTTCTTAGAAGTGCTTGAAAGTCTCGGTGAAATGCCTTTACCACCTTACATACACGAAAAACTAAAAGATCGTGAACGCTATCAAACAGTCTATGCTAAGGAAAATGGCTCAGCCGCTGCTCCAACTGCGGGGCTTCATTTTACAAAAGAATTACTTGCTAAGATTGAAGCAAAAGGCGTGAAATTAGTTTATCTAACCCTTCACGTCGGGCTAGGAACCTTCCGACCTGTCTCTGTAGACAATGTAGATGAACATGAAATGCACTCAGAATTTTACACTTTATCAGAAGAGGCAGCCGAAACGCTTCGACAAGTCAAGGCTAGTGGAAAACGTGTCATAGCTGTCGGAACGACTTCTATCCGTACACTAGAGACAATTGGCTCAAAGTTTAATGGAGAAATTAAAGCTGACTCCGGCTGGACCAACATTTTTATCAAACCAGGTTACGATTGGAAAGTCGTAGACGCTTTCTCTACCAATTTCCATCTGCCCAAATCAACTCTCGTTATGCTCGTTTCAGCCTTTGCAGGTCGAGAATTGGTGCTCTCCGCTTATCAACATGCCATTGATGAAAAATACCGCTTTTTCAGCTTTGGAGATGCTATGTTTATAAAATAATAGGTGAAATATGAATAAAATTGAAAGCCGTCACCGGCTAATTCGCTCACTGGTCCTAGAAAAAAAAATTCACACACAACAAGAATTACAAGATTTGCTTTCAGCAAATGGCGTGACAGTCACTCAATCTACACTTTCTCGAGATATTAAAGCGCTGAACCTAGTAAAAGTACACGAAGCTGATGTTTCTTATTACATTATTAACAGTACGGCACCTTCACGCTGGGAAAAACGGCTACGTCTTTATATGGAAGATGCTTTAATTATGCTACGCCCTGTTCAAAACCAGGTTATCATGAAAACACTTCCTGGTTTGGCACAATCATTTGGGTCCATCCTAGATGCTTTGGAATTTTCCGAAATTGTTGCAACTGTCTGCGGTGATGACGTCTGCCTTATCATCTGTGAAGACAATCAAAAAGCACAAGAATGTTTTAACAAATTAAAACAATTTGCACCCCCATTCTTTTTCAGTAAAGATTGAAAAATAAAAAGCTAACACTTACCTTTATCGACTGCACCCTAAAAGTTAGTCAAGAAATCTAACTTTTGGGGTGCTTTTCTGATGAAGTTACCTTACGAAAGAAAGAACCAATTGACAATTATCATCTACGATGCCACTACCGCCACTAGACTTATCCTTATTGAGTATATTTTTTCTCCAAACATATATAACTAAAAACTAAAAGGACTTAATCCTGTCCAATACAGAACTAAATCCTTAAAATAATTATTTGTCCAACTTTCAGAGCAGTTCGTCTCTAAGTAGTACTAGCTTTTTATTGCTTGTGATTAACTAACTTCTCCAGCTAATCGATAAATCGTTTCAGCATAAATATCCATCGCCTTATACAAATCGTCGATCACAGTTCGTTCATTCGCTTGATGTTCTGTTTGCAAAGCACCAGGGAAAAGTGCTCCAAAAGCTACACAATTTGGCATGGTACGAGCAAATGTAGCACCTCCAGAAGATACAGCAGGACTATCATCATTTGTTTTCTCTTTATAGACAGCCATTAAAGTACTAACCAATTTGCTATCAAGCGGCACATATAATGGTGTAAGATAGTCAAATTCTTCATAGCACAATTGATATTTTTCAGCAATTTGACGTAATTCCTGAACTAGTTTCCCCTTATCAGCAAGAACCGGAATCCGCATATCAATCCGAATTTCAGACTTATCTTGATCGATAGTCAGCCCAGAAACATTAAACGACAACGTTCCTGAAGGCTCATCTGAAACAGTTCCAAACAAGTTACTTCCTGTCGCATCTTCACCAACTGCTTCTGCGAGAAAGTTAAGAGTCGTATCATCCAATAAAGGCGCTAACCCTTTAGCTAAGCGAATAATCGCATTCACTCCTTCAGCAGCATCTTTTGAATGCTTAGGAATCCCAGCAACTGTTACTGAATCGGCAGTTCGTTCGTAGGCAAAAGCCTGTTTTTTCAATTCAGCTTCCAATAAATCAACCAAAGCTCCAGTATAACTGGCTTTCGCAG
Source organism: Streptococcus intermedius SK54 = ATCC 27335 (assembly GCF_000413475.1). Lineage (GTDB taxonomy): Bacteria > Bacillota > Bacilli > Lactobacillales > Streptococcaceae > Streptococcus > Streptococcus intermedius. Next base: position 269,234 of record NZ_ATFK01000001.1, on the reverse strand, counting down.
GAACAACATTGAAGGCTTCTCCTGCTTCAATGGTCAGTCCTTCTGAACCAGAACCGTGTAATTTAATTTGCAGCAAACCTTTTTCTGCGTAAGTTAACGGAAAAGATGAATCCGGTGCAAAGCCAAGCGTTGCTGTTTCTTCTAGCTCGTTGTAACGAGCCATACACCGCCATAGTGTTTCTTCATCTGTCCCATAGATAAAACGAATCCGCTTGTTAAATCTCACACCTGCATCCATCAATGCTTTGACTGCATAAAGCGCTGCTAGTGACGGCCCTTTGTCATCTTGCACTCCACGTCCATGTATCCAACCATCTTTAATAATTGCTTCAAATGGAGGGGTTTCCCAATCGGACAAATCTCCCGCAGGAACAACGTCTAAATGGCAGAGAACGGCCAGGAGTTCTTCTCCTTGACCGATTTCTGCATATCCGTAATATCCTTTAGGATCAAGATAAGTCTTAAAACCTAGACTTCTTGTGATTTCTAACATCTTTTCTAAGACATTTTGGATAGATTGTCCGAAAGGTGTCCCGTTTTCTCCTTCATTAAGGACTGATGGGTAGGAAACAAGCGTTTTTAACGATTTTAAATAATCAGCCTTAATTTGTTCAGTTAAAAATTCTTTCATTCAGACACCTCAATTGTGAGTTAGAAAAATGTTCCTAAAATTAGAAGTAGAATACTTACTACAAATATTACAGCAACTAATTTTCCAACAAACTTCCACCAAGTACCTAATTCAATACGTCCAAGAGCTAGAGCTCCCATTACAATACCAGAAGTTGGTGTAATCAGGTTCAAAAGCCCAGAAGCTGACTGGTAAGCTGTAATAATCAAACTTGCTTGCACATTGACAAATTTTCCAAGTGGTGCCATAATTCCCATTGTTGCACTGGCAAGACCAGAGGTTGATGGGATAAGGAATGACATTGGCAGATAGAATAGGTAAGTCAATACAATGAATACTTGAGATGATAGACCCTTGAGTCCGACTTCACCCCAGTGAAGGATTGTAGCAGTAATCATACCATCATTCATAATGACTTGAATACCACGAGCAACGGCTACGATAAGCGCAACACCAAGCAGATCAGCTGCACCATTGATAAATACAGTAATGAAGCGATCTTCTTTCATGCGGTAAACAAAACCAATAACAATAGCCATCACAGCAAAGAGCATTGCCCCTTCTGGGAAGTACCAAGTACCCAAAGCAGATGTCGAACTACCAACAATCTTACCAATGAATGGAAGTCCAACCAACCATTTATTGAAACTTTCAAAAACAGTTACCTTCAAGTCTGTCCATGGAATAAAACTCATAATCATGAGAACAAAGGTCAAGACAAAAAGTACCAAAACTTGTTTTTGTTTTTTGCTAAGAGTGGATTCTACCTTGGCAACTCCATCTACATTAAAATGTTTCAAATCTTCTTCACGATGACTGTAAACCAATGATTTTGTAGGATCTTTTTGGATTTTATCTGCATAACGATAAACGAAATAAGTACCCAAAGCTGTCATCACAACAAAGAAGATCAAACGAAGTAAGATACCATCACCAGTACCAACTCCTGCTGTTGCAGAAGCAATACCTGTCGCAAATGGATTCAGAGTAGAAGCTAAACAACCAATTTGAGAACCAAGAAGGATAATTGCTACCGCGGTCAAACTATCAAACCCTACTGCCATCATAACTGGCACAAGAAGTGGATAGAAAGCCATAGTTTCTTCGCCCATACCATAAGTTGAGCCACCAAGAGCAAACAAAGGCATTAAAACGACAATCAACATCTTTTCGCGACCTTTGTACTTCTTGACAATAGAAGCAATCCCTACATCCAAAGCACCTGTTTCATTCACTACGCCAAGGAAACCGCCGACCATCAAGATAAAGAAGGCAACATCAATTGCTGCTGCAGTTGGCTCTTTCCCAAGCATCGCACGAATAGGAGCCATCAAGACATCCCAAATCCCTTGTGGATTTTGAGAAACTGTCTTGTAAGTTCCTGTAATTAAATTACCAGCTTTATCGGCATTGTATTGACCAGCAGGAATAATCCAAGTCAACACAGCCATAATTGCAATGATAATCATCAAAACGGAATAAGATGACGGCATCTTAAACCCTTTTTTTGTTTTTTCACTCATTTGTTTTCCTCCTAAATGTAACAAAGTGTAAAAATTTAGCTGAATCCCATTTTCAGAAAGCGCTTCCTTTGAAGTTTATTTTAACATATTCAACTGAAAAAAACTAGTAATTCTCTAAAAAATTTTCATTTTTTAACAATAAAATAAGGCAAAAGAAAGCAAATTTAAAAATAGGAAACACCGATATTATTTTAAAAGTTTTATTACAATTTTAAACGAAGCAATGATATCACTCTGCTATCCTTTTTCAATAATCGTTCCACTTTCAGACTCAATCAAAGCACCTAAGTTTTCAAGAGAAGTAATGACAGCTTCACCTTCTGGTCGATCATTGACAAAAGCAATAGCTGCTTGCACTTTTGGTAACATGCTTCCTGGTGCAAATTGATTTTGTTCAATGTAGTCTTCCAATTGAGCTACATTAACACGCTCTAACTTAGTTTGATTTGGCTTATTATAGTTAACATAGACATAATCCACACCTGTCAAAACAATAAAGAGATCTGCTTCGACCAATTCCGCCAGACATTGTGAAGCAAAGTCTTTGTCAATTACTGCTTCTACACCTGCAAGATGACCATTGTCTTCCTTGATAACAGGAATGCCGCCACCACCAGCAGCTACAACGACATGTCCAGCATTGATAAGCGTACGAATGGTTTCAATTTCTTTGATTCCAACTGGTTTTGGTGACGCAACGACCTTTCTCCAGCCACGTCCAGCATCTTCTTTGAAAGTTGCACCACTCTTTTCAGCTTCTGCTTTTGCTTCTTCTTCTGTATAAAATGGCCCGATTGGTTTGCTCAGATTTGTGAAAGCTGGATCCTTTTTATCAACCACTACTTGTGTCACAACCGAAGCCACTTCTTTTTCAATACCTTCTTCACGTAAAGCGTTTTGAAGAGCATTTTGCAACCAGTAGCCAATACTTCCTTCTGTCATCGCAACAAGCGAGTCAAGTGGAAAAGCTGGATTTTTTTCAGAATCTGCTGCTAAATGTTGTAACAAAAGATTTCCAACTTGTGGTCCATTACCGTGAGTGATAATCAAGTCGTCACCATTTTTAATCAATTTCACAAGATGACTTGCTGTTTCTGCCAATGCTTCCTGTTGTGCTTTTGCTGATGGATCAGATGAAAGGATGGCATTTCCTCCCAAAGCCACAACAATTTTACGATTTGCCATAAATAGTTGTCCTCCTTTTAGAGTTGCTTTTATAGTGCTTTTCCATTCTAATGTCAACAACGAACTCCAGATATAAGTTGTTTTTGAACCTATAACATTCATTTTGTTGTCAATAATAATGTTACTGTTGATACGAGCACTATTAAAAATGAGGACTGGACTAAAGCTATTAGTCGCAGCCCTCATAGCTGTTGGTAAACGGTTTTGGTTTTAAATTATACTTTTGGAATATAAAGGTTACCAAGAGTTGCTGCCATAACTGCTTTAATAGTATGCATACGGTTTTCAGCTTGGTCAAATTGGCGAGCGTATTTGCTGCGGAATACTTCGTCAGTTACTTCCATTTCTTCAACGCCGAATTTTTCAGCAACATCTTTACCATAGACAGTATTTGTATCATGGAAAGCTGGTAAGCAGTGTAAGAAAATTAAATCTTCATTATCAGCTTTCTTGATCAAGTCCATATTTACTTGATAAGGTTTCAACAGTGCGACACGTTCTGCAAATTTATCTTCTTCACCCATAGATACCCAAACATCTGTATAAAGTACATCTGCACCTTTAACAGCTTCATCTGCATTGTCAGTGATTAAGACATGTGCACCACTTTCTTTTGCGTATCCTTCTGCTAATTTCACAATATCATCAGCTGGGAAAAGTTCTTTTGGAGAGAAGATATGAACATTGACACCTAGGATAGCCCCCGTTACAAGAAGGCTATTTGCAACGTTATTACGTCCGTCACCACAGTAGACAAGAGTTAATCCTTCTAGGCGACCAAAGTTTTCTTGAACCGTTAAATAGTCAGCTAGCATTTGAGTTGGATGCCATTCATCTGTCAAACCATTCCATACTGGTACACCTGAGAATTCTGCCAATTCTTCTACCATACGTTGACTAAATCCACGGAATTCAATCCCGTCAAACATACGTCCCAATACTTTAGCCGTATCTTCAGTAGATTCTTTCTTACCAAGTTGAATATCATTAGCTCCTAGGTACTCTGGATGAGCACCAAGGTCAATAGCTGCTGTTGTAAACGCTGCACGAGTACGAGTTGATGTTTTTTCAAACAAGAGAGCAATATTTTTACCTGCTAGATAATGATGTTCAATATTGCGTTTCTTCAAATCTTTCAAGTGAGCTGCTAAACCAATAAGGTATTCTAATTCCGCACGTGTGAAATCTTTTTCTGCCAAGAAGCTACGTCCTTGGAACACTGAGTTTGTCATTCTATTATTTCCTCTTTCTAATCTTAAAGTTCTTCACGTTCAAATGGCATTGACATACAACGAGGTCCACCACGACCGCGAACCAATTCACTTCCGCGAATCTTAATCAAACGAAGGCCATATTCTTCCAAAATCTTGTTGGTAACGACGTTACGATCATACACAACAACAACTCCTGGAGCGATTGTCAAAGTATTTGAACCATCATTCCATTGTTCACGCGCAGCAGCAACAGTATTTCCACCACCACAACGAATCAAATGAACTTTATCAATACCAAGATTCTTAGCAAGCAATTCTGCTAAATCACCTTTTTCTTCTGCAATATGAAGTTTTTCATTTTCATAAGTAACAGAATAAACGCGAAGATCGCCTTCAATTTCTGGGTGAATAGTGAATTTATCATAATCAACCATTGTGAAGACCGTATCTAAGTGCATGAATTTACGATTATTAGCAAATTCAAATGCAATCACTTTCTTAAAGCCAACATTCTTCTTAAAGATATTGACCAAGAGTTTTTCAATAGATGCTGCGTCTGTACGTTGTGAAATACCTACTGCAAGAACATCTTTAGAAAGAACAAGCTCATCTCCACCTTCGATCCGAGTTGTTTCTTCACGGTTATAAACCAATTCAACATTGCCACCATATACTGGATGGTGTTTAAAAATGTATTTACCATAAAGTGTTTCACGATTACGTGTGTCTGAGTACATATGGTTCAATGATACAGCATTACCAATCGTTGCAAATGGATCACGTGTGAAATAAAGGTTTGGCATCGGATCAATCGCAAATGGATAGTCAGATTCAACCAAGTCTGTCAAGCCTTTTGCTTCTTCAGGAATTTCTGGCAATTCTGCTTTTTGGAAGCCTGCCATTGTCTTTTCAACCAGTTCAAGATTGTCTTCTATGCCATGAAGGATATCTCGAATAGCCACTTTTGTTTGTACTCCACGAATATTTGCTTCATTCAAATATTCTTCAATAAATTCATTACGAATTTCTGGAGACGTTAATGACTCAGCAGTCAATTTTTCAAGGTATAAAACTTCAATACCTTCTTTACGAAGAGCGTCCGCAAAAGCATCATGCTCTTTCTGCGCATCTTCCAAGAATGGAATATCATCAAAAAGCAGACGTTCCAAATGGTCTGGCATCAAATTTTCTAACTCTTTACCAGGACGATGTAGCATAACTTTTTTCAGTTTTCCTATTTCTGAAAAAACATGAATAGGATGTGTAGACATCTTATGTCCTCCTCTTTTTCTTTGTGACTTAAGTTTCCTTAAGCTCTATTTACATGTTTTATTGTAATACCTTTTGTTTGCGCTTTCACAATCGATTATACATTTAAAATGCCAAATCCTTTGCTTTTTTTAAAAGAAATTCTAATATTATTTCAAAATAAAACGCTTTCTATGAATATTTTGTGCATTTTATGAGTTTTATAAATAATTATTTTTTGAAAATAAATCAAGTTTTTAAACTTATCTCCTTCGAAACTAAAAAGAAGAGCAAAAATTGCGTCTTCAATTGCAATTCTGCCCTTCTTTTCTATACATCTTCAAAATATTTTGAAAAGTATTCTTTTTTCAAAAAGATAAGTTTTTTTCGATTATATTGAATAATATGTTCTTCTGTTAGTTTTTTCAATACTTGATTCACCGTTTCACGAGTGGTTGCCCCTAATTTAGCCAACTCTTTCATACTGAGTGCAAAAGGAATATCATCTCTATCTTGACAAAAATCAATGCATAAAATTGAGATTGCTTGAATGACTCGCTCTGTCGCACTAGCTAAAGCAGAATTTCGCAAACGCAACTCATGAAAACGTAAAATATTTGACAGCTTGTGTGTGATGAATAACATCTGCTCTATCGTTTGTTTCGAATAGTATTCATACAAGTCAACAGGAATCGAAAAATATTCCAAATCTGTCACAGATACGCCAGAATAGTGGTAAGTCTCATCTTCAAAAATTCCTCCATAAGGAAACATAGTATTTTCTTTCACATAGTCAATGTAATTAAACGAATCTGTCTGATCATACTGCTCAATCCGAACATAGCCCTTATAAATTAAAAAAAGTCGCTCTCGCTTATCTCCAGAAAAGAAAATAATTTGCCCTTTTGGCACTTTACGAAATTGAAGCTCAACAGCTATTTTATCAAAATATTCAACTGGCAAATTTTTAAAAGCAGGATGTTCTCTAATGTAACGATAATGCTCTTTGTTAATCATGATGTTCTTGTAGTCCTCTTTACATTCTATTCTTAATTATAACATAAAAGGCCCTCCTCTAAAAGAGAGCCCTTACATTTTTAATGAAATTCTATCCTTTTGCCACAGTTTTTGATATCTAAATCTATATATTTTAATTCATATTCACACGATGCCATTCATTGATAACATAAGCTAATTGCCCAACTTGTGTAATACCGACACCGCTAATCTCATTGCTTTCGGAAGTCGTCCCCCCTAGACCTGCCGTATAAAGGGCAATCAAATAAGGCTTTGTCTCACATACAACTGCGTCTATATTCAGGGCTTCTGCAACGTAACCTGGCTTTTGATAAATTGGAATATCTCTTACATACCGTTTATAGTATTCGTTTGGAAAAGATTCACCGATATAATACAAAAGATCTTTATACTTTTCCTGATGTTTCCAAAGGTAATCCAAAACCTGAATATAATAGTCAGTCGTGGTTTGATTTTGTTGGTTGATCGTCTCAACTTCCCCCTTGCCTTTTCCATAGCGCTGATACATCGCGTAAACTTTATCCAAACCACCTAAGCGCTCAGCTAGAGCATAGGCTGGTGTATTTTCCGAATATAGAAGAGAATATTTCTGCATCTCAGGAATGCTCATCGTCCCATTAAACGCTGCTACATAATTATTGTGTTCACCGATATATTCATAGCGAGTATGTGTAATATCAAATCGCTCAGTCATCGATAAATTTCCTTTTTCTACCTCATCAACAACTAACATATTTAACGGTAATTTATAAGTTGAGCCAGCTGTCATCGGTTGTGTTTCATTCATAGCATAAGTTTGACCACTCGTTAAATCCTTATAAGAAAACGCAACTTGTGAATGATCTATTCCCATTTCATCTAGATATGCCTGTACAGCTTGAACCAAATTTAGATGAGCATAATCATAATACAAACCATAGGTTCCCATTACAGGTAGATCAGCTTCCATAACCTTCTGTTTTTCTTCCATACTCTTTGACGAGACCCGAGTAGATGATATTGACTCTTTTGAGGAGCTTCTCGTCTTTTCTTGACTAGCACTAACAGTGTAACTTGTAGCAACCCTTGTATGATGTGGCTTTCTAGCTTGACCAAAGTACACAGCACTTGACACTAATACACCACACATCATAAAGCAACTAATTAAACAAAAAATTGTTGTCTTTTTACTCACATACTCCTCCTAACTTATATACCTCATTATATAGGAAGAATGGACATTTGACAAGATGGAATGAACAGAATCATCATCCGTTTTTAATTCTTACTAATGATGATTCAATAGCGTTTTCTATCATTCAATCCTTTTCTCATCCCTAGGTAAAATAATAATGTAAGAAGAACCATTGCCAACCCAAATCGGAATAATCCTTTACTCTTTTTGATGCCAGTTTTGGGTAATTGCATGTTATTTTGAGTATATTTAATTTGCCTATTTGTTAATGGCGTTAAATTTTGATTCCTAGCATCTTCTTTATTTGACTCTGAACTGACACTAACGTCTTTTGGTAAAGATTCCTCATTGTTTTTTAAGTCAATAGAAGCTGGTGCTTGGCTTTGTTTAACTTTTTTGTCATTTTTATTCTCCTGATGTTGAGGGTTATCTTCTTGCTTTTTGCCTGCCGGTGCTTTATGAAAATACAGATAATCATAGAGTTCTTGAGCAGTGATACCTCCACCGACCCAACCAGAAGTTAATGTACCATTTTTAAGATAGAGTATCGTTGGGGTACCAGGAATACCAACTGTATTAAATAAAAATTCTTTTGCATGTTCATCAAAATCTTCACCATCTGTATTATAGTATTCTAATTTTCCACCTGTTAATTGATTAAACTTTTTTAGTTCAGGAGAAAATTGTCGACAAAAATAACAAGTTTCTCGTCCTACATAAATCGTATGTTCTTTATTATCCGAAGTAAAAGCTGAATAAACATCTTTTATCGTCGCCTTAGGAAGTTCAGCTATATTCTCACGATAAGTAGCAATAGCAACCTCTTTTGATTCTTGAGAATTTGGAACGCCATTTGCTGCAGAAGTTTTGTTTGAAGTAGAAGCAGATTTATTGTTTGTCAAGTTTTCCTTTTCTACAACTGTATCTTCCTTTGACTCTGGCATACTTACGGGTTTCGTATCTGTTACAATTGAATCTTGATTTGCGTCATTTTTAACAACGGCCCCCGTCGAAGCTTCAGACACTATTTCAGTTGTAGCTGTGCGTTGCTGTTCCTCTTTATGAACCCCATCAGCAAAAACCATGTCGTTTCTAAAAGCAAGCAATAGCACCGAACTAAATAAAAGTGATTTTAGCAATTGTTTTTTCATCATTTTAAACTCCTTTATGTTCTATTTACAGTATAATACAACTATCTCGGTTTCATTTTCAAAAATCCTAAAAGGTAGCTCTGATAGCCTGAATGGTAAAAAGTAAGAAACAGGAAAACAAACGAGCTGTCTTCCTGTCGATAATTTTCAATATCAAATGATAAATTTTCTTAAATATTTAAAATATGAACGAAAATATACCACAAATAGGATACTGATAGAAATGAAAGAATGATAATAAACTTCTTATGTGAAGTTACAAAATATATTATCAAGAGAACCAGTAAATATAATAAACTAATTAGTAAAAATTTTATCATCATCTTATTTTTTTGAGATTTTCTTACATTTATCCAGAAAGTAAATAATTGGTTTATCTAACCAAGTTAATATCATCATAGTGATAAAACCTAGTGCGAAACTTTTTATATCAAACATTTATTCCCCCATTTCACTTACCACCAACAAGTAGCTCCATAACCAACTCCACCAATAATAGCTCCCCCAACAGCTCCTGCAACTACTCCTTGCCATGTTCTGGTCTTGATTCCTAATCTCAATCCATTACCTGCACCACCAGCAATACCCGATTTTGCAAAATCACCCCAATTACAACCTCCTCCTTCAACACGTGCCAGCATTTCAGAGTTCAGCGCTTCAAATTTTTCTAATATTTTTATATTCATCATAATACCTATTTTGGGGCTCACTTTGTTCTATTTCAATCTAATAAACTTGGCAAAGCATTTTTATCCTTGTAGCTATCCAAATCTTGAATGGTATAAATCCTAAAATAGTCTACCAAAAACCAAAGGTTCTAAATAACGAATCACTTAGAACCTTTTTCTGAAAAATCGTTCCTTTTTTTTGATAAAATATTACATAAAATTCAATTTGTCACATAGTAAACCGAGGTAAAACATGTAGACAAGCAAGCATCACTATAGCTGACAAAGTAATAGCAGATATCAAAGTAACTTTATTATTAAGTTTTAATATTTTTATACAGATAAAAGCATAGACTGAACTCACTGCATAAGTTACAACAATCGCATAAAGCTGCTTCAAATCATGTGAGCAATAATCTAACAGCAAAGATCCTATCAAGCCACACAAAATGCAAAATTGTAGTTTTTTTAAATAGGTCATTATGTCCATCCTTCAATACGTGCTAGTATTTTAGAGTTTAATACGTCAAATTTTTCGAGTGATTTTATATTTATTATGAATACCTTTTTTATTATAAATATCATACTCTTCATACCAATAAAATTTATTTTTTAAATAGCAATTTAATATCTTAATACAAAATTTCCTATTTTTATTATAAGGTACAATCAATCTCTAATCTAACATGAATTTGTGTCAGTTTTTACCTTAATGATTGTTGAGAAAAGGGAATATGGATAACAAAATTAAGTCCAAAGAAATCACCTTTTTAAAGTCATTCTCATTTGTAAAATTAATGAGGAAACACTATACCTGCTATAGCTCCAGCTCCTGCAGCACCAGCTAAAAAGGTATTTGCACCACTTTTTCCTCCACCACTAATTTCAGAAAGCTGAACATCTGATAGCTCATTTACAACTTCACCTTTTAGATTTAACATAAAATTCTCACTCTCTTTCATTTTTTAATATATTATTATTTAAACACAAAATATAACCAACGGTATAAAATACAACAATAATATGACAATAGAAAAAGGACAAAATATTAGGAATATCTGAGAAGAAAATTTTATAACCAACAAATGTAATTATAACAATAGACATCGGTAATGTTTTTTTAACAAACTTTTTGTATAAATTAAAAGTTTTTGATAAAGTAATTTGAGGTCTATTCTGTTTGTATGCAAAATAATGAATTAATATTTCTAATACCAAACTAGAGAGACTAAGCTTTAGTATGTTAATCGCTCTAATCTTAAAATACATTCCTACTATAGTAATTAATATAATAGATATCAGCATTGTTATTATTACTCTCTGTGTATTCTTCATATTTGTTCCTTTTTAACCTCCTTAATGAGCTCGAATAATTGCCCAAGCTCCTGTACAATACTGTGCTCCTAAAATAGCACCTACAGCAGTTCCAACTCCAGGAAAAACACTACCTATCGTTCCACCTGCTACTATGCAAACAGCTAATGCCTGTGCTGCTTCCCCAGCTCCGATTTTTCCTCCTTCAACACTTGCTAGCATTTCAGAGTTCGGTACTTCAAATTTTTCGAGTGATTTTGTTTTCATGATGAATACCTCTACTTATATATGGTACTCTGGTCACCCTATATTTTATCTTAATTCTACAATATTCAGCTCAAAGAATAATCTTTCTGACATTCAACGAAATAAATTAGATAGCCAAAAGGGAACTGATATTAGACCTCTCTGTTTTGCTGGAGCAGATAGAATATTTTTTGATAAAGCAAGTATTTTTTTAGGGGCTTTATAGCAATGAGATATCAAATAGTAAGAAATCCTATCAGATAACTTAGCTGCTATAATATCTGCTTCTTCCCCTGCATCTAATTGGCGCTTCGCATTGGATATTAGTTTAAAACATTCTTCATTTTTCATCACGTCAGAATCTTTTAAAACTTCTTCCAAGTAGTATTTAAATTCCTTATTATTCATGAAAATGTCTACTTTCTATAGTATGAAATCTTACACCTATCAATGGTACTTATGTATTACATATATGTCAGTTTGATAATCAATAAATCTTCTAGTAATTCCTAATGAATATAGCATTATTGGAAAAAATACAAAAACAAATTTACAACTCTAAAAAGTTGGTTTCAAAAGAGTTCATTAACACAAAAGGCAGAAAATGAACCTTCTCCTAGTTTTCAACAGTAAGATTATGGTCTAGGAATCCATGGACCATAGTTAATCCAGCCATTGACAATGACTTTTCCTGCTATGCCCCAAATTTCTCTAGGATTTGACCAACATTTTAGAGTCCCATCATAACAGTACATTCCATTTCCCATACTAACTACTTTCTTTCCCCCTTCAACACTTGCCAGCATTTCAGAGTTCAGTACTTCAAATTTTTCGAGTGAGTTTGTATTCATGATGAATACCTCCTTTTTATTTTCATATTTTTATCCTGTTGCAACCTGACGAATCTAGTATAGCCTATAACATATTTTATAAATCTACAAATCCTGAATGATACTTCTGACGTCCTGAATAGTGATTGTTCTAAATTAATCTGCTAAAAATCAAAGACTCTAAGTGAATTATAACCTAGAGCCTTTTTAGAAATGCGATAAAAGTGGTCAGAAAAATCAATTTATTTATCTACAAATTCTCTTGAATACGGTATTCTTTTTCAAATGTTTTTTGAGAAACTACCCGATGATTGGTAACATCCAAATAATCACCAATATAGCCCAACACATACATACCATAACCTGCAAATCCACCACCTATTGTTCCAACTGTACCAATTTTTAAATTCTCCACAGTAGAAGGATTTAACCCTGCCATTAAAATCCGAAGATGATCGTCCAACCAATACAAGTAATTTTTAGCAAACGCTTCTTTCACCCAATCGGGTTGTTCAGCTTCTCTGCTAATTTTCCAAACATCAGCTATTTGATTTTTATAAATTGCTTTCATTTACACTCCTTCACATTTATTATTTATTTTAAAATTTAACAGAAATTGCAAGAATTCGGTGTTCCACCCGTACCAGATGGAGAACAAGAACATGCTCTAAAGTTTCTAGTTGCTCCCCCATTTAGTTGATCTAGAGTTGGTCCACCACCATCTAAAGCTCCCAAAACAGAACCAAAGAAATTGCCCCATCCAAAGCCCCCTTCAACACTTGCCAGCATTTCAGAGTTCAGTACTTCAAATTTTTCGAGTGATTTTGTATTCATGATGAATACCTCCTTTTTATTTTCATATTTTTGTCCTGTTGCAACCTGACGAATCTAGTATAGCATATAACATATTTTATAAATCTGCAAATCCTGAATGGTACTTCTGACATCCTGAATCGTATTTTTAACCATTTAGGACACCAAAGCTATCATTTGGGATTTCAATGAAATCTTTTATAAAAATTTTGTAGAATAAGAATATAAGGTTACCTCAAAATAGGAGATACGATGAAGAAATTAGCATTTTCACTCATTTTTATAATACTTTTTACTATTTTACTGGCAGGTTTTCCAGAAATTTTAGCCCTTCATATTGCTATTTTGTTTCAGTGGAATTTGGCAGCAGTTGGTGTTATGGTGTTGATTCAAGAGATGTTAATGCTGTTCTTCATTCTTTATCTCTTGAAACGAGCAAATTTATTCTCTATTTTTAAAAGGAAGAAAATCCATAAACGCGACATTATAGCTTTTCTTGCTTTACTGTTCATCCTTTTCTTTTTAGCAGATATAAGGAAAGACTTGGTGCAATATATGGCGCGAACGACTATGAATGCCAAACTTTACAGTAAGGTTGGTATCTGGAGTGGAGGAAAAATCTTTGATATTTGTAGTATTCTCATAACAGTATTGATCGCTCCGATTGTAGAAGAACTTTTTTATCGAGGGTATGTCATGTCTCGGTTCTTTACCAATTCAAACTATTATTTAGACGTCTTGCTTTCTGCTAGTCTATTTACGTTAGGACACATGATCTTGCTTCAGAGAGACTGGGTCAATCTCAGTTTTTACTTTTTAAGTGGATTGGCACTATCTCTATTTTACCGTTATAGTCAAAACATCCGACTTCAGATTCTTTTTCATGTATCATGGAATTTATATACTTTCATAGCCTCTATCTGGTATATCCTTTATAATTGGATTTATTTTCATTTCTTTTTTTAGTAAGCAAAAACAAACTGATAGCTATAAAGTGTTATCAGTTTGTTTATTTTTTGAATCTATCGAATATTTTTATATTTTGTTCTTGTGAACTTCCAATCCTTTTTATATAATAAATACTAGAATTACACATAATTCTTACATATTTTATCAATCGGGAACATTATGAAAATGAATATTTTTATTTTAGAAGATGATCTTACTCAACAATATTATATGGAGACTATTGTTGAAGAAATTATCGAAAAACATCGTCTTCAATATCACCATTTTGAAGTTTTTGGAAAACCTAAACAATTACTAGAAGCCATATCTGAGAAAGGAAGCCATCAGGTTTTCTTTTTGGATATTGAAATCAAAACTGAAGAAAAAAAGGGCTTAGACGTCGCCAAAAAGATACGCGAGATAGATCCTTATGCCATTATTGTCTTTGTAACCAGTCACTCTGAATTGATGCCGGCAGCGTTTAAACTGCAAGTCGGCGCCCTTGACTATCTTGACAAATCGTTATCAAAAGAAGCTTTGAAAAAACGGATCGAAACTGCGCTGCTACATACTGAAAACCTAACAGGCAAAGGCCTGGCAGACGATTCTCTTCTCTTTGAAACACCTCATACACAAATACAAGTGCCGTTTAAAGATATTCTTTACATTGAAACTTCCTCTCGTCCTCACCGTTTAGTACTTTACACACATAGAGGGCGTACGGAATTTACTGCCAATCTTTCAGATATGTTAAAAAAAGAAAAACGGTTCTACCAATGTCATCGTTCCTTTGTTGTTAACCCAGCTAATGTTCATCAAATGGATAAAGTAAATCATATCCTTCACTTCCAGAATGGTGCTACTTGTCTTGTTTCTAGATCAAAAATAAAAGGGTTAACAGAAGCTATTGCAGCCCTGCACCGGAGGGAATGATATGTATATACTATTACAACTTTTTGTAATTATATCAGAGATGGCTTGTGTACCTATTTTATATTCATTAATCAGCGGAAAGAAGTTCAATATATTAACCTATATTTCTATAATATTAGGCAATTTTATTATAGGTATTTTGTTAATGTCTACCCCTGAAAATTTTATAAATTATTTAATTCATCCAATTTATTTTATTGTGATTTCGTGGATACTTGGAAAAGAAGGAAGTACTACCTTAAAAATATTTTATGCACTTTTTCCTATTACTTTAATTAATATTTTACATCGCTTAATAGGAATTTTTATTCTTCCTTTGTTTGGAGTTAGTGTAAACATACTAAATGCTAGCTTACTGGGAAATAGACTTCTCTCTATTTTTACATCAGTGATAGCATTTGTATTTCTAAAAGGAAATCAATATCAGTTTCATAGTTTAGCGGACCAATCTATAAATTATAAAGACAAAAGAATTCTTGTTGTTACAAATGTGAGTATGGTATTGTACTATATCATTCTCCAACTATTGGCGTATATAGAATACACTAAATTTACAACAACTCTTTTTGTTAGAGAAGCATTGGTTATTATTTATCTAGTATTCTTTTTGATTATTACTAACCGACTGGACCTTCATTTACGGGAGAGAATCCAAAATGATTTAATGCTTCAAAAAGATTTACAGTTAAAAAACTTGGAAAACTACAGTCATCACATTGAAGAATTGTACACAGAAGTTCGGAGCTTTCGGCATGATTACGCAAATATTTTAACAACCTTGAAATTAGGAATTGAGCAAAATGATATAGGCATTGTAAAGAATGTTTATCATTCTGTTTTGAAAGATTCCAATAAGCGTTTTCGCAATCCCAAGTATGATATTGGACGGTTAGTCCATATCAAAAACGATGCCTTAAAAAGCCTGCTAGCTGCTAAATTTGCACAAGCTCAAGAGCATAATGTATCCGTTTCATTGGAAGTTCCAGAAGATATTTGTCCACAAGGAATGGAATTAGTTGACTTTATCACCATTGTCTCCATTTTGTGTGATAATGCGATTGAAGCTGCTGCTCCAACTATGACGATTGCTTATGTTTTGTCAGGAAACAAGCAGGTATTCTCCATTGAAAATGCTATAAAAGAAGAGCATATAGACATGTCTTATATTTTTGATGCGGGAGTTAGTTCTAAAGGATCTGGGCGAGGAATTGGATTATCAAATGTCTTAGCAATTCTGGATCGATATCCAAATGTTTCACTTGCTAGTACTAGCCAGAATCACTGCTTTCAGCACATCCTTGAGATTCATCTGAATTAGAGTTACAATAAAGAATTGAAAATCGTACATATACAAATAACCTCATCGCTTTGTTAAGCCCAATGAGGTTATTTGTATTTTTAGCCTAATGTATTATTTGAATCTCCCTTTGTTAAACTATTATATCCTGAAAAATGTTTTAGCAAGTCTTCCAACCAGCCGCCACCGACGACTTGTTCAAGTTCTTGACTTGTGAGTGTACGAAAATGATCCAATGTTTGTTTTTGTCCATAATAGAACCTCCTTTTTGATACATGTATTATTATAACCCGACTTGTTAAATAATCAATTGTTAAATCTTAAATGGTAGTGATTTTGTCCTAAATGGTCATTCGATATTATTCAACAATTTATCTTTATAGTAATTAAAGAATGATTTTTTCGCAATGACAATGGTGACTCTTCCTTGCAGGCCATACTTGATAACTTGTCCATTGGACTTAGAAATTTTAGCTTTGGCAGTTACTTTAAAAAGGTTTCCTTGTTTTGTTTCAGTAGCGGAAGTATCAATTTTATTGATATTTCCGACAATGGTGATGGACTGCTTTCCAATTTTTTCTAAAGTTAGACGAGTAGTTTGTCCTTTTTTTAGATTGGTCATATAAGCTGAAGGTACATAATAAGTGATAAGGACTTCGTTTGTTTTGGTAATATCTGGATAGATTTGGGCAATTTCAGTTCCTTTAGGTAATAAGTTGTTCCCTTTTAACCTTTCACTAATATGCAGAACACCTGTTTCAGGAGCGACTAATCTATTGTTTTGAAGCTGTACATTTGCTTGATTCAATTGATTTTGTAAATCAGTGATTTGCGTTATAAGGGTTGCTAACTGTTGGTCAGCCGTTTGGATAAATTGTGTGCGGAGCACTTCAATTTTTGTAGAAAGACTATTGTCGTAAGTCGCCGCAGTTCCAGTACCAGCTTTTTGAATCTTTAGATTAGCAATAGAAGATTTTAAGTTGGATATATTAGTGTTAATTTGAGACAAATACTGATTTGTGAGGGCAGCATCAGGATTAGCTTGATATTGTTTTTTATACATGTTGAATGTTGTCTGATGTGGATTACTCTTGGATAAATGCGAAGCATTCTCCGAGATGGCCTGATGCAGTCCACGATAATCATTTATCTGTTTTGTTAAATCATTGATTTGCTGATCAATCGCAGCAATTGTGTTGTTAGCCAAAGAAGCTTGTTTACCGACTTCAGTATTGCTTTTTGAAATTCCTAGTGATAGGTCTTGTGATTGTTTGATAAAATTGTTAAAAGTATTGGCATAGCCAAATTCATCTTTACCCGAGAAAAGATTTGTCCCTTGATACAAACTCGATTTGAGTGTTTCTAAACAGGCTTTTTGTCGTTGATAAGTTGCAAGTTGAGCTTTAATAGCTGTTTGTTGAGAGACTTCCATATTTTTTGCATATTGAATCAACAACTCTCCTTTTACGACTGCCTTATTTTCAGCTAAATGGTTAATCAAAATCGTATTATTGCTGCTTGATTGGATCATAGCAATGACTTTCGTTGGTGTAATTTCACCGATAGATTTGATAGTCACTTCCTTTTGACCGATAAAAGAAAAAAGAACTAGAAATAGAACGAACAATACCAAAGGAAGAAT
This sequence comes from Streptococcus intermedius SK54 = ATCC 27335, assembly GCF_000413475.1. Classification (GTDB taxonomy): domain Bacteria; phylum Bacillota; class Bacilli; order Lactobacillales; family Streptococcaceae; genus Streptococcus; species Streptococcus intermedius. The sequence continues at coordinate 251,379 of NZ_ATFK01000001.1, read as the reverse complement.
AAGAACAGTCGCAAAGTTATGGTATCTTCGATGATAAAATTCTGCACTTTTAAACAGATTGGGATTCATAATTCACTCCTTATTTATTAAATAAATGATGATAAAAGCCTTGTCTTTCCATCAATTCAGCGTGGGATCCAGTTTCAATAATCTGCCCTTTATCAAGAACAATAACCTGATTTGTCCGCTTTGAAATGCTGAGACGATGAGCAACAAAAATAATCGTTTTGTCTTTTAAACCCATCAGATTGTCAATGACCTTTTTCTCAGTTAGAACATCCAATCCGCTCGTTGCTTCGTCAAGAATAAGAATTGGTGACTTTGTTAAGAGGGCGCGTGCCAGAGCAATTCTTTGCTTTTGTCCACCTGATAGACCAGCTCCATCGGACAATTCTGTTTGATATCCCATAGGCATTTGTTCAATATCCGAACGAATTTCTGCAATTTCACAAGCGCGAATAATCTCTTTTTGAGAAAATATTTGATTCATCCCTAATGTAAGATTTTCTAAGATAGAACCACTAAAAATATAGGCTTGTTGTGGTAAATAATTGATATATTGACGAAGCGTCTTCTTATCAATCATTTTAAGGTCATTTCCATTAAGACGGATTTGCCCTTTATAAGGCTCATAAAAATGAACCATCATTTTGGCAAGTGTTGTCTTTCCCGAACCACTGATGCCGACTAAGCTCACCTTATCTCCTGTTTTTATTGTTAAGTTAATATCCGATAACGTATCTCGTCCAAAGCCGTATTTATAGGAGACATTATGGAACGTAATATCACCAGCCAAGAAACCTTTCTCTGTAAGTGTTTGCTTAGTTTTAAATTCAGACTCTACTAAATAAACTTCATTCAACCGCTTGTTAGCAACCTTAGCCGACTGCAGCTTAGTTTGCAGATTAATAATACTTTCAAGAGAATTTGTAAAATAAGAAAGTAGAGCCGTAAATGTGATGAGCTGCCCAATTGAGATTTTCTCAGATATAACTAAATGCGCACCGAGCCATAAAATAAGCACATTTAAAATTAATTGAAAGCCTTGTTTAAGGGTTGTTTGAAAAATAGAATATTTACTAAGCGTAAAAGATTTATCTAAATAATTTACAAATTCGCTGTCTATCTTTTGGTAACGAGCTTCTTCGCTTGTTAAAGATTTAATGGTTTCAATGCCATTAATATCTTCGATAATAGCAGAATTTACCATGGAATTGCTTTGCATGACGTCATGATTCATTTTTTCAAAAGGCTTTATAAAAGCAAAAATAATCACCGTATAGATAGGAATAGCAAGCAGAGTGAGGAAGAAAAGGTTGGTATTCTGTAATAATAATACCCCTCCTACTATTATCAAAATAGAAAGGTCAAGAAAGAGTGAAAGTATTGTAGAAGCGAGAGCATCAATAATGGAATTAGCATCTGTAAAACGAGAAATAATCTCTCCAGTGCGTCTCGTAGCAAAAAAAGACATCGGTAATTCAAAAATGTGTCGAATATATGATAAAATCACATCGATGGTCAGCCGCTGACTAAGTACAATCAATAAGTAATCTCTGGAAAAACTCATCATTTGCTGCAAAATATAAGTAATAATCAGACCAATAGACACTATTCCAAGAGTTGATCTCATTTGATTTGGAATGTATTCATCTAAAATTCCTTGTAGGTAGTAAGATCCAACAATATTGATGAGTGTCACAAGCAAACTAGCTAAAACAATATAGGTGACCAGCATTTTCTGTTTAAAAATAAGAGGAATTAAGCTTATCAAACCATTTTTCTTATCCTTATGTGGTTTATAGCTAGGTTCTGGTGCTAAAAAAATAGCAACACCAGTCCATTCTGTTGCAAATGTTTCTTTTGAGATCTTGGTTATTTTTACACTTGGGTCAGGATCTCCAACTAGCAGACCTTTTTTCGTATTTTTATAGATAACATAATAATGTGGGAGTTCACCTTTTTTCTGAACATGAACGATAAAAGGATAGGGAATAGCTTCCATATCAAACAAAGACATATCCCCTTGAATCGGTCGTGTCTCAAAACCTATTTCTTGCGCTGCTTGAACAATTCCAAGAGCCGTTGTCCCTTCTTTACTTGTCTTAGCAAGTTCTCTCAGATGTGCAAGAGAGTAGTCTGAACCATAGTATTTTGCAATGGAAGCAAGCGCAGCGACACCGCAATCTCTTGCATCTATTTGAGGAACAAATGTTTTCTTAACATTCACAACAATGATTTCCTTTCTAAAATAAACTCGGATTATTTTTTACGTAGGTAATAGTAGACACGTAATTTGAGATAAACATCTATTAAAACATAACTTATCATCATACTAAAAGCAAAGCTGGTTAGTAGAATACTTAATATGGGAATAGAATGGATAAATAAATAGCTGAGTGATAAAAAAAGAATAAACAGTGCTGTGGCATTGCTATTTCCCCAATTTTGAAATTTTTCTAGTCTTAATAGCACTGTCGCTGACGGACTGAAAAATTTATCTAAAATAATCATCTGATAGAATAAGCCCTTTCATCGTTATAATATGATTATCCCAAAATATTTTTAAATAAATTACAAAAATCTTAAACGGTATGTATAATGGCCTGAATGGTTCAAAAATGCTGTTCAGGCCATTATACATACCGTTCAGGATTTGCTCAGTTATCTTTCATTTGATATGGTAGGATATAAACCAGGAGGAAAAATAATGATTCAAATTCAACCTTATTCTTTTATTAGCTCTATTTCTCTCTATTTTACGGCTCTCTATCTTCGAACAATCCATCAATTCTTTAAAATAAAGCTGCGATTGACGCATCCTGCGCAGCGAACTTTTCGCCCGACTACTTATTTTGTAGTACAATCCAAATTTTTCTCATTTGAAGATGCCACCAAAAGAATTGAAACAATCCGGAAATATGATAAAATGGGAAAAATTATCCTTATTGGAGAGCATATTGATTATGAACTGCTGTTTAGAAATCACTATCTTGTTTTCGGTGTCATTGATCGAACCAATGATCATTCTCTAAAATTTCTCAAGGAGCAAATCTGGTTTTATTTGGCTGGAATTTATAAGTAATTTTTATGATATATGATAGCAGAAAAAGACGAATCCTTTTCAGATTCGTCTTTTTCTATCTAACTTGTTATCTTATTTCGCTGCTTTGTACAATTCATTGACCTTATTCCAGTTGATAACTGAAAAGAAAGCCTTAATGTAGTCTGGGCGAACATTGCGATATTTCACATAGTAAGCATGCTCCCAAACATCAATTCCCAAAATAGGTGTTTTTCCTTCAGAGATTGGCGTATCTTGGTTAGCAGTTGACATCACTTCTAGCTTACCTTCTTTGTTTACCACTAGCCAAGCCCAGCCTGAACCGAAACGAATTGTTGCAGCTGTTGTAAAGGCTGTTTTGAAATCGTCAAATGAACCAAATGTTGCTTCAAGGTCTGCCGCTAATTCTGCTGATGGTGCTGTTTCTTCTGGTGTCATCAATTCCCAAAAAAGACTATGATTCAAATGTCCACCACCATTATTAATAACCGCTTGACGAATATCGACTGGAATAGACTCTACATCAGCTAAAAGTTGTTCTAAATCCTTGCCAATCTCAGGATGTTTTGCCAGTGCAGCATTCACGTTGGTTACATAGGTATTATGATGTTTGTCATGATGCAAATGCATGGTTTCTTCATCAATATATGGTTCCAAAGCATCATAAGCATAAGGTAGATCAGGTAAAATAATTGCCATTGTTTTGTTCCTCTTTTTCATTTTATATGAAAATGATAACGTAGACCTACAAAATTTTCAACTTATTTGCTTATAAGTTGTGGGTCATGATCTTTAACAAAGCCAAGTCAAATAAGTAACCTTTTTCGTAAACTCCTGATTTAATCTGATAATCTGTTTCAATCAAGCAGGAGAGAGACTTTTGTAAAGCTTTCAAGGGTAATGAGCGGACATCACGCAAGGCATATTTAATTTGAAAAGGATTCACCTTTCGTCCCAAATAACTAGACAAATCTGCTACAATCTGGCTTTCATTACGTCCATTTTCAAAGAGGATTTTCACTTGCGCAAATATACGAAACTGGCCCAACATAATCGCAATCAGCTTGATTTCATCTTCACCTTGCAAAGTCAAATCTCGTACCAAACTTCTCGCTGCGTCCACCTTTTGATGCAAAATCATCTGAGTCAAGTCAAAAATATTATCCTGTAAAGTTTTTGGAATTGCTTCAGAAATGTCTTCGCTTGTAATGATGCCATCTTTTTTATAATCCCTTAAAAAAGCTAAGTTTTTACTAATTTCACTAAAATCGAAACCAGACTTAATAAGCAATTCCTCTAAAACTTGCGAACGAAGTTCTAACCCCTGTTCTTGAACTTGCTTACTAAAGTAGGTGCGTAATTCTTGTTCTTTGGGCTCACTTGCTTCAAAAATTTTACCATCTCGCTTGAGCAATTTTACAATTCGCCGTTTACTGTCTAACTTCCCTTCTGCAAAAATGACTAATTTGGTCGTATCTGCAGGATTTTCCAAATATTGCTCAAAAGATTTTAATTCCTCATCTGTCAAATAGCGCTTTTTAGCAGTTGTTATGTCCAGAAGATGATCCAAAATAACGATTTTCTCTTCGGAAAAGAAGGGCAAACTCACTAAATCGATCTCCACATCTGGATAAGCAGCTTCTTTCATATCGAAATAAGCTACATTTAAATCTGCAATATCATATTGAATTTGATGCAAAAATTGTGATTTCATCCATTCAAATTGTCCTGTATCATCACCAGTCAAAATCGTTAAACTAGGTAGATTTGTCAGATTTACAGCTTTGCACTCTTCAATCGCTAACACAATGACCTCCTTTTTGTGAGCTTTATTTTAACTCTTTGAAAACAAGATAAATTGGTATCTCAAATCAACTCTGTCCCTGTCCCATTCTGCTTGATTTTGCCAGCTTTCATCAGACCGCCTAAAGCTTTTTTAAACTGTCCTTTGGAAATGCCAAAGGTAGTCTTTATATCCTCTGGGGACGACTTATCATTCAAAGTCATAAAGCCTCCTTGACTTTCTAGGTATGTCAGAATCATTTGAGCATCATTTTCTAGCATTTCAAAAGAGCGAGGCTTGAGTGAAAGATTAAGGGTATGATCAACTTCCCGAAAGCCAATTACTCGCACATCTAGTACTTGACCGAGACGTGGCTCGGTATAACGTTCGCTGGGGTGGATAAAGCCCAGCATATTATTCTCCGGCAGATAAACAAAGGTGCCAGAGAGTTTGAGTCGATAAACAATGGCTGGCCAATTTTGATTTTGCATATTATTGTAGGCAGGACGAGCTAAGCGCTGGAAATCCTCCTGATAGGCCAAAAGTCCCCAAATACGCTCTTTTTTATCAACTGTTAAACGAATGTACAACTTATCCCCTTTTTTGGGCCAGAGTTCTTTTATCTCCGGCAAGATGTCCAGCGACACTACAATTTGCTTATCCGGAAGTCCTGTGTCGACAAAGACCCCCAGATCTTTGCGAACTTCTGTTACCATCCCCCAACCAAAAGTCGTCTGAGTTGCTGTGACTTCGAGAGTCGTCAGGCGAAGTCTCTGTTTCATATCACTATAGACAAAACCTTTGACCGTTTCTCCTAGCTGATACTTACCTTCTTCTTTAGCTAAAGCATAAGTCTGACCATCCTTTTGAACAAAGTAAAAACGATCGTTTTCATCAGTTACTAGACCTGTTATAAATGTTGCAAGATTTGTATTCATTTTTCTCTTTCTATCATTTAAAGGAGCATTGCTTCAGCTCCCTTTCAAAAGAAACTCAGCTAGCCAAACTAACTGAGTTTTAGTTTTTCATTTTCAATCATGGAAAGAAACATCACACTTCAAGCAATTCTTTTTCCTTAGTAGAAGTCATTTCATCGATGTGTTTAACAGCGTCATCTGTCACTTTTTGAATGTCTTTTTCAAGACCTTTCAGTTCATCTTCAGTAATTTCTTTTGCTTTTTCTTGCTTTTTCGCTTCATCCATAGCATCACGGCGGATATTCCGGATAGCAATCTTAGCATTCTCTCCAACTTTTTTAACTTCTTTAGCCAAATCACGACGAGTCTCTTCCGTCAAAGCAGGAATGACGAGACGGATAACAGAACCATCACTAGCAGGTGTAATACCCAGATCAGAAGCATTCAAAGCACGTTCAATATCTTTAATAGATGATTTATCAAAAGGTGTTACTAATAACACGCGCGCTTCTGGAATTGTGATAGAAGCAATTTGATTGAGTGGAGTTTCCACTCCATAGTATTCTACTGTAATACGATCTAAAAGACTAGCATTCGCACGCCCAGCACGAATACTACCAAATTCACGCGCTAAACTTTGATGTGATTGGGTCATTCTTTCTTTCGCTTTTTCTACAATTGCATTTGCCATAACTTAATCCTCTTCTTTTTCTACATTATTTGAAACAGTTGTTCCGATTTGTTCTCCGAAAACAACCCGTTTAATATTACCAGATTCGTTCATATTGAACACAACAAGGTCAATATCATTGTCCATTGAAAGGGTAGAAGCTGTTGAATCCATAATCCGCAATCCTTTGTTAATCACATCACGGTGAGTCAATTCATCAAACTTCACAGCTGTCTTATCTTTATTTGGATCTGCATTATAGACCCCATCAACACCGTTTTTCGCCATAAGAATCGCATCAGCTTCAATCTCGGCCGCACGAAGGGCAGCTGTTGTATCCGTTGAGAAATAAGGTGAGCCAACACCGGCACCAAAAATGACGATACGACCTTTTTCGAGATGGCGAAGTGCTCGTCCACGAATGTAAGGTTCTGCCACTTGCTGCATTGCAATCGCAGTTTGTACACGAGTATCCACACCTACTTGTTGCAATGAATCAGCCATCACCAAAGCATTCATAACGGTCCCAAGCATTCCAGTATAGTCAGCCTGCACACGATCCATTCCTGCTTCTGCCGCAGGCTCTCCACGCCAGAGGTTCCCACCACCGATAACAAGGGCAATTTCAATACCCAAATCATGCACTTCCTTGATTTCCTCTGCCATTTTTTGAACGGTTGAAATGTTAATTCCTATCCCTTTCTCACCAGCAAGAGCTTCACCTGATAACTTGATTAAAATACGTTTATATTTCGGGACTACCATTTTTACTCTCCTTATTTTATCTGTACTATTTTACCATAATTTATAATTTTTATATAGTCCTATTTTTCAAAATATCAAAATTAACAAAAGAAATTTAGTTTTTTTGACTGACTCCTACTTCAATAATGTATGTAGCATATTCTTTTTTCTCTTAATAGATTAATTGATTTATTTCAAAAACATTGTTGCTTTTATCTGTTATTTTTATCAGTCTGATAAACTCCATTTAAATATGAGTTATTCATAAAAAAACCCTATCCATCGATAGAGTTTTTATTCTTAAATTAAAGTGAGTTGACATCAACCTTAATACCTACGCCTTGAGTAGTAGTGATAGTAAGATTTGTCATGTATGTTCCTTTTACAGTAGCTGGTTTTGCTTTGGCAATCACATCGTGGAATGCTTTAAAGTTTTCAACCAACTTGTCAGCTTCAAATGAAACTTTACCAATAATAGCTTGTACGTTACCTGCACGGTCTGCGCGGTAAGTAATCTTACCACCCTTAGACTCTTCAACTGCTTTTGCAACGTCCATTGTTACAGTACCAGTTTTAGGGTTTGGCATCAGGTTACGAGGACCAAGGACACGTCCAAGGCGACCTACAAGTGCCATCATGTCAGGTGTAGCGATTACTACGTCAAAGTCCAACCAGCCGTCATTGATTTTTGCAACGAGATCATCTTCACCAACGAAGTCTGCACCAGCAGCTTTTGCTTCTTCTGCTTTTGCACCGCGTGCGAACACAAGCACACGCTGAGTTTTACCAGTTCCGTTTGGAAGAACCATTGCACCACGGATTTGTTGATCCGCTTTTTTTACGTCAATGTTCAAGTTATAAGCAACTTCTACAGTTGCGTCAAATTTTGCAAAGTTTGTTTCTTTTGCAAGTGCTACAGCTTCTTCTACACTGTATGCTTTTGTGCTGTCGATTTTTTCAAGAGCAGCACGAAGTTGTTTGCTTTTTTTAGCCATTTTCTATTCTCCTTGTAAGTGGTTCAATCGATTTTCATCTCCCACGTCCTTCTCGTCTGATGAAGTCTTGCGGGTTTGGGTATTATTGTTTAGTCAACAACAGTGAATCCCATAGAACGAGCAGTACCTTCGATCATACGCATTGCAGACTCAAGGTTTGCAGCATTCAAATCTGGCATCTTAGTTTCAGCAATTTCTTGTACTTGTGCACGAGTAACTGTTGCAACTTTCTTCTTATTTGGTTCGCCTGATCCTTTGTCAGTACCAGCAGCCTTTTTCAAAAGAACAGCAGCTGGTGGAGTCTTTGTAACGAAAGTAAATGATTTATCTTCGTATACAGAGATGACAACTGGAATAATCATGCCAGCTTGATCAGCTGTGCGAGCATTGAACTCTTTCGTAAATCCCATGATGTTGATACCAGCTTGACCAAGCGCAGGACCAACTGGTGGAGCTGGAGTAGCTTTACCAGCAGGGATTTGCAATTTTACAAGTTTTTCGACTTTTTTAGCCATTTTTAAATCCTCCTTTGTGGTTTTGGCGGTAACGTAATATTTTTACCTCCCACAAGTATGCTTTTCACATACTCATCTATTATACACCAATCTTTGTAAAATGCAAGACAAAACTGCGGATTTCCTCTTCTTTTTTATATTTTTTGTGGTAAAATATGTGTATGACATTATTAAAAATCGCATCTATTTTATTTATCTTTTTAACCATTATTTTAACCATTATTATTACTAAATTATTTCACTTGAAACGATTTGGCTTGAATTTTGCAGATTTGGCTTTTCCACTTTTTGTGTTGGAATTCTATGTCATCTCTGATAGAGCTTTCTACCACAGTTTCTTGCCAGAATTAGCATTAGCCCTTTCTGCCTTAGCAATTGCCATTACTGTCTACTTTCTTCGAGTTAAACGCAGTTTTTACTATCCTAAGTTCTTTAAATTTTTCTGGCGAGCTGGTTTTATTTTGACCTTCTTTCTCTACCTCGCCATGGTGATTGGCTTATTTTTAACAAAATAATAAAAAATATCGGACAGACTCATCTGCTTCCGATATTTTTATATTTTGTTGAGAACTTATCAAATAGAGCAAATAACTTATTTGTTATGAATTGAAACAGTCTCATGAGTGATTCTAACATTAAGGAGAGAATGACTGTGAGGATAATGGTAATCGGTGAGATTTTGGATAACAAAAAGATAGAGTGAAATAACAAGCCCGAAATCACCAAGCCGATGATGTTAAAGAGTACGACAATGGTTTTCATTCGATTGAGCGGCTGAATAAGCTTGATGATGATAATGAAACCAACCACTGCTAATAAGATAACAGATGATGTCGCAACTTCTTGCGTGGATAATCGAAAAATCCGACCACAAGCCATGACAATCAAAACGGCCAATAAATCAACAAAAGCTGCTGGTATCGCATTCTGTAAAACCGTTCTGATGAAACGCCCTCGAATGCGCTGCTTGTTGGGCTCCAAAGCTAACATAAATCCAGGTATACCAATAGTGAACGCACTAATCAAGGAAACTTGTGATGCTTGCAAAGGATAGGTAAAAGCAAACAAACTGGACAAAATAGCTAGTGAAATGGAAAAGATATTTTTTACAAGAAATAAACTAGCGGAACGCTGAATGTTATTGACAACCCTACGTCCTTCTGTCACAATATGCGGCATATGCGAAAAGTCAGAATCCAGCAAAACAACTTGTGCAATCTGTTTGGTAGCATCGTTGCCTGACTCCATAGCAATGCTGCAATCTGCAGTCTTCATTGCTAAAATATCATTTACACCGTCACCTGTCATTGCAACTTTATGTTGGTTAGCTTGAAGTGCTTGGACCAATTTTTGTTTCTGTTGAGGGGTTACCCGACCAAAGACCGTATATTTTTCAACTGCTTGAGCGATTTTCTCATCAGTATCCAAGTTTTGCGCGTCTAAATAATTTTCAGCATGAGGAATCTCTGCTTTGGCAGCCACTGCAGCAACTGTGACAGGATTATCTCCTGAGATAACTTTGACTTCCACACCTTGAACATCAAAATATGAAAAGGTCTCGGCTGTATTTTCTCGAATTGGATTTTCTAATAAGATGAAGAGTAGGGGTTCTACTGTTTGAGTCAAATCACCTGTAAATGGCTGATCTTTTAATTCAGCAAAAACAAGAACGCGTGAACCACTTTCTGCATATTGTTGAAAATAGTTGCGATATTCTTCCAGCTTTTCTTTTAATACAAACTCTGGAGCACCTAAAATAAAATTGCCCTCTTTGAAAGAAATAGCACCAAACTTGCTCTTTGAGCTAAACGGAAAGATCTTCACTACAGTCCAAGCCTTTTCTACTACTTCTGAAGCAAAAAAATCTCGAATCGCTGCAATCGTTTCATTTTCATCTGGACTTGCTGCCAAATATTGTTTAAGAGCTTCCTGCGAGGCATTCTTGTCTTGCTGAACAGAGAGTACTTGTACAACTTTCATCGTATTTTCCGTAATGGTTCCTGTCTTATCTACACACAAAACATCTACACGAGAAAGAGACTCAATCCCCTTCATACTGTTTAATAAAACCTGCTGTCTTGCTAGACTAGCTGCTCCCAAAGCCAGCGCTAGAGTCATCAAAAGATAAAGCCCTTCTGGAATCATCCCAATAATAGCTCCTACCGTAGAGACAATACTAACTTGAAAACTTTCGTGATTGGTCACATAACTTTGGAAAAATAGAAGAAGCCCTAAAGGAATAATCAAAAATCCAATCACTTTAACCAGATTATTGACCGAACATACCATTTCAGATTCTTCTTTTCCAGAGACTTCTTTTGCTTTCAATGTCAGTTGATTGATGTAGGATTCATCGCCTACTTTTTCCAAGCGAGCATAGGCTTTGCCAGATACAACAAAACTGCCTGACATGACAGTATCATCTATTTGCTTTGCGATTCCATCCGCTTCTCCTGTTAACTGTGATTCATTGACTTTCAATTCACCTGATACAATCTTAGCGTCTGCATAGATTTGGTCTCCTGTCGAGAAAAGAACGATATCATCTTGTACTAAATCTTTTGTCTCTAGTTGGATTTCTTTACCATCTCGCACTGCAATCGCTGTGTAGTGATGAAGCAACTGCATGTTGCTCAATATTTTGCGCGCTCTAAGCTCTTGAACAATTCCAATCAAAGAATTGATAATAACAATAGGCAAAAAGAGTAGATTGTTCCACGATTGTACAATTATCAACAATAGAGCAAGAACAAAAAAGATGAAATTAAAGTAAGTAAAAACATTGGATTGAATGATTTGCCAAGTTGTCTTTTCCGTGCTAACCGTTACTTTATTGACTAAGCCTTTTTGAATTCGTTCTTCAACCTCTTGTTGGCTAAGCCCTGTGTATATCTGTTCTGACATATAGCCTCCATTCACAAATCATATTAGTATTCTATCAAAAAGTCCGGTTTAAGTCATAGAAAACTTACAGAATTGAAAAATGTGAGATTTTCCATACCTTTTCTACAAAACTTTCAAAATAAAACAGCTACAGAAAAAGAGGCTGGGACAAAAGCCCTTAACCTCGTCAGATTTTTATGAGTTTCTTGCAAGTCGCAGTGGTTGAGTGGGTTCTATGCGGTTGATAAATCAACCTTTACAGCCCTACTCAACTGTGCGGGGGTGGGACTACAAAATCAAATTTCTTCGAAATTACCGATTTTTGTCCCACTCCCAAGGATGTTATATTTTTTAGACAGCACCTATTTTAGTTATTCAATAAAACTTTTCTGGGTTTGGTGCCTTCTGCAGGACCAATAACGCCCGCTGCTTCCAACTCTTCCATGAGTCGGGTTGCTCGATTGAAACCGACAGATAAGCGACGTTGGAGCATTGATGCACTCGCTTTTTGAGTTTCAATCACCAAAGCTCTGGCTTCTTCAAAGAGAGGATCTCCTCCATCATCGCCACTGCCAGACTCCATATCGCTTTCAGATACTTCGCCCGGATCAAAGCTATCATCGTAGTCAGCTTCCGCTTGATTCTTGACAAAGGTAACGATTCGCTCCACATCTTCATCTGAGATAAAGGAGCCCTGCAGTCGAATCGGATGATTTTCATCAATAGGCTTAAAGAGCATATCCCCACGGCCCAAAAGCTTTTCTGCTCCATTCTCATCGAGAATAGTTCGGCTGTCTGTTCCACTAGAGACCGCAAAAGCAATCCGAGACGGAACATTAGCCTTAATCAGACCGGAAATAACATCTACAGATGGACGCTGAGTTGCCAGAATCATGTGAATCCCAGCTGCCCGCGCCTTTTGCCCTAAACGAATAATAGCATCTTCCACTTCCTTACTAGCCACCATCATAAGGTCAGCCAGCTCATCTACGATGACAACGATTAAAGGTAGGGGAACCTGCTTGTACTCTGACTGGGAATTGTACTCGGCTACCTTAGCATTATACCCAGCAATATTACGAGCACCGACCTTAGAGAAGAGTTCATAACGATTTTCCATCTCGTCTACAACCTTCTGTAACGCACGACTAGCCTTTCGAGGATTGGTCACGACAGGGATGAGCAAGTGAGGGATATCGTTATAAACAGACAACTCCACCATCTTAGGATCAACCATCATGAACTTGACCTCATCCGGTCTGGCCTTCATGAGAATGCTCGCAATAATACCATTAACTGCAACAGATTTCCCAGATCCAGTAGAGCCCGCTACTAACAAATGAGGCATCTTTGCCAAGTCAAATGTACGAACAGATCCATTGACAGCTTTCCCCAATGGAATTTCAAGCAATTTCTTGTCATCTGTCTTAGACTGCTCCCAGAGTTCTCGGAAAGTCACAGTCGCAACTTCAGAGTTAGGTACTTCAATTCCGACTAGGGATTTTCCAGGAATCGGCGCTTCAATCCGTACATCCTTAGCAGCTAGAGCTAGAGCTAAGTCATCCGCCAGATTGGAAATCCGATTAACCCGTACTCCAACAGCTGGTTTGACCTCATACTTGGTGACGGAAGGTCCGATTTCAGCCCGCTCAACAGTAGCTTTTATCCCAAAGCTGGCAAATGTCTCTTCCAAAATCTTGATATTGTCTCGGACAATACGCTTTTCCTTGGACTGGTTTTTAGGCTTGTCAGGCGCAAAGAGGTTGATGGTCGGCAGCTTGTAGTCCAGACTTTCCTTGGCGGTAAAATCCACTTCAACGTCTACGTCTGCTTCCGCCATCTCCTCATCGTGGCCGAAGTCCAGAGGTTCATGAGGGTCATATTCTCCCAATTCATCATAGTCTGCCTCGTCAAAGTCCACAGGTAAGTGTGACAAGTCCTCATCATCTAAAATCTCTCCCGTTTCAGAATCCACTTCAGCTTCTTCTTGCTCTACCTGAATAGCATTCATTGCATCTTGCACAGCTTTTTCTTCTTTTTCTACAAATCGTTGCTGGCGCTTGGCTTCTCGCTTTTCACTCCAGACGTGATAAGTATCACTTAATTTTTCAAAAATATCATAAATCGAATATGGACTGATTAAAAGAATCCCTAACAATATCAGAAGAGCACCAATAAAGTAGGAACCCATACTTGAAAACAAAAAAGCCACTGGAGTATAAAGAACCACTCCTAATAAACCACCGCCAGCAAAAGCACTTACTTTAAATGAGCTTAAATCCGTTAAAATTCGTGATAAGGTTGTACTTAGAACCTGTCCTTTTAAACTTAAAACATTTACAAAATAAGCTTGGAATATGAGCAACAAACCGATAAAAATACTGAAAAAGCCTGATTTATACCCTTCGTGCTTATTAACCCATTTAAAAAAGAAAAGATAAATGAGACTGGCTATAATAGCGATATAGGCTAAACTTCCCACCAATAATCGAATAAGATTGTAAAGGGTGATTCCAACAGCTCCCCATTTTAATGCTGCAAAAAGAAGTAAAAAAGCAATTCCAAAAGTTACTAACATCCTCCGAATAGCTTTCTGACGTTCTAATTCTGCTTTTGTAGGTCGTCTTGTTGTCCGACCTTTCTTACTATTTTTCTTATTTGCCATAAACTTTATTATATCACAAATCACACACTAATCCAATGCAAGAAAAAAAGTAGAAGTTCAATCTGCTTCCACTTTTTAAACAACATTGTCTACTTCCAAATCACTTCATCATCTACATCATTCTTTGGCAAGACGAACCATAAAATCAAATAAGGAATAAAGCCAATTCCATATACTAAAAATGCTATTCCCCAGATTAGGCGTACAATGGTAGGATCAATGTCGAAATAATTTGCTACTCCTGCGCATACACCTGCAATTTTCTTATTTCGCACATCTCTTGTCAATCGTTTAGTCATCTCTGTTCCTCCTTTTATAGATGTATTATAACATAAAATTTTTACCATTAAATAATTTAATAAAGAATTTCTATGAATCAATTATCAAAAGTTCAGCCATCAACAAAATTAGAAATCTTATTTTTGAAATTGACTTAAAATAAAGCGAAAGATTGGTTCGACAAAATAAAATTCAAGGGCAATGCGGTTATGAATCCAGGGATATCTCCTACTGCTAGATAAGCCCATAAAAAGTGGCCTACAACAGATAGCATCATGCTACACATGAGGACTGTCAAAAATAATAATTCCTTAAAATTCTTTGGCATTAAATGCTCTATCCTTTGTTAATAAACGTTATTGTAGCACAAAAATTTTTTCTCGTAAGAAAATGTTTTCGTATCTTCAGGCACTAGCTATTTTTAGACAAAAAAGTAAGTCAATAGTAACTTGCAGGTCGTACAGAGACATCTCAAAGGGTTTGAAAAAGACTTTTATTTATAGTAAAATGTGAATAACTCAATATTCAGAAAGGATACCTATGAAAAAATTACTTATCTTAAGTCTCACTGCGGGGTTATTTTTGACAGGTTGCACTAGTTTACAAAGAGCTATTAAAGGAAATGATTATGTAGATTCCAGTCTTGCTTCCGAATCCAGCTCAAAAGCGACTAAAAAACAAAAAGAAAAACAAAAAGCGGCTCTAACAGATAAAAATGCTCATTTCCCACAGTTATCTGACAAGGTGGCTGAAGATGAAGCAGAAGTAAAGATGACAACTACAGAAGGCGTTATTTCCATGAAGCTCTTTCCAAAATATGCGCCACTTGCGGTAGAAAATTTCTTAACACATGCTAAAGAAGGTTATTATAATGGCGTGACTTTCCATCGTGTCATTAAGGATTTCATGATTCAAACAGGAGATCCTAAAGGAGATGGGACAGGTGGTGAGTCTATTTGGAAAGGAAAAAATTCTAACATTGATTCTGGCAGCGGCTTTAAAACAGAGATTTCATCTTATCTCTACAATATTCGTGGCGCATTAGCTATGGCACGCTCTTCCAATCCAAATTCCAACGGTAGTCAATTCTTCATCAATCAAAATACTAAGGATAGTTCCAATCAACTTTCCAGTGAAACATATCCTCAAAAAATCATTGAAGCCTATCAAAAAGGTGGAAACCCAAGTTTAGACGGAAACTACACCGTCTTTGGTCAAGTCGTTTCTGGTATGGATGTCGTTGATAAAATTGCTGCCACTGAAACCGGCGAAAATGACAAACCCAAAAAAGAAATCAAAATTGAGAAAATCGAGATTATCAAGGACTATGATTTCAAAAAATAAGCTTGCGGTCCAAGTAATAAAGGAGGGAAATCAATATGATTATCTGGGGATATAAAGGTTATCAGAAAAACGTAGGCCAGACCCAAAGCAATATCGAGTGTGCTAACTGCCACAATGTCGCACCTTGGAACATTATTGAAACGGGCCGAAAGTTTACACTCTATTGGATTCCTACCTTTTCTTACAGTAAAAAACATTACCTCACCTGCCCTATCTGCCAGCACGGCAAACAGATTGAGAAGCAGGAAATCGAACAGTTTTTGAATTATTGATAGCAGAAAGAGACGATTCGCAATGAATCGTCTCTTTGCTTCTGCTTCATTTGATCAAGTCAACTGGTTAAAATCCCAGATCTGGTCCATCCAGCCTTCATAGAAATCAGGCTCGTGGCAGACCATGAGAATGCTGCCCTTGTATTCTTTCAGAGCTCGTTTGAGCTCTTCCTTGGCATCGACATCCAGGTGATTGGTTGGTTCGTCCAGCACTAGAACATTATTTTCTCGGTTCATGAGGAGGCAAAGGCGAACCTTGGCCTGCTCCCCACCTGAAAGAACTTGGATCTGGCTCTCGATGTGCTTGGAAGTCAGACCACATCTGGCCAGAGCTGCTCGAACTTCTACCTGATTAAGAGCTGGGAAGGCGTTCCAGACTGCTTCGAGCGGTGTCTGACGATTGCCGCCCTCTACTTCCTGCTCGAAATAGCCCAGCTCTAGATAGTCCCCACGCTCAACCTGACCTGCAATAGGCGGGATAATACCCAGCAGGCTCTTGAGCAGGGTTGTTTTTCCAATCCCATTTGCCCCAATAATCGCCACCTTCTGATTGCGCTCAAAAGTCAGGTTAAGGGGGTGGGTTAGCGGACGATCATATCCAATCTGCAAATCCTTGGCTTGGAAGATAAAACGGCCAGGTGTACGGGCAGGCTTGAAGTCAAAGGAAGGCTTAGGCTTCTCACTCTGCAGCTCAATAATGTCCATCTTATCCAGTTTTTTCTGGCGGGACATAGCCATATTACGAGTCGCCACTCGGGCTTTGTTGCGAGCCACAAAGTCCTTAAGGTCCGCAATTTCCTTCTGCTGGCGCTCGTAAGCTGCTTCCAACTGAGATTTTTTCATCTCATAGACTTCCTGGAACTGATAGTAGTCTCCAGAATAACGAGTCAAGTGCTGATTTTCCACATGGTAGACGATATTGATCACATCATTCAAGAAAGGAATATCATGCGAGATCAGAACAAAGGCATTTTCATAGTTCTGTAGGTAGCGCTTAAGCCAGTCAATATGCTCAGCGTCCAGATAGTTGGTTGGCTCGTCCAAGAGCAGGATATCTGGTTTTTCCAGAAGAAGCTTAGCTAAGAGAACCTTGGTGCGCTGCCCACCAGATAGCTCTGTCACATCACTCTCCATGCCGTAGTCCATAACACCCAAAGCCCGTGCAACTTCGTCAATCTTGGCATCTAGAGTATAGAAATCACGGCTTTCCAAGCGATCCTGTAGCTCGCCCACTTCTTCCATAAGGACATCAACATCTGCCCCTTCCTCGGCCATGCTCATATAAATTTCATTGATACGGGCCTCAGTTTTGAAAAGCTCGTCAAAAGCTGTGCGCAAGACATCGCGGACAGACTGGCCTTGCTCCAACACAGCATGCTGATCCAGATAGCCAGCAGTCACATATTTAGACCACTCAACCTTACCCTCGTCCGGTAGCATTTTCCCTGTCACAATGCTCATAAAGGTTGACTTCCCCTCACCATTAGCACCAACCAAGCCGATATGCTCACCCTTGAGTAGACGGAAGGATACATCCTCAAAAATAGCCCTGTCACCAAAACCGTGGCTGAGATTTTTTACTTCTAAAATACTCATCTTTTCTCCTCTATCATTGATTGCAGTTCCTTGATTATACCATCAAAAGGGATTTTTTGGCAAGACAGAAGAAAAGGAAAAGCGAGCCACTTAAGTCTCGCTTGCTTGTTCTCAATTCGCATGATGCGTATGCTTGGTAATCCACTGGGTCAGTTTGATATTAAGCCAAAAACCATAAATACCAAAAGTAATAAGCGTCAAGAGCCACCACTTAATCCAATTTCCAAAAAGCTGTATTGCAGTACCGTCAAAATAGAGACGGTGCCCGTCAATAACTGTATGTTTCACCTTCCAATTATACAGAATACACATGCCCCAAGGTGCACAGATACCTAACGTCAAAACTGTAATCAAGATAGCTAAAATAGCATGACCAATGTAAGAAAATAGACCACCATCAAAATAAGACTCTTTGTACATAATATCTCCTCCTCTATCTAAACCAACTCTTTCAGAAACTGAATCAGTGTTTCTGCAGAACGTTTACCAGCTTCAAGAATGAACTCATCAAAAGTGACATTAGCATCATGGCTAGCTGTGTCGCTCATAGCCCGAATAACCATAAAAGGCAGACCAATCGAGTGAGTAGCTTGGGCAATAGCTGCGCCTTCCATCTCGACAGCCAAGACATCTGGAAAATGCTCCTTGATGCAATCAATCTTATCTTGACCAGCAACAAAGCTGTCACCTGTCGCAATCAAACCTACTCTTGCATTTTGATGGGTTTTTTCCAAAACTTTCTTCATTTCAGCAACCAGATAGCGACTAGCTTCAAAATAAAGCGGCTGCCGTGCCATCTGGCCATAATCATATCCAAAGGCCGTCACATCCACATCATGATAAACCAGACGATTTGCGACTACCACATCGCCAATAGCCAGGCCTTCTGCCACTGCTCCAGCTGATCCTGTATTAATCACAGCTGTAACCTTGAAGTCATTGACTAAAACAGCCACACTCATAGCGGACATGACCTTGCCAATCCCGCTTTCGACCAACACCACTTCATGACGACCGATAGAACCTGTATGATAGACATGACCCAACCGTAAGTATTTTTCGGCATTTTCCAAATGCTCCAATAAAATCTTTAGCTCCTCAGGCATAGCCGCAATAATTCCAATTTTCATGTTTTCCTCTCGTTCTATCATAAAAAAAGCGAAAGTCTAAGCTTCTCGCTTTTTTATAGCCAAATAATAGCAGCAATCAAAGCAATCAAAAGTAGGACAATCCAAAATAAAATTTTGTTTAATTTCGCTTGAAATACTCCACGTTTTGCATTTTCAATCCGTCGGCTTTTGGTCACTGTTGGTTCCACATTAATTTGTAGTGTATCTTGATTGAAGCTACTATTTAGAGAGGAATAACCAAACTGGCTTCTAGTCGTTTTTAAAATTTTGGTTTCTTCCTCATCATGCAAAGGTGGACCTGAAATATCTTCACCACGATTTGCCCTTTCAATCATTTCATCTGTTAATAAAGGTCTTCCCATGAGCATCCCCTATCTTCGATTTGTTTTCATTTCCCAATACTGGAGTGCAATGATGGTTTTGGCGTCACAAATATCACCACTAGCAAGGAGCGCTTTCGCTTCTTCCAAGGTCACTTCATAGAGTTCTAACGTCTCGTCCTCATCTTGTGGACGAGGATTTTCAACTTTTGTCAAATGGCTAGCGCTATAAAGTCTGATTCGCTCATTGCAAAAGCCAATCGCCGAATAGAAATCATAGAGCAGTTCCAATTCACCTGTATAGCCGGTCTCTTCTTCCAATTCACGCAAAGCAGCAGCTTTAGGATCCGCATTTTCACCGACTTCTAACTTGCCTGCCGGAATTTCATAAGAGGTTGCTTCAATAGCTTTGCGGTACTGCTTGACCAAAATCATTTTATTTTCTGATGTTAATGCAATAACTGCCACAGCTCCATTATGAAAAATCAAATCACGATAAGCTGTACCTTTCCCAGCTGGTAGCTGAACTTTATCTTTGACAAGGTTAAAAATAGGGCCTTGATAAATTTCTGTTCGTTTTAGCGTTTTTTCTTCAAAATCCATAGCCGTTCCTACTTATTATCTGGATGATGTGGCAAGCGTTTTGCGTATTCATCTTTGTTAATTTGACGACCACGTCCGATGGCAATAGCGTCTGCTGGTACATCCTTAGTAATGGTTGAGCCTGCACCGACAAGAGAATTGTCTCCAAGCTCCACTGGCGCAATAATAGTCGAATTAGAACCTACAAAAACATTATTTCCAATGACTGTCTTAAATTTCTGCTGTCCATCATAATTCACTGTAATCGTTCCAGCACCAAAATTAACATTCGCTCCCACTTCAGAATTTCCAATATAGGTCAAGTGTCCAGCTTTGGTATTTTCACCGATAGAAGACCCTTTCACTTCAACGAAATTTCCTACATGTACATTTTTAGCAAGACGTGAATCTGGACGGACATGAGCGTAAGGTCCTACCGTTACACCATCTGCAACTGTAGACTCCTCAATCATCGAATTTGTAATCACAGTTTGTTCTCCGATAATAGAGTCAACAATATACGTACCGTTTGTCAAAATGCTGCCTGCACCAATTTTCGTTGTTCCTTTCAAGGTAACATTGGCTTCAATTTGGACTTCTGGTTCAATTTCTACATCTACATCAATATAAGTCCCTTCTGGATTAACAAAACTAACACCATTTAGCATGTGAGCTTGATTGATGCGCCGATGCATAATGCCTTCTGCTGTTGCCAACGCTATGCGGTCATTAACTCCCAGACTTTCATCAAAATCCTTCAGAGTATAAGCACCGACTTTTTCACCATTTTCACGGAAAATACTGATTACATCTGTGATGTAGTATTCTCCTTGCGCATTATTGGTATTGATATTTTTCAATGCTTCAAAGAGACGAGCATTATCAAAAACGTAAGTTCCTGTATTGATTTCCTTGATTTGTTTTTCAAAATCCGAAGCATCTTTTTGCTCCACAATTTTGAGTACTTCTTCATGCTGATTACGGACAATCCGACCATAACCAAATGGATTTTCCGCTTCTG
This sequence comes from Streptococcus intermedius SK54 = ATCC 27335, assembly GCF_000413475.1. GTDB lineage: Bacteria > Bacillota > Bacilli > Lactobacillales > Streptococcaceae > Streptococcus > Streptococcus intermedius. Next base: position 230,599 of record NZ_ATFK01000001.1, on the reverse strand, counting down.
CTGTCAAAATCGTTGCAACATTCTTATGATTGATATGAAAGTCAATCAGATTTTTCAGGCTCTCTCCTGTAATCAAAGGAGTGTCTCCTGCAATCACTAATGTTTGTCCTGCCAGTCCTTTCAGTGCAGGCTCTGCCATCATAACTGCATGACCAGTTCCCAACTGCTCGGTCTGACGGACAAATTCTGTCTGACCTGCTAATACTTGCTCAACCATTTCTGCTTTGTGCCCAACCACCGTCACAGTCTTTCCTGGTGTAATAGCAGCAACGCTTCTAAATACATGTTCTAACATGGAAATTCCAGCAACTTTGTGGAGCACTTTTGGTAGATCTGATTTCATACGAGTGCCTTTTCCAGCTGCTAAAATAATTGCATAGTTTGTCATAATTGTTCCTTTTATCAAAATAAATTTATTTTATTATAGCATTTTTTATATCATTTGTTAAGATTCTCTCTGCAGCGCTTTAATCTATGTCTTCGATAGTGGATAAACCTTGTGAAATTCTTCTAAGACAACACCCGTTTCTTGGGAAAATTCCAAACCGGCTTCCGCCAGACACTCCGTGAAAAATTCCTGATGGACTTGCTGCCAGTAGGCCAAGGATTTATCTCCTTCTCCTTCCTTAAAGGCGTGTTCGGCTGAAACCTTATTAAAAGGCAGCACAGAGACTTTGGTGATTTCAATTATACATACTGCCCTATCCTGACTGTCTAAAATGACATCAAAGCTTCCTGCCTGCGGCAAGGGCTCATTTTCAAGCTTATAGAGCTCATAGGCCGAAGCTGTCGCTGTCTTTTCACCACGAAGCACTAAGTCGGCAAGCTCATCTGCCAAGGCACCAAAGGCCCAGGCATCAATCTCATCGCCAATCTCTGGATTGATTTTCTTATATGCCTGCCACATTTCTTTTGGGGTCATAATTGTTCCTGCCTTTCTAAGTTAAAAATTATTACTTATTAGGAAATCTCTTCTTCCGACTGGGTAAGGCGTTCGTATCTCAAACTAGTAAAAGTCAAAATAGAGATATGGCTACAATAGTCTAACAGTAACTCACTTTCCTCTGCCATAAATTTTTCTATATTTCCTAATATCATTAATCCTTTTATAAAAGCCATACGTTTTCCTCATTCAAAATCTAAAAAATCATCATGCTCATAATAGTAAAGCAGAGCCTGTAAGCACTCTTCATCAGTCGCTTCTACTTTCTGGCCCATGACTGACAAGAGAACATCCGCAAAATCTTCACCATAATAAATCAACTCCAGTTCTTGCTCCCTTACCTGTGTAGGGTAAACATCCTTATCATCCACCACTTGAGGATAATCAGCAAGCAAGTAGCTAGTCTGAAAATTCAGTTCTCCATTTTCCTTAGCATACAAACAGAAATCATCATCTAGCTCTTCCGATTTTACAGCCTCAATGATGTCTTTTAAGAAATAGGTTTGGTTTTTCTTCATTGGTCAAAAGTCCCTTTCCATTCATAAGCCGGATAAGCTCCTAGGCACTGATAGCCCAAGCTTTCTGCGACCTTCTTGGAAGCTTCATTGTGCGCATCCCAGAGAGGAAAGAGTGAGCGTTTTTGAGCTTCTAAAATCATCTGGGCACCCAAGATTTTGGCCAAGCCCTGCCTTTGGTAGGCTGGCTTGGTAGCAATTTCAATCTCAAGGGCTCCATGATAGACCAATCCTGTCGATACAGCGGCGATTATTTCTTCTCCTGAACAGAGTAGAAAGCCAAAACCACCCGCTGCTTGAAACTGTTTAAAATCAGCAAAGTCACCCTGTAAATCCTGGGACCAAACTTCCTCAGCTAGACGCTCATATCTCGTCTCATCCATCAGAAAAAGTTGGCAGTTTGCTGGTATCCTGCTCTGCCATTTCTCCAACGTCTCTGTGTCAAAGTCGGCCCTCTCCGCAAAAGCATAGCGAGTAAACCGATGCAGCTCACTCTGGCTATCCAAGAACTCCTGCCAACTAGGCTCCTCGGAGACAATAACCTTGTCAGCCAATCTGTATTTAGTGCTATAATCCTGCCAAAAATCCGAATCCGCCTGACCAGCCGGAAAGATGAAATTTCCTAATTGGTATAGGCAGGCTGTCTCAGATTCGTTCATGAAGAGCTTTCCTAGGCCAGCATCCAAGCCGTAAACAACCATGTTTTTAGACCAAGAGTAAAAATACTTAGTCTTCATTGCTTTCACCTTTGATTTCCTCACTTCAAACTCCAGCCACCGTCGATTTTGAGAATCTCACCCTGCATAGCAGCTGCCTTGCCACTGGCTAGAAAAAGGGTGACATCAGCCACTTCTTGAGGATCTAACCAGCGCTTGATCGGCGTTTCTTCAGCAACCCAATCTGCTAAGCCACCTGGTTCAAAATCTGCCGCAGTCATCTTGGTTTTGACTGCTCCCGGTGCAATTCCAAAAATCTGAATTCCTGCTTCAGCATAATCAAGTGCTAATTGCTTGGTAAATCCTGCTAAAGCATGCTTAGAAGAGGTATAAGCATGCCCGCCACCACCAGCTAAACTCGATGCGATAGAGCACATATTGATAATGATGCCTGAGTTTTTCTTCAACATCTGTGTCAGATAATAACGTGTTAATTCTACTGGTGTCACATAGTTAATCTCAAAAATTTCTTGGATTTCTTGAGCAGTCTGCTCCAGTAAAGGTTTATAATCATCTAGTACTCCAGCTGTATTGCAGAGGACATCCACTTGCGGGCACCAGTTAAAAACTGACTGAAGCGTCAGCGTTAAATCTTGTTGAAGAAAATGAAAATCTCCTGTCAGGTTTGGTTCTTTAGACTGGTCTACACCATAGACGCGCCAGCCATTTTCCAAAAAGAGCTGTGCCTGTGCTCGTCCAATCCCTGAACTGACTCCCGTCACCAATACTGTCTTAGTCATGAACTTCCACCCAGTCATCTGCTAAGACATCACAAGGAGTTGGGCTCCACATGGAAAAGCCTTCCCCTTCGCCTGACACGTTGATAAGAAAGTACGGAGTCACATCAAGTATCACTCCATTTTGTTCAATGCTGTCAAAAAGCTGGATGTAGTTCTCTGCACCACCCCAACCAGTACGAACGTATTTCTTCTTAGCTTTCAGACCTGGTAAAATTTCTTCAAATGTCATTATCTTATACCTCTTTCTTCTTTTCATATAACTAGTATAGCAAAATATGATGTCCTACGCTGTTTTTTCCTTGCCTTTTGCTGCTACTTTTGCTAGACTAGCAAGAGTAAATGAATTTTGAGTAAGTATTTTTGTTTTTCATCTTTACTTTTTCTATTTTTTACACAATCTTTTAGAGAAAGGAAGTAAGATGTATGACACAAGGTACAGTAAAATGGTTCAATGCTGAAAAAGGCTATGGTTTTATTTCACAGGACAATGGACCAGACGTTTTTGCTCACTTTTCAGCGATTCAATCCGACGGATTCAAATCACTGAATGAAGGTGACAAAGTAATGTTTAACATTGAAGAAGGTCAGCGTGGTCTTCAAGCAGTCAATATTACAACATTAGCATAAAACAAGACAAGACTGGAAATCCCAGTCTTTTTATTGTTTTAAAATGACGTTATAATGTCAAGCTCAATTTTTACCATAAACAATCAAAATTGCAAAGATAATGAAATGTGTAGGAACATCTACTTAGTGCCTCCGCTTTTCCATTTCACTTTTTACCTATTTTTGCTTTCAGAAAACGGATGAACTCTTCATTGGTTCCATTCGTTATAATAGCATTCATCACTATCTTTCTTTGCAACAATTTAGTGAAAGTATCAGTTGGAAGTTGTTCTACTAATTCTTCCCAACTTCGTTTCGTCAACTGATTCAGGTCCTTTAGGGCACTTGCTTCCAACCGTTTTCTTTCCGCTTCATTTTCAGGATAACCCATACCAAACTCGCCATCAAATAATTTATCCAATGTATATTGTAGGTTCAATTCTCCTTGCCAACCAAAATTTAACCCTAATGGCAGGGAAGCAACATTTCCTCCATTGATTCGTCCAAAGAGGAAAGCATCTTGTGGGGTCTCTATATAGCCACACAAAAGACCCGGTAAACTATTACAGGCAAGCATCATACCTTGACCTGAAGAGCAACCTGTTACAACAAAATCCACTGCTCCACTTTCTATTAAGAGACTAATCATCATCGCTATCTCAACATAAGAATACTGCTCGTTCTCCTCCTCAAAAATACCAAAATTCAGCACTTCGTCAGACGATTGGACTGCTTTTTTTACAGATTCAAATAGCAGCGAATTCATATTTCTTCGAGTGGTTCCTTGTATAACCGCAACTCTCATTTCAACTCCTTTTCCATTTTGACAAAAAGGTAACTATCGCCATTGCTTTCCTGAGGCTTCCGCCCAATCACGTTGAAGCCACAGCGAAGATAGAGCTTTTGAGCTCTTTGATTAAAATCTGCAACTGAGAGAGTCAGGATTTTTGCTGAAAGATTTTCCTCGATAAAACGCAAAATGATTTGTAAAAACTCTTTGCCTTGACCTTTGCCGCAATACTCTGGCTTCATGCCTAAACCTAGCTCCTGCTTGTCCTTGTCAACTGGAAAAAGGCAAAAAAAGCCATATAATTCATCATTTTTGAGAACCTGATAATAGTGATTACCACGCGCTTCAGGAGATAAAATTTCTTCATAATCCTCAGGATCCGCTTGCATATCATAAAAAGCATAGATTCCTTCGTAATGCCAATGATTCGCAATTTCTTCTGCATTGCTTTGACTTAATGGTTCAATCTTCATAGATATCATTTCTCAAAATTCCCAATAAAAACGTTTCTGATCAGCTTTTTCCTCACAACCCAATTTTCGATAAAACTCATGAGCCTTCATTCGTGAAATACCAGAGTTTATTCGAATACCTGTGTAACCCGCTGCCACACCCTCTTCACGAATGGCCTGCATCAAAGCTTTGCCATATCCCTGACCTTGAAAATCTTTGTTAACTGCTAATGCCAACAGGTTGAGTAAAGGCGGAAAATAGAGACAATCATAGCTAGCTGCATGGGCATAGCCAATCACTTGTCCAGCTGGATTTTTGGCTACTAAAATAATCTGTTCTGGCTGCTGCAAAACTCGTGCTAATTGAGCTTTCGTTGCTCCAACATCATAATTGTAACCCAAGATCTCCAAGTTGATTTTTTGGATAGCTGCTGCATCTGACAATTTTGCATGACAAATCATCAAAACACCTCATTTCTGCTTCTATTATATCAAAAAACAGCCTAGCCGGCTGTCTGGATTAAAACTCATCAATTGATTTCCGAATGGTGGTAGCCATAGATAAAATAGATTATCGTTCCGACTAGTAAAGCAAGCCCAAATGCTAGCCAAGTGTCAGAGCCATATTGGCTCATGAAAGACAGGCAGATAATAATCGATAAGATAGGCGTCAACGGTACCAAAGGAGTTTTAAATTCCCCTGCTTGAGGAAGTCCTTTGTCCTTTCGAAGCTTCAGAATAGCAACTGCCAACAACATCAAATAAGCCAATGTACAGATATTCAAAAAGGAGGCAATACTTGCTAAAGGAAACATCCCCGCACAAACTGCTGCAGCTATTCCAACCAAAATCGTAGCATTTTTCGGAACTCGGCTAGTAGCAGTTAATTTTCTAAAGGACTTTGGCAGCAAACCATCACGCGCAATACTATAAATCATGCGTGACAGAGCATAGGTCATGGAAATGCAGACAGTAATCAACGTCAAAATAGCCACTACCGACACATAATTAGCCGCCCAGCTAAACCCCACACTACGAAGGGCGAAAGCGACTGCATCGGCTACATCTAACTGGCTGTAGTGAACAATCCCTGTCAAAACCAATGTCACTAATATATAAAGAACTGTTACAATGGATAGAGACAACACAATCCCTCGTGGAACATTTTTTTGTGGCTCCTTTATCTCGTCCACCGCCATAGATATGGACTCAAAACCCAAAAAAGCAAAGAACATCAGAGAAGCACCAGCCATAATACCAACTTCACCACCATACAGTTTACCAAACCCAAATGGAGCAAAATGAGACCAATTTTCAGGCTTAATAAAGAAGATTCCTGCCAGAATAAAAAGAGCAAGTGCCGAGAACTTCAAAACAACCAAAGCAGAATTAAACCGCAAAGCTGCTTTAGAATTTAACAGCACCACGCCAGTTACAAATACCAAAACAAGTATCGGCAGTAAATCTATATAAGTCCCCGCCTGCGGATTAAAGGTTCCGTTGAGCATTTTGGGCATACTCAAACCAAATCCATTCAGCAAACCTTTCAAATAGGATGCCCAACCAGATGCCACGCTAGATACAGCTGTCATAAATTCCATAATGGTCAGCCAGCCTACTATCCAAGCTGGAAACTCACCTAAAACAGCATAAAGATAACTATAAGCACCCCCATTTGCAGGAATCCTCGACGCAAATTCTGCATAAAAGAAAGCAGATATACTCACGCAAAGAGCAGAAATAATAATCGAAACAACTAAAGCAGGACCAGCTAATGTGGCAGCTGCCGTTCCAGTAATCGTAAAAATCCCCGTCCCTACCATAGCGCCAATTCCTAACAAAATCAAATCCAACAATCGTAAATGACGATGCATGCCAGTCCGATCTCGACTAACATCTTTTTTTCTAAATATACCCATCCCAAACTCCAATTTCCTAGATTGAATTATTCTACCATAAAAGCAACTAAAAAGGAATCCGACAGACTATTTTTTATGAAGGAAATTAAAACAGGAGTAAGATTTAACTTACTCCTGTTTTAATTACTATATCAATAACATTTTTCATTATGCTTATCACTAATCTCCAACTTACATCGACACAATCTTTCGATAACTGCGTGATGTGATGAGAAAGACAAGTACATAGACGATAAAGAAGATAGTACAAACACTAAGCGTAACAGTTAGCATTAATGATGCATTCAACACACCTAAAACTTTCAACATGAGACTCAGCATATGATAAGCAAATGCCAGATGCACAAAAGCGAAAGCAAGCGGTAAGAAGAACACAGTCAAAATTTGTTTGCGAATGGTGCGCTTGGTCTGCTTTTCATCTAATCCTACCTTTTGTAAAATTACAAAGCGGTCTCGGTCTTCATACCCTTCTGAAATCTGTTTGTAGTAGATTACCAAAACCGTTCCCAGCATAAAGACAATTGAAAGGAAAATACCAATAAAGAAAACGCCACCTAACATACTCATAATTTCCTGCACACCTTGGATTCTTGTATAACCATACACACCGGCATTATCGAGGAACGTCGTATTGAACTGTTTCAGCTTCTTCTGGTAAGCTGTATCCAAATCGCCCTTTTTCTTATTAGAAGCCCTGATATTCAAGCCGCCATATAATTCTGTATTAATCGTGTAATGTTGCTTTTGGGAATCCACCAATTTTTGTGGGTCATTGACCACCATAAAAAGTGACTGAGGGATAATGATATTATACTGATCTGTAATGTTTCCAAGAACAAAGTCCTCTTTTAAAAGTTCTTTAACTATCAATTCTTGCCCGTTCAGCTTAAGAGGCTGAGTTTGCCTGATAGAGATTCCTTTTGCAAAGATTACTGTCTCATTATCTTTTAAATTCAATGTTTTGCCCGTCATTTTCCGATAATCATCAGCTGAAAACAGCAGAATATAAGCCTGTGGAGAAACTCGTGTTTCACCTTTTGGATAAATATCAAGCTGATTGCCCTTTTGATTTTTAATTCCCATCGAATAATATTGATAAGCATTTTTCTTAGTGACTGTTAAATGATTCTCTTTTGCAAATTCTGTCAATGCCTGATCCAATTGAGCAGCTGACACCCCCTTCCCCTTTATCGTATAATCTTGGGGATACATCACGCTTTTAAGATAACCAGCACCTGCATAAATATTGACACCTCCAGCCAAGGTGACCAAAACCATCGTTGAAAGAATCGCAATCGTTGCCAATCCCACTGCATTTTTCTTCATCCGAAAAATCAAATTGGACACAGAAATCATATTATTAGGTTGATAATAATACCGTTTATTTTTCTGAAGCAACCGTAAAAATACTGTAACTCCTGCATTGAACAGCAGATAAGTCCCTAAAATAACAAAGAGAACAGCTATAAAAAATATACCAATTGCTGTCAATGGATTTTTGACACTCAGAGCTAGGTAATAAGCATAGCCTAAAGAAATCGATCCAATAATCGTTTGAATCAGAAGAAATCGTCCTTTTCTTTCACCGCTATTCTTTTCCTTAGCCAATTGCAAAGCATTAAAACGTAGAATCCTCAAACCGTTGACAAGCACCAAGCCCGCAAAAATAACGCCATAGATGACAACAACTGAAATAAGAACTAACCATTGAAACGTGGATACTAAGACAACTTTTAACCCCATCAATTTCAGTAAAAAGGCATAAATCAGTTTATCAAATACAATACCAAATCCAAGACCAATCGTGACAGTCGTCGCTCCTAAAATCAATAACTCAATGAACACCATGGTAAAGAGATGACGTTTATTAAGCCCTAGCATTCCATAAAGACCTAGCTCTTTCGAACGATTTTTCATGACGAAGCTATTAGCATAAAAAACGATAATCGCTGCAGCAATCGTCACAATAATTACTCCAAGAGCCAAGACAAATGAAATAGAACTTGCCCCCTGCATTTTTTGTAAATGAGGATTAAACGTTAAAGAATTAAAAATATATGAAATAGCGACGACTAAACAAGTTGCCAACGCAAATGGATAGTATAATCTACGATTTTTCACTAGGTTAGAAACCGCTAATTTTCCCGCTAATCTAAGCACCTTGATTCACCTCGCTTGCCATGATCGTTAAGGTATCAGAAATCTCTTGGAACATCTGCCGCTCCGTCTTATCGCCTCGGAAAATTTGGTTATACAAAATACCATCCTTGATGAACAGTACGCGCTTAGCACGACTTGCCGCCGAAGTCGAATGTGTTACCATAAGAATCGTCTGTCCGCGGTCATTGATGTCATCAAAGACATCTAAAAGCGCCGCAGAAGACTTAGAATCCAACGCTCCAGTTGGTTCATCTGCTAACAGAATTTCTGGATTACTGATAATAGCACGTGCTACTGCCACCCGTTGTTTTTGACCACCTGAGATTTCATAGGGAAATTTTTCTTGCAGTTGGTTAATTCCCAATTCGTTACAAATTGTGACCAGCTTTTGCATCATTTCCGTGATGGGACGGCGCGATAGGACGAGTGGCAAGAGAATATTGTCCTTGACTGACAGTGTGTCTAACAAGTTAAAATCTTGAAAGACGAAACCTAATTTCTCCCGACGGAAGCTAGAAGCTTGACTGTTTTTAATCGTCGCTGTATCAGTACCGTTGAGAAAGACACGTCCTTCAGTTGGCTTATCCAGCATGGCTAGAATGTTGAGTAAGGTAGATTTTCCAGACCCAGACTCACCCATAATCGCTACATAATCACCCTCATCTACTGTAAAATGAATATCCTTCAGTGCTTCCACTTGATTTCCTTGAAAGCGTGTTTTATAAATTTTCTTTACATGTTGTACATCCAATAATGTCATCGTTTGCTCCTCACAATTTTTATATATCTATCATACTGAAAAGAACAGTAAGTTTCCATACTTTAACCTTTCATTTTTTATTTTAATCTTACATTTTTGTAAGATTACCTGAAACTGCGTTTATATCAATAAATGTATCTTAATGATTATATTGTAACCAGAAATAATATTGACTAGATGCGCAGCCAAGTTTTGTTTTTTCAATATCCTCTTTTGTAATTTTTTCTGTCTTAGAGATGGATGCTTGCTTAAATAACATTGTTTTCATGCTGTTTCTCCTTTATTTTCTTTACATTTATATGATACAAAAATCGCAAAGCATCTACCATAACATAATCTTTCATTTAGGCTCTAAAAGCTTACATTTTTGTAAGAAAAATTTGAATCTAGACTCCAATCCAATTACTGCATTTGAGATTCGTACAAACACATTGACACCCTACTTTTCAAAAATTTATTTTCGCATTGTTTCTTCTGATAAGATGGAGTATTCAATACACAGTTCAAAATACGATCCCAGTCATGAACTCACTAATACAATCATCAAGCTATACAAATATACGAGCTTAAAGCCTGCTCTTTGAAATCTCTTTAAACCTCGTTTCCATCTTAAAATTTTCTTAGCTTTATCTGACATCAATAGCTCTTCCGTAAAAATTATCCTTAAATCTATTCACATAAAAATTTGATCAATACTTGAAATTCATTCAGCAAATATGATATAGTTATTTAAAAATCTATTTGATTTTCAAACTTTTTTATAGGGGGATTTTCATGTTAAAAGAAAAACGAAATAAAGGCTTTGTGGCTAACTTAGTTGTAGCTGCCATTGTACTTACTTGTTCTATCGCATTTTTTGTTTATCATCAAAGCTTGTCATCAAGTAAACCTGCTGATTTTCCTGCTTTCAATAGCGAAGCTACACAACCCAAAAACGGTTTAGTTTCCATTGATGTTTACGGAATTTCTAAAAGGCCAATCGCTAAAGTGGATAATAAAACTGAAATATGGTTGGTTGCTTATCAGAAAGGCTATGTTGGATTGCAAGCTGATAAAAATGATAAAACGATCAAAAAATTGCAAAATAAGGCTGAGCAATTAAAAAATAAACCTGAAAAACTTGTAGTAAAATTCTACAATGTACGAACTGGAAGTACAAAGAAAACGATCAAAAACTATTCTGGGTATATGCGTAATTTCTTCCTACGCTATCCTAAATTCAGTCGCTATTTTTCATTTAATACTTACCTGTCTCTTTCAGGAGCAAAGTCAGATAATCTATTTACACTCTTAATGGGAATAGTCTGTTTGGGTATCGCACTCTTTTTCCTAGGAAATGCGTTCTTTGTTCGTAAGAAAATAAATCAAGCTTACGATGATTTCTATCAAGAGTACCCAGAATTGCAAGGAAATGTAGAGCATCTTCTCTCTGAAGCACAGTTTCATGATGCAGAGTTACAGATTGTCATTTATAAGAATCACTTGATTACTTACTATAAAGGTTTTGCTATTACAGACTTACGTCAAACGGTTCAGCTTTATCATCATATTTTGAAAACTTATTCTGGATTCTTTGTTACCAATCGTCAATCAACTTTGATTGCCATTCACATGCAAGATGGTAAACAGAAAAAACAAAGATTGGCTTTCAAAAACACTGGTAAACACACAGACGAGCAACTACAAAGTACCTTTGCGTATATCAACGACCATTTTCCAACCATCATACTAGGTGTTTAAAACAAACAAAATGAGGTCCTGAGAGCCTCATTTTGTTTTTCTTTATATGACGCCACGGATGGTCATAATTATGTTATTGTCTCCGTTTTAACAACGCCTCATTGATTTTCTTTGTTTTTAGATAAATGTCTAAACGAACGAACAGCCAAATTAAAATGTAGATAACAATAAAATCCAACCAAAATTCAGTCCGTGCCAGATTAAAAGCCCAACCATTATAGACCATCATGACACTAACCACCATTAAAGTAAGAAAAAAATGAATCGTCAACTGCACCAAATAAGAAAAACGTTCAATTTCAAACAGCAAGGAAAACAAGCCAATCAAAGCACTCATTATCAAAATACTGAGAATGTTAGAAGTCGTAACAGGTGATTCTTGGATTCGAAAAGCCAAAACAAGTAAATACGCTAAAGAACCCGTACGCAGGCCTTCTAACATAGAAGTTGCAATTTTTTTCATGTTCGCTCCTTTCTACAGACCCAGATAATCCATCAACAACTTGACATATTTTCGACTGACACTTGATTTAATATTGTTTGTCAATCTAGCTGTCATATTCCCTGAAAAACTATCCGATAATGACAACAAATGATCGATATTAATAATAGCATGCTTAGAAATTTGAACAAAATTTTGGCGATTGACACGATTTTGAAAATGCGTAAGCGTTTCTTTTGTAGTATAAATAGCATCCATACAATACAACATCAGTGTTGTTTGGTTGATATCTGCCAGGATAATTTGATCCGTTTTCAGCATAACAATTTTATCATCTGTTTTTATAGGAATCACATTGTTATAGGATGACTTATAACGATGTACATATTCAAAAATTTCTTTAGCTTCATCTTCCAACCTATCCGCTTTAATCATGACAAGTGGATCGTTTGAAGGAATGGTCGGATCCATTGTAAATTTAGTCTGCAAAAGAATATCTCTAACTTTCCATCAATTTAAGCAGTTTTAGTCCACCGATTGATAGCAATCTGTTGGATTATCCAAATAAAAAGCAAAGCAACTAAAACTATTACAACTATATAGCATGTTTCTTTTATTGTCAATAGAGAGTCCCATTTTAATTGAATCCCCATCATCTTTTTAAAATAATCTTGCGCTGCTGTATTATGATGAAAAGTAGTGGCTAAGTTATCTTTCATCATTACTTGCCTAAAGAGAGACGCAACATAAGTAGAGGGGGTACATTTCATAATCATTTGAGCAAACGATGGCAGAACTCCTATTGGAATGTAAGTTCCAACTAAGAAGCCAGAAGCAGCTCCGATAATTGTTGCTAACTTTCCAAGCGTATCTACTGATTTGAAACGATTCACAAGAATACCATTAAAAATAGAACATAAGAGTGCATTGAGCACCATAATAAGGAGAATCTGAGGCAGCAAAGTCCAATCAAAGATAATCTGATCTTCCCAGATAAAGTAGCCTTCCATGACAGCAAACATAATGATTTGCATCAAAAATCCAATAAAGGTCGTACTCAGAAGGTAACTGATAGACAAGCCCCAACGTCCCAAGTCTGTCAGAATCAAATCTTGTGTTACTTTGCTTTCTCTATCTTTTGCTAGTTGAGAGAAACTGGAAAATGTCGTGGTCAATCCTGTAATAGCAAGTGTCCCACCAATGAGCCACGAATCCAACAATTGATTGCTATGAGGGACCTGACTCCATGAATCCTTGATATTTACTTTTAAAAAGACTAAATACAAAATAAAGGAAATCATAGCTCCAAGAAGCGATAAAATTACCCCACTACGATTACGAAAATAGAGCAAAATATTTCTTTTCATTAGCATCATCATGTTAACGTACCTCTCTTCCTGTTAATGCCATAAATGCGTCATCCATTGTTCCTGGGCGAAATTCAAATTGCCGAATAAAAGAACGACCACGTGTTAGAAGTCCTAAAGCCATTCCTGTCGTTTCTGGATGTATCAAAAATTCATTTGGTCTGACTTCCTCAAAAGAAATATTTCCTTCCATAATTTCTTTAAAGTCAGCAGAATTCGTCACAAATACCTTCAGAAAATTCTGGGCGTATTGTTCCTTAATTTGGTCAGCAGAGCCTTTGGCAATGACTTGCCCATAATCCACAATATAAATCATATCCGCATCATCAGCTTCATCTAAATAATGAGTAGTTAAGATAACAGTCATTTTTTCTTTCATTTGTAAGTGATGTATCAAGTCCCATATAACCTTTCTGGTTTGAATATCTAAACCTGTAGTTGGTTCATCAAGAAAGAGAACATCTGGGTTATTCAATAAAGCACGTGCGATATCTACTCGTCGCTTTTGCCCACCTGATAAAGTCCCATATAATTGTGTTGAAAATTTTTTCAACCCTAATTGCTCAATTAAACTATCAACTTTTCCTTTGTCAATCCTATTATATTGACCTGCCCTAATGTCTAAATTTTCTCGTACTGTTAGCATATCATCCAAAACGCTATTTTGGAAAACAACGCCTAATTTAATGTTACTATTATACAAGATCTCTCCTGTTGTAGGTTGTAAAAGTCTGGTTAACATTTGAATTGTTGTGGACTTTCCAGCACCATTTGGCCCTAAAATAGCCGTAAAACTTCCTGCTTCAATCTGAAGATTCAGATCATGAACAGCTCTCTTGTTACCATAAATTTTACTAAGATGTCGTGTTTCTAATATCATAACATTCCTCCAATAAACTTTATAAGCTTATCATACTCCTCAGTTTTAAAAAAATCTCGCATTTGTAGATAAGAGGTTCTCTGAAATAGATAAGAGGTCAAAATTGCAAGATAAAACCACTCGTCAAAAGACGAATGGTTTAAAACGCTTATCTTGCTATGATTTTTCGATAACTTCTAGATGTTAATGTGAAAACAAGAATATAGACAAGCAAGAAGATGCCACAAGTAATTATTGTAGTTCGGATTAAAAGTGCTACATTTGTTGCACCTAAGAGAGCTACAATCAGCTGCAACATATGAAAAGCAACAGCGATATGAAGAAAGGCAAAAATAAGTGGTAAGAAGAAAACTGTTACGATTTGCTTTCGAATCGTTGCCTTCGTTTGCTTTTCATCCAGTCCAACTTTTTGCAGAACGATAAAGCCTTCACGATCTTCATAACCTTCTGAAATTTGTTTGTAATAAATCACAAGAACTGTCCCAAGTAGGAAAATCGTAGAAAGGAAAATTCCGATAAAGAGAAGAGTCCCAATCACACCCTGATATTCTTTTTCAATGTGATAACGTTCAGAAACACTGATAATTTTACTTTCTTTCCCTTGCTGATTATGAAGAGCATTAAAAATACTCTCTTGCAGATTAACCTTTTTATTAGCCGATTGAATACCAATAAAATACGTGTAACCGTCTTTCAAACCCACTTGACTTGGTTGATTGACAACCAGATACATCATTTTTTGCGATACCATACTGGATGCATTGGCAATCTTTCCATGTGCAAAATCTGTTGTCAAACGCTCTTTGATCTTCCACGATTTCCCATTGATGGTCAGATCTTGTTTTTGATTGATTTGAAGATTTTTGGTATAAAGAAGCGTTTCATTATCCGTTAAATTAACCTTTCTCCCAGTCATTTTTTCATACTCTTGAGAGCTAATGACAAGGAAAGTAGCCATTGATTTTTGAGCTTCTTCTACATTTAATCTAGCTGTATTTTCAGGAATCGTTAGCTGATTGCCATTGATTTTTGAAATAGAAGAGATTTGATAACTATAATCTTCATACTTAGCATCGCGTATCCCTTTTTTGTGCACTACGTCTTTTACTGCCTGTAAAATTGCAGCATTTTTAACCATCGTTCTACTTGTAATTGAAATATTATAATCCTTTGGATGCAAAGAAGTCATATAATCTTTCCCACCCACATAGATATTAATAGAGCCAACCAAGGTTACTAACAGCATAGTTGAAAGGATAGAAATTGTAGCCAGACCTGCAGCATTTTTACGCATACGAGAAATCAAATTCGAAACAGAAATAAAATTTTGTATTTTGTAATAGTATCTCTTTCGTTTCTTTAAGAATTGCAAAAGCGTAATCGTTCCTGCATTAAAGAGAAGATAGGTTGCTAAAACAACCATGAGAACTGCGATAAAAAAATTAAAAATCGCAGCAACTGGTTTCTCAACTGTGAGCGCAATATAATAAGCCA
Organism: Streptococcus intermedius SK54 = ATCC 27335; assembly: GCF_000413475.1. GTDB lineage: Bacteria > Bacillota > Bacilli > Lactobacillales > Streptococcaceae > Streptococcus > Streptococcus intermedius. The sequence goes on along the minus strand of NZ_ATFK01000001.1, from coordinate 215,075 downwards.
CAGCAAGAAGTCCAAGTCCTAAAAGTGTCTGCAAACCAAGAAATCGTCCTTTCTTCTCTCCAGCCTTCTTTTCTTTCATCAAATGAAGCGAGCTGTATCGAAGCAGACGCGTGGAATTTAAAAATAGAATCAACGCAAAGGCAAGACCTAGACTGGCTAGAACAATAAAGACATTCAACCATTGGAAGGTCGAGGCAATGACTACTTTCATTCCCATGAATTTGAGTAAAACGGCAAAAAGGATTTTGTCTAAAAGGAGACCCAAAGCAAGTCCAAGTCCAATAGTCACTAGAGAGAAATAAAACATTTCAAAGAAAGTCATCAGCAACAAATGACGTTTCTCCATTCCTAAAATGCTGTATAATCCTAACTCTTTGGAACGATTTTTCATGACAAAGCTATTGGCATAAGTAATCAAGATAAGAACTGCAATTTGAATGACTGAGATACCAAATTGTAGAGTCATACGAGCCGCAGTACCACCGTAAGTAGCTTCTAAGTTTGGACTGTGAGCAAGTGATACAAAGCTATATAAAATTGCTGTTGCTACAATCGTTGCTAACGCAAATGGATAATATAAACTACGGTTTTTTACCAGATTTGAGATGGCTAATCTATTCGTTAGTTTGAACATAATCATTCACCTCGCTTGCCATGATCGTTAAGGTATCAGAAATCTCTTGGAACATCTGCCGCTCCGTCTTGTCGCCTCGGAAAATTTGGTTATACAAAATACCATCCTTAATGAAAAGTACCCGCTTAGCACGACTTGCTGCAGAGGTCGAATGCGTCACCATAAGTATCGTTTGACCACGATCATTGATGTCATCAAAGACATCTAAAAGAGCCGCAGAAGACTTAGAATCCAACGCTCCAGTTGGTTCATCTGCTAACAGAATTTCTGGATTACTGATAATAGCACGTGCTACTGCCACCCGTTGTTTTTGACCACCTGAGATTTCATAGGGAAATTTTTCTTGCAGTTGGTTAATTCCCAATTCGTTACAAATTGTGACCAGCTTTTGCATCATTTCCGTGATGGGACGGCGCGATAGGACGAGTGGCAAGAGAATATTGTCCTTGACTGACAGTGTGTCTAACAAGTTAAAATCTTGAAAGACGAAACCTAATTTCTCCCGACGGAAGCTAGAAGCTTGACTGTTTTTAATCGTCGCTGTATCAGTACCGTTGAGAAAGACACGTCCTTCAGTTGGCTTATCCAGCATGGCTAGAATGTTGAGTAAGGTAGATTTTCCAGACCCAGACTCACCCATAATCGCTACATAGTCACCCTCATCTACTGTAAAATGAATATCCTTCAGTGCTTCCACTTGATTTCCTTGAAAGCGTGTTTTATAAATTTTCTTTACATGTTGTACATCTAATAATGTCATCGTTTGCTCCTCTTTGAAATCCAAAATATAAATGTTATACTAATTGACTCACTTCGTAGCCAAATTGTACTTTTTCAATGTCTTTATCGCTCTACTGAAGCAATTTTTAGCTTGTTTCAAAAAATTTTAACAGATATCATCTTGTTCTTCCTTTTTGAGATGACTTTGTTTATAACAAATTACTCGCTGCTAAATCATTATTTCCATCATAATTTTCTCATTTTTGGACAAGATAAGCAATACATGTAATTAACCACAAATGAGCAGGATAAAAAATATAAAAGAAATACTTACTCCACTTAGTCACAGAACCGCGCTCACCATTATAGAGCGAAATGAATGGCAGCACTGTAATAAAGAGCCAATCCGAATTATAAAGCATCATTGAGAGGGTTGTAACCCATGTCGGATAAATCTGAATGCTCATACAAAATAAGATTACTGCTAAAATACCATATAGAAGATTTCGTAACTTTTTCTTTTCTCGACAGATATACGTAATCAGCATAAATGGAATGATAGGTAGACCACCCTCCGTTACAAAGCCAGCTAATAAGCAAACGACAAGTCCTAAGATAAAGCGGATGGGCTGCCGTTTAATGTTAATTGGGTCGTCATTGGGCGAAATTCCAAAAAAGAGAATTAGCGCAAGTACACCGCAAGCTAACGTTAGGAAAATATTATTGTAGATCTGAATTCCTTTAGACTGAAATAGCAGATTGAGAATAGTATTTCCAACAAACATGATCATTGCCCAGAAAAAGAGACGCAGATTGTAAAGCAAGCGACTCCGTGTGTATCGAAACCCTTCTACTGCTGCGAAAGCGAACCAAACAGCTACACAACGTGTCAAAGCATGAAAAATCCCCTCCCATTCACCAGACAGTAGGCCTGGTATTTTCCCAAGATGATCAAAAACCATTAATAAAGCCATGAAGAGCTTCAGCTGAAAAGCATTCAATCCTTTTGTTTTCATGACTACCTCCTTTATCAAACATTGTTTATTTTCTAATCTTATGATACAAAAAAAGAAAGGCTGCTACCATAACATAACCTTTCATTTTTAGATATCAACCTTACAATTTTGTAAGATTGCATTCATTCAAATAACAATTTCTTCTCTTTGAACGTAATCATCACAGTTGTCCCTTCGCCGACCACAGAATGCAAATGTAATTCATGGCCCAATTTATCCGCAATTTTCTTAGATAAATAGAGCCCTAATCCTGAAGATTGATGCGTCAAACGTCCATTATAACCAGAAAAACCTCGCTCAAATACACGGAGAAGATCGGAATTTTGAATCCCCAAACCAGTATCTTTCATATACAAGGTATCTTCCTGAAAGAAAATTTCAATGCTACCTTGCTTCGTATATTTGAGACTATTAGAAAGCACTTGCTCTAAAATGACAAGAAACCACTTTTTATCTGTAATAACGGTGTGATTTAAATCATGCAAATTCAAACTAAGACCTTGCTGAATAAAGAAAAGCGCATATTTTTTGACGACTTCTTTGATTAAATCCCCTATATTTTCTTTCTCTACGACCAAGTCATCATGGAAGCTTTCTAACCGCAAATACTGCAAGACTAAGTTCGTATAAGAGTCAATCTTAAACAACTCTTGCTCCAATTGATTTTTGAGCATTTGCTCCTGTAAATCCTGTACCAATAACTTGCTAGCGGCAATTGGTGTCTTAATCTGATGCACCCAAAGTGTGTAATAATCCAGTAAATCACTCTGCTTTTCTTGATGCTGTATTTTTAGCTCTTTTTTATCTTTTTCTAAAGTTCTAATTTTGGAGGTAAGCAATGCTTCTAAAGGAGTGTACGCATCGCTTTCACCATATAAGACAGCATGACGAAAATTTTGATATTGTTTCACAAAGTCTAAGATGAGTCCTATTAAGCTCGTCAAAAGCAAGAGTATTATAACATATTGCAAAACGGTGCGTTCATCTTCAAAAAGATAAGAAAAAATAAACAACAAACTATAAAAAATAAATAACAATGAACATAAAAGTTTTCGAGAACGCAGATAATATTTGAAAAATAGATGCTTATTCTGATGTTCCATTGATTAACCTATACCCTATACCTTTCTTTGTTTCAATGAAATTCTTGAGACCGACTTCTTCTAATTTCTTGCGCAGCCGTGCAACATTCACAGATAAGGTATTATCATCAATAAAGAAATCACTATTCCAAAGTTCTTTCATGAGATCATCACGCGAAACAATACTGCCAGAATGCTCAAATAGCACACGCAGAATTTGAAATTCATTTTTCGTTAACGTAATCACTTCTCCATCATACATCATATCCATGGACTTGAGATTGAGAATAACCCCATGGTATTCCAACAAACTTTGATCTGTCCCAAATTCATACGAACGACGCAAGAGTCCTTGAACCTTAGCCAGCAAGACATTATTGTCAAATGGCTTGGTGACAAAATCATCTCCGCCCATGTTAATCGCCATGACAATATCCATCGCCTGATCACGTGAAGATAAAAACATAATAGGCACTTTAGAAATCTTGCGAATTTCTTGGCACCAATGATAACCATTAAACAACGGTAGACCAATATCCATCAGGACTAGATGCGGTTCTTCCTTGACAAAAATCGTCAGCACCTGCATAAAATCCGCTACAGCAATCACCTCAAATCCCCATTGTTCCAGCATTTTTTTGACTTGTTGACGAATGACGGCATCGTCTTCCACTAATAATATCTTGTGCATGCTATCCCTCTCTTCTTTTTCCTCTTTCTATTATAACAAAGACTTGATGAAATATGCTATACTAACAGTAAATCTACGAAAGAGAATGACTATGGGAAATATTTTTAACTATTTAGAAGATATACAATACGATAACATCTATGATCAGCCCTTTACAGAGCTGGATTTTTTGCTCCTAACCGAAATTACTTACTTAAACTACGATACAATCGTCACGGACAGTCTTGAACTACAAAAAGCGAGCCGTTTAATTGATGTACCACAATATATGTCTGAAGTAAACTCCCTGATGAATACCAAACATCGCTTAAAGCTTTTGACGCAAGCTGCTATAGTGAAGCGTTATAAAAACCTCAAACTCTTTGGGTATATAAACGATATTGATCTTGAGATGCAAAAGCAATTTGCCGCTATGGTTTATAAAATCAACTTAGACACCTATGTCATTGCTTTTCGCGGAACAGATGATTCCATTATCGGCTGGAAGGAAGATTTCCATATGACTTATATGGAACATGTCCCTGCCCAGCAAACTGCTGTGCACTACGTTCAAAAGGTTATGAAGGCATTTCCAAAAGCCACCTTTATCTTGACTGGACATTCCAAAGGTGGTAATCTAGCGACTTATGCTAGCAGCCAAGTAGAGCCTGCTTTGCAAGATAGAATCAAGCAAGTCTACAGTTTTGATGCTCCAGGATTAAACCATACGATTATTGAAACAGAGGGCTATCAACGCATTGCTTCAAAAATCAAACGCTACATTCCTCAGGGCTCTATCGTCGGGATGATGCTGGAAACGCCTAAACAAGCTCACATCGTTAAAAGCGTAGCCATTGGTGGAATTGCCCAGCATGACACTTTCTCTTGGCAGATTGAAAATAAGCACTTTGTTTTACTTAACACGCTCAATCCAGACAGCATTCAGACAGACAAAACTCTAAAAGAATGGGTGGATGCTGTTCCAGATGACGATCTAAAAGATTTCTTTGATGTCTTTTTCGGTCTCATTTTAGACGCTCAAATTACATCTATTGATGATTTTTTCCAACCCAACAGTATCAAAAAATTACTGACTATTGTCCAAAATGCCCATGCCCTAACAGAACAAGAAAAAGAAATGCTGAACCGCTTAACTCGGCTCCTCATTTCAATCCGTTACCAAGCTTGGATTGATGATTTTAAAACATCCAATCCAGCCACTTTTATGACCGATATGCGGGGAAATTGGGCGAGCCTGACGGAGAGATTTTCATTTTTAAATAAAGATGAATAGTACTTTAACTAATTAAATCAAAAAATGAATGACTAGTCACATTTGTAAGACCGTCATTCATTTTTTATTCTAATATTATTCTTTCTAAATCACCCAATCAAACTCCCATTTGGCACGCTTGGGTCAACACTCAGAAGTGTCAACTGATCACCATGTTCGGCTGAAAGAATCATACCTTGGCTGATACGTCCCATCATTTTGCGTGGCTTAAGATTGGCTACGATTTGTACCTTCTTACCAACTAACTCTTGTTCGTTCGGATAGTATTTAGCAATCCCAGAGAGGATTTGACGATTTTCTGCATCTCCAGCATCCAAGCGAAATTGGAGTAATTTATCACTCCCTTCCACTTTAGAAACTTCTTTGACTTCTGCGACACGAATTTCCAGCTTATCAAAGTCGTCAAATTTGATTTCTTTACGGTTGAGTATGAGCTCTATTTCTTCTGGCTTCCATTCCTTCTTAATAGCTGGCTTGCCACTTTCCATCTGCTCTTTGATATAGGCAATTTCTTCGTCCATATCAAGACGTGGGAAGATTGGTGTCCCTTTGGCAACTACTTTAATACCCGTTGGCAGTCCTGCTAAATTTAGATTTTCTAGGTCAAAATCTGCCCCCAAACCAAGCTGTTCCATGATAGCATTTGATGTAGTCATCATAAATGGTTGAATGAGATGAGCCACCACACGGAGGCTAGCCGCCAGATGTGCCATAACTGCTGCTAACTCATCAGTTTTAGTGTCATCCCTCGCCAAGACCCACGGAGCTGTTTCATCAATGTATTTATTGGTACGCGAAATGATGTTCCAAACCGCTTCAAGGGCGCGTGGATAATCCACAGCATTCATTTGTTTGTGGTATTGTGCCAAATTATCAGCAACTACTGCTGCCAAATCAGCATCGAAGTTCGTCACATTTTCCACATAAACTGGAACTTCACCTTCAAAATACTTGTTAATCATAGCAACCGTGCGGTTGAGGAGGTTACCGAGGTCATTGGCAAGTTCATAGTTGATCCGACCAACATAATCTTCTGGCGTAAAAGTGCCATCAGAACCAACTGGAAGACTACGCATGAGATAATAGCGGAGCGGATCAAGTCCGTAGCGTTCAACCAGCATTTCTGGGTAAACGACATTTCCTTTAGACTTGGACATCTTGCCGTCCTTCATGACAAACCAACCATGAGCAATCAGACGTTCTGGCATCTTCAAATCAAGCATCATGAGCATGATTGGCCAATAAATGGAGTGGAAGCGCAGAATGTCTTTCCCAACCATGTGGAAGACTGTACCATTCCAGAACTTATCAAAGTTGGCATGGTCATCTTGACCGTAACCAAGAGCTGTTGCATAGTTGAGAAGGGCATCAATCCATACGTAAACCACGTGCTTAGGATTTGAAGGTACTTTAACGCCCCAAGTAAATGAGGTACGCGAAACTGCTAAATCTTCTAAACCGGGCTCAATAAAGTTCTTGATGATTTCGTTCATACGACCATCTGGCTGTATAAAATCAGGATGTGCATGGAAAAATTCTACCAAACGGTCAGCGTACTTACCCAAACGCAAGAAATAAGATTCTTCTGACACCCATTCAACTTCGTGGCCTGATGGGGCAATGCCTCCGATAACCTTGCCAGATTCATCACGAAAAACTTCTTCTAACTGACTTTCAGTAAAAAATTCTTCATCAGAAACAGAGTACCAGCCTGAATATTCACCCAAGTAAATATCATCCTGAGACAAGAGACGTTCAAAGACATCTGCCACAACTTTTTCATGGTAGTCATCAGTTGTGCGGATAAATTGATCATAAGAGATATCCAACAATTCCCAGAGTTCTTTTACTTCTTCTGCCATTCCATCCACATATTTCTGAGGAGTTATGCCCGCTTCTTCTGCTTTTTGTTGAATCTTTTGACCGTGCTCATCAAGCCCTGTCAAATAAAAAACATCATACCCCATGAGACGCTTGTAACGAGCGAGGACATCACAAGCAACAGTCGTATAAGCACTCCCTATATGGAGCTTGCCAGATGGGTAATAAATCGGTGTCGTAATATAAAATGGTTGTTTTTCAGTCATTTTTTAATCCTTTCAAGGCGAATGAAACCTTTTTTGATAACACTTTATTATAACATATTACACAGCTTTTTAAATGAAAAATAGAGTTGACTTACGTTGTACTCATAATCATTAGTATATTATTCTTGCTTAAATCTTATGCTTAGTATAAAATGATAATATTGAATGAGGCTTGTTTTATATGAACTTAGTATGTTATAAATGAGTTTTCGTTCTCTACACTACGTTTTATGAGGAGTTATGGAAATGAATGAAAAACGAATGAAAATCATAGGTTGGGTGGCGACATTCATGTCTGTTATGATGTATGTATCTTATATCCCACAAATTATGGATAATTTAGCTGGACATAAGGGAAACTTTATCCAACCTTTGGTAGCTGCAATCAACTGTAGCCTTTGGGTTTATTATGGTTTGTTTAAAAAAGAACGCGATTTACCACTTGCTGCCGCAAATGCTCCAGGTATTGTATTTGGACTTATTACTGTACTAACAGCAATGTTCTAACCCTGATTGAGTTCTCTTACTGTCCTATCCGACAGTAAGGATTTTTGTTGACAGTTCTTACAAGAATAGAATTACAAACAAAAATTCTGATTTACTCAAAAGCAAAAGCTCTATCTGAATGGACTAGTCAGATAGAGCTTTATTTTTTATATTTGTACCATTTTAGAAAAAGATTTTTTAATATTCCTTTGCTATCTTTAATGCTATCTGTCTTTTAACTATAATTTCAACAGCAGCTTCATTTTTCACCTTTTTATTTCAAATAAGCTTCACAGCTCCTTTATCTTGATTTCTCTGCAAGATTCCTAGCAAGATCTCCTTTTCTATTTTTTGCTTTTATCTATTCAAAAAGGAAAATACCCTTAATACGTCACAACGCTCAAGTTACCACTTTCATATTCTGCGATGAAGATATTAGAAATATCAGTATAGCCTTCCTTAGCGAGCCTCTCGATTAACCATTCTTCTGTTTTGTCAATAGACTCTAAAATATCAATCTGGACAACACCGTCTGTGATAATGGGGTATTTCGGATTTTCTTCACCTGCCTGTACGACAATAAGCTGACCGTTTTGTTCCATGACTGCTCGTTTAACTTGCTTTAGTTGAAAAATTCCTTGACTACGCAACTTCAGAGCCACATCAGCCGCTGAAAGGCCAACGGAGCGGCAAGCTTCAGGGCTCAACTTCCCGTGCTGAATCAGGGTAGTCGGTTTACCATCAATCAAATGCTTGACTGCCCGGACATTGTTATTGAGCCATTTTAGAGTCAAGACCAAAATCGTCCACATAATGAGGATGATCGCATACTGAAGAATGTTAATAGAGCTATTATAAATCACCCCACCAATAATACCACCTAGAACATAATTTTGAATCTGGTCAATCGCGGAATTAGGTGCCAGATTTCCTTTTCCTGTCACATTGATAACAAACACGAGTGAGAATAGTCCCAAAGCTAATTTAATCAAGATTTCAAGAAAATTCAATGTCATTTTTTAACCTCCACTAATTTGATATCTGTTTTCTTATGCAATTTAATTTTTTCCAGTAAGTACTTATCTGGCTCACTGCCACTCATAGCTCGATAAAAATCTTTTCCAACTTTTAAAATTGCTCCATCCGTCGCAGCTGAAGTGTTGACATAAACCTCTGACTTATCTACTCCCAAATCTTTTGAAATAACTTCAATAAAATGAAGAGAAGTTTGGAACTGGTTATTAGAGGCTTGATTGGTCTGAAAAGTACTAATCCCAATCAGAACGATAGCAATCAAAGACAAAATGGAGATAATCGCCAATTCACGAAATTTCGAATCGCGCTTATTTCGATAAGCCTTAAAAGCAAAAAAACCTGTCACTAGCAGTAGCAAGGCGGAAAGCGTGACCATCAGCCAGTTTTGTTGGTTAATTTGACTTAAAACGTAATTATAAGAATAAAATTTCATTTTTTCTCCCTCTATTTTCTCGGTCTATTATAGAAAAAATTTCGATATTTTTCAATATTTCTAAGCTATTCGTTTTTAACAAAATAATAGGTTTGTGCCTAGATACTCGTCATAACGAAGCAATCTATAAACGGAATAACCCAATACTCCAAACGATGCATCTTCGTACTGATATTGTTTGCCTTGGAGTCTTTACTGGTTACAAATACGCAAAACTAATGGATGAGAAACAAAAAAGCTAGGAAGCCCAAAAACTGTTACCCATCGACTGCTAAAGCCACTTGCTTGACCCGATAGCTCAAAATGTGTTGCCATCGTTTCTGGTAGCCGATCCCAAAAGAAACAACCCACAAGCACAGGCAATAGAATCATAACACTTGTTAGTCCTAATATTTTTTTATTCATTTTCAGCTCTTTTACTTCCTTTCAAGTCTGCTAACCACACCATCATATCCTCCAACACAGACGTATTGAGTTCATAATAAATGAAGTTTTTCTCCCGTGTTTCCACATTACTCTGCCTGTCTCAAAATGTTGAAATCTACGGAATAGCGGACCCTGTCAATTCAAACTGGTCTGCTATTTCCCCAGAAGTCATCTACATAGCGGCAATAGTAGATATCTGACTCACAGTGTCCCCAGCTCAACATCATACCACCACACCCATATCCAAAGAATCCATGTTAAGTCATAAGCTAAAACAATAAAGAAAAAGATACTCGACCTTTGTATCATCTTAATCACTTCTATACTCTATTTAGATACTTTTCTAAATAGAGTTATACGCTTTATTTTCAAAAGATACAATAGATATTTAGATAACTTTCTAAATAAAAAAAGAAGGTCCTGCACCTTCAAATGATTTCTATAAAAAGAAAGAGACTATCAAGGCAGAAAGAGCAATAAGGGCCGAAAGTGTAACAGCCAGAATTACCCAAAAACCAGCTGTGTTCCTTGGATTGATCCCAATTCCAACACCAATTTCTTTCTGTACCCAAAATGGCTCAAAAGATGATTGTTTTCCCCAAAAACGAAGTAACCTAATAAGGTACCAAATAAAGAATATGAATAAGATGACTTTCAATAATAATGCACCCATTTTTATCTCCTTTAACTAATATTATACACCTTACTATCCTTTTTACAACCTCAAACTCGCCTAGCCAGTCATTTTTTGATACAATAGAAAAAATAAATCTAGAAAAGGTATCCGTATGAAACTCATCTCTTGGAACATTGACTCTCTCAACGCTGCATTGACCAGTGATTCTGCCCGCGCTCAGCTCTCTCAGGCTGTTCTTCAGACGCTTCAGGCAGAAAAGGCGGATATTATCGCCATTCAGGAAACAAAGCTATCTGCTAAAGGTCCTACAAAAAAGCACTTGGAGATTTTGACAAATCTTTTCCCAGACTATGAAAACACTTGGCGCTCCTCCCAAGAGCCGGCCCGCAAGGGCTATGCAGGAACCATGTTCCTCTACAATAAAGAACTGACACCAACCATAACCTTCCCTGAAATCGGCGCTCCGTCAACCATGGATGTTGAAGGACGCATCATTACGCTGGAATTTGACGGTTTCTTTGTCACACAGGTCTATACGCCTAATGCTGGTGATGGCCTCAAACGCTTGGATGACCGTCAAGTCTGGGATGCCAAATACGCTGAATACTTGGCAACACTAGATGAACAAAAACCAGTCCTCGCTACTGGCGACTACAATGTGGCCCACAAGGAAATCGACTTGGCCAATCCAGCCAGCAACCGCCGTTCACCAGGCTTTACCGATGAAGAGCGTGCCGGTTTTACCAACTTGCTGGCTAAAGGCTTTACCGATACCTTCCGCCATTTGCACGGCGATATCCCTAACCAATACACTTGGTGGGCCCAGCGCAGCAAGACTTCTAAAATCAACAATACAGGCTGGAGAATCGACTACTGGCTGACCAGTAACCGCGTGGCTGACAAGGTAACCAAGTCTGATATGATTGACTCCGGTGCGCGCCAAGACCACACACCGATTGTCATGGAGATTGAACTCTAAGGAGAAAACGAATGGACTATCAAGCTGTCATCCCCGAATTTGTGGTATCCAACATCGAAAAGTCACGCCACTTTTACTGCGACTTACTGGGATTCTCTGTCGAATACGAGCGTCCAGAGGAGAAATTTCTCTTCCTCTCGCTTGAAGACTGCCAGCTTATGCTAGAAGAAGGTAGCGCAGAAGAATTAGCCCAACTGACCTATCCTTTCGGGCGCGGTGTCAATATTTCCTTTGGCATTGAAGATGTCCCTCAGCTCCACCAAAAACTGCTAGAAGCTGACTATCCCATTCATCGTCCGCTGACAAAAAGAGAATTTCGAGTAGGAGATAGCTTTATTTACCCTCATGAATTTGCGATTTTGGATCCAGATGGTTATTTTTTAAGATTTAGTGAATAAGAAAGCGAAGTCATCAGACCTCGCTTTTTATATGTCCTTAAAGTTATAGAGTTGCGGATAGTGATCGCACTCGGGATTTTTGGGATGACAGATGGCACGGCCAAAGTAAATCATGGCCTGATGAGCTGGCAACCAACGTTCCGGTGGAAGGACTTCCATGACCCTCTTTTCTACTTCCAGTGGTGTTGCCGACTTTTTAACGATATCATGGTGCTTGCAGATGCGCTCCACATGGGTATCGACAGCAAAGGCTGGAATACCAAAGCCCACACTCATGACCACATTGGCCGTCTTGCGACCAACACCAGCTAGACTTTCCAATTCAGCCCGCGTTTGTGGTACTTGGCCATCAAAGTCATCCAGAAGCTGCTGGGCACATTTCTTCAAAAACTTGGCCTTGTTGCGATAGAGCCCTAGTCGGGAGATGTATTTAGCAATGTCTGCTTCACCAGCCGCAGCCATGTCTTGAGGACTTGGATAGGCTTCAAATAAAGCCGGCGTTGCCTTATTGACCGCAGCATCTGTCGTCTGAGCCGACAGCATGACCGCTACCAGCAATTCAAAATAATTGTTAAAATTCAAACTAGGCTTAGCATCTGGAAATAGAGCAATTATCTCCTCAATCACCTTTCGTGCACGTTTTTTTGATAAAACCATTTTTCTCTTTTCGTTCCTTACTAAATTTAATGAAAATCAACAAATCGCAAAGATATTCACTGCGCGACTCCCTACCGACTTACCTTACTACCAAACTGTTAATACAGACAAAGGCCTGACACTTAAGGTTAGAAGTAAAATTGACGATATCAGTGACAAAGAATACGATAAAGTTGACAAACATTTCATCTTCTTCGTCTACCATCCCCATAGTCTAACCCTCGAAACTATAAAAGCCGTCGAAATTTGAAAAGATTTTTTTCAGAGTATAAAAACATTATAACATGAACTCAAATGATACCAAAATATAGTGTTTAAAAAGAAGTGAGAGAGCCCTCATGATTTCAGAGAAATTCATTTTGCCCGTTCACTTCCTTTTTATTCTATAAATCTAATGTCGCATACTCTTTACGGTAGCCTATTTGTAGGATTTTCCCATCTTTTTCTAAGATTGGACGCTTGATGAGCATGCCATCTGCCGCTAGAAGATCTGCGGCTCCCTCAATTGACAATCCTGATAGTTTGTCTTTCAAACCTAACTCACGGTATTTGAGTCCGCTAGTGTTGAAGAAAGATTTAAGGCACAAATCAGAATTTTCAATCCAAGTTAGAATCTCCTCTTTACTCGGTGTTTCCTTGACAATATCTACTGCTTCAAAGTCCAAACCCAATTGGTTTAATTCAGTTTTAGCTTTGCGACAGGTCGAACATTTTGGATATTCAATAAATCGTAACATATTTTCTCCTCCATTTATCATTTATCTAAATCTTTCTCGTTAAGCTCAATGCCTTCATGCTCCAAAAGCCACTGTTTCTTGTCCAGCCCCCCAGCATAGCCAGTTAGTTGTCCTTGACTGCCTAGCACCCGATGACAAGGAACGATGATAGAAAAAGGATTTCTGCCTACAGCACCGCCAACAGCCTGCGCAGAACGATTTCCTAACTTCTTTGCTATCTGACCATAAGTAACTGTTTCTCCGTAAGGGATAGTTTGCAGATAAGCCCAAACTTGTTGTTGAAAATTTGTCCCAACAGAAGCTAAAGGAAGACTCGAAAAATCTGGACAATCTCCGCTAAAATAATGTTCTAGCAAAAGTTCCGTTTCTTTCAAAACGTCATTTTTTTCCAGAAGCAGGTTTCCTTCTTCTAAACCATGTTCAAAATATTTCTGCTGTAAAAACCAAACTCCAACAAGACCTGATTCATTAGCAACAAGAGACATTTCTCCTAAAGGGGAGAGATACATTTGTTTGTAAAAAATCATGATTTTTCTCACTATTTCGCTTGTTCATGGTACCGTGCATAAAGCGAACTTTTATTCAAACCGTATTTTTTTGCTACTTGTTTGATAGCCTGATTTTTCTTTGTCCCCGCTGCTACTAACTGTTCAATCTCTACCAACAAATCCGCTTCTGACTGTTCAATCTCTTCTTCCTTAAAACCTTCTACGATTAACAAACATTCACCTTTTAGTGGATTTTCCGTAATAAAGCCAATCACTTCCGAAATCAAGCCGCGCTGGTATTCCTCATAAATCTTAGTTAATTCCCGTACTAGTACTACAGAACGATCCCCATAGATACTGAGCATATTTTCTAAAGTAGCTTTGACCCGATGAGGAGATTCATAAAAAATCTGAGTTTCAGGATAAGATTTCTTACTTTCAAAAAATTCTTTCTGTTGTCCAACCTTGCGTGGCAAAAATCCATAAAAAAGATGAGGCTGCGGAGCTAGACCGCTTGCTATCAAAGCTGAAATTCCCGCACTTGGTCCAGGAATAGTTACTACTGCGATTCCCTCAGCAATAGCAGCCTTGACGAAATCATGCCCTGGATCAGAAATACTAGGTAAGCCGGCATCCGAAACCTGAGCAATATCCTGCCCGCTTTTCAGCAAACGAATCAAATCAGGAATTTTTTCTTTGGCACTATGCTCGTGAAAGCTAATCTGCTTCGTCGCAATACTAAAATGTTTAAGTAAAAGACCAGTATTTCTGGTATCTTCTGCTGCAATATAATCGACTTCTTTCAGAGTATTCACCATGCGAATGCTCATATCATCCATGTTCCCAATCGGAGTTGCCACTAGATAAAGCTTTCCATAAGGCGACTGATCTTTAAAACTTTTTTGAATCTGCATGCCTACTCCCTAAACAGCAACTCGTCACAAAACATGCATTCTGCATCATTTTCACGGCGTTGGCCATAAAAATCCGTACAGACATGAAAACCGTCTTCGTATAATTTACGCAGATTATCCCGATTTCTTTTTGTTTTTGGTGTTGTTATATGCTCCACTTGGCCCAATCGCTCTCGTAATTTATCATTTTCCAAACGAAGCGCTACATTTTCTTCTACTACGCCTTTCAGATTTTTCTTAATTGCCTCTACCTCTGCTAAAGTAATAAGTAGGTTTTGAGAAAATTCATCTAGCGCATCAAATAATTCTTTTTTATTCATCCCCACTACCATTTTCTTATGCTAATACAGCACATCAGATTCTTTCTTGTAACACCATATATTCGAGTGCATTTTGAAAACTAACATTTGCTTGCCACATTTTCCTCGCTGTAAATATACCGTCTAAGTAATAACGTCCACACTCTGTTTCCATCTCTTTAGCAAATAAAATTTCCAACACCTTCAAAGCCTGTCCTTGCTTTTCCTTATCATCAGCCAGACTAGCTAACTTCGCAACCTGCAAATAGGCGATTGCTTTTTGATTCAAGCAAAAAGATACAAGACATTCACATTCATTAACTAGTTCAAAAAATGATGAACTAGCTGCCAAACGCATAGCTTCTTCTTTCGTCTGACTGTAAACTGTCAACAATTCTGCTTGCGTCTTCATCACTCCAGCTTGTTCTAATTTCTCAAACAAATATGCTTTATTTTTCGGAAAATAAAATCGCTGCGCTCGACTTTTAATGGTCGGCAAAATAAGGTTTTCATCTGCTGTCAGTAAAAAAATATACACTTCACTTTGCGGCTCTTCGATGACCTTTAACAGTGAATTAGCCGCATTGATATGCATTTTGTCCGCATCACAAATGATAAAAACTTGCTTGTTGCTCTCAAATCCAGACTGCGAAAAATTGCGTACCAATTCTCTGACTCGCTCTGTCTTTATAATATTATTGATTGGTCGAACAACCGTCACATCTGAAAAATCCTCTTCCTCAATCAAGCGACAATTTCGGCATTCACCACAGGGTAAGACACCATTTTTATTGGTACAAAATAAACTCTGTGCTAAACATTGAGCCATCTCAAAACTACCGAAAGCTCCTGTGAACAGATAAGCATGATTCAGACGATTCTGCTGTAAAATTTGTTCAAAACGCTCAAACAAGACTGGCTGTAACTGAGCTAATTCTTCTATTTTCATCTTAGACTCTCAACATGCTCTGCTAGCACTGCTACCGTATCGGAAATTACTTTTTCAAGTGGCTGACTGGCGTCAATCCTTTTCATACGATTTGGCTCTTTTTCAAGAATAGATAAATATCCTTCACGGACTCGTTTATGCCATTCCACACTTTCTTGATCTAAACGATCTGCTCCCCTATCCTTACTCTTAGCAATGCGGGCTAAACCTTCCTCTACATCAATATCAAAATAGAGAGTCAAATCTGGCTTCCAACCGTCTGTCGCAAAATTATTCAGCCAATCGATATCAGCGACCTTCAATCCCCGGCCAAATCCTTGATAAGCAACAGAACTATCAATAAAACGGTCTACTAACACAAGCTCACCGCGGTTCAATGCTGGTACGATGCGCTCCACTAAATGCTGCCTACGACTAGCTATATATAGGAGCAATTCTGTTTTTTTATCGATTTCTGTATGTTTTGGATCCAAAATAACATCACGAATTTTCTCCGCAACTGCTACTCCACCAGGCTCACGTGTTGTGATAAACGCCTGCCCTTTTGTTTCTAAAATAGGAATCAAAGCTTCTAAAACACTTGATTTCCCTGCACCGTCTGGCCCTTCTAAAGAGATGAACATTCCTTTTGACATATTAACTCATTTCTTCTTTTTTCTCTTTTCTATTTTAACAAAAAACTCCAGAAAAATCATTTTGAAAAAATTTAAAAAAATTTTTTCAAAATGATACATAAGCTTTCAAGATTTGATACAATAGAGTGTACAGAAACTATTAGGAGGTTATCATGTCTAAGTTTAAAAACTATCTGACGATTATTCTAGGAGCTGGAATTTTTGCTTTTGCAATCAATTATCTGATTATTCCAAATCATTTGTATGAAGGGGGCGCGACTGGGGTGACCCTCATTACATACTATCTATTTAAAATTCCTGTTTCACTGATGAATCTCATCATCAACATTCCTCTTTTCATCATTGCCTGGAAAGTCTTTGGCTCACGGCTATTGTACTCTAGCATCTTAGGGACCTTTGCAGTCTCTGCTTGGCTGGCTATCTTTGAGAAAATTCCTTTCGTGATTAACCTTGAAGGCGATCTCGTAATTGTAGCGCTCCTAACCGGGATTATTGCTGGCGTTGGACTAGGAATTGTTTTCAATGCTGGTGGCACCACTGGTGGTACGGACATCATTGCTAGAATTGCTAACAAGTATACGAACATCTCTATGGGAAAATTGATGTTTACTGTAGACTTCTGTGTCCTTATTTTCACTGTACTTGTTTTTAAAGATGTTCGCTTAGTGACTTATACCTTGATTTTTGTCTTTATCGCTTCACGAGTGATTGACTTAATTGGTGAAGGCGGTTATGCTGGTAAAGGATTTATGGTGATCACAAATCATCCAGAAGAGTTAGCAAAGAAAATCGATGAAGATCTAAGCCGCGGAGTTACGTTCATCAATGGACAAGGTTATTATAGTGAAAACAACTTAAAACTCATTTACTGTGTCGTTGGACGGAACGAAATGCAAACGATGAAAAATGTAATTCATAGCGTTGATCCGCATGCCTTTATTACCATTACAGATGCCCATGAAATCCTTGGTGAAGGCTTTACCTTAGATGTCAATAAGCAACCGCTTCAGAAATAATCTTGCACTCATTATAAAAAACGCATGCTAGCAGTTTTTACTGATTCCATGCGTTTTTATTTTGCTATAAAGCTTTTGCTGAAGTACGGGTTATATCCTCAACCTGAATGTCTTTGTCTTCAAATTTTGCTTTCAAAGCTGGCAAATCAATATCGCCATCGATTTGCACTTCAATAACAACTTTCCCATCTTTTCGTGGAATATTGACAGCATTAGAGATATTAAGATTTTCTTCGACAATCAAATGCACAATTTTTTCCAACACACCGACTTCATCTTCTGTAATGAAGCGGACACGGATTCCTTCTTCTCCATAGCCAGCAATTTCCAGAAAGGCTCTAAAAACATCACGATCTGTAATGACACCATAAACTTGTTGATTATCCACAACTGGTAAAATTCCAATCTTGTTTTTTAACATTAAATAAGTTGCATCTTCCAAGCTAGCGAATTGCGACACTGTCACCACATCACGAATCATGATATCTTTGATTTTGGTCTTGTTTAACAAATAATTCATCTCATAAATAGACAAACTTGTTGCTTTTGAAGGACTTGCTTCTGCAATCGTTCCTTCAGTCACCAAACCGACCAATTGGTCATTTTCAATAACTGGAAGTCGATGAAGTTCCTGCGCCCGCATGATATCTGCCGCATGTGCCACTGTCGTATCTGGACTAATGTATACCACTTTTCGTGTCATAAAATCTTTAACAGCCATGGAAATTCTCCTTTATCTCTAATTTTCAGTTCTATTATACTGTATTTTTCAGCTTATTTCAAACGCTTTCAAAGTCATTGTTCCGCTTTCCAATAACAAATTAGTGACTAAAAAAGAAGCAGAAAACCACTTCTTTTTTCCTCGTTTCACCCACCAAGATAAGCTTTACGAACTTCATCAGAAGCGAGCAATTCTTTTCCTGTACCAGACAAGACAATGTTTCCTGTTTCTAAAACGTAGCCACGGTCAGCAATCGAGAGCGCTTTATTAGCATTTTGCTCAATCAATAAGACAGTTGTACCTTGCTTTTGAATATCTTGAATAATATCAAAAATTTCTTGGATGAAAAGAGGAGCCAATCCCATTGAGGGCTCATCCAAAAGCAGGAGTTTGGGAGTAGACATGAGAGCCCGTCCCATGGCAAGCATCTGCTGCTCACCTCCAGAAAGAGTTGCAGCATCTTGATTCTTACGCTCTTCCAAACGTGGAAAACGTGAAAAAACTTTCTTTAGATTTGCTTGATTTTCATCACGATTTGTTTTCAGAAAGGCACCCATTTCCAGATTTTCCATAACGGTCAAACCTGAGAATACATGGCGTCCTTCTGGTACTTGAGACAGTCCTGCTGCCACAATTTTCTGAGCAGGAACTTTTTGAAATTCATTTCCTAAAAACTCAATTTTCCCTGAACTTGGACGAACCAGTCCTGAAATTGTCCGAAGAATCGTCGTTTTTCCAGCACCATTTGCACCAATAAGAGAAACAACTTCTCCTTCATTGACTTCAAAACTGACATCTCGGACTGCCTGAATCATGCCATAATGAACAGAAAGATTCTCAACTTTTAGCATAGACATTAGGCTCCACCTCCCAGATAAGCTTCGATAACACGTTTATCATTTTTAATCTCATCAGGAGTCCCATGTGCAATCAACCGACCATATTCTAATACATAGATTCGCTCGGTTACTTCCATGACGAGGCTCATATCGTGCTCAATCAACATAATTGTAATTTGAAATTCATTTTTAATACGACGGATTAACTCTGTCAATTCCGCTGTTTCCTGCGGATTCATTCCCGCAGCAGGCTCATCTAAAAAGAGAATTTTGGGTTCTGTTGCTAGAGCACGCACAATTTCCAGCAGCCGCTGCTGTCCGTAAGCTAAATTTTTAGCAAGAGTCTCTGCTTCTCCATCTAAGTCAAAAATTTTCAGTAATTTGAGAGCTTTCTCACGCAATGCTGCCTCATTTTTATAGAAAGCTGGCAAACGAAAAAAGCTAGCAAAGACATGTGCTTTGTGATGATTTCCAAAAGCAATCAGGACATTATCTAGCACTGTCAAATCCTTAAATAATCGAATATTTTGGAATGTGCGACTAAGCCCTAACGAAGCAATCTTATAAGGAGCCTTGCCATTGATCAAATGGCCATCCAAGGTCACGCTTCCCTCACTTGGTTCATAAACACCCGTTAACAAGTTGAACAACGTTGTTTTTCCTGCACCGTTTGGGCCAATGAGACCGACTAATTCCCCATCATTCAGCTCTAAGGTTACATCACCAACAGCGGTCAGCCCGCCGAAATTTTTTGTTAGATTTTTTACATCAAGAAGCGCCATTAGTTGACCTCCTTATCATTTTTAAAGAAGCGTGAGAAGTTCAATTCCCAAGTACCAAGAAGTCCACCTGGTCGGAAAATCATCACTAAAATCAAAGCAAGAGAGTAAATAATCATACGAATACTTGCCACATTTTGTAGCACCATGTTTAAGATACCTAAGAGAATTGCTGCAACAATAGTGCCTGTCATAGAACCAAGACCACCAAAGACCACGATAATCAAGACATTGATACTATTGATGAAGGTATAATCTTTCGGCACAACAGAACCAATAAATCCCGCCTGAAGTGAGCCTGCAATACTAGCTGTTATAGCTCCGAAGACAAACGCAACCACTTTAATTTTAGTAGTGTTGACTCCTACAGATTCTGCCGCAATTTCATCTTCACGAACTGATAAGGTTGCTCGTCCAATTGGGCTCCGTAAAAAATTGATGGTCAAAATAGTTGTAATAACTACAAAGAAATATACCATTTGCCAATTGGTAAAGGCAGGAATACCCAAGATACCCGCAGCTCCGTTGGTCAAATCACCACCGTTAATGATTAAAATGCGAATGATTTCAGAGACCCCAAGCGTTGCAATCGCTAAATAATCACCTTTCAAGCGAAGAGTAGGAATCCCGACAATCAAAGCTACTGCTCCTGCAATCAACGCTCCTAATACCATAGCTGCAAAAAAGGCCGGATAAGTAGCTGATTTCGAGCCAATAATCGCAGCTGCATAGGCACCAATTGCCATAAATCCAGCATGTCCCAGAGAAAATTGACCTGAAAAGCCGACAATCAAATTTAAACCTACTGCCAAAATAATGTTAATACCAATTTGTTGTAAGATTTGTAGATAAAAATCATTCAAAACTCCTGCACTAGCAAGCAAGGTAATCAACCCATACCCAGCAAGAAGGAGAACAAACCATAAAATATTTATTTTTAAATTCTTCTTCATAGCTTACACCTTCTCTTTCACATTCTTACCAAGAATCCCTGCAGGACGAACGAGTAAAATTAAGATTAAAATACCATACACAATCGCATCACGGAAATCTGACATACCAAAGGCTGTTGCAAAGGTTTCTAACAAACCAATGACAAAGCCTCCTAATGCTGCTCCAGGGATAATGCCAATCCCACCAAGAACTGCGGCAACAAACGATTTCAGCCCTGGAGTCATTCCCATCAATGGTTCAAGGGAATTATAATAAAGCGCAATGAGCACACCTGCCGCTCCTGCCAAAGCCGAGCCCAAAGCAAAAGTGAAACTAATCGTACGATTGACATTAATTCCCATTAGTTGCGCCGCATCGCTATCGACCGAAACTGCCCGCATGGCTTTTCCCATTTTTGTTTTTTGAACGATGACTTGTAACAACACCATTAAAATTAGGGAAACAGCCAAAATCATTAATTGGATATTGGTGAGACTAATCGGTCCAAAACTATAACGAACCGTTTCAATCACTTGGGGGAACGAACGAGTATTGGCTCCTACAAAATACACCATCACGTACTCCAAGAAAAACGAAACACCAATTGCAGTAATCAAAGCTGCAATTCGAGTCGAATTTCTCAACGGGCGATAAGCCAAAAATTCGACTAGTACGCCTAAAGCCGCTGTCCCAATCATTGCCAAGATTAAGGCAAGGAAAAAATTAAGATGAAGGGAATTTATCAAGAAATACCCCATAAAAGCACCCATCATGTAAATATCTCCATGAGCGAAATTGATGAGTTTGATAATTCCATAAACCATGGTATAGCCGAGAGCGAGCAAAGCATAGACACTCCCTAAAATTAGACCATTAACAAGTTGTTGGAGCATGGCCACCACACTTTCTAAATATAATATCGATGAAAGGATGATGTGGTGATTCACATCTTTCTTATCCTATCGCAAAAAAAGAGTGAGTAAGTCGCGGTTTCAAAGAAATTGGTTCTCCTTACTCTCTATTCCAAGTTTGAGCAAAAGAAGTCGTCAGTTCCTTCTTCTCACCTTATAGCTGATTGATGTTAAACAATTTAAGACAGATCTAGCAGTTACTCTATCTTACAAATCATAATGAGCTACATTCTTAACACTAAGATATCTATCCTAACGATCTCTTTTAACCCATATAAAGAGAAGTAACTATCTACGATGTCCACCATAAATAGTTACTCTTCTATACACTATAAAATATATTTTAAGCAGTTCTTTATGAAAGATTATGGCTTAACTGTTTCAGCTGCTGTGACTTTCCCATTATTCATGGTCATCATAAAGGCTGTTTTTACAGTATTATGATGCTTGTCAAAGCTGGTATCACCTGTTACACCTTCAAAATTCTTTGTCTTAGCCATATTGTTTTTAATGTCAACAGATGTTTTCGCACCTTTGGCAGCATTAGCAACAAGATAAACAGAATCATATGCTAGCGCTGCAAATGTTGAAGGTTCTTCATTGTTGTATTTAGCCTTGTAAGCTTCTAGGAATTTCTTAGCTTTCGCTGAGACATCAACTGTTGAAGAGAAGCCTGAAATGTAGTAGATATTTGAAGCTTTAGCTGGTGTCGCTTGTTGGACAAATTCTGCGCCATTAAAGCCATCACCACCAACGATTGGCTTATCAATTCCCATACCACGCGCTTGGTTGACAATTTTACCAGCTTCAGTATAGTAACCAGGGATGACAATTGCATCAAAATCTTTTCCCTTCATCTTGGTCAAAGCTGCTTGGAAGTCCGTATCACCAGCGACGAATTTTTCATCCGCAACAATTTTGCCTTTATAGGCGCTTCGGAAAGCTTTTGCGATACCTTTGGCATAATCACTTGAGTTATCTGTATAAAGCACAACTTTTTTCGCTTTTAACTTTTCTGTCACATATTTAGAAATGATTTTACCTTGAAAGCTATCCTGGAAAGTCCCAATGAATAAATACTCTTGATTTTTTGTCAAGCCATCTTGAGTAGCACTAGGTGAAATCAAGGGTACACCTGCTTTTGTCGCATTAGAAACAGCTGCCGCCGTTGCACCAGAAGTCGCAGGTCCTACAACTGCATTGACTTTCGATTGGGTTACTAAGTTGGTCGTTACAGAAGCTGCTTCTGCTGTTTCAGATTTATTATCTTTGTCCACTACTTCTAGTTTTTTTCCGTCAATACCACCTGCTTTATTGATTTCTTCAACTGCAAGCTGAGCGCCTTTTTGCTCGGCTGTACCATAAGCAGCTGTTGCGCCTGTCTCTTCAAAGTTGAATCCAATTTTAATAGTCTTATCAGCAACTTTTGTACCTGTTGCATTAGATCCACCTGACTTCACTTCCCCACAAGCGGCAAGAAGAGCAACGCTTGCAAGAGCAACAAATGATAGCGCAATTCTCTTTTTCATATTCTTAACTCCTTGTTTCAAAATAATATGTTAAGAATATACCGAATTATCTGACAATTGTCAAGTAGTCAACAGAATTTTTTTACATGTTTACGTTTTCCTTCTCTCTAAACAAACTTCCAACGAAGTCTGTATCCAATTCTTGAATATGACAAACCCGTACTTGTTTGACATATTTTTCCTTAGATAGTTTCTCAACAATACCATCTACTTGCGCAGTATCTACATACAACTGAAGATAACGATGCTTTTTGGAATGATAGACAATATCACCAATGGACGCAATTCTTTTTATGTCACGATTATAATATAAATAGACAATGATACCTGTTCGTTCTTCTTTTTTAAACATGAGTTTTCTTTCTAATACTTTTTCATTTATAAGTATATCAAAAAAATGCCCATCAGAGGACATTTTTTTCAGATAATAGCAAATAGAGCATTAGTTCAAGTTGTTATTTGCCATGATTTCATCAATGAAACCATAATCTAGCGTTTCTTGAGCACTCATCCAGTAGTCACGTTCAGCATCTTTATGAACTTGCTTAACGGTCTTACCAGAATTATCTGCAAGAATTTTTTCCAAATTGTTTCGAGTTTTCAGCAAATGTTCAGCAGCAATCGCCATATCGGTTTGTTGCGTACCGCCACCAGTTCCACCCATTGGTTGGTGAATCATGTACTCTGCATTTGGCAACATAAAGCGTTTGCCTTTAGCACCACTTGAAGCGATGATGGTTCCCATGGACGCAGCCATTCCCATGACAATTGTTTGAACATCTGATTTGATGAAGTTCATTGTATCGACAATCGCTAGACCCGCCGATACAGAACCTCCTGGTGTATTGATATAAAGATAAATATCCTTTGTACTATCTTGAGCGTCTAGGAAAAGCAATTGGGCAATAATGGAATTGGCCATGTTATCTTCAACCGCTCCAGTGAGCATAATAATACGATCTTTTAAAAGGCGTGAGTAAATATCGTACGAGCGTTCCCCACGGCTTGTTTGTTCAATAACTACAGGAATCATTGTATTCTCCTTTTTATCTGATATTTTAATCTGACCAACAATTCTTAGTAAGATTTTTCAAATATGAGACTATTATAGCCTTTTGGTCAAAAAAGGTCAAACATAAAACTTATTATTTTGTACCAAAAAGACGATCTCCTGCATCTCCCAATCCTGGAACGATGTAGCCATTTTCATTCAAGTGATCATCAAGGGCTGCCGTAAAGATTTCTACGTCTGGGTGAGCTTCTTGTAAAGCTTTCACGCCTTCTGGAGCCGAAACAAGACAGACAAATTTAATATTGTGTGCCCCACGTTTTTTCAGTGAATCAATAGCTAAAATAGCTGAGCCACCTGTTGCTAACATCGGATCCACTACGAAAATTTGACGTTGGCTAATATCTTCCGGTAATTTCACAAGGTATTCAACTGGTTTCAAAGTTTCTTCATCACGATACATTCCAATATGTCCGACTTTAGCAGCTGGTACAAGACTCAAAAGACCATCTACCATACCAATACCTGCACGTAAGATTGGGACAATAGCTAATTTTTTACCAGCTAGTTGTTTTTGAACTGTCTTTGTAATGGGTGTTTCAATTTCCACATCTTCTAATGGTAAGTCACGTAAAACTTCATAACCCATTAGCATAGCAATTTCATTTACTAGCTCACGAAAAGCCTTGGTAGATGTATCTGTACGGCGTAAGATAGACAATTTATGCTGAATGAGCGGATGTGCGATCACTTGAAATTTTTCCATGATTGGTGTTCCTTCTTTCAATTTATTCTTCTTATTATAACAAAAAAACATAAAAAAGGCTTATAATAAACAAGCCTTTTCAAAGATCGATAATGATTCATAACCATTCATGATATTTCTTAATATAAAGATGTTTCACAAACGTGACACTTATCATATACAAAGCCATGATCATCATTAAGAATAAGAAATAAGTACCATTTAGTGGAGAAACCTTTAAAAGATTTGCAAAAGGGCCATACGGCAATAAAGTCACAAAGAAGACTGCCGCTAGAGTGGTCATGACTACAGATAAAGCTGGTCTACTTTGAATAAATGGTAACTTGGGTGAGCGCAACATATAGATAACCATCGTTTGCGTCCACATGGACTCAATAAACCAACCTGTTTGGAAAATCGTAATGAAATTGCTAGACATACCATGATGATAAACGGACCCTGTTATCATTGGTGCAATGATAAAGAACAAAATTAAAAAGGTTGTACAGTCAAAAATAGAACTAATTGGACCAATCCAGGCCATGAAGCGAGTAATGGATTTGGCGCTCCAAATGCGAGGCTTTTGCAAAAATTCACGATCTACATTGTCAAATGGTAAAGCGATACAAGAAATATCATAGACCAAATTCAACACAATCAAATGAATCGGTGCCATGGGCAAAAATGGTAAGAAAATACTTGAGATTAGCAAGGAAAAGATATTTCCGAAGTTGGAACTCACTGTCATCTTGATGTACTTGGTCATGTTAGCATAGACTTTGCGACCTTCCACCAAGCCTTTTTCAAGCACCAATAAGTCTTTGTCTAACAGAATAACATCAGCTGTTTCTTTTGCAATATCAACAGCTGTATCAACTGAAATACCTACATCAGCTACTTTCATAGAAGGAGCATCATTGATTCCATCACCCATATAACCAACCTTGTGCCCGTTTGCTTTCAATTGTAAAATAATGCGCGCCTTTTGGTCAGGCGATAATTTAGCAAAAACAGTTGTGGTTTCAACAACTCTGCTCAATTCTTCATCCGACATCGTTTCAATCATAGAGCCTAGCAAGATGTTCTTTGCATCTAAGCCAACCTTCTCACAAACTGCTTCTGTAACTTTTTCATTGTCACCTGTTAAAATTTTGGTAGCTACGCCATACTCAGCTAATGCTTTAATAGCAGGGGCTGCTGACGGTTTTGGTGGATCGAGAAAAGCAAGATAACCTGTCAGAATCATGTCAGACTCATCTTTGACCGTGTATTCATAATCAGCATCCAAGTCCGAACGATAACTGACTCCCAGCACACGCAGACCTTGCTCATTTAACTGTGCGACTTCTGCTAAAATTTCTTGACGGATTTCTTCTGTCAAGGGAAGAATGTTCCCTTTATATTCGACAGAATTTGAAATAGTCAACATTTCTTCTAAAGCACCCTTTGTCACCATACTAACGACATTCTCATCATCTCGAACCAGTACACTCATGCGACGGCGTTCAAAATCAAAAGGTAATTCATCAATCTTCTTAAAAGTTTGGTCTAAATTGCGAACGATTTCATGCTTTTCAGCTTCTTTTTCTGTCCGATTGATAATGGCACGATCCATCAGGTTTTTTAACCCTGTTTGATAATAAGAATTTAAGTAAGCCCGACGAAGCACAGCCAAATCAAGATCTCCATGAATATCAAGTGGATACTCCAAGACAATCTCATCTTGTGTCAATGTCCCTGTCTTATCCGTACAAAGAATATCAATTGCTCCTAAATCTTGAATGGCATTGAGTTTCTTGATGACAACTTTTTCTTTTGCCATAAGAATTGAACCCTTTGCTAAGCTTGCTGTGATGACCATAGGAAGCATTTCTGGCGTCAAACCGACACCAACACTGAGTGCAAATACCCCAGCTTCTAGCCAATCCCCATCTGTCAAACCATTGATAAAAAAGACAATAGGTACGAGTACCAACATAAGGCGAATCAACAACCATGAAATACTGTTCATTTCCCGCTCAAAGGAAGTTGGTTCATCATAAGTGTTAAGCGTTTGCTCAATAGCTCCCATTTTTGTGTCGTCGCCAACAACAAGCACAAGCGCGCTAGCACGACCAGAGATTACATTGGTTCCCATAAAGGCAAGTGAGTCAGATTCAAGTAAACTCTCTGTATCTTTGATCTCACATTTATCCAATGCCATTTTTTCAACCGCATCACTTTCACCTGTCAAACCTGACTGTTGTACGAAGAAGTCGCGCGAATCCAAAATTAGCACATCTGCTGGCAACATGTCTCCTGCACTCAAGCGGATAATATCTCCCACCACTAATTCTGTAATCGGAATTTCTTGCTCTTTTCCCTCACGAACAATTGTCACTGTATTGACAATCATACGCGAAAGATTACTGGCAGCTTTGTCACTCCGCAATTCTTGCACAAAGCGAATACTACCAGACAACAAAACAAGGACAACAATAATGATAAACGTTGTCGGATCTTCTTGCCCTGGTTTTGCCAGCCAAACATTGGTAACCAAGGACACCAATGCAATGAGTAAAAGAATAACGGTAAACGGGTTGATAATAGACTCATAAATTTTTTTAACAATTGAATCTTCTTGCCCTTTGGTCAATTCATTTTCACCGTATAGATCACGATTTTCTTCTACTTGCTCCTCTGTCAAACCCAATCTAGATGTGTTGAAAAATGTCATCGTATCCACTACAGACATACGAAGAGCATCTGTTAATCTTTCTTTTGCTGTTTTCACTGATTTTCTCCTCTATCTAAGATACATCCGAGTGACAAAATAGCTGCATACAGCCTTTTTACTCAGATGTCATTCATTTGCTAGAGTCGATTCCAAGGGAGCGTGAGGAATGCTCAGATATGGTAATCGACTGTTTTCCTGTTGACTCGGGTGATCATCATTCGGCATATTCTCCACCCCTTTCCCTTGCATTTTTTCTTTAAAAAATCAGCTCAAAACGATAAAATCCTACCATGAAAAACATGGCAGGACTGTATGTCTTGTGTTACCGTTCAAGCTTTAACTCCGTAGGGCAGTGAAATGACATTAGTCAAAACCTTAGCGATCTCAACTGCTAACCAGCGCATAGTGTCTCCACTACTTTGCGGTAGTCATCCGTATCCCTATGGTAGCCTCACCTACCGATTTTTCATACTAACTATACTCCTCTTAAGAACGATTGTCAACCAAAAGTGACTGTTTTCGAACATTTCTTTTTATTTTATTTGGGCAAGCAACGCACGATTCTCTTACAAATCTCTTCTACCAGTGACTTAGGCGCCGCAATATTTAGTCTCGCATGCAGCTCACCCTCACTTCCATAATCACTTCCCCGATTGAGAATGACTTTTGCTTGGTCATGCAATAAAGTAAAGAGTGCATCATCTGTCAAACCATAGTCACTGAAATCAAGCCAAATCAGATATGTCCCTTGTGGTTTCATAACCTTTAAACGCGGAGCTTCTTGGGCAAAATACTCTACTGCAAATTGAATATTTTCTTCTAACACAGCTTTTAATGCCACTAACCAAGGTTTCCCATAACGATAGGCCGTTTCTGTCGCAATGTAGCCTAAACTTACACCTCATGGTGGTTATTAACAAGTTGCTGGTGTTTAAACTGTGCACATAGCGTAGGATTTTCAATAATGGCATAGGAATTTTTGGTGCCTGCAATATTAAAAGTCTTGGTAGCACTAGAAAGTACCAGAGCAAAGTCTTTAAAATCCGGTGAAACAGTATTAAAGGAAACATGTTCATGGCCAAATAAGGTCAAGTCTTGATGAATTTCATCTGATACCAAGATAACATGGTGTTTTTGACAAAGATGACCTATCTGTTCTAAAACTTCCCTTTCCCAAACACGTCCCCCTGGATTGTGCGGATTACAAAGAAGATACAATTTCACATGGTTTTCAATAAGATCTTTCTCCAATTGTTCAAAATCAATTTGAAACAGTCCGTTTTCCTCCTTGAGAGAATTGGACACTAATTTTCGATGATTTAACTGAACACTGCGGGCGAAAGGAGGATAGACAGGAGAATTGATTAAAACAGCTTCTCCTTCTTTTGTAAAAGCCTGGATTGCAATAGAGATAGATGGTACAACTCCCTCCACAAAAACAACAGCGTCCTTATCAAACGAATACTGATGTTCATTCTTTTCCCAATCCAGCACTGCTTGGAGTAGCTCATCACTTGCATACGTATAGCCATAAACCAACTGTTCTGCATACTTATGAATCGCATTTTTTACTTCAGGCATGACTTCAAAGTCCATATCTGCAATCCATGCTGGCAGTAGTTGAGGATCATTCTCTGTCTCTTTCCACTTATAAGCGTGATGAGATAAGCGATTTGGGGCTGTTTGAAAATTGTATTTGCTCATATTATACCTCCAAAGCAAATGTTAAATCTGTTATCAAATCTCAGCTATCCTCAATTCCACTGGCTAAACGTAACAAATCATCTGTTAAGACATGGGCTTACCACACGGCTGTTGGAATATCTACATATGTTTGGTCCGCAGGATAAGTAATCAAACTTTCTGCAAAGATAAAGACTTGTAGCCTATTAGCAGATACGAAAGTCTGTTTCATCTTTTACTTTAAAGGAAATCATGCCACTC
Source organism: Streptococcus intermedius SK54 = ATCC 27335 (assembly GCF_000413475.1). Classification (GTDB taxonomy): domain Bacteria; phylum Bacillota; class Bacilli; order Lactobacillales; family Streptococcaceae; genus Streptococcus; species Streptococcus intermedius. Next base: position 185,357 of record NZ_ATFK01000001.1, on the reverse strand, counting down.
TTTCTCGGATAGAGAACCACTTTTATTGCTGGCGAATCTTTCAAGAAAGCTGCTACAGTTTGTGCATTTTTGTAGAACGCTCTATACGAAGAGACAAGGTTTTCACCCCCCAAAAGCAAAAGATAACTACCAAATGGAGATAAAACAGCTCCCGTCATATTGAGATTGAAGTATAGATTTTCATACAGCTCCTTATCATTCGCCAGAATAGCTCATGTTAAAATATCATTGTAGTCATCTAAACAAAGGAGAGCTGTCAAGACACCTATTACTTCATCTGTTTTAATACCAGCATGAGTTAATAATGTATCTAATTGTAATTTTTTATCCATCATAACCTCTATAAGAACACAAGAAAAGCAATCAACTTTATCATTTGTAAGTGATTCGATTGTAACATCTTACGGAAAGTAGTGGGTTTTATTCTTTTCAAGAGACAGATATAGTTTTAAATTACAGTAGCTGATGGAAGTTTATCGCTAGAATAGCTATTTCCATTATAACGTAAATGTTATAAATTTTCTACAACATAAAAAGCCGTACGGCTTTTTAATGAATATGAAATTTTTCACGTAAAGATTGAGCTTTTTCACCAATAAATCGGTCTAACAAGCGAACCCGCAAAGCCATTGCTCCATAAATGATAATTCCCAGACCACCAATCATAATTAAATAAAGCATGCTAGAAATGCGTCCATTTGGATGAAAGACGACTCCCAGTACCACTTCCACAATAGCAATTAAAAGAGACATGATAGCAGTTAAAATCCCTATCAATAAACTCCGTTTAACGAGAATTCTTTGATTGAGTCCTGTTACTTGGCGAATGTGTTGGTACATCAAAACAATTGGAACAATCAATCCGACTGTCGTTGCAAGAAGCGGACCATATGCTCTGAATAAATAAATAAATGGAATTTGCAAAACAAGCTTAACAAGAACTCCATAGCCAAAATAGATAATAGCTTTGCGATTTTGGAAAAGCGCTTGAATCATTGGCGATAAAACAGTATAAATGCCTAAAATAATTGTCTGTAACATAGCAAAAATGAACAAACCTAAAGCTAAACGATCAGGTTTCCCATAAAAAATTGTGTATAATGGACGCGCCACTAAGACAGAGCCAATTGTTGCTGGTAAGAGAAATAACAGTAACATACTTAAGTTATCTTGAACAAGACGTGCTGCAGACTTCAAATCACCTTTGACATAGTTTTCTGTTAGCAGTGGAATTCCTACACCCCCAATAGAAGTTGCTACCGCAATCAAAATCATCGTAATTTTATTGGGATTAGCAGAGAAATAGCTAAACATAACCACCAGCTGAGAATTCGTATAGTTCGTAAACCATTTCATAACATTGATAAAAGTTACTTGGTCAATAATCTGGAAAAGCTGAATGGCAGAACCAGTGATAATAAACGGAATAGCTTCCCGAATCGTATCCACTAAAAGAGCACGACTGTTAATGTTAGTGCTTGACACTGGCTTATGCAGAATGGATGACAGCAAATTCGCTTTCCAAAGGAAATAAATCAAAACCGCCATACTAGCGAACATTCCAATAAAAGCCGCAAATGTTGATTGAGTAACTGCTACAACATAATCTTTAGAGCCCCATTTCATGATAAAGAAAGTTGCAAGCAACATCCAAATAACACGAATCACCTGCTCAGCAATTTGACTGATTGCATATGGTTTTAAATTGTTAAATCCCTGGAAAAAGCCACGGATAACACTCATAGCTGGGAATACCAGTACTGCCCAAGATAGGCTTTGCATGACAGGAATGAGTTCTTTCCCAACGCCTGATACATGCGCAAAGAAAGGTGATAAGAGATACATCACCACTGCAAAAATGGCTCCCAACAAGAGCATAAATTTCAAAAATTCACGAATGAGCGTAAAACTATGATCCTTTTGATCCATTGTGTTGTATTTCGCAACTTGCTTAGCGACCGCAACAGGTACACCTGCTGTGGAAATCAGAAGAAACCAAGCATAAATATTATAGCCCATTGTAAACAAGCCATTAGCTTCCGCACCCTGCTTGCCCATCCAGATATACCAAGGAATGATATAAATCGCCCCTAAAAAACGGCTGATAAAGTTACTTGCTGTCAACCAAGCTGTCCCTAGAAGCATTTGTTTTTGTTGAGTTGTTGTTTGTTGGTCCATACATAACCTCTAAAAGTAGTCTTATCTTATTATAAACTTTTCCTTTACACTTGTAAAACCTCCTCATTAAGTTTACAATAGAAATATGATAACATTTGAAAACGCATTAAATATTTTAAAAAATGATCACAATTTCCGCGAAATCATTCATAAAGGTGAATACTATTATAACATTACTGATGTCACATTTGATAACATCAGCTATGACAGCCGCGATGTGACTGCTTCAACTCTTTTCTTTGTCAAAGGTGACAATTTTAAAAAAGAATTTTTGGGAAAAGCGGTTGAATCAGGCTTACGGTTCTATGTCAGTGAGACGGATTTTGAAGTAACTATCCCAGTGATTCTAGTCAATGATGTCAAACAAGCCATGAGTCTTCTTGCCATGGAATTTTATGGAAATCCGCAAGACAAACTCAAACTGCTCGCATTTACAGGAACCAAAGGAAAGACAACTTCGGCTTATTTTGCTTATTATATTCTTCAACAAAATTATAAGCCTGCTTTGTTGTCTACCATGAACACGACGCTCGATGGAGAACATTTCTTCAAATCTACTTTGACAACACCGGAAAGCTTAGATTTGTTCAAAATGATGGCGACAGCGGTTGAAAATGGCCGAACTCATCTGATCATGGAAGTTTCCAGCCAGGCTTATTTAAAAAAGCGAGTTTACGGTTTAACTTTTGACGTTGGTGTTTTCCTCAATATCAGTCCTGATCATATCGGACCAATTGAACATCCGACATTTGAAGATTATTTTTATCATAAACGACTCCTCATGGAAAATAGCCGAGCTGTTGTAGTTAATAGCGAAATGGATTATTTCCAAGTGGTAGCGGAACAAGTCACATCTATAGAACATGATTTCTATGGACAATATTCCGACAATCAAATTCATCATTCACAAGCATTTTCTTTTGAAACAAGCGGAATCCTCACAGAAAAATTTGACATTCAGCTAATCGGACGTTTTAACCAAGAAAATGCACTTGCTGCTAGCCTTGCCTGTCTACGCTTAGGTGCCACTATTTCTGATATAAAAAAAGGCATTGCTGCTACACGTGTACCTGGGCGCATGGAAGTGCTAACTCAAAACAATGGTGCAAAAGTTTTTGTTGATTATGCGCACAATGGTGTCAGTCTGGCTAATCTCCTATCTGTCGTTCAAGAACACCAAAAAGGCAAAATTGTTTTAGTACTTGGTGCAACCGGAAATAAAGGAGAAAGTCGTCGCAAAGATTTTGGACAACTACTCAATCGCCATCCAGAATTGATCGTTATCTTGACAGCAGATGACCCTAACTACGAAGATCCGATTGCCATTGCAAAAGAAATTGCCAGCTACATTTCTTTTGACGTTTACACGATTGCAGATCGCAAAGAAGCTATCAAAAAAGCTCTTAGCTTAACAAACAAAGAAAGTGATGCTGTTATTCTAGCTGGTAAAGGTGCTGATTGTTACCAAATCATAAATGGAGAAAAAGCAGACTATCTAGGCGATTACGCGATTGCGGAAAGGTATTTATAGAATTGAATAAAGGTCGAAGACTGTTGTCTCGACCTTTATTTGTTGAGGGAAAGATATGAATTCATACTAATATGAAAAATAATATAACCACAATTTCTTTAATAGCGTAATTCTTATTTTTTACTATTTTCTCCAACTAATCAAAACATACAGTAGACTTGAACCATACATATCTGCAAGAGCGTGCACGAGGAAAAATGGTAAGAGATTTTTAACCTTATATTTGTAAAGAAAATAATAGAGAAGTCCAAAGCCAACACCAATCGTTAGCGCCCAGAGCATGCCCTGATAAGTATGGAAAGAAATACGAATGATTGTCGAATAAAGAAGAATCCACCACTTATATCTATCTTGAACAGAAGTCAGTAGTCCCAAGAAGAAAAATTCTTCATAAAAGCCATTCAGCAGATCATAGAGAATAGCCCTAGGTGTCAAATCGATAAGCTTACGGAAAATTTCTGTCAAATCAATGTATTTCCATAATTGAGGATCAAAATAGTTATATTCTCCGCTAAGGGTCATCACGGTATCTGATAGAATCCCCATAACTGCAAAAATAAATGGAACCCAAAAGAGTACAGACCACGATAAGCGAATCGGCAACTGCTTAAAGTCAAATCGACGAAACAACAAATATACTACCGTCAGAGCTAACATGAGAAGTTGTAATTCTAAGTTACTAGAATAAGCGGCTCCATCATTTACTGTTTTATTCGTTGTATCTGCTGCTGTTGCCGTTGTGGACGGGGACAGACTAGCAAGATACAGTTCTGTCGAACGATAGATGAATTGTCCAAACAGCAGAGCTGTCACGACGACAATATCAAACCATTTCAGATATTTTAGTGGTTGAGGCGGACGAATTTTTGCTAAAGTATTCATGATACACTCCTTTCATGAAACGATATGGCGCAGAATAGAACTCAAAAATAGAAGATTTCTAGATGACAGCCTCCCCCTCGCAAAGTGACTCAACATTCTAGAAGTCTATCATGATGATGACTGATAAAAACTTCGTTTTCGTTAAAGGTGTTTTTCCAAGCTTGAAAAGTGAGCAGTTTTAAGACTTTCTTTACAAGCCTTATCTGTCAGCTAGTGCATTGTTGATTTATTGTACTGTATATTTTAAAGCTGGAGACCCCCACTCTCGCTTCATGCTAAATTTAATTTTTTTACTTATAATAAATCTATCAATAAACCTTAAAATCTGTTTATTCTATAATTTTGAGCTTGAAAAGTCTACTGATTCCTTTGCACGAAAAGTTAAAGTTGCCTTATCAAAATCCAAACACAGTTCATATCGTCCCGCTTCGTTAGGCGTAATATAGCCTAGAATCGCTAGAGCATCTACAAAAATATCACGCCGTTTCTGCATCAGCTCAGTTTTACGACCATACTTCAACAGAAAAGTCGTCATATATTTTAGAGCATATTCAGGATTCACATCTCCTAGTAGAGCATGAAGTTTCTGTTGCTGATTGGTCAATGGGTATTGTTGCTTCAGCTTATAAAAATAATTGGAAAGCGTCAATTGATTTCTAAGAAAATCTGTTTTTTCCAATAGAACTGCTTGATTGGTTTGGTTAGTCAAGTATGTCTCAAAGCGCAAATTCAGCAATTCTTGATAAAGAGGACTATCATCTCGTACAAAGACCTCTTGATCAAAAGACAAATCCATCACATCTCCCAACAGAGGAACCGTTTGGTGATACCGTTTATTTGCTCGAACCACATAACCTGCCTTGATATAGTCTTCTATAGAACGATCAATGTTGGCAAAGTTTGCAAATTCACGTTTAATCTCTCGCAAAGAAACATCGTCATGTCGGTCTAAGTAATTTATCAATTTGAAAAAAAATGGCTGACGTGTTAAACGAGATGGATTAAAAATCTGAATCATAAAGATTCCTTTCTTTACATTTCAAAAGTGGAGATGCTGCTAACTGACTAGGATTTGTACCAGGCTGGTTCACTGGTACAGGAAGCCCCAGCTCTCTATAATAATCACTCCAAAAATCACTAATTTCCTGATCACCATCCCCAAACTTCATAGGAATAGTTTCGAAAATAGGCAGGATTTCTGCGATGTACTGGGAACAATAAAACCCATCCCCATCTGGATAAAAGGAAGCATTGTAGGATGCTTCTAGGTGCTGGCAAGCCCTTTCTTTAACTCGCAGAGGTTCTATATCTGGATAGACATAGAGATCATAAATACGATTAGACTCAAAAAAATCTGCTGGCTTTTGACAGCTAACACCTGCTTCTGCGCTAGCATGGTAGATCAATCCCTCCAAAAAGATAGCAACATGGCTATAGCTACCTGTCGAAGTCTGGATAGCTCGCCCCATATCAGAACTCTCTTTCACAAAAATCAAGTCGCCATTTTCTAACATACTTCTCTCCTAGAAAAAAAGGAGCCGAGACCCCTTTAGCTATAAGGAAACAAGAATTTCCTAATTCAATTGCTAGTCAAATTATTGTCGTCTAAATAATTCATCAACTATACTATAAGAATCACTCTAGCTGAAAATAATAAAGTAGCACTAAACTTCCAAATGATAGAACAAAGTAGAGGACTCCTATTTGCAACCCATACAAATACCAAAAACTACCACTAACTAGAATAAAAATCGATGTCTCAGTAACGATGCGTTGCCATTTTTTAAAGCATATGGAGATTTTGGTGCCATATATCGAGCCCAGAATAAGATTAATAGAACTGCTAGAAGAAAAAACAGGAATTTTTCCAATCAGGAAATTTGTATCACAGACACAGAGAAAAGACCAAAGATTGCTACAATCTCAACCAAAAAGCGTAGTCCTTCAATCAATCGTATCATACCATCACCTTGTATAAGTAGTCAAATTAGCAGTTCCTAACATTCATTAAGAATTACCCATTAAAGCTTTCAGTCAATTGAGGCACTACTTGTTTCTTACGGGAAACAGCACCAGCCAAGAAAGCGTGGTTGTTTTCAAGTTTAAAGTTGAAGGCTGCTTCAACCTTGTCCATGTTTGATCCAAGTGCAAGGATTTCTGAGTTTGAGTTAACGATATCTGTAATCATCAAAACGAAGTCAGAATAACCATTTGCTGCATTAGCTGCTTGCATTGCTGCTTCCAATTCACCTTGACGTTCTAAGACTTCTGCAATATCAACTGTGTTGACTTGTGCTACACGAACTTGGTTTCCGTTTAATTCGAATGTTTTAGCATCAATATCAATCAGTTCTTCTGCTGTTTTGCTAGCCAAGTTAGTTCCAGCCTTTAGCATTGCCAAACCATATTCTTCCAAATTTACACCAGCAAGTTCAGCCAATTCTGGAGCAATGACCTTATCACTTGGATGTGTGGTAGGTGATTTCAAAAGAAGAGTATCCGAAATCAAACCTGAGAGCATTAGTCCTGCGAGTTCTTTTGGTACAGCTACGCCACATTCTTTAAACATACGATAAACGATAGAAGATGCAGAACCAACAGGCTCCAAACGCATATAAAGCGGGCTGGCTGTTTCAAAATTCGCTACACGGTGATGATCCACAACGCCATACACTTCTACCTCTGCAATGTCAGAAATAGACTGTTGAAATTCATTATGGTCTGTTAAAATGACTTGCTCAACTCCTTCTGCTTTGGCAGATGTCACCACACGCGGTGCTTCTACACCAAAATAGTTCAAGACAAAAGCTGTTTCTTCATTTGGAGTCCCAAGAGCCACTGCTTCTGTATCCAAGCCATAAGCTTCACGCGCAAGATAAGCAAAGGCCACAGCTGAGCCAATCGCATCTGAATCTGGATTTTGATGACCGAAAACTAAAATTTTAGACATGATAGTACCTCATAAACTTTTTATACACCTTATTTTAGCACAATTTTAAGATTTTCACAAAGAGAGGAATAGAAAAGCACTTAATCGTCAGTTTTTCTAGCTAACTTCTTAAGTGCTGGTCAACATTTCACTTTCTACTTTTGATCAACTATTATGTATGCGATTCATATACTCTATATAGGATTCGGTTTTCATGAGTTCTTTGGCATTTTTTACTCGGTCAGCGGTTGGTGGTTTAATACCTTCTAATGGATAAGGAATTCCTAATTCACGCCATTTAAATTCTCCCATTGTATGATAAGGTAGCACTTCAAATTTATCAACTGTTTTTAAAGTTTTGACAAACTCACCTAATTCCTTTAAGTCGTCATCACGGTCTGTTAACGTTGGAACCAAAACATGGCGAATCCACATTGGAACACCTTTATCAGATAAATATTTTGCACATTCCAAAATATTCTTATTAGTGTGCCCTGTTACAAATCTATGCTGAGCATCATTGACTTCTTTAATATCCAGCAACACTAAATCTGTCACTTCAAGTAAACGATCAAAAACTTTGAGATACTCTGGTGTATTGCGGAAAGGCATCGCACAAGTATCTAAAGTGCAATGAATTCCCAATTCTTTAGCTTTGGTAAAGAGTGCAGTCACAAAATTAATTTGCAAAAGGGCTTCACCGCCACTTACTGTAATCCCACCTTTTTTACCCCAAAAGCCACGATACCGAAGAGCTTCTTGCAAGACATCTTCAACCGTTCGCTCTCTTGAATTATTTGTTTCTATTGCCCATGTATCTGGATTGTGGCAATATTGACAACGCATTTTACACCCCTGTAAAAAGACAATGAAACGGATACCAGGCCCATCAACAGCTCCAAAACTTTCAGTCGAATGGACCATACCTGTTACTTTTCCATAATCAATTACTTCTTTTTTCATCGTCTTATCCTCTTGAAAACGTTTTATGTTACTATTATAACACTTCTTTTCTATATAGAGGCATAATTTGCCTATTTTTTAGAAAATAATCTGTTTTTCAGTTTCATTTTCAATATTTTTCAAAACAAATGAGATTGAGAACTATGGCCTCAATCTCTCATTACTATATTATTTTGTTAATTTTTTTCTAAAGAGAAGTGTTACACTAAACAAGAGTAATCCTACAACAGCTACTTCAGTACCTTTTGTTCCTGTAGATGGTAAAGTTCCTTTTTCACCAGATTTCTCAGCTTTATTTTCGTCAGAAGGCTTAGGGCTAGCTGGTGGAGTTTCCTGCTTCTTACTGAAGTCAAGCTGAGCAATAACAGGATCGTGATCTGATGCCCGGCCATGTTCTTCCATGAAAGAAGCATTGATATGAACTGGTGAGAATACTGTCTTATCAGCAATGTTTTTTGAGACAAAGATATTGTCTAAACTTTGATTGCTACCACGATAGAAATAAGAATAGCGGTCTGCTGCGTCGTGATTAAGCATCATATTGACTAATTCATTACCAGCCACTGCTTTGGCAGTTTCTGAAAATTCAAAGTCATTAAAGTCACCAGTCAAGACAAACTTCAAATTAGGATTTTGCTTCAAACCTTCTTTGACAAAAGCGTTCAACAGCTTGCCTTGCTCAATGCGTTGGCCCAAGGTATTTTGTACTGCTGGTTGCTTGGCGCCATACACTGCATCATCACCAAGCTTAGATTTCAAATGATTGGCAATGACGACAATATGCTCACCTTTAAATTCAAATTCTGCTGCTAAGGATTTTCTAACTTTCGTAAAAATTGGATTGGTCGGGTCAATTCTTGCAGGATTTTTGACTAGGTGTCCATCTTTAAACGCAGCTGCTTCTGTGCTCTTTCCTGCTGCTCGCTCCACTAGTTTTACTCTTTGAGGGTTATACAAGTAAGCTACACGAATATTGGAGCCTGGTTTTCCTCCATCTGCTCCATCAACAGGGGCGACTTCGGTATATCTGTATTCTTTTCCACCTAATTGTTTAATGCGAGCAGCTAGTTTTTCACCACTTTTTACACCACTAACTGTTCCGTCATTAACGCTGCCATTATTATCTTGAACTTCTATCAGGGTAATAATATCTGGACTATGAATTTCATTGATAAAGGACTTAGCAATTTTGTCTACTTTTTCATCAGGGGTTTCACCAGCTGCGTTATTTGCTGAGAAATTTTCGATATTGTAGGAAGCAATCGTCAATTTATCCTCACTTGGGTAAATTTTGGAAACTTCTCTTTTTAAACCACCATCTTGTAAGTCTGGTAATTTGGTTGGGTTCAACTTGTAAATTCTACCTCGGTAAGTCACAACACCAACCACATCTTCATTAAAGTAGTCCTTAGCTTTTGCAACATATGTATTTCCCACATAGACTGGAATAGTTGCTGTGTTTTGGACATTAGGGCGAAGATTGACACCACCGATATTATTGAGTGGAAGGTCTTGGTAAGCAGCAGGCAAAAGATAAATATCTCCTCGATATTGTGGGCCAAGCACACGAGGTTTTTTCACTGTTGTCAACATACCCTCCAGACTTTCCCAATAATCCAATGCATCATATTCTGGATCATAAGTAGTCGGGGTATTGTCTACGATATCTTTTGGCATTCGCTCTGAAATATTAACTGGTTCTGGTAATGTGGCTGTACCGTTTTTCGTTACCTTAGAAGCAAACAATTGTGTGACTGTTAAACTATTAGTCGGCTTTTTAAACTCTTGTCCTGGACGAAGACCGAGAGCTTCCATATAGCCTTCTTTGACTTCACCTTCAATAGTTAGTTGATCTCCAACAGCGACTTTTTCCTGTGAAACTACATAAATAGCATCTGAAGTTTTAGTATTTCCATCCCCTTTGATGTCCTGCACGTAAAAACCATATTGGTCTGTTTTTGTCACAACCACATTGGCAACACGAACCTTTTTCCCATTATAAGGTGATTCATGTGACTCGCCCTGTATTTGACCTATATTAGCAACTGGAGTAACTTTCGAAGTATCGGTTCGTTCTTCACCGCTTGCAGCTTCTGTCTTACCTGTTCCTTCCCTATTGCCACTTGCTTCGCTCATACTGCTTGCTGAACTTTCAGAAGCACGTTTTGATGATTGCGACTGCGTTGTTGAAGCAACAGAACTAGACCCTGAAGTTGTCGTTACAGAAGTTTCTGAACCTGTGGAACTACTCTCTTTCGCCTGAACAAGAGGACTAACAGTGGTGTTTGCTAACAAAATAGCTGTCGCAAACAAGACAGATAATTGCTTTGAACTTTTTTTCATATATTCTCCTTTACATCATAAATTGGAAATTAAATTTCCTTGAGATGTGTTCCTACCGTAACTATTATAAATAAAACAGAAGAATAGCGCAAGCGCTTTCTATCGAGTTTTAAAAAATCGGCTGAAATATTCAGTCGATTTTAGAATTTATTGCTGCAATTCGTGTTTCTTCATCAGAATAGCCAAACTTTCATAAGGTCTCAAGGTCATAACAGCCTCCACTTGGGAATCTCCATAATTAGAAAGGAGCATTTCACCATTCTGATACTCCGGTAACACATCTACTGTAATCGGATCCGAGTAGAAGTTATTGAGCACTAACAGTTTTTCATCACCCAACTGACGTTCGAAGGCATAGACTTGCTGGCTATCTTCATAAGCTGGTTTGTAGCTGCCCTCCGCTATAAGAGGCAATTTTTTACGAAGAGCAATCAATTTTTGGTAAAAAGTAAAAATTGGACCTCGAATTTCATTCTCAACATTGATTTCCGGATAAAACTTACCTACTTTTAACCAAGGAGTTCCACTTGTGAAACCAGCATTCGCTGAGCTATCCCATTGCATAGGAGTACGAGAATTGTCACGAGATTTAGCTTGAATAATCTTAAACGCTTCTTCTACCTGCTTCCCTTCATTTAGTAACATTTTGTATGCATTGAAAGATTCAACATCTGCATAATCTTCCATGCTATCATAGCCTGGGTCAATCATACCAATTTCTTCTCCCATATAAATGTAAGGTGTTCCACGAGATAAATGGATACTTGCTGCCAACATTGTTGCACCTTCATTGCGGAAATTCTTAACATCTACAAAACGATTTAGTGCGCGAGGCTGGTCATGATTGTTCCAGAAAAGAGCACTCCAACCATTATGATCGCTCATCTCCTTGCCCCATGTATGGAAAAGACGCTTTAATTCCTCGAAATCAAAATTCTTCAGTGTCCATTTCTTGCCATTTTCATAATCCACTTTTAAATGGTGAAAATTGAAAGCCATAGATAATTCGTGGCGTTCTGGAGCTGTATAAAGAATACAATTTTCAATATTCGTCGCGCTCATTTCACCAACAGTCATAATAGTCTCATCCGTTCCAAAAGTCTCCTCATTCAACATGTGAAGATACTCGTGTACGATAGGTCTATCAGTATAGGCTGGCTTCCCGTCATTCTCCGGACAATTCTCTAATATTTCATCCTTCCCGATGACGTTAATAACATCAAAACGGAACCCCTTCACACCCTTGCCTAGCCAAAAATTGACAACTTTAAAGAGTTCCTCACGAACATGAGGCTTGCGCCAATTAAGATCAGCCTGGGTCACATCATAAAGATGCAAATAGTACTTGCCGGTCTTTCCAAAAGGTGCCCATGCATTTCCACCAAACTTAGACAGCCAATCTGTCGGCTCGTCGCGTAGAAAAAAGAAGTCTTGGTAATATTTATCTCCAGCTAGTGCTTTTTGAAACCACTCATGTTCCGTTGAGCAATGGTTGAGTACCATGTCTAGCATAAAATCAATGCCATATTCTTTTCCTACCTTGACCATTTCTTCAAAATCAGCCATATTTCCAAACAGTGGATTTACTGCAGTATAGTTTGAAATATCATAACCATTATCATGTTGTGGGCTAGGATAAAAAGGATTCAACCAAACCATATCTACTCCCAATTGGGCAAGATAAGGAATTTTTTCAATGATCCCTTGTAAATCTCCAATACCATTTCCTGTAGTGTCTTTATAAGATTTTGGATAGATCTGATAGACTACTTTTCTTTTATCGAATGTCATTTATTTTCCTTTTCTAATTATAGAAGAAGGAGGTGGAGCCCACGCTCGCACCCCTTTTATAGTTACTAGCTTACACTTTATCTTTATCAGAGAAAAGAATTCTATTGCTAACTAATTCTCTTTTAACAACCATTCATCTTCCTGAATGAGCCTGTTCATGATCTGTTTTAGCCAATTCGTGTAGCTGTCATTAGCTTATCACCACATTCAATCTTCCGTGGAAGTTGACCACGTTCATCTGCTTGAAATTGATCTTGATTGGTAATAATCACAGGCGTTTCTGTCACATAACCTGCTTCTTTGATGGCTGTCATATCAAAGGAAATCAACTTATCTCCCATAGTGACTTTATCACCTTGAGCTACATAAGTTTCAAAACCTTTTCCTTCTAAATTCACTGTATCCATACCAATATGCATCAATAACTCGACACCTTCATCAGAAACGATTCCTACAGCATGTTTGGTTGGGAAAAGAACTGACACAACTCCATTTACTGGTGCAACAAGTATACCTTCGCTCGGTTCAATCACTACACCTTGTCCCATGACACCTTGTGCAAAAACAGGATCAGTTGCTTGGCTTAATTCTTTCACTTCCCCAGCAAGCGGACTGCTAATTTCCACAAAATCTACTTTTGGAGCAGATTCTTTTGCTTCATCAATCGCTTCAATTTGAGGGGATTTGACACTTTCATCTTCTGCTTTTGTAAACACACCTGTCTTACGGAAGAAGAACGTCAAAATCATTGGTACTGCAATAGCCACCAGCATGACAAATAAGAACGGTAGCATGTATTTCGCTTGAATAGACAAGATACCTGGAATCCCACCGATTCCGATAGCATTTGCTGTAACATTAAATGTTACAGATAAGAGACCTGCAATAGAAGAACCAATCATCCCTGCCACAAATGGATAAACATATTTCACATTAACCCCAAAGAGTGCCGGTTCTGTGACTCCAAGATAGGCAGAAATTGTTGCAGGTAGGGAAATCTGTGCTTCACGTTCACTACGACGATTCATCAGATAATAAGCAAATACAGCTGATCCTTGAGCGATATTTGACAAAGCAATCATTGGCCATAGAGCTGTGCCCCCTGTATCAGCAACGAGCTGTGTATCAATAGCATTGGTCATATGGTGCAAACCAGTAATAACAAACGGAGCATAGAGAGCACCAAATATCGCACCAAAGAGCCATTTAACGGGACCAGTTAACCCTGCAAGCACTGCTGTTGACAACCATTGCCCAAGGGTCCAACCGATAGGCCCAAGAACTGTATGAGCTAAAATCAATGCCGGAATTAATGATAAGAAAGGCACAAAAATCATAGATACAACTTCTGGAATCCGTTTCCGCCAGAAAATCTCAAGATAGGAAAGAGACAGACCTGCAAGTAGAGCAGGAATAACTTGTGCTTGGTAACCAATTTTTCTAACTGTAAAGAATCCAAAATCCCAAACCCATTTTTTGGCAATTTCTGAAGCTGGAGTACCAGCTACTGAGTAAGCATTGAGCAATTGCGGAGATACCAAACAGATTCCCAAGACAATTCCAAGAATCTGACTAGTCCCCATTTTACGAGAAACCGACCAAACAATTCCAACTGGTAAAAAGTGGAAAATCGCTTCACCAGGAAGCCATAAGAAAGAGTTAACACCACTCCAAAACTGTGAAACATCCACAATCGTATTATAAACTGGTGTACCATCTTTAGCAAACTGAGCTACTCCATCAACCATTTTTTGACCTAATGCTTGAATCTGCACTCCTTCAAGAACATTACGAAATCCAAGAATTAACCCCCCAACGATAATGGCTGGAATGATTGGTGTGAAAATTTCTGCCAACATTGACATAACACGCTGCACTGGATTTTGATTGCTCTTTGCAGCCGCTTTTGCTGCTTCTTTTGAAACACCTTCAATCCCTGATACAGCTGAGAAGTCATTGTAAAAAATTGGAACATCATTTCCAATAATAACCTGAAACTGCCCTGCATTAGTAAAAGTTCCTTTAACCGCCGGAATGGCTTCGATCGCTTTTACATCTGCTTTCTTCTCATCAGCCAGTACAAAACGCATCCGAGTCGCACAATGGCTAACTGCTGAGACATTTGCCTTACCACCAATAGCGTCTAATAACGTTTTGGCATCTTTTTCAAATTTTCCCATTTTCTACGTGGCTAGGTTTGACCTAACACTCTCCTTCTTTTTTCATCATTGTACAATTAATTGATACATTTATTGTAAACGGATTCAAAGATGTCTGCAAGTTGTTTGTATAAAAAAGACTCATTTTTTGATAAAATATATTTAGTTGTATGCTAAAAACCAAACAAGTGAGGAAATCATGAAAAAATATGAACAAATTTTCAAACTCCTAAAACAGGATATTCTAAATGAAACATATCAGATCGATGATTATCTCCCTAGTGAACACGAACTCGTACAAACTTACAAAGTCAGTCGTGACACCATTCGTAAGTCACTTGATTTACTTCAAAAAGCAGAGCTCATCCAAAAAATAAGAGGACAAGGTTCTAAAGTCATCAAACAAGCACAGATTGATTTTCCTGTCTCCAACCTGACTAGCTACCAAGAACTCGTGCAGCAGCATGGAATAAATTCTAAAACTAATCTCATCCAATTAGAGAAAATTACAGTTGATAAAAAATTATCTAATCTCACTGGTTTTCCTGAATATCGTCTGGTATGGCGAATTGTCCGCCAAAGAGTAGTCGATGATGTCGCTTCTGTTTTAGATATTGATTATCTTGATAAAACTCTTGTCCCTTCCTTAACTAGAGAAATAGCAGAACAATCGATTTATGCTTATTTAGAAGAAGAATTAGGACTGCGCATTGCCTATGCCCAAAAAGAAATTACGATTGATCCAGCTACAAACCGTGACCAAATCTTGATGGATATCGGAACTGACCAGCATGTCGTTTCTGTCAAATCCAAAGTTTACCTTGCAGATGGACAACAATTTCAATTTACAGATAGTCGCCATAAACTCGAAAAGTTCCGTTTTATTGACTTTGCTAAGCGACAAAAACGCTAACTACCTTTCAGAAATGCCACTTTCACAACTTTAAAAAACTAAAAGAAGCTGAGATTATTTCTCAACTTCTTTTTCTTCTTCTACTATTTCAGAGACTTCTACTTTGAGTTTTGTCACACGTCCATTTTTCACTTTATCATTGGTTAAAATAAGCTTTTTGCCCTGACTTGCTACTTCATAGCTCAAACGTTCCTGAGCATTTGGTATAGAGCCAACGCCTGTCAAATAATAACCAGCAATAGTGTCAACATCATCACTTTCCAGTTCTACTTCAAAATACTCATTAAAATCATTCAAACTCATGGTACCAAGGACAAAGTAAGTATGATCAGAGACCTGATAAACTTCTACTTCAGCTTTGTCTGTTTCGTCATCTATCTCACCGACAATTTCTTCCAATAAGTCTTCAAGCGTTACTAAGCCAGACATACCACCATATTCATCTAGCAATATTGCCATTTGATTTTGGGTATTCCGCAACTCTGTTAACAAGTCATCTACAAAAATCGTTTCTGGCACAAAAAGCGGCTCTTGCAAAATCTTTCGCAAGACAATATTATCAAATCCATTGATAAAAGCTTCATTTAATAGGCGCTTAGTATGAATAAGCCCGATAACATTATCCTTATCATCATCATAGACTGGAATTCGTGAAAAGTTCTGCTTCAAAATACTTTCAATAATTTCCTTGGTATCATCATTGATATCCACCATAAAAGCATCAGTACGAGGAACCATCACTTCACGCGCCATCATCTCATCTAGTGAAAAAATTCCTTGCAACATTTCAATCTCGTCAGCATCCAGGGTTTCTTCACTATTCGTTAGCATATACTCAATCTCATCACGAGTCATTTTCTCATCAGCATCATCAAAGGTCATTGGCGTTATCCGACTAAGCAGATTAGTGGAGGCTGATAAAAGCCAAACAAAGGGACTGACAATTTTCCCTAAGAAAATGATAACTGGTGCTGTACGAACTGCTAGAGCATCTTTGAGATTCAAAGCAATTCTCTTTGGATATAATTCTCCAAAAACAATAGAAACATAAGTCAAAATGGCAACAGATAAGAAGCTTGCAATCGCTCTTGCTGTCTCAGAATTTCCCATCCAAGAAGCAATTTCCCGACCGAGTGTATTAGCCAAACTAGCTCCTGACAAAATTGTAATCAAAGTAATTCCAACTTGAATGGTGGATAAAAAGTGATTAGGTTTTTCCAAGACTTTCAATAAGCGAATATATTTTGCATCGCCTTCTTCAGCCTTTTGTTCCACACGAGCGCGGTTTAAAGACACCATAGCCATTTCGGCTGCTGAAAAAAAGGCGTTCAATAGCGTTAAAATCAGTAATAATAAAGCTTGCAGTAACAAAGTCTGACTGCTAGGGTCTTCCATGAATATTCTCTCCTCGTATATAAGTAACCTTAATTATAGCATACTTTTCGACTTCTTGCATAGAGAGCGTTAAAAGAAAATTGCTTGGTTAGGATTCTAAATTTTGCAGTACTACTTCCAATCGTGAGATTGCATCAACAGGAAGTGCCGTTTTAGGGTATTTTTGGTTAAACGCAAGCAAAAAATTTAACCGTACCTGCATTCTTTCTCTAAGCAACTGTTTGTAGCAAGCGTCAAACTTTGGAATAGGATAGCCTTCACATTCCATATATTCAAAACCTTCCAACGAGCCAAATGGTTTGAAAATTGCCTCTTGATCAACAATTTTTTCAATAATACTCAGACTAGTCTCTTTTGAAATTCCTTTTCCCATATAAAATCCAGTATTGATGATATAGCAGTCGACACCAGATTCAAAAAGGCTACGAAATTTCCGATAGTCTTCCACCAACGGATATACTCTAAATGGATTAGCATATGGCTCAATCACCAAATCATCATGCTTACCAGTCACATTTTCGGCGTTAGAACGCTTAGTCATCAAAGTACATCCCATCGTAGAAGCCATCAGTGGATCATTGATTTTCACCAAAGGTGGGAGGGAATCATCTTTCATAATCCAAAAAATAGCTTGAATTGGCTCATCAATTCGATCGACCCGATTTGGCGTTGCAAAACGAGACTTGACTGTCCGACCATTTCCGTTTCGAATATCTTCTGTCACTAATTTTTTTAATCCATTGTCATCTAGTGTCACACCACAATTCTGAACGGTCACAAAGAAATCTTGTTCCTTATGTCCAATTGGATAATCATTCGTTTTATCAAAGTAGGATGGTTCCAAAGCAATGGACGAGCCATCTTTTACAGAAATGATAAAGGCATCATCATGCAAAACCTTGATATCGTATTTTCCATTATGTTTGGCATGAGTCAGTGTGGACTTCCCTGAACCAGATAAACCAAAGAAGGACGCTACATAGTCTTGTTTCTCAGCTTCTCGTTTGAAAATTTTTAAACCACCATGACACGCCACATAACCATTTCTAGCAGCTGTTGCCCAAGCTAAGGTTAAGGTTGCTTTTTTTAACTCACCAAAGTAATTTAAGCCCAGAATAACAGCACAATTATGCTGAGTATCAAAGTAAACCAGCCCTTTAGGATAATCTGGATGTTTCCATTTTGGATCAAAAAAGACAAATATATCATTTTCATCATACTTTTTAGAAGCTCTCAACCGATTTTTAAATTCTTCATCTAAAATTTGGAAATTTAAAAGCCATGAATACAAATTATTGATTTCATCCTCGGGAACCATGAGATGAGCACAAGCCATAAAAGCTTCATCAAGTCCGACAACTGCATCTGCCTTATAAAATTTTCGATGATGAGCCTGATAAATTGCACTTCGTATAATTGACAGCAACTGCTCATCTTCCTCACTGTCTCTACCAAAAATCCGTCGAGCCTCAGCCGTTCGACCAACAACTGCTCCAGAATTTGTTAATAAAACGCGTGCATAAGAAGGCAATCCCAGTTCCTTTGTATGAATCACAGGCATATCTAGGACAACTGTTCCAGCAGCTGTAGAAGCTAATTGATAGGCTTCTTCCACTGTTTTTATTGCAACAACCTGATTTTCATAAAAAGCTGTTTCAATCATTGCCTTTAAAGGAGAAAAATAAGAAGAATCTCTTCTGATCTCCTGCGGAGAATATTTACGACGTGTTACCATAAGTGTACCTCCTTTATCTTATTAGTTCTATTTTAGCATAAAAATACATTTTTAGTTTTAATAAAACGTATTTAAAAGAAAAAGGAGTAGAACTTTGAACTAAATTTTTGCTACATTTAGTTCGAGCCCACTCCTCTAAATTTATTATTAAAACCATTCGGACACAGTTCTTCTGACTTTTCTATTATCTTTCAAAACATAAAGTCAGTTACTATCCCACTCTTATTTATTGATAATTCCGTACTCTTCATTTTTCTTTTGCTCCTGTGCTGATCGGTGATTATCATATAAATTTGCTAAGAACTTCGCAATTTCTTTCAAAATAGAATAAATTGGAATCGCTACAATCATCCCAACAATCCCATAAATATTACTTGACAAAAGTAAGAGTACCATAATGGTAATGGGGTGCACCTTCATCACACCACCTACAATCCGTGGATAGAGAATGTTTCCATCAATTTGCTGTACAATCAACATATAAAGAACTGCAATCGCCATTTTTTTCGGATCTGCAATCAAATAAGTGATAATCATCGGAATCAAACCAATACTCGGTCCCACATAAGGAATGAGATTGGCAATCATAGAAAATATAGCAAAGATCAAAGCATATTTCAGACCAATGACACTATATCCAATAAATGCCAATGTTCCAATAATAAAAGCATCAATCGAAATTCCACTAATGTAGCGAGCAATCGTTGTGTTTAGACTAGTCAATAATTTAGTGATATTGAGTTTATCTCGCTTCAGAACAGTTCTTTCTAACATGGGAAGTAATTTGTTTCCATCAATCAGGAAATAGACCAAAAAGATAGGTGTCATGATGAGAATCAACAATGTATTCACGACCGCTGAAACGACGCTTCCCAGACTATTAGTGACACTATTTAAAATATTTTGCAAAATATCTACATAAGACAAATTTAATTGCTTAATAATAGATTGGACATTTATATTTTGAAAGAGAGAATGCCGCGACAGCTGATTAACCCAATTTTGCAATTCTCCATAAACATTTTGACTAGAAGAAATCAGGCTCGTCAATTGCGTAATTAAAATGGGTAAAAGATAAATAATGCCTAAAGCGATAATTCCAAACAAAAGCACTAAGGTAATTAAAATACCAAAAATCCGTTTAATTTTCAGTTCTTTTTCTAAAAATTTCACTAAGGGATTGGTGACATAATATAAAAAACCTGCGATTAGAAAAGGAATTAACACCGTATTTAAAACACTTACAAAAGGGGAAATCAGACCTTCCATTTGTCGCCAGATAAAAAAGATAATTGTCAGTAATAATACTTCTGTTGTCCAAAAAAATAACTTACTTTTATGAAACATACTGTTCCTCCTCTCAGCTATTCTACCATATTTTCTAAGAAAAATGAGTGCTTTTCTAAAAATGACTCAAATTATTTTTAAGAAGATGTACTTTTATTCCATAGTTTGAAAAAATATTTTATTTTTCTTTCTTGCGTATATATCATAGTGACATGGATTCAGAATTCTAAGATAAAGGGTTCGCTAACAACTTCAGATTCAAACTTTTCATACAAACCAACAACCTATTCTTGCGGCATCCGGCACTCTCTTCTTTTATTAGAAAGAATTATCAATTCAATTATACATTGAGCTTTTTATGAACTATCGTTATTCTTTCATCAAATGGACATGGTTTGTCTCAAAAATTATAATGAATCATAAGCATAAAGTCGGCCAATACAATTCAGATGATTATTAACCTCTTTCTTATACTTATCTACATTGTCGCACACAAAAGACTGAATCAGTCTCAACTTTCCTCTATAGCAAAAATTAATAAAGCAGCACTGAGACATTTCCTTAAAAAATGAATGAAAAAAAGGATTTACCGTAAAGAAAATAAACTCTCCAAACTAGAAATTTAAAGCGCTTTCCATGACAAAGAGAGCCCTACTCTACAACTGATTGATTGGATTTGAAACGATTTCTATTTAGTCTGTTACGAAAAGTCTGACTCCTTCTGAACTCTTCCAATTAGGGATTATTTTTAAGAAATTAGAAAATTCTCAATGAAATCAATATAATATGCATCAGCTGTAATTGCAGCTTTAAAAACAAAAAAAGCTGAGACAAAAGAATGAACGGCACCCCCAAAATTTTATGTCTAACTTTTGGAATACCGTTCAAAAGAGTTCAGCTTTCTTTATTTCTATAATTACAAGATGCAGTGATTGAGTAGGATCTAATACGTTGACAAATCAACTTTTATAGCCCTACTCAACTGTGCGAAACAGGACAACGAAATCCAGTTTCTATGAGAATCTTGATTTCTGTCCAACTCATTTGTAATTATTTATTTTCAAATCCTTCTGCAAGCACTTGCGCAAAATGTTCTTCAACGATTTCTGCACAGTGGTCACAAATAACCGCATGATAACTGCGTTCTTTGACTGTTTCATCTACTCGACGGCAACGTTCACAAACTTGACCAGCTGCGCGCTCAACCGTAAAAGCTACATCCTCGAAAGCAACCGCATTTTCCGGAGCTATTTCATCTGCAATTGTTAATTCGGAAACAATGAGAAGTTGAGCAACATCACTATTAATCGCTTCAAGCAATGTTCTCACTACTTCATTTGGATAAACCGTTAAATGAGCTTCCAAGGATTTTCCAATAACCTTTTCATTACGTGCTTCTTCCAAAGCTTTCTGAGCTTGACTGCGGAAGTTCATAAAGGTTGTCCAAGTATCCAATAGTTCTTCCTCATTAGGGAAAGTCTGTGCGTCTGGTAATTCTGCTAACTGAACAAACTCTTCTGGCTCGTGATCCAAGTAAGACCAAATTTCTTCTGCTATATGTGGAAGAATAGGAGTCAATAATTTTGTAATGTTTACTAGAATATCATAAAAGACGGTTTGCATTTGACGACGTTCTAATGATTTTGCTGCTTCAATGTAAACAACATCTTTTGCAAAATCAAGATAGAAAGCTGATAAATCAACTGTCACAAAATTTACAATCGCTTTGTAAATATCTAAAAATTCAAAGTCCGCATAAGCTTTACGAATGGTCTTAATAAGTTGATTAAAACGAACAGTCATATATTTATCAACAGATCGAAGATCATCGTAAGCAACAGTATCTTCTTTCGGATTGAAGTCAGATGTATTGGCAATCAAGAAACGGAGGGTATTCCGAATCTTACGGTAAGTTTCAGAAACTTGGCTCAAAATATCCATAGAGATACGAACGTCGTTACTGGAGTCTACACTCGTTACCCAGAGCCGCAAGATTTCCGCACCAAATTGTTTTTCAACATCACTTGGAGCAATCGTGTTGCCGAGAGACTTCGACATTTTCTCGCCTTTACCGTCCAAAGCAAATCCTTGTGAAAGAATTTGTTTGTAAGGGGCTACACCATGGTTGGCAACCGATGTGATAAGTGATGAGTTGAACCAACCACGATACTGGTCTGAACCTTCAAGATACAGGTCAGCAGGATAAGTCAATTCTGGGCGATTCACAACTACGCCATTCCAAGAAGAACCTGAATCAAACCACACATCCATAATATCTGTCTCTTTAGTGAATATACCATTCGGTGATCCTGGATGAATAAATCCTTCTGGAAGTAAGTCTTTTGCTTCCCGTTGCCACCAAACAATCGAACCATGAACAGCGAAAAGTTCTGCCACATGCTCAATCGTTTCTTCTGTCATAATCGGTGTCCCATCCTCCGCATAGAATATTGGAAGTGGCACTCCCCAAGCACGTTGACGAGAGATAACCCAATCGCCACGGTCACGAATCATATTATAGAGACGTACCTTGCCCCATTCAGAATGGAATTTAACCTTTTCAATCTCATCCAAGATTTCTTGACGGAATTTTGATACAGATGCAAACCACTGTGGTACGGCACGCCAGATGATTGGTTTTTTCGTACGCCAGTCAAATGGGTAAGAGTGAGAGATTTCTTCTTGAGCAAGGAGCAAGTCACCAAGTTTCTCAATAACAGTTGGTGCAACCTTGTCATAGAATTGGCCTTCAAAGTCAGGACCAGCATTTTCCATCATGATACCGCGTTCGTTAACAGTGACAAACACTTCCAAGCCGTTGGCAACACCGACATTATAGTCGTCCTCACCAAAGCCTGGTGCTGTATGGACAATACCAGTACCAGAATCTGTTGTAACATGGTCACCAAGGATGACAAGTTCTTCTACTTCAATATCCCACGGGTGTTCCGTCACGATGTGGTTCAACTCTTGGCCACGGTAAGTAGCCAACACTTGAACATCAATCCAGCCAAATTTCTCAGATAAGCTATTTAACAATTCAGACGCTACAATAAACTTGCGAGTTTCACCTGCTGGCTGTACCAAAACATAATCAATATCTGCACCCACTGTCAAACCACGAGAAGCTGTGACAGTGAATGGAGTTGTTGTCCATACGACAATGTAAGTATCTGTGTCTAGAACGCCTTTTCCATCTTTGACTTTGTTGGCGTAGTAAAGTGAAGTTGAAACCAAATCATGGTATTCAATCTCTGCTTCAGCCAGGGCTGATTCAGATGACCAAGACCAGTAAACTGGTTTCGCACCACGATAGATATAGCCTTTTTTCGCCATTTCTCCAAAAACACGAATTTGAGCAGCTTCATAATCTGGAGTCAAGGTAACATATGGATGTTCCCAGTCACCTGAGACGCCTAGGCGTTTGAAATCTTCACGTTGTTTATCCACTTGACTCAGTGCATAATCACGACAAAGCTTTAAATATTCCGCTAAATCCATTTCTTTTCGTTTCACACCTTGTTTTGCCAGGACTTGCTCAATTGGAAGGCCATGAGTATCCCAACCTGGAATGTAAGGTGCATAATAGCCAGACATTGATTTTGAACGCACAATAATATCTTTTGAGATCTTATTCATAGCATGACCAACATGGATATTTCCATTTGCATACGGAGGTCCATCATGAAGTGTGAAATGCGGTTTTCCTTCATTCAATTCTTGACGGCGTTGATACAACTTTGCATCTTCCCATTCTTTTTGCCAAATAGGTTCTTTATTCGGCAAACCAGCACGCATTGGAAAAGCTGTTTTTCCAAGATTAAGAGTTTCCTTTAATTTCATAAGTTCTCCTTTTTCATATTAGTAACATATTAAAATAAAAAAACCACAAATTCATCCAAAGGACGAAAATTCGTGGTACCACCTTCATTCAGATAAAAACAATAGTCCTTATCCCTCTTACTCGTAACGTGAGTCAACCGTTAAATCTTACTATTTTCAGACCTAAGTTTGTAAAATGATAATCCCAACAAAAGGAATTACAGGTCTCTCACCATCACCTGCTCGCTGCGAATATTTTGTCAGTATCTTGTTTTTACTTTTTTTCTTATAAAATATCTACAGGTTCTGTCGAAGTAGCTTCTGAGTTTTCTGTTGAGTTCTCATCATTTGTTAAATGCAAACCCAAAACAGACTCATCTAAGGTTTCAAATGCTTGTGCATCTGTCAATTCACGATTTACTTCTTCAATACGTCTTTGCAATTCTTCCATTTCTTCTGGAGAGAATTGACGTGTCACGTCTGCTTCATCTTCTTCTGGAGTTGTCACGACCTCACCTAAGGCAGACTGAACAACTTCTTTAAAGGCTTCATCGCTTGTCTGCAAATACGTAGCTGTTGGACGAAGAATTTCTTCCCATTCTGAAGAATTCACAATGCTTAGTTGACTTTCAATGGTTGATTTTAACCGTTGATGGAAGACCCGTGTCTTATTCTTCAACTCTTCTGTTTCAATAGCCACTTTCTTAGCATTATCTGTCGCTTGACGAAGAATTTCATTAGCCTTGTATTTTGCTTCATCCAACAAATGTTGGGCTGCTTGTTCAGCCTTGTGAACAATATTTTCAGAACGATCACTCGCCGCTTGTTTGACACGTTCTGCCGTATCTTGCGCAATCAATACAGACTGACTAAGGGAATCCTTCATCTCATCAAAATAGGTTAAGCGTTCTTCTAGATTTTTAATTTTTGACTCTTGTTCATGATTGATACGAACTAGATCTTCATAATCTTGGACAATGATGTCAAGAAATTCATCCACTTCATCAATATCATATCCTCTAAATTTATGAGCAAAAGCTTTATCTTTAATTTCTAATGATGTAATAGCCATTTTTTCTCCTTATTTACTAGATAATAATTCAACAGTCAATTTATGCTTTCCGTTTTTTGAAAAACCATTTTCTCTTAAAACTCTTACTCTCCCATATCCCCGTACACTAATCAAGTCATTTAACACCAAATGATGGCTAGGATTATCCACTATAGAATAATTTACCTTGACTTGCTTTGTTACTATCAGACGAACTGCAACGCTTCGTGATACACGAAATGAGACAGCCACTACCTTATCCAAACGCATACTAGAAACAAGTACATCTATTAGTTTCGAATCTATCTGAGTGGCTATTTGTTGCGAAAAATCAACTTGTTTTAATTTTACAGGTGTTTTTGCTATCTTTGAGATGTGATCAATAAAGAATTGAGTAAATTTCCTATCTACCATCAATTGGGCTCTACCAGAAGCAACAAGAATATCACCAAAAACCTTACGCTCAATTCCTAATTGATTCAATAACGTTCCCATTATCTGCGAGTGGGTCAGCTGGTAAAATTTATTCGCATAATTGATTTCTAATAGATCCATTTCAAAATCACTTAATTGCAACTCATAGTAGAGAGGAGCAATAATAACTTTAGCAAATTCACTTGTATAAAAATCCGAGCTTGAAAATATTTGCAATTGCAAATGATTTCCAAGATTTCGTAAAACCTCAACTTGATGTGGATTTACAAACGAAGTTACTTCAAAAGCATAAGAATCTTCAACTCGCTGCATCTGTTCTAAACTTTTATCAACAAATTCACGATCTTCTTCTATAAAATGTTGATATAAATGTTTTGTATTCTTCATGAATCAAGCTAAAAGCAAAAGGGCATTCAAAATGATGCCGGAAACAAAATTCAGAAGAAAAATAACGACAAGAACTGTCCAATCAATTCCAGCGAACTGTAAGTTAAAACGTTGGAATGGTTTTAAAACAGGCTCCACTATTCGCAAGATCAACTGACCAAATGAAGTTTGATAGGCACCCGGAAACCATGATAAGAGAGCATACACTACTAAAATGAATGAATACAATCTTACTAAATTATAAAGTATATTTACGATCCAAACCATGTTGTTATCTACGCTTCATATCAAAATCAAATTCGCCATTTTGCAAATCATCTGGTAATTTTAAGTCCTCGACATTTACAACGACATTAATTGGCGTTAAGAGATACATTGTACTCGCAACTTTTTTTATGCTTCCCGCAAGCACATAACGAGCACCATCCAAATAATCCAAGCAACGACGAGCTTGCACTTCTGTCATATACTGAAAGTCAATCAAAATACTCTCATTAACAATTAACAAATCAACAATTTCAGTTGTTTCTTCATATTTTCTTGGATAGCGAACATTGATTGTCACTTTATCATCTGAAATTGTTCGATGTTGTGCCAACTCTTGCTGGCGCGCATGAAGACGAGTGATGTTCTCATTTCCTCCTGACTTTGTAGAAGATTGTGCAGAACTACTCGCTGTATGTACTGTTCTTTCTTGGGTAGGTGTTACAGATTGATTGCTCACACGCGGCGGTAACTCTGGCGTTTGAACGCTTGCGTCTTCACCATCTTCTGTAAAGTAATCAATGAATTTATCAAATCTATCTTTAAGAGACATAATACTTTCCTATTTAAAAAATGCGGTACCAATTCTGACAAAAGTCGAACCATTTGCAATGGCTATTGCATAATCGCGGCTCATTCCCATACTTAAATCAGTAAAAGGCATATTGGGTATCTGTTTACGTTGTAATCTTTTTTGTAATTGATTGGCTTGTTGGAAAATAGCATTTAATTCAGCCTCATTCGCTTCAAATGGTGCCATTGTCATCAAACCAACAATCTGAATCTTTTCAAGTTTTTCTAGCTCAGGTAAAATAGTAGCAATTTCCTCTACAGTAAAACCGTGTTTACTAGCTTCTTTGGAAATATTTACTTGTAAAAAGCACTTAATAATATGTTCTGCTCTTTTGTTGATTTCTTGAGCTAATTTTACTGAATCCAAGGCATGGAAATAGTCTACATAGTTAATGACATCTTTCACTTTTCGCCTTTGGAGTGTACCAATTAAGTGCCAAGTTACCTGTTCATCTTTTAGAGCCTGATATTTATCTAGAAACTTATCTACTCGATTTTCACCGATATGATGAATTCCTGCTTTAATCAGTTCTTTAGCAGTAGAGCTGTCAACATATTTGGTGACAGCTATTACTTCTACTGATTTTTCTGAGCGATTAACTTGTTGTGTAATTTGTGCTACATTCTCCAAAATTTGAGATGTATTCTTTTCTAAATCCATTTTAACGGTTTTTAAAGAATGGTGGTGTTTCTAATTCATCGTCATCAGAACTAGTATCTTCATAACGTTCTACAGCTGGTGCAGTATTCGTTTCTGTTGACCGAACAATATTTTCACGACGCAAATCCCAATCACCAAATGCTGAAACTTTTGGGCTTTCTGCTCGTTGATGGCTTGGCTTTGGTACTTCAAGATTTTCGGTCAAGTCAAAGTTGCGATCGTAGCCTTGAGTTCCTCGAGAATTACGATTTTCACGAATTGCAGTTGAATAAGAATTTTGTTGAGCAACTGGACGAACACCACTCACTCGATCAATTTGTTCTTGACGAACACCCGTTGCAACAACTGTTACACGAATTTCATCTTTCATACTGTCATCAATAGATGTTCCTAGCCAGATATTCACACCATGACCAGCTGCTTGATTAACAATTTCTGATGCTTCTTCTGCTTCAATCAGCGTCATATCAATGCCACCCGTAACGTTAATGATGACATCTTCAGCTCCATCAATCGTTGTTTCAAGAAGTGGTGAATAAATAGCCTTACGTGCAGCTTCAATAACACGTTCTTCGCCATTACCAATCCCGATTCCCATAAGAGCATCACCTTTATTTGCCATAACGGTTTTCACGTCGGCAAAATCAAGATTGATAAGTCCCGGACTTGTAATCAAGTCTGTAATTCCTTGTACACCTTGACGAAGGACATTGTCTGCTTCGCTCAAAGCTTCAAGAAGAGGAGTTTTCTTATCAACAATTTCAAGCAAATTATTGTTTGAAATGATAAGAAGCGTATCTACATGCTCACGAAGTTCGTTGATTCCTTCAATCGCAAAGTTACCACGTTTACTTCCTTCAAATCCAAATGGACGAGTAACAACTGCAACAGTCAAAGCGCCAAGACCTTTTGCAATACGAGCAATTACTGGTGCAGCACCTGTACCAGAACCACCACCCATACCAGCAGTGATAAAGACCATATCTGCTCCTGTGAGAGCTTCTGTCAATACTTCTTCGCTCTCTTCAGCTGCCTTACGACCAATTTCAGGCTGCCCGCCAGCACCAAGACCACGAGTCAATTTTGGTCCAAGCTGAATAACCGTTTCTGCTTTCGAGCCAGTAAGAGCTTGTACATCTGTATTGGCAGCGATAAATTCAACACCCGATACCCCTTCATCAATCATCCGGTTAATGGCATTACCACCACCACCACCGATACCAATAACTTTAATCACTGCTCCTTGTGCTGCAGCTGTATCAAATGAAAATGTCATAATGTATTACTTCTCCTTTAATCAAACATATTACCAAGTAGATTTCGAACACGATCTGTCAATTTTTCTTTTGGTTGTTGAGATTGTGCTGGAAGTGGTTCAGGACGTTCAACTTGTTCTTCTGTTTCATCAACCAAAGCCGGAGTTGGTTGTTGCGGTTGAGTAAATCGTTGCAATGGATTGAACGACTGACTTTGTTGCATTGAACGAGAAAATTCAACTGGCTGATGTCGCAGGAGCTCATCCCCATGAACGGCAGCCTGTGCTAGAACATCCACTTCAGATAAGTTTCCTGCATATTCTGACAAGCTAATGACATGAGCAAAAGCTGGATTGCGGATACCGATTTGATTTGGTACGTATAGTTTAACAGGAACACCGAAAACTTCTTGTGCTAATTCTACCACACCTGGCAAAATGGCACCACCACCGATAATAACAATTCCACCTGGCAAATCTAATAAGTGCCTTCTCTCTAAATCTTGTTTGGCTTGTTCGAAGATATGTTTAACGCGTGCTGAAATAATTTCTGCTAAATAACGCTCTGTTACTTCAACTGGCTCCACTTCCCCAATCACTTCCACTTGGAAAGTCTCATTGCTAGCAGCTGGTACATAAACTTCTCCGTAGTTAAACTTCAAACTCTCTGCCAGCTTCTTAGAAGTTTTTAAAACTTTTGAAATGTCTTTTGTGACATATTCGCCACCTTCTTGATAAATGTTTGTGAATTGTAGCTCTTGGTTGCGGACAGAGGCAACAGTTGTTTGCCCCCCACCCATATCAATAACAGTCGCACCAAATTCACGCTCACCTTCATTTAAAACAGACTTGGTCATAGCAAGTGGAGAAATAATAATATTTTCTACCTGAACTCCAGCACGCTCAACTGTTTTTCGTAAATTGTGAAGAATGGTACGTGGTCCTGTATAGAGAAGTCCACGCATTTCTAAACGAATCCCCATCATTCCTCGAGGATCACGAATACCTTGGAAGCCATCTACAATGAATTCTTCAGGAATAAACGTAATGACTTCGCGGTCTGGGGTCATGCTTTTTGTCAAAGCAGATCTTACAACATTTTCAACATCTGCATCTGTAATTTCTTTTGTTTCACTTGTTACAGGAATCATACCTTGCGTTGGTTCAATCTGCAACAAGTTAGCAGGCAAGCCAACGTTCACCAACTTAATTGAAATCCCTGCTTTTTCCTCAGCTTGCGAAATTGCAGATTTTATAGCACTTGCTGCTGCCTCTATATCTACAATGATACCATCTTTTACGCCAGCACTTTTCGCATTACTGACTCCAATTACGTTCAATTCATTGTTTACGTGTTCTGCTACCAAGACCTTAATGGAGCTTGTTCCGATATCTAATCCTGTAAAAAAGCCATCTCTAGCCATTAGACCATTCCTCTCTGTCTACCAAGTTTCTCACTTATCAATTTAACTATCAAAAAAGTATAGTTATTCAAAGCATATTATAACATAAAAAATTAAAAAGTGGTTAGATTTTCTGTATTATTTTAGCTAATTCGATAGCTAAATATTCCAACTTCCATATCCACGACACTTGTTTCCGTCAATTGTGGTTTAATTTTTTCATAGTAAGGTAATTTTTTAGCTACTTCTGACAGCGGAACTAGAACTTTATTTCCATCTGTCATAGTGATTGTCAGCAAATCCTCAGTTGCCTTACTTGGTGTATGCTGAACTGTTTGAATTTCTGATTTAATTGTATCAGAAATACCTGATAATTGTTGCACAAATTTCTTAAGCATCGCTTTATCTGAAAAGTCAAGTCGTATATAACTTTTTGGCAACTGCGATTTCTTAACCGGACTAGAAATTTCTTCCCCGCTAGATAATACTGGGAAATACTGCTCCCCAGAATAATCATAAGCGATAACTCTATACTCTGTCACTTTAATTTTGAATGTAACAGGAAACTGATATACTATTTCTGCTTTTTCAACCCATAAACTCGACAATTTGATATTTTTAGCATGAGCTTTTTGACTCAAATAGGTTGTCAAGGTGTAGTCATTTTTTTGAATGCTAGACGCCGCCAAAACCTCTGTTTTTGAAAGGTGTTTATTTCCCGTCACCTCTATATTTTTCAATTTTGAGTAGGGGCTTATAAAATAAACAGCTAAAATCAGCAAAATAGAACTGAAAAATAAGATTGGAAGAGCGCGGTAAACGTGACGAAGAGCAATTTTTTCTTTTGCTTCACGTTTTGTTTGTTTGTCCTCCGATTTTTCCTCTTTTTTCAAGATCTCGTTTTCAAGAGACTTATCTTGCTCCTCCTCAGAAAACTCTGTCTCAGTAGGTTCTTTCGTTTCCTCTGATCCAGCCTCTTGAATATCAGATGTTTCTTCTGGCTCTGCCTCTTCTTCATCTGTATCTAATTTCTCATAATTCAGCAAACGCTGTTTTTTTTGTTCTACTAGTTCTTTCTCTTTTTCAGCCTCTTCTTGAGCTTTTTTTTCAAGGTATTCCTTGTTTCGTTTTTGCCACTCAGAAAGGTTTTCTGTTCCGGTATCTTTCTGTTCCTTTTGCTTCTTCTTTGTCATTGTTTTCCTTTATTTATGTCGTTATTTAAAAGGTTATAAAATTCATCTAAAGATTTTATTTCATGAGACTGTTTCATTGTTTGCTCATATAATTCCTTCTGTCCAAGCAATTCGGTAATCACTTTTTGCAGATTTTCTAAGTTCAATTTGGGTTCATCTAACTTTTTAGCATAACCTTTTTTCACAAAATAATCTGCATTTTCAATTTGATCTCCACGACTTGCTTCACGTCCTAAAGGAACAATCACATGGAGTTTTGCCATGGCCAACAACTCAAAAATGGTATTCGAGCCACCGCGTGTGATAACGATGTCTGCTAAATTCATCAAAGGTTGATAGAGCTCTGTCACATAGGCAATCCGATAGAGATGATTGGATAATTCATCTAAATGAGCATCTCCTGATAAATTGATAACATTGTAGTGCTGGGTTAATTCTATTTTGTTTTCCGTTACAAAATCATTAAAGACCTTAGCACCAGCCGATCCACCAACAAACAGAAGGGTCGGAAGATTTTCGTCAAAATGTTGCTGAATCCTTTGAAGTTGTTCAGTCGAAACAATTTCTTTTGCTCCTACTTTTGTCACAGCTCCTATATGTTCAATTTTGGTCAAACTATGAACCTGTTCAAAAGTAGAATACATTTTTGTAGCACATCTGTAGGCAATTTTGTTGGCCAGCCCAATAGAGAGGTCAGATTCATGTACATAAACTGGTACCCCAGATAAACGTGCTGCAATGACTGGAGGAACAGAGACAAAACCACCTTTAGAAAAGAGAGCTTGCGGACGTACTGTTAACATAATCCCTAAGGATTGTAAAATACCCCAAGTCACTTTGAAAGCATCCAACATATTTTGCCAAGAAAAATAGCGACGTAATTTCCCTGTTGCTATAGAATGAAATGTGATATCCAAACCCGACTTCTTGATTTCTTGGTATTCAATTCCGTGCTTATCACCAATATAGTGAACTTGCCAGCCGGCTTCTAGAAATTTTGGAATGAGCAAAAGGTTTAGAGTCACATGACCAACCGTTCCTCCACCTGTAAATATAATCTTTTTCATTTTAACCCTTTAATTCTTCAACTGTTTTAATAAACTCATCACCACGAACTTCAAAATTGGGGTACATATCCCAGCTAGCATTTGCTGGACTAAGAAGAACAATATCACCTGTTTGAGCTTCATCAAAAGCTTTTCGTGTTGCATCCTTGATACTTTCGGCATCAATATAGTCAACACCTGCTTTGTCTGCAGCTCTCTTGACGCGCGCTGAAGATTCTCCCAGGATAACCATTTTTTTCAGTCCTTGAATATCTGGTATCAATTCGTCAAATTCATTCCCACGATCTAAACCACCAGCAATCAAGATCACCTTGCTATTCTCAAAACCAGATAGGGCTTTTTGTGTTGCTAGAATATTTGTAGACTTACTATCGTTATAGAATTTAACATGATTGATTTCATCAACATATTGAAGACGGTGTTTGACACCTCCAAAACCTGCCAATGTTTCTTTGATAACTTGATTTTCAATACCACATAATTTCGTAACTGCAATAGTTGCAAGAGCATTTTCAATATTATGACTGCCCGGCACACCAAGCTCATCTGCTGCCATTATCGGCTCACCACGAAATGTCAAGATGTTCCCTTCGAGATATGCACCGTCTACCTCTTCCGTCGTTGAAAAGGGTACAACAGTCGCCTGTGTCTTGGCAGCTAAGTCTTTCGCTAAAGTTTGGTTGAAATTCAATACGAGAAAATCAGATTTTGTCATATTTTTTTGTAAATTCCATTTAGCAGCCACATAATTTTCAAAAGAGCCATGATAATCAATATGAGTTGGCATCAGATTGGTAATTACTGCAATTTCTGGATGAAAAGTTTCAATTCCCATAAGCTGGAAAGAGGATAGTTCCATGACCAAAGTGTCATTTCTTGTTGCAGTTGTTGCAACTTGACTAGCTGGAAAACCAATATTACCAGAACGTAAACCATTTTGTCCAGCAGCGGTTAAAACCTCTGCAATCATCGTGGTTGTTGTTGTTTTCCCATTAGAACCAGTAATCCCTATGATTGGAGCTTCTGAAATCAGATACGCCAGTTCAACTTCAGTTATAACTGGAATTTTCTTTTCCAATGCTCTCACTACCATAGGATTATCATAACGAATGCCAGGGTTTTTTACCATCAACTCAAAGTCTTCGTCCAAAAGTTCTAACGGATGTCCCCCTGTTACAACTTTAATTCCTTCTTCTAAGAGGGATTGTGCCGCAGGGTTTTCCTCAAATGGTTTTCCATCATTCACCGTCACAATCGCTCCCAGCTTATCTAGTAAACGAGCAGCAGATTCACCAGACTTAGCTAAACCTAAAACTAAAACTTTCTTATTTGTAAAATTTGTAATGTGTTTCATAACACGCCTCTTTTTTTATTCTTCTTATCTATTTTACCTTTTTTTCAGAAAATAAAAAAGCCTTTATGGCTTTTTATTCTTGTCTGTTACGAAGTTTTGAGCGAAACGATATTTTTTTATCTTTTTGTGATAATTTTGAAATATCACGTAGCGAAAAATATGCTATACCAATCATTGCAATTCCTATAAAAAATTCAGATGGTAATTGGAAAATCTGAAACACTGCCAACCCCAATAAAATGATAAAAGCTACAAAGGCAATCACTAAAGTTACTATATTTAAAGTTCCTTTAATACTCTGTGGAGCAGCAAAAATGTAAAATAATAGAATGAGAATCCCAAAGATTAAATAAAACATTCTGCTCCTTTCTATCCTATCCACCCTTTGATATATTAGTAACAAAGTAACTAGCTTTTTATTATTCAGCTGATTTTTTCTTTTTAGCAGCTTTAGCACGTTGATTTTTGTCAAGAATTTGTTTTCTCAAGCGAATAGACTCTGGTGTTACTTCCATATATTCGTCATCATTCAAGAATTCGAGCGACTCTTCTAATGTCAAAATACGAGGTGTTTTAATAACTGCTGTTTGATCTTTCGTTGCAGAACGTACATTAGTCATTTGTTTTGCCTTTGTAATATTGACCGTCAAATCATTTTCACGTGAATTTTCACCAATAATCATTCCTTCATAAACTTCTGTACCTGGATTGACAAAAATGGTTCCACGTTCCTCAATAGACATAATTGAATAGGTCGTTGCTTTTCCTGTATCAATCGAAACGAGAGCTCCGCGACGCCGCCCACCAATTTCACCTGGAATCAACGGTAAGTATTGGTCAAAAGTATGGTTCATAATCCCGTAACCACGCGTCATAGAAAGAAACTCAGTTGAGTATCCAATTAAACCACGAGCAGGAACAAGAAAAATCAAACGAGTCTGTCCATTTCCTGTCGATACCATATCTAGCATTTCCCCCTTACGCTCAGATAAGGTTTGAATAACAGAACCTTGATACTCTTCAGGTGTATCAATTTGCACACGCTCAAATGGCTCACATTGTACTCCATCTATTTCTTTGACGATAACTTCTGGACGAGATACTTGCAGCTCATAACCTTCACGACGCATGGTTTCAATCAGGATGGATAAGTGCAATTCCCCACGGCCTGATACAATCCATTTATCTGGCGAGTCAGTCGGATCCACACGAAGCGAAACATCCGTTTGCAATTCAGCCTGCAAGCGTTCTTCAACTTTCCGAGATGTTACCCATTTCCCTTCACGACCAGCAAATGGAGAATTGTTCACCAAGAAAGTCATTTGAAGCGTTGGTTCATCAATATGGAGAATCGGCAATGGTTCTACCACATCCGTCGGAGTAATGGTTTCACCAACAAAAATATCTTCCATACCAGATACTGCAATCAAATCACCCGCTTTGGCTTCGTCAATTTCACGACGTTCTAGCCCAAAGAAACCAAATAGCTTGGTAACACGGAAATTTTTCGTTGTATCGTCTAATTTAGAAAGAGTAACTTGGTCACCAACTTTCACAGTCCCGCGGAAAACACGGCCAATCCCAATCCGCCCTACAAAGTCATTATAATCCAAAAGAGAAACCTGAAATTGGAGGGGCTCATCTGAGTTATCAACTGGTGCTGGGATATGATCAATAATTGTATCAAAAAGTGGCGCCATAGTGTGTTCTTGGTCAGCTGGATCATCTGACATAGAAGATGTCCCATTAATAGCTGAAGCATAAACAACTGGGAAATCTAATTGGTCATCATCAGCACCAAGTTCAATGAAAAGTTCAAGAACTTCATCCACGACTTCCGCTGGACGAGCTGATGGTTTATCAATCTTATTTACTACTACAATTGGTACAAGATCTTGTTCTAAAGCTTTTTTCAACACAAAGCGAGTTTGTGGCATAGTTCCTTCATAAGCATCAACAACTAGAACAACCCCATCAACCATTTTCATGATTCGCTCAACTTCTCCACCAAAGTCCGCGTGTCCTGGCGTATCCATAATATTGATGCGAACACCATTATAGGCAACAGCTGTATTCTTGGCGAGAATGGTAATCCCGCGTTCCTTTTCAAGATCGTTGGAGTCCATTGCTCGTTCTTGCAACTCTTTACGCTCATCCAATGTATGAGATTGCTTAAGCAACTCATCAACCAAGGTTGTTTTCCCGTGGTCAACGTGAGCAATAATAGCGATATTGCGAATGTCTTCTCTTAATTTTATCATTTTGTCCTCTACATCTTATGTTTTATTTCTAACTGAACAATTATATCACAGATTGAGGTAAAAAACACGGTTAAACCAGGTGTAAATGTTTTCATTAAAAAATCAATCTTCTCCAATTTTATTTCCATTTCTTATCACAAAAAATTATGGTATGATAAGAAAAAATTCAAAGGAAATGATATGCGTTTAGATGTTCTATTATCTCGGGTCCACGTCAGCCGTAAAAAAATGAAACAGGCCCTTCTGAAAAAGGAAATTTGGGTGGATCATTCCCCTGCTCGAAAACTTAGTCAAAATGTTGATACTGGCTTGCAGACGATTACAGTAAAGAAACAACCTATCTTCACCAATTCACATCAATATTTTATGATGAATAAGCCACCTGGTGTTGTGACTGCTAACTCTGATAGGAAACACCAAACCGTTCTGGATCTCATCAGACCTGAAGACTTCAATGAACACCTATATTCTGTTGGGCGACTTGATCGAGATACTTCTGGACTATTGTTAATAACCGACAACGGACCTCTCGGTTTTCAACTACTACATCCTCAATACCACATTGCAAAAACATATGAGGTTGAAGTGAACGGTCTCCTAGATAACCAGATGATAAAAGCCTTTCAAAAAGGGATTGTTTTTCTTGATGGAACTATTTGTAAACCAGCTCTACTTACAATTCATTCTTCTACTCCAAACAAAAGTACTGCGACAGTCACTATTTCTGAGGGAAAATTTCATCAAATCAAAAAAATGTTTTTGACTGTCGGTGTCAAAGTTCTTTCTCTTAAACGGACTCATTTCGGAGCTTTTGAATTGGACCAAAACTTAGCAGCAGGAGAATACCGAGCGCTGAACCAAACAGAACTCGAAAAAGTAAAACAATATTTAGAAAAAAGCTATTAAAAGTGAGCAATCCTTTTAGATTACTCACTTTTAACTTTTCCTTTCCAACCATCTAGTCCTGCAGAGAGGATGTAAATATCCTTATAACCTTCCTTTTTCAATAAGATAGCTGCATTCATCACACGTTGTCCCCGACTATTTTCATATAGTAAAACAGCCTTGTCTTTGCGAATCGCTCCTAAGCTTGTTTTTAATTGCTGGGACGGAATATTTCGTGCCCCTAAAATATGTTTGCGACGAAAATCGGTTGGGTCTCGCAAATCAATCAACTGACCTTGCCGAACCCTATTACTGAATTCTGCATTGTCTACCACTTTAGCAGCGCGACGAACGCGCACATAGTTAAAGCCCATCCATCCCAACATTCCAACAATAATTGCTAATAAAATCCAGTTTAACATTTTTTCTCCTCGTTCTTTTTCAAATATTGCAGCTCTATTCGATGCTCTCTTCGTAAGATGCTTTCAGCTTCTAGATAGTCTAGTTTTTCTATCAAGCCTGCATCGTAAATCCTCTCTAGCTCAATTTTCATCATTTCAATATCATACAAGCGTTTACCCATATAGATAATAATGCCAAAACTTTTGAGGTATTGCTGCACATCATAAAGTGTTTTCATGAGCCTTATTTTACCAGAATTTTAAGAGCATTTCAAGGTAAAAAGAAGTCCGTATCTGTCTCATATTTTGATCAGAATAGAAAAAAAGCCACCAATTAGGTGGCTCTTATAGGGAGATTATTATGAAAAAGAAAAGTTTAGGATTTTATCAAATAAAGTTAGGAGGTCTTCATCTGATGGTATTAGTATAACGCTATCTCCTTAAACTTATCTTAAACTCTAAAAAATTTTTTTAATTTATTTTCTACTTTCAAAATTATATTTACAATCCTGGAACTTGTCCAATTTCTGCTGTCAACATCCAAATGTTCTTTTCCAAATCGGCTTTGGCACCAACAAAAATATCGTTCGTAACATCGTCTCCTTCTTCATCTGTTGCATCCAAAGCTTCTTGGTAAAGCTTCACCAAGTAACGGAAAATTTCGATAACACGTTCCAAACTTTCTTCTACACTCTTACTGAATTTTCCTTCTTTTTCTTCAATATTACTGTGTTGAATAAATTCACTCAACGTTGAATATGGAGTTCCGCCTAGAGTAATCAAACGTTCACTCACTTCATCCAATGTTGTATCCAAGTTTTCCATATATTCATCCATCTTAGGATGCCAAACCATGAAACCTGCTCCACGCATATACCAATGTACTTGGTGAAGAGCAATACGAGCAGTGTATAAATCTGCTACTGCTTGATTCAATACTGCTTTTGTTTTTGGAAGAGACTTATTCAAAGACTCAACATTTGAGAAAGTTGCAACATCTTTAGCTGCATCGTTTTTTACATCAATCATATCAATACCTCACTTTTATTTAGAATGATTCTAATTTTTATTATGATTTAATTATAATGTTTCTAAATAAGAAAGTCAACTAATTGAACTCATAAATTTCTTTTATTAGAGAAGTTGCAATTTTTTAGAATAATTTACGAATAAAAAAGTATGGTTCATTTTTATTTTTTCTTAGTTGGAAGTATTGTGGCTTCCTTTTTAGGCCTGGTCGTTGATCGCTTTCCTGAACAATCTATTATCGTTCCTTCCAGTCATTGCAATACTTGTGGACAAAAATTAACTCCACGTGATTTAGTCCCTATCCTCTCACAACTCATCAATCGTCTACGTTGTCGCTTTTGTGGTGAAAAAATTCCCATCCGCTACATTCTCCTAGAACTAACTGGTGGTTGTCTCTTTCTTGTAACGTCTTTAGGCTATCTAAACATCAACCAGCTCATCCTGCTTGTATCTGGGATGACCTTATCCCTTTATGATCAGAGACATCAAGAGTATCCTCTGCTTATTTGGCTATTTTCCCATGTCCTTCTTCTCTTTTTAACTGGTTTCAATCTTTTGATGGCTATTTTTTTAGCCCTTGGAATTTTAACTCATTTCATTGATTTGCGCATTGGAGCGGGAGATTTTCTTTTTCTAGCATCCTGTTCAGCGATTTTTAATCTCACAGAAGTTCTCCTTGTTCTTCAAATTTCCAGCATCATCGGCCTGTTCCTTTTTTGTTTAAAGTCAAGAAAAGACAGATTAGCATTTATTCCCTGTCTTTTTGGTGCTAGCAGCATTCTGATTTTGATAAAATTCGTTGTTTTCCACCAAAATATTTTATGCCTTATTTAACAACTGCTTTAAAAAAAATTTATAAAACAGAAAAGCGATATAACCACCTAATGTATTTGTCCATAAATCATCTATTTCAAAAACACGATTGGCATCAATCAAAAAATCTAGCAACATCTGCGTGCATTCAATAAAAAGGCTCATTGCGAAACTAACAACGAGCACGCGTTTAGTCCTCCGAAGCTTAGGAAAAAGCCAAAGCAGTTGAAAAATCAACGGGCTGAGCAAAAAAACATTCATTACATTTTGTGCAAAAACCTTAACTAATTGAAGGAGAGATGTAATTTGTCCAAGATTAACAAAAGAATTGAAAGGAATAAGGAGAACTACGAGACGACCAAAGTGCTGAATTCCAGGCGTCTCCATTCCTTTTTCTGGCACTTGAGGAAGAAAACACATGAGGCACAATAAGATAGTGTAGAAAATAATTCCCGAAATAAGAAAAGCACGGCTCTTAACAGTTAATTCACCGTCCGATTTCAACAGATGACTATTCTTAAGCATGGTTAGTAAGAGTTTTTTCTTTGTCTTGCTTTATGGTATTTGACCGCAATTGACCACAAGCTGCATCAATATCAGTGCCATGTTCTTGACGGACAACACAATTGACCCCATTCTTTTTCAAAGTGTCATAAAAAGCCATTACACGCTCCTTGGGACTACGACTGTATTGATCATGTTCACTAACAGGATTATAGGGGATTAAGTTGACATAAGATAATTTCTTGATGTTTTTGAGCAATTCAGCCAATTCTAGTGCCTGTTCTACTCCATCATTGACTTTATTTAACATAATGTATTCAAAAGTCACTCGGCGGTTGGTCGTTTCAATATAATATTCAATCGCCGCAAATAGTTTTTCAATCGGAAATGCACGATTAATTTTCATAATGCTGGAACGCAAATCATTATTAGGAGCATGAAGAGAAACTGCTAAATTAACCTGCACTCCTTCATTTGCAAAATCACGAATTTTATGCGCTAATCCTGAAGTAGAAACAGTAATGTGGCGAGCACCAATGGCTAGCCCTTTGTCATCATTGACAGTGCGCACAAATTTGAGAACATTGTCATAGTTATCAAAAGGCTCTCCAATCCCCATGACCACAATATGACTAACTCGCTCACCTTGTCCTCTCTCATCAAAATATTTTTGTACCAACATAATCTGAGACATAATCTCTCCGTTATTCAAGTCACGCTGCTTTTTAATTAGTCCACTAGCACAAAATGTACAGCCAATGTTACAACCCACCTGAGTGGTTACACAAACTGAAAGCCCATAATGTTGACGCATCAAAACAGTTTCAATCAGCATACCATCGGGTAGTTCAAACAGATACTTTACTGTCCCGTCTGCAGACTCTTGTACAATTCTTTGCTCCAGCGGATTAACGACAAATTCATCATCCAATTTTGTTAACAAATCCTTTGAAATATTAGTCATTTCTGTGAAAGATTGAACCCGTTTGCGATAGAGCCACTCCCAAATTTGAGTGGCTCGAAATTTCTTTTCTCCCTTACTTTCTATCCAATCTATCAAATCCTGACGAGTCAAACTATAAATTGATGGTTTCATTTTCTTCCTCTTCGTTTCCGTTCTCAGCCTCTATTATTTTTGCCGAATGACAAAATGATGCTGATTGTTTGTCTGTTGCTTCTCTTCACTTGTTCTTCTTGCTTTTTGTTTTTGATTTTGCCGTCTGCTACGCTGACGATTTTCACGTTTAGGTTGTTCCTGTTCTTTACGGAAACGAGCTTGCTTAGAACGGCGTGGTTTTATCTCATTTTCTTTTTTGTGGTGAGATTTTTTATCAAAGGACGCTCGACGCGGTTTCAAATTTTCCAAAACAAAATAAGCACAGCCATAATTGCAGTATTCTAACAAATAATCTTCTAAGCGACTGATTTTTTCCTCGCTTTCATTTGCCTTGTCATCTTTATAAAATCCACGCAAACGTAGCTGCTCGTTCCCCCAGTCACCAACAATATAATCAAATTTTGTTAAAATATTGGAAAAACGCTGATTAAAAGCTGTAACGTCAAAGCCTTCCTTGTAGTTATCCACTAAGTCAAATTCGATTGTCTCAGTCAACACTTTTGTTCCTATTTGCCGAAATTCTGGCCCAGGAAATTTATTGTAATTATATAATTCAGGTGCAATTTCTTTTCGCATAGTTATCCTTTATAAACGTTATTTACTTATCTTACATTATTTTACCATAAAAAGAAGTGTTTTTGACAGTTGAAATATGGAAAGAGGAAAGGGAGTAAGACAGAAATCGGTATTTCATAAGAAATCGATTTTGTCCCACTCCCACAAATTTGAGTAAATCTGTAAAAGCTGATAGCCTCAACACATTAGAAATTACTCAACTATTGCATTGTATTCTTTGAAACTGAAAACCTTCGTCTCAGCCTCGTATTGCCAACTGGTTCTTTTAGTTTTTTCATTTTTAAGATTTCTTGGTGCGTTTGAGGTAATCAATAGCATCTTGCAAGTTCTTGACAGGTACAATTTTCATTTTGGTTTTAATTTTTTTAGCAGTTTCCAAAGCTGTTTCATAATTTGTTTTCGCTTTAGAATTGGCTTTTTTAGCTTCTTTGGTGACTGGATTATTTGGTGCAAAGAAAATTTCTGCACCATTTTTGGCTGCTGAAACCACCTTTTTATCAATGCCTCCAATATCGCCAACTTTTCCTTCACGGTCAATTGAGCCCGTACCAGCAATATTTCTACCGTCTCTTAATGTTGGTTCAGCAATCTGTGTATAAATTGCCAAACTAAACATCAAGCCCGCACTTGGTCCGCCAATTCCCGCAGTTGAGAATTCAATCGGTATACTACTTGTAACCTCTGTCCGGTCAATCAAGCTAATACCAATTCCATTTTTCCCATTTTCAAGTTTGATGATTTTACCTATAGCAGATTTTTTCTGACCGTCTTCAACATAATTTACTTTTACCTTACTACCAATCTTCTGTGAACCTACATAATCAATCAAGTCTTTTGAACTACTAAAAGTCTTATCATTCACACCTGTCACAGTATCTGCAATATTTAAAATGCCCTTAAAGGTTGAGTTTTTGGTAACTTGTAACACATAGACGCCCAAATATTTCAGGCTGATATCCTTTCCTGCTTTTTTTAACCCTTGATATTTGGCTAAGTTTTGTGATGTTTCCATATAAAATTGATTGATTCGCATATATTCTTTATCGGAAGTTCCGCCAGTCAAATCTTTCGCTGAATAAATATCTGTAAAAGGGGTCAGCCAAGCATAAACTAAATGAGCAAAGGTAGCATGCTGAATCCCAACTGTCACAAAATTGTAAGAACCTTTTTCCTTATCTTCTTTGTTATCCACACGCAAAACCTGACGGACGTCTGCTGCACTACCTGGTACTTCAATATAATAAGGCAGAGGAACTACAAAAGAGATAAAAAGAAGGACCAACCCTACCACAAATACTATCGGCCATTTTTTAAATTTATTTCTTGTTTTTTTCATCTTGTTTCTTTAACTCCTTTACGACAATTTCGGGCACATACTTTGAAATATCCTGCTCAAAAGCAATCAATTCACGAATCCTTGACGAGCTGATATGTTGATAATTTGGCTTACTCATCAAAAAAATGGTGTCCAGTTCAGGTGCCAATTCATAATTGAAAAAATTAAGATTTCTCTCATATTCCAAATCTTGACCATTTCGTAGCCCCCGCACAAAAGTTGTTACTCCTAACTTTCTCGCCACTTCCACTGCCAATTCGTCATGAGAAGTAACAATGTTTACATTCTCCAAATGAGATAGAGCATCTATAACCATTTTTTCTTTTGCTTCAATACTGAAAAAACTCTTTTTTTCAAGATTATAAAAAACACCAACATAAAGGCTGTCAAAGAGTTTACTAGCTCGCTCAATCAAATCCACATGTCCTTTTGTAATCGGGTCAAAAGAACCCGCAAATAATCCAATTTTATTTGACATATACCGTTACCTTTGAAATTCCATATATTTTCTGCTTCCAGATGCCTAACCCTGCAATTTCTTCCGGTAAATCCACCGACTTATCTGTTTCACAAACAATTAATGCATCATTGCTTAGAAGCTCTCGTTCAGCCATTTTTTCAATATCTGTAACAATCTGTTCTTTTGCATAAGGCGGATCCAACAGAACTAGATCAAAATGTCCTATAATGCGCTCAAGCGATTGGTTAGCCTCCATTTTAAGCAGTTCAAATCGTTCTTCTTCCCTAGTCATCTTGAGATTTTGGTTAATAATAGCTTGCGCTCTGCGATCTTTTTCAACCAAAATGGCGGAAGCCATTCCTCGCGAAATAGCTTCAATCGCTAAACTGCCGCTGCCTGCATACAAGTCCAACACTCGTCCTCCGTCAAAATAAGGACCAATCATATTAAAAATGGCTCCCTTAACCTTATCTGTCGTTGGTCTAGTCGTTTTACCTGCTAGCGTTTTGAGAGGACGTCCCCCATATTTCCCTGCTACAACTCTCATAAAGAATATTATAACAAAATCTCTAAAGAATGTATCAGTTTTTCTTCTGTGATAGCTGTAGGTCATTTATTTTTTTCTGTTCAACGTTTTGATTGTAAGTCAAATAGACTAATTCTCAATCCATTTTTACAGCTTCCTTAAGCAGATTGCAAACCAAATGAAAATCCTCTGATATAAAACCAGAGGATTGATTATTGCTTATCTTACTTCTAGCAAACCAATATCTCCATCTTCACGACGATACAGAACATTGGTTGTGTTATCTTCTACATCAGTATAGATGAAAAAGTCATGTCCCAATAAATCCATTTGAAGAAGAGCTTCTTCTAAATCCATTGGTTTCAAGTCAATTTGTTTCGAACGAACGACCTTTGCAGGCGCAGTTTCCACTTCTTCAACAACGGCATCTGTAAACAACTGGCTAGTTGATTTTTTATTACGGTTTTTACGTTCAATTTTTGTTTTATTTTTACGAATTTGACGTTCAATTTTATCTGTTACCAAGTCAATAGAACCATACATATCTTGAGAAACATCTTCTGCCCGAAGAGTGATTGAACCAAGGGGGATGGTTACTTCAACCTTAGCTGTCTTTTCACGATATACTTTCAAGTTTACACGCGCATCCAATTCTTGATCAGCTTGGAAATATTTCTCGATTTTTTCAAGTTTAGAAACTACATAATCACGAAGAGCTTCTGTTACTTCTAGGTTCTCACCACGGATACTATATTTAATCATATAAGTACCTTCTTTCTAAGCATTTTGTTTTTCTTTACTTTATTATAACGCTTTCATTCTTTTTTTGCAAATTTTTCGTTACCTTGCCAATGAAAATGTCATAATTTCTTTCACTCCCGCTTCCACTAAAATTTCCTTTGCTAACTGTAGGGTTGAGCCAGTCGTATAAATGTCATCTAGCAAAAGAACTTTTGTCGGAGGCTGAACACTGTCTTTCAGTTTAAAACACTGCTGACTTTGCAAACGCTCCTTTCTTG
Source organism: Streptococcus intermedius SK54 = ATCC 27335 (assembly GCF_000413475.1). Taxonomy (GTDB): domain Bacteria; phylum Bacillota; class Bacilli; order Lactobacillales; family Streptococcaceae; genus Streptococcus; species Streptococcus intermedius. The sequence continues at coordinate 140,859 of NZ_ATFK01000001.1, read as the reverse complement.
TCTTACTTGATTGAGCAATCGTATCATACTTTTCTAAAATTTCTCTAAACGGCAACTTTGTCCCCTCAAGGAGAGCTGTTACTTGGTTGAAGCCTCGCTTCTGGTACTTTTCACTACTTACAGGAATAGGAACAAGTGTATAATCGCTATAGGCTTTTAATTCTTTTTGCAAAATCTCTGTAAATACAGAATAAAGAGCATAATCTCCTTGAAATTTATATTGACTAAAGAAGTCTTTCATAGCTTCATTATAAACAAAACAACTTTTATGAGAAACTTCTTTTCCTTTTTCCAGCCATACTTGGCAATCTACACAGATTTCACTTGTTCCATCCCGATAACACTTAGGACAATGCTGCTCTGAAATACGCTGAAATTTGTCAAAGCAGGCATCACAAGCCCTTATTTTTGGCTTAGTCAAGGACAATAAATCACAAAATGTCAGTTTTTCGCCAAGAGAATTGTCACATAAAACACATACATTCATAAACCAGCCTCCTGATTCATCGCCTTAATTTCCTGAATAGCTCGTTCAATAGCAAAATTGGTCCCATCATGAAAAAAGAGCAGCTCACCTGTCGGACGATCCATACTGCGACCAACGCGTCCAGCTATTTGTACCAGAGCACTGCGACTAAACAAACGGTGGTTAGCCTCCACCACAAAAACATCTACACAAGGAAAAGTCACACCACGTTCTAGAATTGTCGTTGTTACTAAAATTGTAATCTCTTTTTGTCGAAATTTCTCTACAATATCGAGTCGATTTTCAGTCGTTGAGGCTACAAAGCCAACGTTCTCACTGGAAAAATAACTTTGGAGAACCTCTGCCAATTCTTGTCCTCTTTTAATCTCAGAAGCAAAAATGAGAAGAGGAAAACCTGTTTTTCTTTGCTTTTTAACAAATTGTTCCAACTTAGGAACTAGCTTTTTTTGATTCAGGTATTTTTGAAAATTTTCCAACCAAACTTTTTTAGGAACAATTAAAGGGTTACCATGAAAACGTCTAGGGAGACTTAAGCGGTTCAACTCTCCCTTGCTAACTTTTTTATCCAGCTCATCTGTAGAGGTTGCCGTTAGAAATATTATAGTACTTTGCTCTTTTACTGATTGTGTAACGGCATGGTAAAGCATCGGATTATCCACATAAGGAAAGGCGTCCACCTCGTCAACAATAAGAAGATCAAATGCTCGGTAAAATTTGAGAAGCTGATGCGTTGTGGCAATCACAAGAGGACTGCGAAAATAAACTTCTGATTCACCGTGCAGGAGTGCAATATCACAACTAAAATCTTCTTGCAATCTGCGATGTAGTTCTAGACAGACATCAATTCGAGGGCTAGCCAAGCAAACTGCACCACCTTCATTGATAACTTGTGCCACCACTTGATAAATCATTTCCGTCTTTCCGGCTCCCGTGACAGCATGAACCAGGCTATTTTTTTGTTTGGCAACTGCCTCTACAAGACCTTGAGAAACCTTAGCTTGGTAATCTGTTAACCTTCCTTCCCATGTCAAAACATTCGTTTTTGGGAACTCTGCTTGTGGAAAATAGTAGAGTTTTTCATCACTTCTGACCCTTCCTAATCGCACACATGACCTGCAATAATAAGCACCTATTGGTAGTTGCTGTTTTTCTTTATTAACTACTTGTCCACAACGATTGCACCATAATTTCCCCTTTTTTTCTATCATTCCCGACAATGTTTGAGCTTGTTGCTGCAATCCTAATGGTAATTGGCTTCTTGTAAAGATACGACCTAAATAGTCTTGTAATTCTATCATATCTATTTATTCGGAAAAATTTTGGCAAAATACAAGTTTTTTTGTAAAATGAAGATATGGAGTTTAGAACAATCAAAGAGGACGGACAAGTCCAAGAAGAAATCAAAAAATCGCGCTTTATTTGTCACATCAAGCGTGTAACAACAGAGGACGAAGCACGAAATTTTATTCAGGCTGTCAAAAAAGAACACTACAAAGCTACTCATAACTGCTCTGCCTTTATATTAGGAGAGCGGAGTGAAATGAAGCGAAGTAGCGATGATGGAGAACCAAGTGGGACTGCTGGTGTACCTATGTTAGGCGTTTTAGAAAATCAGCAACTAACTAATGTCTGTGCTGTCGTGACACGCTATTTTGGTGGTATCAAGCTAGGGGCAGGAGGTCTTATTCGGGCGTATAGCAGCAACGTTGCTTTAGCTATCAAAGAAATCGGGATCGTCCATATAAAAGAACAGCTTGGGCTGAGAATCGCTCTCTCTTACAGTCAATATCAAGAATTACCCAATTTTCTTAAAGCTAACCATTTACAAGAACAAGATACATCCTTTACAGAACAAGTCCAAACGACCATTTTCGTTGATAAAAACGATAAGGACAGCATGATAGAAGGGTTAATTGAGTTGTTTAATGGAAAAGTCGACATTACTGATCAAGGGTTGCGGAAAGTCGAAGTTCCGGTACCTTCATCCTAACGATTAACATAAGCTATCGCATTGATAGTTTTTTTATATTTTACAAAGATTTCTTTTCGTTTTATACTGTTTCTATCACTATTATTGAGGTATCATTTATGGCACAAATTTATCATAACATTACAGAACTCATCGGAAATACTCCTATCGTGAAATTAAACAGGCTTGTTCCAGAAGGTGCTGCTGATGTCTATGTCAAACTAGAGGCTTTCAATCCGGGGTCGTCCGTCAAAGACCGCATTGCTCTCAGCATGATTGAGACTGCTGAGCAAGAAGGCTTGATTCAGCCAGGTGCAACCATTGTCGAAGCAACCAGTGGAAATACCGGAATTGGTTTGTCTTGGGTTGGTGCTGCAAAAGGTTATAAGGTTGTTATTGTCATGCCAGAAACTATGAGTGTTGAACGTCGCAAAATTATCCAAGCTTACGGTGCAGAATTGGTACTAACTCCCGGAAGCGAAGGAATGCCGGGAGCGATTGCCAAAGCTGAAGAAATTGCTAAAGAACGAAACGGCTGGCTACCACTTCAGTTTAACAACCCAGCTAATCCAGAAATACACGAAAGAATAACAGGAGCAGAAATTATTGCTGCTTTCGGTAAGAAAGGTTTGGATGCCTTTGTCGGAGGAGTTGGCACAGGTGGTACCATTTCTGGTGTTTCTCATGCTCTCAAAAAAGTCAATCCAGATATACAAGTTTATGCAGTTGAAGCAGATGAGTCCGCTATCCTGTCCGGTGAGGAGCCTGGGCCTCACAAGATTCAGGGTATTTCTGCTGGTTTTATCCCAGAAACACTAGACACTCAAGCTTACGACAATATTGTTCGCGTTACTTCTAATCAAGCACTTGAACTTGGACGTCGTATCGGTGGACAAGAAGGTTTTCTGGTAGGTATTTCTTCTGCTGCAGCTATTTATGCTGCACTTGAAGTAGCCAAAAAACTAGGAACAGGTAAAAAAATTCTAGCTCTTGCTCCAGATAATGGCGAACGCTATTTATCAACAGATCTTTATAATGTTGAAGTTTAAACGTCTAATCATCCGTAAATACAAGACCAATCACAATTTTAAACTTGCAAATGGGTTAAAAAAACAGCTCTACTGTTGAGCTGCTTTTTTGTTGAAGTAATGTTGACTTATTTGTTGGAAATATAGGGAACTTTATTATTTCAGATACTCTACCTATTTGTTTCACATTCATAATGCGCTAAAATCATTTCATCACTTACCTCTCAATGAGTACTTTCCATAAAGTTTCGCAATAATATTGTAACACTTTTTAAAACTTTTGAAAACGAATACATTATATTTAAAATAATCAAAACATAATTCCTATTAATGGTCATAAGTCCATAAGAAAACACGGCTTTTACACCGTGTTTCTATGTTTATTTTAGGAGTTTTTTCATCTCTTTAATCCGTTCCACTGTGGCGTCGTATTTGGCTTGGTAATCAGCTTGTTTTTGTCGCTCTTTCTCGACGATTTCGGGTTTAGCGTTGGCGACGAAGCGTTCGTTACTTAGTTTCTTGCCAACCATGTCTAGTTCTTTTTGCCATTTGACCAGTTCTTTGTTGAGGCGGGCTAATTCTTCTTCGACGTTGAGCAAGCCTGCCAGCGGCAGGAAGATTTCTGCACCTGTGATAACTGCTGACATGGCTAGTTCTGGGGTGGCAATGGCAGAGCTGATTTCAAGTGTTTCTGGGTTTGTGAAGCGTTTGATGTAGTTGACATTGGCTTTGAAGAAGTCTTCCAAGTTGCTATCGCTTGTTTTGACAAGGATGGTGATAGGTTTGCTTGGAGCAACATTGACTTCTGCACGCGCATTACGTACAGTTCGAATCAGGTCTTTGAGACTTTCCACGCCAGAATGCGCCGTTTGATTTTCAAAAGCAGGATTAACAGTTGGATAAGCTGCTGTCACGATCGAACCATCTGCGTATTGACCGAAGATTTCTTCTGTAACAAATGGCATGATAGGATGGAGAAGACGCAGGATTTTGTCCAAGGTGTAAAGGAGGACCGAACGCGTAATAACTTTTTCAGCCTCATCTTCACTGTAAAGGACTTCTTTGGTCAGCTCAACATACCAATCGGCAAATTCATCCCATATGAAGTTGTAAAGAATATGACCAGCTATACCGAATTCGAACTTGTCGAAATTTTCGGTGACTTTGGCAATGGTTTCATTGAGATTATGAAGAATCCAGCGGTCCGTCACATTACCAGCTTTTCCCTCTACCACCAAAGCAACATTCTGGCTAGCTTGGTCAAGGGTCAAACCGTCATTGTTCATGAGAATATAGCGGGAAATGTTCCAAACTTTGTTAATGAAATTCCAGGCAGCATCCATCTTTTCATAAGAGAAACGCACGTCTTGACCCGGTGCAGAGCCATTTGAAAGGAACCAACGCAGACTATCCGTACCATATTTTTCGATAACATCCATAGGGTCAATGCCGTTGCCGAGAGATTTAGACATCTTGCGGCCTTGTTCGTCACGGATAAGGCCATGGATGAGGGCATTTTTGAATGGCGACTTGCCGGTAAATTCCAAACCTTGGAAAATCATCCGAGATACCCAGAATGGGATAATATCATAGCCAGTCACCAAGGTTGATGTTGGATAATAGCGCTTGAAGTCTGCAGACTCCACATCCGGCCAACCCATGGTTGAAAACGGCCAAAGAGCTGAGCTGAACCAAGTGTCCAGCACGTCTGGATCTTGCATCCAATCATCACCTTCTGGAGCCTCTTCGCCCACATAGATTTCGCCATCTGCATTGTACCAAGCAGGGATTTGGTGACCCCACCAGAGCTGACGAGAAATTACCCAGTCGTGCACATTTTCCATCCATTGAAGGAAAGTATCGTTGAAACGTGGTGGGTAGAATTTCACTTTGTCATCAGTATCTTGGTTGGCAATGGCATTCTTAGCCAATTGGTCCATCTTGACAAACCACTGGGTAGACAAACGTGGCTCGACCATAACGCCAGTCCGCTCTGAGTGACCAACACTGTGAACACGTTTTTCGATTTTGACAAGAGCGCCGATTTCTTCCAGTTTCTTCACAGTTGCCTTGCGGGCTTCAAAGCGATCCATGCCAGAGAATTCACCAGCCAAATCGTTCATAGTTCCGTCATCATTCATGACATTGACTTGTGGCAGGTTATGACGTTGACCAACGAGGAAGTCGTTAGGGTCATGGGCAGGCGTGATCTTAACAACACCTGTTCCAAATTCTGGATCAGCATGTTCATCTGCCACAATTGGAATCAGCTTATTAATGATTGGTAAGATTACATTTTGTCCAATCAGATCTTTGTAACGATCATCATTTGGATTGACAGCGACAGCCGTATCTCCAAACATGGTCTCTGGACGCGTGGTCGCAACCTCTAAACTGCGTGAGCCATCTTCCAGCATGTAGTTCATGTGGTAGAAGGCACCTTCCATGTCCTTGTGGATGACCTCGATATCAGACAAAGCTGTGCGTGCCTTAGGGTCCCAGTTGATGATAAATTCGCCGCGGTAAATCCAATGTTTTTTATAGAGTTCTACGAAAACCTTGCGGACCGCTTTAGACAAGCCTTCATCAAGGGTGAAACGTTCCCGCGAATAATCGACGGAAATCCCCATCTTGCCCCACTGCTCTTTGATAGTAGCAGCGTATTCGTCCTTCCATTCCCAGACCTTATCCAAGAATTTTTCACGGCCAAGGTCATAGCGGGAAATGCCATCTTCAGCCAAACGGGCTTCTACTTTGGCTTGCGTAGCAATCCCAGCATGATCCATTCCTGGTAGCCAGAGCGTGTCAAAGCCCTGCATGCGCTTCTGACGGATAATAATATCCTGCAAAGTCGTGTCCCAAGCGTGACCAAGGTGCAATTTCCCCGTCACATTTGGTGGTGGAATAACGATAGAATACGGATGAGCTTTCTTATCGCCAGAAGGCTTGAAAACATCCTCATCTAACCATTTTTGATAACGCCCAGCTTCTACTTCTGCTGGATTGTATTTTGGTGAAAGTTCTTTAGACATGTGTATGCCCTTTCTATTTTGTTATTTTTTTACAATTTTAATAATACGTTTTTCATTATTTCGATATTGTAAATATAATTTGGGATGCAACAGATAATTTGGTCTTTTCTGCTTCCTTAATTTTCTTAGCAATTTTTTTCTTTTTTTTTGCAAAGATACTAGTGAATTTGAATTAAAATACTGATTGTAAATTCTGTTTTCTAATAGATTAATAGTATTTGATAACCGAACCCATTCTTTAGGCTTCTGTTTTTTCAATATATGTCTCTCTACTTCTCTAATATAGTCATCCTCAATCGAAACCAGCGAACTTAAGAAATATACTTCATAGGCTAACAAACCTACAAAAGCAATCATGCCAAAAGATATTTTTAGTAAATTAAAAATTGTAGCTAATATAATTATTGTTATTATATATGGGAATGCGTATAGTAAACAAAAAACCCAAACCCTTTCATTTTCGTTCTTTGAAGGATTAACTTTAATAGCTTTTGTTACTATAGGTTGAAAAATGATAAGTATCAATGATATCATTGATAAAATCAAGTAAATAAAAGAAATCTTAAATGCTAATATACAGGCATAAAAATTCGCCAATAGTAGTGTAACATAGAGTAATTTATCAAAAAAAGTCGAGGGCTTAAACTTTATCTCACTCTTAGAACGTTCCCAATCATACTTTAACAAGAGATTGATATATAACGATAATTTATCAAAATCTATTTCATCAATCTCATTATTTAGTAAATCCCATATATGTCCATCATTCATAAAGTACATCTTTGAATTCTTGACTTCTCTATTTTTTCCATATGGATTAATTTGAGTTTTTAATCGGGAAATTGCTAATTTTCGTTCCTCTTCAGATACACTATTTAAGTCAACTAGGATACCTTTCATACCTTTTCGCCATTCAGAACGTTCTCTTGTTATAAAATCTAAATTATTCTTTTTGTTAGCTTGAACAAATGTAAATATCGTGCTTATAATTGTACTGATTCCAACTGCACTTATAATGGAAATTATTTGATCAGTGGTTAAATTCATCTTCTCTCCTCCCACTCACTCCTCAGCAATCCATATATCAGACCGTCACAGCGATTGCCTTGGGCATCTTTACGGTCTCGGATGCGAGCTTCGAGGGTAAAGCCTAATTTTTCCGCTACTCGTTTACTTTGCAGGTTATAACCAAAGCAAGTCAGCTCAATCTTATGAAGACCTAGTTCTTTAAAAGCCAGATCAATCAAGGCACGCGCCGCTTCTGAAACATAGCCTCGTCCCCAATAATCTGGGTGTAAAACATAGCCAATCTCCAGTACATCATCTTCATGTCGATGATTAAAATCAACAGAGCCAACGATGTTATCTGTTCCTTTGATGACAATTCCGTAGCCAGCTGGGAGATTGTCCTTTTGATTGCGTTTAGGAAGGACATGCTCCAGATAATAAATCTCATCTTCCAAGGTTTTGACGGGAGGAAAGCCTGCTGGGTAGGAGACCTCTGGCCGACTGGCGTAGTCGAAAATATCCTCGGCATCAGCTACCGTTCGCTGACGTAATATCAGGCGTTCCGTTTCAACTTTTGGGAGCTCTTTACCATTATATGCTTCAAGAATTTTCATATTCTACTTCCTTACGTTAATCAAATTATCTTATCGATTGGCTTATTTATTTTCTGACCATGTAGTTTCAATATAGGCAAGCTGTTTGACAAAAGCATCGCTCTTTTTATTTCCTTCAAGTGAAATGAGATAGACGCGATCACTCTTCTTCGTCTTAAAAATCCATGCACATAGTATTTTCCCATCAGACTTGAGAGCGCCATAGACTTGATAAGCCCGATAAGAATCCTTTGTCCGATAATCTGTGATAGTTGCTCTAGATCCAGTCAAACCTTGAAAATTCCCAGTTTTATCCATCATTCCAAAATAATTGTCAGCTACCTGTTTAACTACTACATCATCAATCGCACCAATCCCAAGCTTTTGTTTTGTATAGCCATTCATGGTGACAATTGTATAAGCATCTGTTGCTGAGTATTGATAGGAATCACTTCCATTTAAGTCTTTAAATCTTACCCAATCCTTTGGAACAAAGACATAGCCGACCCGATCATTTCCAATCTGTTGCATATCCTTTAACGGATTATCTTGCTCTTTTTTAGAGACTTTCTTGGTGGTTGAGGTTGTTGTTTCTGTAGTCGGATGCTTCTTGCCTTTCCCAGAATTCCCTTGCGAACTACAGGCTACAAGACCTGGTATGAGTATCACTGTACAAACTAAAACGAATAATTTCTTTTTCATAACTGTTCCAAATGCTCTCAATTAAATCGAGCACCTTTTCCTTTCAATTTATCATTTGGTATCCTTAACCAGAAATGAGTTCTCCTATCTGCATCTACCAGTCAGATCCAAACCTTTCATTTTTGATTGATTTTTATCGTCACATTCTTCTAAACTCGGTTCATTATCCTCCTTTACTCTTTGTCTTTTACAAGTGAAAAAATTGTCTGATAATACTCCATGCTACTAAATGTTTGGTAGTAAAGCCGACTAGTATCAAGAACAAACCGCCGCTGATTTTTATTAAGTTCTGCAACAATTCTTTTTAGCTTTTTCACCTCATTAACTGAAAAACCATTGACGTGGTAATAAGCAAGAGTGATGTGTGGTGTAAAGGGATAAGGCAACCTTCTGACATCATCAACCAACTCGTACAAGCCCCTCAATATTTTATAATCTGACTCGCTTACTGGCACCAAGCCCATCACCAAACTCGTATTGCACATATTAAAAATAAAATGGCTTGTCATCTTAATCGTTTTGTGAGCCAATGGCTTATCATTCAAGCTCTTTTCGATCCGTTGGCGATTCTGTTCTAAATCACTAGTTAACTCACTGAATTGCGATCCACTTGACAAATCATGTAAGGTCATATGATAGCTAGAGACAGGAAAATTTTCTGCAAAGCAACCAGGTGCTTCATCATAAAGTTTTTTGACAATTTCAGCTAGCCAAATCTTATCTTTAGTCGCCAAATCAAAGACAACTGTATCTCCATAGAAGGCACAAAAAGTATTATCTGAATTGACCTTCTCTGTTACACAAGAATTAGGCAGAAAATTCGTTTCTGCTATAGACAATTCTGCTTGTTCAAACGAAGCTACCCTCTTTAAAAATTCTGCGTAAGTCTCCATCAATCAGCCCTTTCCAAGCTACAAACAAAAATTCGCCCCTGCCATATCTATGACAGGGACGAATGCAACTCCGCGGTACCACCCAATTTCGGGCAGATGCCCGCAGCTTTGTTTATTTCATTGTATCTTATCATCACATCAGCAACCAGTTTTGACGCATTCGTGGACTTCTCAGCACCGCCACTTTCTGTAAAATGCTTGACTCAAAACACCTCTGATGAACTTATTCTAACACCTTTCCAGTGAAAAATCAATAATTTCTCTCTCCAAAAAGTCCATCTGGCAAGTCATGAAATCCTTTACCTTCTTGATAGTTGGCAAATTTCCCTAATAGAAACTGATAAGCATCCAGGCGACTCTCGTAACGAATAGCTGCTTCCTTAGCTCGTTCATCTTTGTCTTCTTCATAGACCTTCTGACTTTCTTCAAGAGCCATTTCATTAATTGTTACTTGAGTCTTGACCCAAGTTTCAAAATCCCTTAAAAATTCCTGTTCGTATGTCATCATACTCCTTCTAATCTACTCCTCGGTAGAAGTCTTCTTCAATATCACGGAAAGGCTGAATATCTTGGACATATTCCAATACACCTTGAAACTCTCCTGCTTTATCTCGTACTGCCGCATAAGTCACATGAACAAACTTACCTCGCGATTCTGACTTGAACCACATAACAAACTTATCTCGTTTGCCTTCACGTAATTCTTTAAAAATAAAGCGCACCTTCTCTAAAAATTTAGGTGGGTGACACAGTTCTACATTGCGTCCAACCTGACTCGGCATCCGCTTGAAGATCATCTCCTCAGCTGGAACGCTGTCATTATAATATTGGAAAATATCTTCCTTATTGACAAAAGTAATTTCCATCGGCAAATGATTCAGAATCAGATTTGCCTGGTTTACTGATAAATAACCATTGCCAAATGGCAGCTGAGTTTCTCGGCTCATTGCTGCTGCATTTTGTTCTTTTGGCTTAAAGGAAATGGTGAACTGTCCCTCGGGTGTCTCAATAACTTGCTGAATTGTGCCATCTGACACCAACTCATCATTTGCTACCGCTTCGCTTTTATTCTTCTCAACAGTCCTCTTTTCCTCCTCCGAGAATGATTGGCGAACTGGCATCCATTTCTCAGTCGGCTTGATAATTGCATAATCGTAAACATCACTTCCTTCTGCCACTTTCAGCCAATCATCCTGCGTGAAGGATTCCAGCAAAATCATAAGTAGGATTGACTCTTCCTTAAAAATCATCGCTTCGAACTCAGCTGCAAAATTTTCAAATTTCTCACGAACTTGCTCAATCCCTAGATTGGTCAAATTTTCAACAGCAGTTTTTGCCTCTTGAAAAAGATCCCGAATCTGGTCGTCTACCCCCCACATCACCTTAGGCGGAGAATCATGTCCATAGCTCTCCATGATTGGAAACATTAGTTCTTCTTTACGCTTATAGTGCCGATCAAATTGTTCTACTAAGCTTAACTGCCGCTTCAATCCTTTACGAATCTCCATCAGCATTTCTTCATCATCAGATCGCTCATAAGTATCCAGTAGCCTACGTACCCGCATGAGAGCTGCCCGTAAAGCTAAATTTTCCTGCTTGAAAATCTGGACCGGATGTCCCGGATGATCCGTATCAGCAATTTCAACCTCTTTGACTGCTCCTTTAAACAGATTTGCATGCACATTACAAAGAGACATGACATCCTCAAAAGTCACACCTGTATCTGAAGTCATCAACTCATGCTCCATCAAGCTAATTTCAATAGCCGAAACACCTGTAAAATGCTTATTAAATTCTTCTTGAACGGCTTCTGCCTTTGCGCCATGATGCAGATCAAGCAAAATATTCTTTAAAATTTCAATTCGTTCATCTGCCATTAGTCAAGCCCCACTACTTCATAGCCATTGGCTTCTAAAGTCAGAACAATTTTTTCCATCGGTGTACCTTCCAGCTTAGAACCTTGCTTTAAGGATACTTTCCGACCAACCGTATTGCGCATAATTGGGTTGGCAAGCGGCTTAAAGCCGAGCTCCACTAAAATTTCTAACACTTCTGGGTGCTTATCAATTACTTCTGCCACAGGAATTGATACATCAATGATGTTATCCATTTTTCACCTCGTGAACATTTTTCTATTATTATAACACAAAAAGCGGTTGCTTTCTAAGCAAAATCAAAGCGATCTTTCTCTTTGCTCGATTCTATTTTTTAATCAATCATCTATCAGTTGGCTATTCCTGATTCAGAAGCAGGTGGTTTAGGGATTATCGCTTCAGTTGGCACAGATAGATAACATCACATTTATAGCAGCCACTTTGCTAATTTTATCTGCAAACTCCAACAGACCCTCGAGCTGTTGGAGCAAAGTAAATAACAGTATACATCTTTCCATCCTCTGCTTCAAGAGCTACTACAACATGAGTTGTGTAAACAAAGAGTGATTCCTCTGCAAATTATAGAGTTTCTTAGCTTCTTCATACATTTTTTTCTATCCACAAATCATCTTTCCTTACCAATTTAACCACAGCCTCGGTTCGAGCTGTGTGCGGAAACATATCTACTGATTGGATATAGTGGACATTGTAAACCTTGCTGAGTGTGACTAAGTCCCTTGCCAGAGTAGAGACATTACAGGAGACATAAACCATTTTCTTAGGTGCATAACGAACAATCGTCTCTAGTAGCCTTTCATCCAAGCCCGTCCGAGGCGGATCCACAATCAAAGCATCTGCCCGATAGCCTTCTTTGTACCAGCGAGGAATAATGCTTTCCGCAGTTCCAGCCTCATAATATGTATTACCAAACCCCATTTTCTTAGCATTTCGCTTCGCATCTTCAATTGCTTCTGGTACGATATCCATCCCACGAAGAGATTTTACTTTTGTAGCAAAAGCAAAGCCAATCGTTCCCACACCACAGTATGCATCAATCAAATGATCTTCCGAATTGACATCCAAGGCCTTAAGTGCTTCACTGTAAAGCACCTCTGTCTGCTCTGGATTGAGCTGGTAAAAAGCCCTAGGTGATAAGGAAAACTCGTAATCCAAAACACCTTCTTGAATTGTCTCTTTTCCCCAGATAATTTCCGTCTTATCTCCATAAATTTCACTTGATTTTGTCGTATGGTAATTGACCGCTACTGTATCTACTTCTGGAAATTCTGAGGTTAAATCTCGAATAACTGGCGAAAAATCCAACTTTTTTCCTGTAATAAAAATTATCTGTACTTGACCAGTTTTCCGAGCCCTCCGAATCATAACCGTCCGAATGCCAGCATTTTTTCTCTCATCATAGATAGGAAAACGGTACTTTCCCAAAAGAATAGCTACTTTATTGATAATGCTTTGCGTTACTTTATCTTGTACCAGACAATTTTTCAAAGAAATCAGATAATGGGAATTCTGCGCATAAAGACCCGTTTTGACGCTCCCCTTAAATTTCCGTGTTTGAAACTGCAACTTAGCTCGATAATATTGAGGAGTTTGCATACCAATCGTTGGACGAATCTCGTAGTTTTCATAACCAGCTGGTGCAAATTTTTTCAAAGCCTGCCGCAATAAATCCGTCTTAAACTCTAACTGTTTATCATAATGCAAGTGCATAATTTGGCAGCCTCCGCATTTTTCATAAATCTCACAAGGCGGCTCTACTCGATACTTAGAATGCTTATTAATCGTCAAGAGCTTTGCTTCGACAAAATTGCGCTTAACCGTCGTAACTTGACAAAAAATATCCTCACCTTTTAAAGCACCTGGTACAAAGACTAAGGTCTTTTTATAAAATCCAATCCCTTCCCCATTAATTCCCATTTTCTTAATTTTTAAAGGGATTCTTTGCTTTACTTTCAAACTCATAAGCCTATTATACCATGCCAACACGATAATGTTGAGAATATGGTACAATAATCAGTATGAAAAAAGAAAAAGTAACTCTCACAATTTCTCAATTCCCAGAAGAATTACGAATATATACAGAGAAAGCCACTTTGTATGACAGTTCTTCCCACTCAGGCGCAACCGTGCTTTATCTAGACACAGGCTACTATCTTAAAATAGACCAAAAAGGAAAGCTAGCACGAGAGGCACAATGTGCTAAATGGTTTGACAAACAAGGGATCGGTGTTCCTGTCCTGACATACATCAGCCAAGACAAGGACTACTTACTCACTAAAGAAGCCTCCGGCATATCAGGATTGGAAGTGCTAAACCAACCAGAAGTCCTCTGCCAAACCATGGCAACAGCGCTAAGACAGCTCCATAACCTCCAACCAGTCCACTTTCCCACAAACTCACTTCTAAAGAACTATATTCAGCTAGCGGAAGAGAACTATCAAAAAGGGCTTTTCTATGAAAAAGCTCTCCTGCCACAATTTCAGATTCGCAGCCGAGAAGAGGCTTATCACCTCATTCAAAAGCTAGGGCACTTGCTGACTGAAGAAGTCTTTATCCATGGAGATGCCTGTCTTCCAAATTTTATCTTCACTGATGCCAGTCATTTTTCCTGTTTCATTGATGTTGGGCTATCTGGCTTTAGTGATCGCCACATTGACCTTTACTGGGCTATCTGGTCACTGAATTATAATCTAGGCAATCCAAAATATGGTGACCTATTTTTGGACTACTATGGTCGAGAAAATATCAACTCCGAGAAATTACGACTTATCGCAGCTTTTGAAGCATTTGGCTAATAGTCACACTTACTATCCCATCCATTAGCTCCAAATTTCACACAAGTTATCGAAAGAATGATTATGAAAATCACTAAAATTGAAAAGAAAAATCGTCTCTATCTTTTAGAATTGGACGAAACTGACAAACTTTACATCACTGAAGATACTATCGTTCACTTTATGTTATCAAAAGGCATGAATATCAGTGAGCAAGAATTAAAAGAAATTCAGGACTACGCACAGTTTTCTTACGGAAAAAATCTAGCTCTATATTATCTTTCTTTCAAGCAAAGAACTGTCAAAGAAGTGCGGGATTATTTGACAAAATACGATATTTCCTTAGATACCATCGAGAAAGTGCTAACGATTCTCATAAAAGATAACTGGATAGATGACAGACAATATGCTTATTCCTTTATTCATTCCAATCTTCTATCTGGTGATAAAGGTGCTTTTGTCCTCAAGCAAAAATTGACTCAAAAAGGTATCACAGCTTCTATTATTGATGAAGAATTATGCAAATTTGATTTTACAGAAGTAAGTCAAAAAGTCGCTGCAAAACTACTCCGCAACTATCAAAGCAAACTACCAAGTAAGGCCCTGCAGGATAAAATTCTTCAATTTATGATGAACAAAGGCTTTTCCTATACCGAAGCTAAGGCAGCTTATCAAACCTTAGATATCAAAGAAGATGAGGAAACTCAGCAGAAATTACTGTACAAAGAATTAGATAAGCAATACCACAAATATTCTAAAAAATATGACGGATATGAGTTAAAACAACGCCTCACCCAAGCACTCGCTCGCAAAGGCTACGATTTTTCTGATATTGCGAGCGCTCTCAAAGAATATCTATAAAAAATGTAAGGTTTATTTATGTTTTTTCATGAAAATATGTTACAATAAGAGCGATAGCCTGATTAATTGTAGAAAGTTGGTAGAAGATGAAGCTTCCAAAAGAAGGCGACTTTATTACAATTCAAAGTTATAAGCATAATGGAAATCTGCACCGTACTTGGCGCGACACTATGGTACTAAAAACAACAGAAAACGCCATTATTGGTGTCAATGACCACACCTTGGTCACAGAAAGTGACGGCCGACGCTGGGTAACGCGTGAGCCAGCTATTATCTATTTTCACAAAAAGTATTGGTTCAATATTATCGCTATGATTCGCGAAAACGGAGTTTCCTACTATTGCAATCTAGCCAGTCCGTATTATCTTGATGCAGAAGCATTAAAATACATAGACTACGATTTAGACGTCAAAGTCTTTACCAATGGTGAAAAGCGATTACTTGATGTAGATGAATACGAGCGTCACAAACGGCAGATGAACTACTCTAATGATTTAGATTATATCCTCAAAGAGAATGTCAAAATCTTAGTAGATTGGATTAACAATAAGCGCGGACCTTTTTCGCAAGCCTATGTTAATATTTGGTACAAACGTTATGTAGAGCTAAAGAGTCGCTAAAGTTTCCAAAGGACCAGTGGTCCTTTTTGATTTTCAAAGAACAATTTCTTGCAATTCAAGGTTATTTTATGTATTATATAGAAAATCCTTTGATGAATAAGTACAGAAAGGAAGAGACAATGGCTTTTACAAATACACGTGGACGCTATGCTAGCTTTGGTGTTGTAACAAGTTTACCAGATAATATCATTGATTCTTTCTGGTATATTATTGATAATTTTCTAAAGGGTGTGTTTGAGCTAGACGAACTGCTTCAGTTTGAACTCATCAACAATAAAGGAAAAACAACTTTTCGATTTTCACAAGATAGTCTAACGACTGTTGTCACTTTTGATTTCAATGATACTTTCAACCCATTTTTTCCACGAGAAATTTTTGTAACTGACAATAATGGTAAAGAAACTATTATGCTACCAGACGAATATACTTTGATATGATAGCACAAAATAGGAAGCATACGAGATTGATAGCTGCTTAAAAATATCTGAGAATAAGTACAATCCCTCAATAATTTATTGAGGGACTTTGTTATTTTTAGTAGGATTCTTTTGTGTGTTTATTTTTCTGTTTCTCCGTCAGTTTCTTCTTTTGCCTGATTCTGACTCAGAAAATTCATCGCTTCTTTTGTCCAAGTTGGTAAACTTTTAGCAAGTGGTGCAAAACCAAATTTGTACCGATCATTTGAAAAACGATGGCGTTTAGGTAGATGGTGCTTTTCTTCTTCCAGAGTTCTCATCGACAAGCTAGCCTTACCTGAAAATTCATCATAGTCCATCACTTGCACCAAGACCGGATCATTCACATGCAGAATATCACGGATATTTTCGATGTAACCTGTCCGAATCTCTGAAATATGAATTAAGCCTATTGTTCCTGTTTCCAATTCCACAAATGCACCGTAAGGCTGAATTCCTGTAATTCTTCCTTTTAATTTTTCGCCAATTCTCATTTTAATCCTCAATTTCAATGGTTTCAATCACGACATCTTCAAGTGGTCTATCCATCGCACCAGTTTCAACAGCTGCAATCTTATCCAATACCTGATAAGAAGATTTATCTAATAATTGACCAAATACAGTATGGCGGCGGTCTAAATGCGGCGTTCCACCATTGCTTGCATAGCTCTCAGCAATTGGTGTCGGCCAACCACCACGTTCCAATTCCTTTTGTGCATAAGGAATCTTGCTGTTTTGCACAATAAAAAATTGACTGCCATTTGTGTTCGGACCAGCATTGGCCATCGAAAGTGCACCACGGATATTGTACAGTTCCGGAGAAAATTCATCTTCAAACTTTTCTCCATAAATAGATTCGCCACCCATACCCGTACCAGTTGGATCACCACCTTGAATCATGAAATCCTTGATAATCCGGTGAAAAATGATTCCATCATAGTAGCCATCTTTTGATAAAGCGATAAAATTAGCCACTGTCTTCGGTGCCTGTTCTGGAAATAATTGAAATTTCAAATCACCGTGGTTGGTTTTAATAGTCGCTTTCGGTCCTTCTGTTGTTTCCATCGTTACTTGTGGAAAATGTAATTCTTTTTCTATCATTCCTAATTCCTCCAAAGCATAAAAAATGCCATCTTCTTCTACTTTTTTTGTCACAAAGTCAGCCTTGGCTTTTATTTTTTCATGTGAAATGCCCATAGCAATACTGACACCTGCATAATCAAACAACTCTAAATCATTGAGCTCGTCTCCAAAAACCATCACATTCTCAGGCTTCAACCCTAGATGCTCCACAACTGTCGCAACTCCAGATGCTTTTGAACCATTTGTTAGAACTACATCTGATGAATGTGGATGCCAGCGAACCAATCGTAGATGTTCTTCTAGCTCTTTAGGCAATTGTAAGCTATCTCCAATATCTTCAAATGTCCACATTTGATAAACGTTGTGATCTTGATACAAATCCGGCTGAATAGGTAAATTAGGATAAACAATATCAATGGCTTCATCAATAAGCGGTGTTCGCGTCGAAAGCGCTGCCTCATGACTACCAACGAGGCCAAAGTCAATCCCAATTTCCTTCGTCCAAGCGATATAAGTTTCTACCACATTTCGAGCAATCGGAGTTTGCGCAATAACCTTTCCTGCCTTATCTTCAATATAGGACCCATTCAAGGTGACAAAAAAATCAGGCTGCAACGCTTTCAGTTCTGGAACTACACCAAAAATTCCTCTCCCCGAAGCAATCCCCGTTAAAATTCCTTTTTCTTTCAGCTGTTTAAACACCGTTTTAATAGAGTCAGGAATATAGCCAGTTGCTTTTATTCGTAACGTATCATCAATATCGAAAAAGACGATTTTAATTTTCTTAGATTTGTATTTTAGTTTTGCGTTCATAATCTCCCTTTGACACTTACTCGCTTTCTATTATACCACTTAAATGTCATCTTGTGGGACAAGGTGGTGCTGAAAGGCGTAAACAACAGCTTGTGTCCGATCACTTACTTCTAATTTTGATAAGATATTAGATACATGTGTTTTAACAGTCTTCAACGAAATAAACAACTCATCTGCTATCCGTTGATTTTCATACCCTTTTGCTAATAGACCTAAAATATCGCGCTCACGCGCTGTTAGCTCTTCATGTAATTCAATATGATTTCGATGGTATTCCACTTTCTGACTGACCTCCGTTTCAATAGCAAGTTCACCCTTGGCTACCTTTCGAACTGCTCGTAAGATATCGTCAGCACTAGATGTTTTAAGCATGTACCCTTTAGCCCCTGCATCTAAAACTGGGTAAATTTTTTCATTATCTAAATAAGAAGTCAAAATAAGAATTTTAGCTTCAGGCCATTCTTTTAAAATAGCAAGTGTAGCTTCAATCCCATTCATTTTAGGCATGACAATATCCATCATTATCACATCTGGTCGTAATGACAGAGCCTTTTCCACCCCTTCACAACCATTTGAAGCTTCTACCACCATATCAACATCATCTTGTACATCCAAATAGCTCTTCAAACCAAGTCGCACCATTTCATGATCATCTACTAATAAAATCTGCATCTTAATCTCCTTTCAATAGTGGCACACGAATATCAATTGCTACTCCTTGCTTCGGAGCTGTTAAAATCTGTATCGTTCCTGCCATATCATTTACTCTTTCTTCCATATTTTTCAGACCATAACTCAACTCATCAGACGAGATGGGTTCAAAACCAATTCCATCATCTGTCATCTTCAGCTGTAATTCATTCTGAGTTTGATACAGATATACATCTAAATGATTCGCATTGGCGTGACGGAGCGTATTACTAATAATTTCTTGAGCGATGCGGAAAATATGCTCCTCAATTTGTTTCGGTAATTTTTGAACATCATGATGAAAACTCACCTCAATATCACTCTTATCCGATAGCTCCTTCAAAATAAGATTCAGCCCTTCAACCAAGCTTTTTCCTTCCAACTCTGTCGGTCGTAAATGAAGTAACAAGATACGCAAATCACGCTGAGCGGTATTTAAAATCCCTGATACACCAGACAATTGTTTCGATAATGTATCCTTATCTAAATGCTCCACTTGCCCTGTCACGCCAGACAAAATTATATTGGCAGCGAAAAGTTCCTGACTGACCGTATCATGCAAATCACGTGCAATCCGCTTTCGTTCCTTTTCAATAACTGTCTCTTCGTTTTGCAAGGCACGATTTTCTGACTTTTGCAGATTTTCTGTTAAATGAGTTAATTTCTCTGATACCTGCTGAAAAGAAGCATCAATTTCTGATTGATGTGTTTCTTGCAGTTCTCGACCTTCCAAAATATTTTTCAAATTTATCTGAATCGTCGACAAAGTAACCATTTGAATCACTTTGATACCTAAAACCATCAACATCGTCAGAGAAAAAGTCAGCACAATCACAAAAAAACTAAAACTTTCCAAGCGCTCAACATTATTAAGAATCATCTGCCAATCAAAATTAAATAAGCCAAAAATATAATGAATAATGACACCTAAAATAAGTATGGAGTAAAAGCTAATCAAGAGGTAGTAGATTTTTTTCATTTCCGAACCACCTCAACATTCCCAACAAACGTTGATAGAACAATTTTGACACTTTTGTGTGCTCGCTTAAAGTCTGGTGTTGTCAGGCTGAGACTTTCATTTCGCAACTCATAGACAGGTTGACCTAAGAATTGTAATTCCCCATATAGATTATTCACTTTGAGACTAACTGCTACATCAACTGGCACAATGATTTTTGTGTTACCGAAAAATTTACGCAAAATAATCACATTATCATGGTTTGTGATAATGACCTGTTCCAAGTGAATCGTATCTTTTCCCACCAGCCGAAATAGATTAATGTCATCAAATCGGCAGGTATCTAATGGGCCAAAATGATGAAGATTTCCTAGCCATTTATTTTTTTCTCGTTTTGGATTCACTGTATCATCAAAAATGAGATTTGTCACTCCATTTTCCTTATAAATATAGGGAAAAGCCACAATCATGCCATAAATAACCGCGAAAAGCAAAGCAGCAATAACATAGGGATTGAGCATAATAACAAAAAAAAGCAATATAGTAGATGTCACTAGGAGGAAGTTTCCTCTTTGTTTTCCAAAATAATAATAAAGCAACAACAAGAAAAGCACCAAAAAAAGAATAACACGTGAAAAATGACCAGATAAAATCGTCACTAATGCAAATGTTAGTAGAATGGATTCAACAAAAATAAAAAATTGGAGCTTTTTCATAGTCTCGATACCTTTCTAATCCTATTGTATCAAAAACTTTCAAAAATTCCTCCGACTAAGGTATGAAAATAAGACAGCGAAATAAAACTAAGTATTTCCAATACTAGTCTGTAGCCCCAGCCTCTTAGCCAACATTTTTAATAGCAGTATACTGGACAAACTTTAGGAACTAAAAACAATACTTCTCTATCATATAAATGAGCGCAAAAAGAGTGAGGGAAAAATCGGTTTAATAAAACCACGAGTTTCTTCCCTCACTTTTTTAATTACTTGCACTAGCGCTTGTGTCTGGTGTTTTCGAACTTGATCCATCGTTACCGCTACTCGACGAACTACTAGATGATGGACTATTTTTATTTGAACTGCTTCCAGATTGCGAACTACTTTCAGATGTAGATGATTCTTCAGTTTTTGGCTCATATACATATAAGACAATACGATCATTTTTTAGATTTAGAGGCCTCTTTGCTTCTGGGCTTTGTTTAATAATCGTGTGTGCCTGTGTTCCTGCTGGAGCTGTTGTAACTATTCGTTTTTCAACATTAGCTCCTTGAACGCCAATAACTTCGGTAAGGTTATTATAGGCAAATTCATAAGTGGAACCTATATAACTTGGCATTGTAACACTTGAAACCGTCTTCGCTACTTTTAACGTAATCCGATTTTTTGAAGTCAAATCATACGTACTACCTGCTGCTGGCGTCTGACTAACAACAGTTCCTGCTGCATAGTCACTACTTTCGACTTCTTCAATTTTAATCAAGCCCTTTGAAACTTTGTATTTTTGCACCAAACTGTTGATAGCATCTGCTTTTTTCTGACCGCTATAATCTTCCATAGTAAATGTTTTCGGCCCTTTTGAGACAATCAAATCTACTGTGCTTCCTTCGCGACGTTGTGTTCCCGCTTGTGGATTCGTACGAATGACAGAATCTTTCTTAGCAGAATCACTGTATTCGTCTTTCTCCTTGCCAACTTTCAAACCTGCAGCTTCAATCGCGGAACGTGCTTGCGCGACGGTTTTTCCAGTAACATCTGGTATTTTTACATTTGAGGGACTCAAATAGACTAAAGCTACCAAAGCTGCAATAACTAAGACTACTGCCGACAACAACACTTTATAACGCGTTCTTAAACGACGTTTTTTCTTTGGTTTTGGTTTAGGCTTAGTTTGATTATCGACAGCTTCTTTTGTAGATGTAGCAGTCGGTTTAGACGCTGAAGTCAACGTATTCTGTGATACTTTAGGAAGCGTCTTAGTGTCTGCTTTAACAGTATCATCAAAAACTAATTTCTTCTCATTTCGACGATCAGCAGATAAACAACTAGATAAGTCAACATACATTTCTGCAACAGATTGATAACGATCTGTTAATTTTTTTGCCGTTGCCTTGATAACCACATTTTCTAATGCTTGTGGAACATTTGGATTTTCAGCAATTACAGAAGGAAGGGGTTTTTGGAAATGCTGCAGTGCAATCGTCACAGCACTATCCCCATCATAAGGAATGTGACCTGTCAGCATTTCATAGAAAATAATCCCCATAGCATAAATATCACTTTGAACTGTTGCTTTTGACCCACGTGCCTGTTCTGGTGATAGATAATGTACAGATCCCAGCATTGAATTTGTCTGGGTTAAACTCGTTTCTGCAAAAGCTACTGCAATTCCAAAGTCAGTTACTTTTGCATCGCCATCTGGAGTTAAAAGGACATTTTGAGGTTTTAAATCACGGTGAACAATCCCATGCGTATGCGCCAAACGCATCGCCAAAAGGATTTGTCCCATGATTCGCACCGCTTCTTCATTGGACAAAGGAGCATGCTCTTTGATATAGCGTTTCAAGTCAAGTCCAGCCACATACTCCATTGCTAGATATTGCTGGCCTTCTTCTTCTCCAATGTCGGTAATCCGGACAATATGAGGATGATCCAAATCTGCCATGGCGCGTGCTTCTCTTTGAAAACGTGCTACAGCAATTGGGTCCGTCTGGTAATTGGTTCTTAGAACCTTAACCGCGACTTCTTCCCCGTCTAAAATCAAATCTTTCGCCAAGTAAACATCTGCCATGCCTCCTCGACCGATTTGTTTGATGATTCTATATCGTCCGGCAAATATTTTGCCGACTTGAATCATTCTGCATCCTCCTTATGATAATGAATCAGGGCAACTGTAATATTGTCCAAACCACCTGCATTATTCGCAAAACGAATCAAGGTTTCTGCTTTCTCTGAAAGAGAGAGATCGCTTGTCATAATATCATAAATTTCACTTTCGGAAATCATATTGGACAAACCATCACTATTTAAAATAATATAATCATCATCCTCGAGACTGATCATACCAACATCAGGTTGCACTTCACTTCTTTGACCGATGGATTGTGTAATGATGTTGCGTTGTGGATGACGTTCTGCCTCCTCAGGCGTAATTTGTCCTGCTTTGAGTAATTCATTCACCAAAGAATGATCGCTCGTCAACTGTCTGTAGCTGTCCCCACGCACTAAGCCAATACGTGAATCCCCTACATGGGCATAAATAGCTTGAGTCCCAATAATTGCTAAAGCTTCAAGTGTCGTGCCCATTCCTTTGTATTCTTCATCTTGACCAAATTGGTGAACCTTTTGGTTTTCTGTTTCGAGATGTTCTGCGAACCACTCACGGACACCGTTAATAGAATCAATCTGAGTGTCCACCCAAGCAGCACCGAGATCTGTGACAGCCATCTCGCTAGCTATATTGCCAGCCCGATGGCCTCCCATCCCATCTGCTAAAAGAATCATTATCATACCAGCACGATTAACAAATTGATTCGCGTAATCTTGATTATTTGTACGCTTTTGACCAACATCTGTTAATAATGAAATTTCCATACTGTCAATTTCCTCCTGTTAAGATATTCGTTTGAATTGACTGATAAAAAATCCGTCACTTCCATATAATTCCGGCGTAATTAAGATACAACCGTCTTGTAGAATATCCCGTCTATTCTGTTCTAGTTTTACCTGTTCAAAATTTGGATGAGCAGCTAAAAATTGCTCGACCACTTGAAAATTTTCTTGCGAAACGATTGTACAGGTACTGTAAGTTATTATACCACCTTTTCGCAAGCTTTGACAAACACTATCTAATATCTCTAGCTGAATTTTTTGTAAAGAAGTAAAATCTGCATTTTCTTTATTGTATTTAATATCTGGTTTGCGACGAATAAGACCAATTCCTGAACATGGTGCGTCTACTAAAATTTTATCAAAGGCATCCACTCCAAAAGTCTCAAAAACCCTTCTGGCATCTAGCTTTTTCGTAATAACCCTATCTGCTACATCTAAACGTTTTGCATTCTCTTCAATTAAACGCAACTTATGGTCATACAAATCTAAGGCTATAACCTGACCTGTCGTCAAATAAGAAGCAATGTGTGTTGTTTTCCCACCAGGTGCACTACAAGCATCCAATACTTTCTCATCACCTTGCACATCCATAATTGGTGCCACTAACTGACTAGACTCATCCTGAATGGTGATTGCACCTTTTTCAAACAAGTAGTGACTTGCAAAATGGTCGTGACTTTTCACCAAGGCAGTCGGAGCTAATAGTGAATCTTCTGCCTGTAGTCGTTCCTTTAACTCTTCTTTACACTTTAAGTCGACTACTCGAATACTGGCCTTGTTCCGAAGAAAGAGACTCTCAAAAATGGCTAGAGCTCGTGTTTCACCGTATTCTTCAATAAGCACTTTAACTAACCAAACTGGTAGAGAATACTGAACAGAATAGCGTTTGTTCTTACGCTTAATACCGGCTATGTCTGCCACGCCATCCCGTAATAGCCCTCGTAGCACTGCATTGACGAACTTTTCACTTCCTTTTTTTCGTGCTTTTGCCAATTCTGCTGCTTCATTGACAACTGCATGCGCTGGAATTTTATCAAGATAGTGTATTTGATACAAACTCAGCAACAAAAGGATGTAAACCCAGGAATCTAACTTTTCACGATCTTTAATGACATGAGATAAGTACCATTCTAAGGTCATTTTGCGTGCAACCGTTCCATAGACGATTTCGGTTACGAGAGCTTGGTCTGCAGAACTCAAAGGTATCTCTAACAACGCTTGATTGAGAGCAATATTGGAATAAGCTCCATTTAAAAAGACTTCTTCTAATATGGTAAGAGCTGCTTGCCGTGCTGTTTTTACTTTATTTACCAAAGAAATCACCTATCGACAAGTGTCGTCCTAGACCATTCAAAAAATCAACGATACTCATTTTGGGTTTTCCAGCTGGCTGTACTGTTTGAAGAGAAAGTGCACCTTCACCAGTTGCCACAATCAATTCTTTTTTTCCGATAACAAGGATTTCTCCAGCTTGCCCCGAACCCTCTACTGGCCTAGCTTCACAAATTTTAAATCGCCCTCCATTTAACAGCGTATGTGCCACTGGCCACGGATACATACCGCGAATCTGATTAAAAATCTGTCGATTGGTTTTGGTCCAATCAATCCGCTCCTCTTCTGGTAAGATATTTGGTGAAAAGGTGACTTGATTATTATCTTGTGGAACAGGTTTTAGATCTCCTGCCAGATACCTTGGCAAAGTTTCTAACAATAAATCTCGTCCCACTAATGCCAGTTTCTCAAACATTGTTCCAACATTATCAGTTTCCTCAATGGGAATTGCATGATGCGCAATCATATCGCCTGCGTCCATTTCCTTGACCATTTCCATAATAGTCACACCTGCTTCCTTATCGCCATTGATGATGGCATAGTGAATAGGTGCTCCTCCACGATACTTTGGCAAAAGTGATGCATGCACATTGACCGCAAAGTCAACAGAATCCAGCAAGCGGTTTGGTAAAAATTGACCGAATGCGGCAGTCACGATTCCATCTGCACCAAGAGATATGATTTTTTCCAATTCTTTACTTCGAGACAATTTTTCCGGCTGATACACAACTAAATCATACTCTAAAGCCACCTGTTTAACAGGAGTCATACGGATTTCTTTTTTACGTCCTACTGCGCGATCTGGCTGTGTTACAACCGCCAAAATATCGTACTGATTGCTTTTTAATAACCCTTTGAGTACTGTTGCAGAAAAATCCGGCGTTCCCATAAAAATAATTTTTGTCATGTTTTCCTCATATTCTTTTTTCTATTATATCAGAAGACAGCTTGCATTTCTCCAAAAAAGTCACATAAAATTTTGTGGTTCCTTGTCTATAATTAAACGTAAGTTTTGATTGTCCTTTTCTTGTGTCCAATCTAAAACCTGATTTAAAACATCTTGCAAATGCTCTTCAAAACGATATTTAATAATCAATTGGTAATGATAGAGATTGTGAGTACGGGCAATCGGCTTAGGAGTTGGGCCCAATACCTGAACCTTATTTGATAAGCCAGAACGTATCAGGTTTAACACTTCGTATGACTTTTTAATAACCTCAGCTTCTATTTTGTGTGATAAAGTAATCCCCACCGTAAAGTAATAAGGTGGATAGGATAATTGCCTCCTGACACCCATTTCATAGGCATAAAAACCCTCATAATCCTGATTCTTTGCAAAGACAATCGCATAATGTCTTGGATTGTAACTTTGAATAATCACATGTCCTGCTTTTTCAGCTCGTCCTGCACGTCCTGCAACCTGAGTTAAAAGTTGAAAGGTTCGCTCAGATGAACGAAAATCTGGTAAATTTAACGCTGTATCTGCATTTAGCACCCCTACAAGAGTCACATTTGGAAAATCTAGACCTTTTGCAATCATCTGTGTTCCCAGCAAAATATCAGCATGTCTTTCCTCAAATTTTTTCAAAATTTGTTCGTGACTACCTTTTTTACGAGTAGTATCAACATCCATTCTTAAAATTCGAGCTTGCGGAAAAGTTTCTGCTAATTCATCGTAAGCCTTTTGCGTCCCCGTTCCATAATAACGAATGCTCCGACTGGAACAATTCGGACAGCTATGAGGAATCACCTTTGAAAAACCACAATAGTGGCAATTCATACTTTTCGTATCCATATGCAAGGTCAGAGAAATGTCACAATTTGGGCAACTATCAACCGTACCACACTCACGACACATGACAAAACTAGAATAGCCTCGTCGGTTCAACATCAAAACAACTTGCTCTTTTTTTTCTAATCGGTCTTTAATTGCTTCTAAAAGAACCGGAGTAAAATCACTAGCTTCGTTTTGCCCAATATAATCACGAAAATCCACAATTTCTACTTCAGGAATCTGAGCTTGCGGATTGGCCCGTTTAGTTAATTGTAAAAAATGATAAACTCCCTTGCCAGCTCGCGCTCTACTTTCTAAACTCGGGGTCGCTGACCCTAGCACTAAAACGGCTTGATTGTACTTTGCACGTAGCAAGGCAACATCTCGTGCATGATAGCGTGGATTGGAGTCTTGCTTGTAGCTTGCCTCATGCTCCTCATCAACGATAATCGCACCAATGTTTTTTAATGGAGCAAAAATAGCAGAACGCGCACCAACAACAACTTGTGCTTCTCCTCGCTCAACCTTGCGCCATTCATCATATTTCTCACCGTTAGAAAGTCCCGAATGAAGAATAGCAACTTTCTTTCCAAAACGCGAAATAAAGCGATTAGTAACTTGCGGTGTCAAAGAGATTTCAGGAACTAACATAATAGCTGTTTTACCACGGCTGAGTGCTTCTTGAATAACCTGCAAATACACTTCCGTTTTGCCACTCCCTGTTACTCCTTCTAGTAGAAATGGCTTCCCTGTGTGCCCGATTTGCTGAGTAATAGCTTGAACAGCCCCTTTTTGCTCTTCATTTAACACCAATGCAGACGTCGCTGAAACATTCTCAAAATATGTTTCAGAGCGACTCACCTCTTTTTCAATGACTTGCAAAACGTCTTGTTCTATAAAATAGTGAATAACCTCTCGTGAAAACGTTTCTTTCAGATCTGCTAGACGTTGCAAACTGGTCTGATTTTGTAAAAGCGATCGCAAAGCTTGCTTTTTTTTCGCCCGATTAGGAATGTCCAACTGACCTAATCTCTCATGATGGACTCGATACCATTTTTCTGTTTTTATATGCTTTTGATCAGTTGCCTGATACTCGAGTTGAATCGCCCCTTGCCGTGTTAGACGCATTACCTTAGCTTGGAGTGTTTTATCAAGCGATGAAAAATGCCGCTGATCTACATTGCCAAAAATAAGCATTCGATCTTCTTTCGTCAAAGCGGGCTGAGCATGGAGAATTTTATCATAACTGGAGTTTAGAAAACCAGGCAACATAGCTTTTAAGATGGAAATTTTGTAAGCAAAGACAGATTTTCTCAATTCTTCTGCTAGCCACAGTTGCTCCTCATTTAAAACTGGTGTAAAGTCCAATACCTCTACGATTTCTTTTAATCCTATCGTCCTTTCTTCTACTAACCCTACAACAATCCCTTGAATCAGGCGATTAGCTTTCCCAAAAGGCACATGGACACGCATACCAATTTCTAGCATAGTCGAAAATTCTTTCGGAACTGCATAACTATAAGGTCTATCCGTTTGCATTAGAGGAACATCTACAATGACCTTTGCAATCTGCATTTTCTCACCACCTCTCATTTCTCAATAAAAGAAAAAATAAGATTGGGCTGACCCAATCTTAAATTTTTTCGCCCTCTTCTTTTTCCTTGGCAATTTGTTCTTTGATTTTACGTTCTTCTTCTTCTTTGCGTAAGCGTTCTTCTTCAGCACGTCGACGAACTGCTTCCCGCTTGCCCTCAGGATCTGGGTGAATCCCAACGTTTCCAGATTCGATTTCTTCCAAAGCACGAAGTGTTGATTTGACAGACTTAAATTCTTGGGTTGGAGCTGCTCCTTCTTCCAATTCATGAGCACGTTTGGCTTCAAGAATCACCAAAGAATATTTTGAAGGCACCTTATCAAGCAAGGTGTCGATTGAAGGTTTTAACATCATAATTTTTTACCTAATTTCTAAATTCTTATCTTACTGAAAGTTGTTCTGACAACATATCTTGATAGTGGCCAATGACACGTTCCACTCGGAAATGTTCAGCTTCAATCACACGTTTAACGCGCTCAGCAGCCAAAGGAACCTCATCATTGACAATTGCATAGTCGTATTCACGCATGAGAGCAATTTCTTCTCTCGCTTTGGCAATGCGTTTTGCAATCACTTCTGCACTATCTGTTCCACGTCCTACTAATCGATCTTGCAATTCTGCTAAATCAGGTGGCGTTAAAAAGATAAAGACAGCATCTGGCACCTTTTTCTTCACTTGAAGTGCACCTTGAACTTCAATCTCAAGAAAAACATCAATTCCTTTATCTAACGTTTCATTCACATAGGTCAAAGGAGTTCCATAATAATTACCGACGTATTCTGCGTACTCCAACATCTGACCTCGTCGAATCAATTCTTCAAATTCTTCCCGCGTACGGAAGAAATAGTCCACCCCGTCCACTTCACCAGGACGCTGAGTACGAGTTGTCATGGATACAGAGTATTGAAATTGATTGTCTGAGCTTTCAAAAATCTCACGTCGAACCGTTCCCTTTCCCACTCCTGAGGGGCCAGAAAAAACGATTAACAAGCCACGATCCGCCATCATATCTCCTTCATTGTCTTTCTATCTAGTGTAACAAAAAAGCAGTATTTTTTCAACTGCTTTTTAGCATAGATATCGGTTTATTTTTTGAAAATCAATCTAGGAAACATTGTCGTCCATAGAGACTGGGACGAAGTTCTCCAACGTCGGTACGGTGCAATAAGACAACTTTCAGCACTGTCTATTTTGCATAATCTACAGCACGCATTTCCCGAATAACTGTTACTTTGATATTTCCTGGATATTCGAGATTGTTTTCAATCTTTTCACGCACATCATGTGCTAAGATAGTAATCTTGTCGTCTTTGATTTGGCCCGGATTCACCATAATCCGAATCTCACGGCCTGCTTGTAAGGCAAAACTGTTTTTCACGCCTTCAAAGCTATTGGCGATTTCTTCCAAATCTTGGAGACGTTTGATATAGCTTTCCAGAGATTCACTGCGTGCGCCTGGTCGAGCGGCGCTGAGAGCATCTGCTGCAGCTACGATAACAGCAATGGCACTTTCTGCTTCCACATCACCATGGTGACTGGCAATCGTGTTAACCACAATTGGATGTTCTTTATACTTACGAGCCAATTCTGTTCCAATTTCCACGTGGCTACCTTCCACTTCACGGTCAATGGCTTTGCCAATATCATGAAGAAAACCAGCACGGCGTGCTAAGGCAGCATTTTCACCAAGTTCACTTGCAATGACACCAGATAATTTCGCGACTTCAACAGAATGGCGCAGTACATTTTGACCGTAGGATGTACGGAACTGCAAGCGTCCCATAATCTTCATTAAATCGGGATGCAAATTTGGTGCACCGATTTCATAAGCCGCTGCTTCACCATACTCACGAATCTTATGATCAATTTCCAGACGATTCTTTTCTACCAATTCTTCAATACGAGCTGGATGGATGCGACCATCTTTCAATAGTGCTTCCATTGTCATACGAGCAATCTCACGACGAATTGGATCGAATCCAGATAGGGTCACCACTTCTGGTGTATCATCAATAATGACATCAATACCTGTCAAACTTTCAAAGGTCCGAATATTCCGACCTTCCCGTCCAATAATCCGTCCCTTCATCGTATCATCTGGCAGATGAACAGTTGAATTAGTTTGCTCGGCAACGTAGTCACCTGCAATTCGTTGCATGGCTTGGACCAAAATATCCTTCGCTATTTTATCAGAACGTTCTTTGACCTCTTGCTCTGCTTCACGAATCCGTGTCGCAATTTCCTTTGATAACTTATCTTCAGTCTGAGTGAGAAGGATATCTCGGGCTTCTGTTTGTGAGAGTGCGGCAACACGTTCTAATTCTGCTTCTTTGTGTTGCTCCAACTCTGTCAGTTTGTTTTCACGCGCCTCAAGGTTTTTAGTTCTATCAGAAATACTTTGCTCTTTCTGTTCGAGCGTTTTTTCTTTGTTGGTCAAATTGTCATCTTTACGATCAAGACTTGTCGCACGTTCTGTCAAACGACTTTCCAGTTGCTTCAATTCTTGACGATCAGATTTAAATTCTGCCTCAACTTCTTCTCGATATTTTCTGGCTTCTTCTTTTGCCTCTAACAGTGCTTCTTTTTTAAGGGATTTACTTTCGCGCTTCACTTCTTTTAGTAACAAATCCGCTTCACGCTCCGCTTGTCCACGTAAATTAGTTGCTTCTTGTTCAGCATTTAAAAGAGTAAGTTCCGCAGCTTCTTTCGCTGATTTCATGCGAGCTGAGATACTTACATATCCAATGACTAAACCAATGACGACGGCAAAAACACCTGCAAAAATCATTTCCATGTTTTTACCTCAAATTATTGATATTGAATTGTAAAATTCTTAATTATTTTATCATAAAAATCAATTTTTCACAAACTAAATTATTATCGAAAGTGAACATTTTCACATATAACTTTTTATCTCTCCTTTCTCAGCCAAGTTTTCTCAAAAAGATAAAATTTTTCTTCACCAAAGTAAAATATGCTATAATTTATTAAAAACAAAGGAGTTTTCTGATGGTAAAAGAAGTAATAGTTGAAAGTTTTGAGTTAGACCACACGATTGTCAAAGCCCCTTATGTGCGTTTGATTGGCGAAGAAATTGGTCCAAAAGGTGATGTCATCTCGAATTTTGATATTCGTCTTGTCCAACCTAACGAGGATTCTATCCCAACTGCTGGACTACACACAATTGAACATCTCCTAGCAAAGCTCATTCGCACTCGGATTGATGGCATGATTGATTGCTCCCCTTTTGGCTGCCGTACTGGCTTTCACATGATCATGTGGGGACGACATAGTACAACCGAAATTGCCAAAGTCATAAAGGCCTCTTTAGAGGAAATAGCTGGAGAAACCACCTGGACTGATGTCCCTGGCACAACCATTGAATCCTGTGGAAATTATAAAGACCACAGTCTCTTTTCTGCCAAAGAATGGTGCAAGCTCATTTTAGATCAAGGAATCTCTGACGATCCTTTTAAACGCCATCTTGTATAAAATAAAAAAATGAGTAGGAAATTCCAGTTTTCCTACTCATTTTCTTTCTTATTGACGAATCAAATAATCAAATGCTCCTAGAGCTGCTGTTGCTCCTGACCCCATTGAAATAATGATTTGTTTATAGGCACTATCTGTACAATCACCTGCTGCAAAAATTCCAGGAACATTTGTCGCACCCTGTTTATCAACAATGATTTCACCGCGTTCATTGAGAGCAACCGAACTGTTCTTCAACCAGTCTGTATTAGGCAAGAGGCCAATTTGAACAAAGACACCACTAAGCTCAATTTTATGCTCTTCATTATTCTCACGGTTAAGATAAGTAATAGCTTCAACTTGATCGGAACCATGAATTTCTTTTGTTGCTACATTGGTTAAAACAGTCACGTTTTTAAGTTGGTGCACTCGATCTTGTAAGACTTGATCAGCTTTCAAGGTTGGTAGAAATTCGAACACATAAACATGTTCTGCAAGACCCGCTAAGTCAATCGCTGCTTCAATCCCAGAATTGCCTCCGCCGATAACAGCTACTTTTTTACCAGTAAAAATAGGACCGTCACAATGAGGACAATTGGTGACACCTTTGGTTCGGAATTCTTCTTCACCAGGAACATTGACATTTCGCCAACGAGCCCCAACAGAGAGAATAGCCGTTTTTGTTTTCAGAATAGCTCCATTTTCAAGCTCCACTTCAATCAAATCCTTTTTCTCAATGTTTTGCACACGTTGATTCTTCATGATATCAATCGGATATTTCTTGGTATGTTCTTCTACTTGCGCCATCAGTTTAGGGCCTTCTGTATAGGGAGTACCAATCATATTTTCAATACCAACAGTCTCCATTACCTGCCCGCCAAAGTTTTCAACGACCATACCTGTACGAATTCCCTTACGAGCAGCATAAATGGCTGCACTGCTCCCAGCAGGGCCACCCCCAACAACCAACACATCAAATGGTTCTTTTTTATCAAATTCTTCACTTGAAGCAGGGCCAGAGAGTTTATCAAGCAATTGTTCAATAGTCATTCGACCATTTGCAAATTCGTCTCCATTGAGAAAAACTGTTGGAACAGCCATGACTTTTTTATTTTCAACTTCTTCTCTAAACATTCCTCCTTCAACCATTGTGTGACTAATGGTTGGATTCAGAATAGCCATCATATTAAGAGCTTGTACAACATCTGGACAATTATGACAGGTTAAGCTGACATAAGTTTCAAAATGAAGTGTCTGTTTAATCGCTCGAATTCGATCTATAACAGCATCTTCTACTTTTGGTGCACGACCAGAAACTTGCAGCAAAGCAAGCACAAAAGATGTGAATTCATGTCCCAAAGGAAGACCTGCAAACTGAACACGTCCCGTTTGTCCTGCTTGAGCAATAGTAAAACTTGGCTGACGGCTAGCTGCTATATTTTCCAACGATAAACGAGGAGACATTGCAACGATTTCTTCTAAAAATGCTTGCACTTTTGCAGAACGTTCATCTTGACCTAAAGAAGCTTGAAACACAACATCAGATTCTAGAAGACCCAAATACTGCTTAAGTTGTGCTTTAATTGTTTTATCTAAAGTCATGAGAGGTCTCCTTAAATTTTACCAACTAAATCAAGACTTGGTGTGAGTGTTTCGATTCCTTCTTTCCATTTAGCTGGGCAAACTTCACCTGGATGATTCCGTACATATTGTGCGGCATGAATTTTGTCAATTAAAACAGAAGCATCACGCCCTACACCATCTGCATTGATTTCAAGTGCCTGTACAACCCCATCTGGGTCAATAATAAAAGTACCACGTTGAGATAGTCCGCTTTCATCTAATACATCAAAACCTAGTGAAATAAGATGAGACGGATCACCAATCATGATGTACTCCAGTTTTCCAATGGCATCTGAATGGTCATGCCAAGCTTTATGTGTGAAATGAGTATCTGTTGAAACAGAATAAACTTCTACACCTAGTTCTTTCAGAGCTGCATACTGCTCTTGCAAGTCTTCCAACTCAGTCGGACAAACAAATGAAAAATCAGCAGGATAGAAACAAACTACACTCCATTTCCCTTTAAGATCTTCATTTGAAACAGTGATAAATTTCCCGTTTCCAGCATGATAAGCATCTGCAGTAAACTCGATAATTTCTTTACCAATAAGTGACATAAGGGTTACCTCCAAAATAGTTTAATTATAAAACAAAAACCTTATACGTTTTATTATAGCGTATAAGGTTTTTAGAGTCTAAGAATTTGCTTGAAAGCGTTCCCTAATAATCTAAAGCATCTGCATAACCTGCACCATTCCCTACAAAATAGCCTGTTTTACAGTTGATGCTAAACAAATAAGTACCATCTTTTCGGAAAAGGTTGTAGTACCCATTTCCCTTGATAATGTTTACTTTTTCCAAAATATAGTCATCTCCTGCAAAATAGCCACGTTCACGCGAAGTAGCCAAAATCTTCTCTAGCACACCAGGATTAAAATTCCAAGAAGGATTACTAGCATCATTGATTTTTGCTTGGTCATACGGAACTCGACTTAAATGACGCTGCAAAGTTGGACCAGAAGCTGCTGCAGGGGCTTGAGCAGGACTTTGAGATGGAGCAGTAGCTGCACTTCCTGTTTTAGTCGTTCCTTGTTGGCTCTTTCCTAAACTGATGGCAGCTTTCAGGACTTTATCTAAATCTGTATTTCCTGTTGTAATATCTGTGAATTTAGCATCACTTTTAATCTTTGCCTTAGTATCTAAAACGCCGTCTGTGATTGCCACTGAGGTGAACTGTGCATTCACATTTTTAACAGCCTCAACTTGTTTGACCAAACTATCATATTTCGCTTTTGCAACATTGTACTCATTGGTATTTTTTAATTTTTCCAAGGCTGCTTTCAACTTATCTAGATTGCCAAAGCTACTATTTTTCAACGCTAATTTGTTTGCATCAGTAAAAAATGAATCATAAAGACTGTTAAAAGCCTTCAAATCCTTATTTTCAGAGCTAGAAGCTGTAGAAGATTTACTTGTTTGGCTCGTTGAATTTGTAGTTGGTTTCGCTTGTTTTCTATTTAAAGACAGATAAACAGTCCAACCAATTAAAGCCAGTAAAGCGACACTTACTACCGAATACAGAACTTTCTTATTTTTATAAACTGGAACTGTTTCTGTTCCCATTTCTTCATTAGACGCTATAACAGTTGAATTTTCTTCTGTTGGATTAGCTGAGTACACAGGAATAACGTCTATTTTAGGCTGAATTACCTCCACCACTTTCGTCTCAGCCTCTGGCTCTTCTAGAGGCTGTGTATGGTTTCCGTCTAGAATGTCTTGCGGTTCTACATCACTAGTTGAAAGTGCACCAACCGTTTCATCAAAATCTGACTCCTCAGACGTTACACCAGCAGATTCTAAGGCTTCTTCCCTTTGAATATCATCATGCACCTCTTGGATAAGTTCTGCCAAATCTGACTGGCTCAATTGTTCTTGGTCCTCTATTTTAGCCCATTCTTCGGCAGATTGAGCCGAAAATTTCCCAGCTTCAATTTCCTGACGATGCTGTTTAATGTATTTATCTAATACATTGTCCTCTTCTGTCACTCCTGCTTCAAGTTCTTCGCTTTTTCGAGCAGCTTGACCAATTGTCATTTCTTTAGCTGCCTCAAAATCCAGAATTGATTCTTCTTGTTCTGGTAAATGTTTTTCGTCTTTACTCACGGCAAATCCTTTCTAATCTAACTGACGTTTGACCCGCTGGCCAAAATACTGATACAAATCAACCTTTAAAGTTCCATTATAGAGTTTACGTTTTTTAGCGGCTTGACTGCCGTATTTTGTTTCAAATGCTTCATCGCTAGTCAAGATAAACTTGCTCCAGGTTTTGAGCGGAGCAAAGGTTTCCCCCATTTCCTGATAAAGTCGTGTCACAGTCTCATCATCTAGGAGGCGTTCTCCATATGGTGGATTAGAAACAATCACACCATTGATTTTCTCTGTATGCAAATCCTGCAGCCGCATCTGCTTAAAGTGAATCTGCTCTGCAACTCCTGCTTGCTCAGCATTTTTTCGCGCTAGCTCTACCATCCGACCATCGATATCCGATCCAGAAATATCCAGCTGGATAGTCTGATCAATTTGACTGAGTGCAGTCGAGCGAGCCTGGGCTACCAGGTCTTTATCCACCCAATTCCAGCCTTCAAAGGCAAAGGATCGATGGAGACCAGGCGCCATCTTCATCCCTATCATGGCTGCCTCGATACAAAACGTACCAGACCCACAAGTCGGATCAATCAAAGGTTTATCAGGATACCAATTGGACAAGAGCAAAATCGCAGCTGCCATATTTTCTTTAATTGGAGCGCCACCCTTATCGGCCCGATAGCCACGTTTGAAGAGACTGGATCCTGTTGTATCAATCATCACCGTCGCTATATCTTTCAGAATAGAAACCTCTATTCTAAACTCAGCTCCATTTTCCTGCAAGGGCACTCCTTCTGGACGAGCGTAGTGCTTTTGCAACTTCTTGACAACTGCCTTTTTAGAAATAGCCTGTACACTAGGCTCGTTGTGGAGTTTTGATTTGATACATTTTGCCTTGGCAATAGGAAATTTAGCTCCCAGTGGTAGATAATTCTCCCAATCCAGTGCAAAAACTCCCTGAAAGAGTTCTTCAAAGGTCTTAGCTGGAAAACGACCAACAATAATCTTGATACGATCTGCAGCACGCAACCAAAGATTGGTCTCAATAATGGTCTCGACAGTTCCTTCAAACTGAACTCGTCCATTTTCCACCTGACATTCTATGCCAAGATTTCTGATTTCATGACCAACCACAGCCTCTAAACCAGCCGCAGCAGTCGCAATCAACTTAAATTTTGTTTTCATTTGCCCTCTCAAAATAAAAGCTAGCATAATACGCTAGCTAAACCTATATGCAACTTTCTATAAGCCATGTTTTGTTCCAGAAATAACTAGGTATCATTTCCTTCGATAATCATCTGTCTACTGTTTCCAGTCAGAATGCTATGTTCGTTTCCACGCATTCCGTGCCCCGACCAAAGTTTGGGTTGCTAGCTTGAGGGGTTTACCGCGTTCCACTTTTTGCGTTTCTGCAAAAACTACGTCACTGTGGCACTTTCAGGACTATTCCAGCATATCCAGAGACGTAGCTGTTTCGTCCGCCGTAACGATTTCTCGTCCCTAGGCTTATTGTTTCACCTAGCACAAACACTACGGGCATCACAGCCCGTGCTAGCATGGACTTTCCTCATGAAAATAAAATATTCTCACGCGATTATCCAAAAATTGCACATTACTTATTATATTTCATTATTTAAGATTTGCTTACCAAAGACTTCTTTTTCCAAACGATTTAAACGTTTTAAAATATCAAAATTTGTCAGCGTAGCAGAAGCCGTCTGAGGAGTTTCCATGATAGACTGTGTTAAAGGTGAAGTTGCCGACTCAGTTGACTTTTTAGCGAGTTCAGCCTTTAAACGAGTATTTTCTTCACGAAGTTCCTTTACCAAAGCAGCGTACGTTTCATAATCTTTAATGACGTCATCTAAAAATTCGTCCACTTCAACTTTGTTGTAACCACGGACGCCAACTTTAAAATCTTGCTCAAAAATATCTTTTGGTGTGTAAATAATACTAGCCATTTCTCTCTCCATTCTCGTTCATTACTTTAATTATATAAAAAATGAACCACAAAAATCAAGGTTAAACATCTAATTTCAGGAAAAATTTTCTGCGACTTCATTTAAGTCATCAAATGTTAATTTTTTGATAAAATATTGTTCTTGACTTTTCATCATTTGATAAAGATATTTTAAATTCGTCTCATTTTCTTCATCGTAAAAAATATAGGCACCATCTGTATTGTTGAGTAGAAAATGATTGTAATCACGAAATTGATTTGGGTTTTCATAATGCGGATAAGCATATTTTACAAAGTCGACCTGTTTGAAACGGTTTAATTTTTCTTGATTGACTTCATTCCAATTTTCCCCCTGATTCTCAAAAGTGAAAATTGTTGCAATTTGAAATGCATAGACTTGCTGTAATTCTTTAGCAACTTCTAATGCCCAAGCTTCAAAGCCTAAGTTTCCAGTGAAAATCAACCACTCTGCTCCTTCTTCTAATAAATGAGTTAAATCACGTTGAATCGCTTTTTTAATAATCTTTATTCGATGATCTTTCTCATTGAAAATTCCCAAATCAAAATTTCGATATCCTACTACCAATACACTAATCACTTAAATTATCCCTTTATTTCTTTTTTATGTTATAATAGAGTGATGTTATTGTACCAATAAGGAGATATATGGTCAACTATCCACATAAAGTTTTCTCGCGCAACTCATTGAATTTTCCTAAAAAGAAATCAGTTGATTTTGCCAATCGAGGAATGTCTTTTGAAAAAATGATCAATGACACAAATGATTATTACCTTAGTCATGAGTTGGCAGTTATTCACAAAAAACCGACTCCCATTCAAATCGTAAAAGTGGATTATCCCAGACGTAGTCGGGCAAAAATCGTAGAAGCCTACTTTCGACAAGCCTCTACAACAGACTATTCCGGTGTTTATCAGGGACATTATATAGATTTTGAAGCAAAGGAAACTCGTCAAAAGGCTTCCATGCCCATGAAAAATTTTCATGCACATCAAATCGAACACATGGAACAAGTCGTCAAACAAGGAGGAATTTGTTTCGTTTTATTACACTTTTCAACTTTAAATCAAACATACTTGCTTCCTGCTCCTTATCTGATTAACTTCTTCAAGATTGACAAAGGGAAAAAATCCATGCCACTTGATTACATTCAACGACATGGATATTCTATCTCACAGAATGGCCTTCCTAGCATTCCTTATCTTGAAATCATTCAACAAAACTTACTAGGTGGTAAAACAAATGAATAAGCAATCTTTACTGACAGCTGCAAAATATGCTGCTATCGGTCTCATCACGTTATTTTTTCTAGGAATTATTACTGGCGGAGGAATCTTCCTCTATCAAGTCCACAAGGCGCCTGCCTTGTCAGAAAAGAAACTAGTTGCCACAACTTCCAGTAAAATCTATGACAGTGAAAACAAGCTTATTGCTGACTTAGGTTCCGAAAAAAGAGTAAATGCAGCAACAAGCGATATTCCGACCGGCTTAGTGCAAGCTATCGTAGCAATTGAAGACCATCGTTTCTTTAATCATCGCGGTGTGGATTCTGTTCGTATTTTGGGTGCTTTTTTGAATAACTTGCGCAAAGGAAATCGGCAAGGCGGCTCCACTCTAACACAACAGTTGATTAAATTAACTTACTTTTCTACTTCAAATGCGGATCAAACATTAGCACGTAAAATCCAAGAAGCTTGGTTAGCTTTCCAATTGGAACGCAAAGCCACTAAGCAAGAAATTATTACTTATTACGTAAATAAAGTTTACATGTCAAATGGTAACTATGGTATGCAGACTGCTGCACAAAGTTATTATGGCAAAGATTTAAAAGATTTGAGCTTACCTCAGATTGCCTTATTAGCTGGCATGCCACAAGCACCAAATCAATACGATCCCTATACACAACCAGAAGCTGCTAAAAATCGTCGGAATCTTGTCTTATCAGAGATGTATAAACTCAAGTACATCTCTGCCGCACAATACGAAAAAGCAATCAACACTCCCGTTACTGATGGTCTACAAAGTTTAAAAAATTCAGTTTCTTATCCAGCTTACATGGATAATTACTTAAAACAAGTTATCGAACAAGTTCAACAGGAAACTGGTTATAATTTGCTGACGACGGGAATGGAAGTATATACGAACGTAAATAGAGCTGTTCAAGAACGCCTTTGGAATATTTATAATAGCAATGAATATGTTGCTTATCCAGACGATGAACTACAAGTTGCTTCTACCATTATGGATGTCACAACCGGTAAGGTGATTGCTCAATTAGGAGCCCGCAAGCAGGCTTCAAATGTTTCGTTTGGTACCAACCAAGCCGTCGAAACTAATCGTGACTGGGGTTCAACCATGAAGCCAATCACCGATTATGCTCCAGCTATTGAAAATGGAATTTATTCTTCAACAGCCGCATATATTAGTGATGCTCCTTATCATTATCCTGGATCAACTACTCCAGTTTACAATTGGGATATGCGTTATTTTGGGAACATTAGCATTCAGTATGCCCTTCAAGAATCTCGTAACGTTCCAGCTGTTAAAACACTAGAAGCCGTTGGTCTCAACAAATCTAAGAAATTCCTTAATGGACTTGGTATTGATTATCCAGAAATGATGTATGCCAATGCCATTTCAAGTAATACTACCAAATCAGATAAAAAATATGGTGCCAGCAGTGAAAAAATGGCTGCTGCTTATGCAGCATTTGCAAATGGTGGAACATACTACAAACCTCAATATGTCCGGCGTGTTGTCTTTAGCGATGGAACTTCAAAAGATTTCTCTAATCAAGGTACCACTGCAATGAAAGAAACAACAGCTTACATGATGACACATATGTTAAAAACAGTACTCACTTCAGGTACTGGAACTAATGCCGCAATCTCTGGCGTCTACCAAGCTGGTAAAACGGGGACTTCCAACTACTCTAATGATGAGTTAGCAAAATTAACGAAACCTTACGGTGGCTCTAGCGTTGTGACACCAGATGAACTCTTCGTTGGCTATACACGGAAATATTCAATGGCAGTATGGACAGGTTACACGAACCGTCTCACTCCTGTTTTGGATAACGGCGTGAAAGTTGCAACAGATGTTTACCGCGCTACGATGTCTTACTTATCCGAAAGTGGAACAGAAGATTGGGAAATGCCTAGCGGTCTCTATCGTAGCGGACATTATGTCTTTTTAGCCAACACAACTAACAAATATCAACAAAATTATTATAATTCGACTTCAAGCTCTAGTCTTGAAGAATCATCTTCAACTTCAAAAAATAAAGAAAACTCTTCTCAAGAGTCGTCAAACAGCTCTTCTTCAGCGGATAAGGAGTCTAGTGCTTCTACATCTACGAATACTCCTAATAATGGTGGAAATTCAGAAACTCCTCCTTCACGAAATCGACAATGAAGAAATATCTGAAAATCAAGCAATTCAACAGATAGCAGTTTGCAAATCCTAGGTTTGTAAATATAAAAAACACGAACAATTCAAATCAGTGGTAACTGGTTCTAAAATGTTCGTGTTTTTCTATTTCTTTTCGGATTACTGTGGAACTATTTTAACATTTTTTTCGTATCTTATTTACTTGCTAAAGCTCCCATCGGATCCCACGGAGCAAGTACTTTAGGCTCTGCTTCGTAGGCAGCTAATTCTTCAGCGGTTAAAAATTCTTTGCGGATAACAATTTGATAAGTGTATTCGTCCATCCAGTCATCGCTGGCAACAAAATAGCCTTTGTCCCCAACTTTATCACCCCAAGAATTTTCCACTTTCCATTTTGTTGATTTTCCATTTTCATCCAAATCAACACCGGTCAAGACCATTGCATGAGTCATGAGACTTTCACTGTAATCTAAGCGCCCTGCTTTGTCTTGTGTCAATTCAATATCCATACTTGAAGTAAAATCATACATATTATTGACCATAACTCCAGCTTTGCGATTGCTAGATTGACCTACATCAGAGCCAAACCAAACCGTTTCTCCTGCTTGCATTTGAGCAATGGCCAGTTCTTTCAAACGATTCATATCGACATTCAAATAGCGGACATCACGTGCTCCTACGACATTTCCTAACATCTCGACAGTGTAAGATTTGCCATAAGGTTTGTCAGCTGTTGGGGCATTGATGATGGATACATAGTCATCTAGCTTAATATCCACATATTTCTTGTAAAATGCTTGTGGTGTCAATCCACTTTCACCATGGAAGTTATTGTCTTTATCACGATAAGCAAAATCAAAAGTACGAGGAGGGAGTCCTAGGGTCATTGCTAAGAAATTAAAAATTTCTTGCAAAAGTTCTTCTTTCTTTTCTTGAGCAGCTGCTGCATCAGCTCCGCTAGTAACCAAGTCACGTAAAATTTGTGCATCCTGGCGGAGTAA
The DNA here is from genome assembly GCF_000413475.1 of Streptococcus intermedius SK54 = ATCC 27335. Classification (GTDB taxonomy): domain Bacteria; phylum Bacillota; class Bacilli; order Lactobacillales; family Streptococcaceae; genus Streptococcus; species Streptococcus intermedius. The sequence goes on along the minus strand of NZ_ATFK01000001.1, from coordinate 99,143 downwards.
TTTATTTAGATATTGATTAAGTTCACGACTGTTACTTGATGAAATAGATTCTGGATAAACAGATTTTGGCACCACACCATATTTTTCAAAAAGTGCCACAACCATATCCCATTGACCGCCGTCTTGTTGAGGTGTATCAAGTAAGAATTTGACCTTACGACTGGTTAATTCTTGGTCTGCAGTTGCTAATACTTGTTCCAAGAACCAGTTCGATTTTTCATATTTATCCCAGAAAAATGTATGAGCTTGTGACAATTCAAATTCTTCTAATTGAAAGCCTGCAATCATTTTGTGGCGAAATGTATTGAGCGCTGCAAACATCCAGCAGCGACCAGAAGCTTTTTGATTGCTGACCTTATCTTTGGTCAAATCAATTGAAAATACAGGATTGTTTTCAGCAGCGCTGTTGCGTTTTTCCAGTGAAGTTAATAAACCATTGTGACTAACTGCATTTTCAATTGCAGCATATTTCATATTTGCTTCATAATTAGCATATAATTTATCTGTAAATTGTTGATCTAATGAATTCATAGATACCTCCTTTTAATTCTACACACTATTATAGCTTATTTTTAAAATTCTTCAAATAAAAAGTTAGGCGCGCCTAACTTTTTCGTTCTACATCTGATTTTAATAGCCTACGGATTTAAAAAACGTAAGTTAGAACAATTCTTCTGCTTATTTCCAAAAATTATCGAAGATGGTGATTGGCAAATGACGTTTATGTTCCCCTTTACGCCACCAGGATTCAATGGTCGCCTGTGCTTCTTCCGATACAGTTTTACCTTCCAGATAATCATCAATTTCATTGTAGGTAACACCGAGAGCAACCTCGTCTGCAATCCCTGGTTTTTCTTCTTCCAGGTCTGCTATCGGCACTTTCTCATAGAGAATGGGGTCCGCACCCAAGGCAGCCAATAGCTGTTTCCCTTGACGTTTATTGAGACGATAAAGTGGTAGAATATCTGCACCACCATCACCAAATTTCGTAAAGAAAGCTGTCACATTTTCTGCAGCATGATCCGTTCCAATAACCGCCCCATTATAGGAGCCAGCTAAAGCATACTGCGCAATCATACGACTCCTCGCTTTGATATTGCCTTTATTGAAGTCTGAAACCTTAGCACCAGTTGCTCCCACAGCAGCTGTCATCGCATCTGCAGATTCCTTGATATTTGCTACAAGGCTGACATCTGGTTGGATAAAAGCGAGCGCTCTTTGGGCATCAGCTTCGTCAGCCTGCACTCCATATGGTAAACGTACTGCGATAAATTGATAGTTATTATCGCCAGTCTCAGCTCGCATTTCTTCTATTGCCAATTGTGCTAAACGTCCTGCCAATGTTGAATCCTGTCCACCTGAAATCCCTAACACATAGGACTTCAAAAAGGAATGTTTTTTTAGATAAGCCTTTAAAAAATCAATAGATTTACGGATTTCTTCTTGTGGGTCAATGACAGGTTTCACACCTAATTGTTGGATAATTATTTCCTGTAAGGTCATTTTGTTTCTCCCATTTGGCTTGCTTTTTTGCGCATTTGATCAATTAAATCTACCTTGTCTTGCCATACATCACGCGCCAAATCCACAGGATAATCTTGCGGATTGAGAACCCGTTTGTACTCGTCCCACAACTTATCAAACTCTTTGCGAGCATATGTTTGAATTTCCATTAAAGTTGGCAATTCATACACAAGCTGGCCTTGTTTAAAAATATCTACCAACAGAGGTACTGCATCAAAATTTGTCACAGTTTTATTAATGTAAGTGTAGGTCGGATGGAACATTTCCAATTCGGTGATAGCATTCACGTCTACACCGTCATAAGTGATGTAATCCCCTTCCGACTTTCCTTTTGCACGGCTAGTAATACGCCAAACTTGCTTTTTACCTGGCGTTGATACTTTTTCCACATTATTAGAGAGCTTGATCGTATTGCGCAAATTGCCATTTTCATCTTCAATAGCCACAATCTTGTAAACGGCTCCCAGTGCTGGCTGGTCGTAAGCAGTGATGAGCTTCGTTCCGACGCCCCAAACATCAATTTTGGCTTTCTGCATTTTCAAGTTGAGGATTGTATTTTCATCCAAATCGTTTGATGCATAGATTTTCGCATTTGGGAATCCAGCTTCATCCAGTTGCTGCCGGACTTTTTTAGAAATATAAGCCAAGTCACCTGAGTCAATCCGGACACCGAGGAAATTGATTTTGTCTCCCATTTCACGTGCCACACGAATAGCTGCTGGCACACCCAGACGAAACGTATCATAGGTATCCACTAAGAAAACACAGTCATGGTGCGTTTCAGCATATGCTTTGAAAGCTTCATAATCATTACCATAGACTTGAACAAGTGCATGAGCATGCGTTCCCAAGACTGGAATATCAAAGAGTTTTCCAGCACGCACATTACTGGTTCCATTTGCTCCCCCAATGACAGCAGCTCGTGTACCCCAAATAGCTGCATCCATTTCTTGTGCTCGGCGGGTACCAAACTCCATTAAGGGCTCATCTTCAATCACCGAGCGAATCCGAGCTGCTTTTGTCGCTACCAAAGTTTGATAGTTGACAATATTTAATAAGGCTGTTTCTACCAATTGGCATTGGGCAAGTGGGCCTTCTACTTGAACAATCGGTTCATTAGCAAAGACCAAGTCGCCCTCTCGTGCAGAGCGTACTGTTAATTCCAATTTTAAATTGGCTAGATAAACTAGAAATTCTTCATCATAACCAAGAGAACGAAGATAGGCAATATCACTCTCTGAAAATGTCAAATGATTTAAATAATGAATTATCCGTTCCAAGCCTGCAAAAACAGAATAGCCACTGTGAAAAGGCTCTTTGCGGAAATACACTTCAAAAACTGCTCGTTTATTATGAATATTTTCCCTAAAATAAACCTGCATCATATTAATTTGATATAAGTCCGTATGCAAGGTTAAACTATCATCTGGATACATAAAATTCATCACTCCTTTACCATGGATACCTTACATTATAACACAAATTTAAAAATCTAAGAATAAATATCCATCGACAGTAGCAACTGGAATCATTTAGTCTTAGATTTTCATTTGAGAATTTGATCCCTGTGAATAGCCAGTCAGCTGGGTCACTTCGTACTTGGGGTTATCTTTTATTTCTTTTACAAATTGATCCGCAACCTCATACTGGGGTGACAAGGGATAGAGAGCATTGACTACATCACGCGACAAGGGACCCACATAATTTGTCTTACTATTAGGATCTGTCCCTGCTGCAACCACTGCCACATTCTTATAATCCACCCTGCCATTGACAATCGGTGCGACTGCCATGCCATCAAAGCCAGTCTTAGGATCTGACTTGGTTGCTATGACGCGGAATCGTTGACCACCGAGAGTGGTGAAGGTGTTTACTTCTCCTTTCTTTAATTTATGATTAGGTTTTTCTGTAACAATAGCGGTTCTATTTTCTTTTCGCTTTGCATACTCAGGATTGACGCTATAAACATTTTTCCCACGATTTAATTCACTTAGTTGTTGATCTGTATAAGTATAGGTCATTACTGTTTCCCCTCTGAACTATCTGAATATTTTATTTTCACCCTAGATTTCGTTTGACCACGCCGAGAATCTAAAATATGTTTAAATTCTTCGTCTTTATCGTTGTATACACCTATTCTGATTTCCTTAGTATTTTTATCATAGGCTAGAACATGTTTTACTGATTTCCCGTCAGAAAAAATAAATTTCACATCTGCTCCCCATGATTTAGAAGGAATGTCAGCATAAGATGGGGCAGAAATATGAATCTCCTCAATTCCTGCATAAGAATTTTTCAAAGCCTTAACTAAGCTAATCTCATACTCTCGATTGCGCCGTTCTTCTCCTGTTTTAAATAAAAGCATTTGGAAACCTCCTATTGCTAATAATGCTACACTGATGATAGATATGATCACCCACTTTTTTAAATACTTTTTCATCAATATCCCTCCTTTATCTCTATGCTACTATAAATTATAACTCATTTATAAGCATCCACTGTACAATAAAAAAGCTATTCAGCTTGATGTGCTGAATGCCTTATAATCTGATTTATTTACTTTTAAACTTCCATTGACTGTAAATTCCAAAAACAACTATCCAAATGGTTGAACCAATTGCTCCTACTACGGTTGATTTTTGTAAAAAGAGCGTTACAAACACAAAAGCAAAAAAGAGTAAGGTTAGTGGATTGAGGAATTTATAAGCTGGCATAAGATAGCCATCAGATAGAAATTCTTGTGACTTTCGGTATTTTAGATGCGCAATCATCGTTAGGGCATAAATAGCAATATAGACACCCGATGAAGAAGCAGTAATCAAAGCAAAGGAATCTGATACTCCTGGTAATACCTGAATAAAAGCAGCCAAAGCAATGACTACAGCCGAAGTCAATATAGCATTTTGTGGAACATTTTGTCTAGATAATTTTGCAGCACCAAGTTCATTCAGAAAACGATTTGGTGAGTCATGTGCAATTTGATACAAATGACGCCCTGTCGAATACAAGGTTGAATTTAATGCTGAGGCAGCTGAAGTCAATACGACGAAGTTAATCAAAGCTGCAGCCCACTTTAGACCAGCCAGCTTGAATACGATCACAAAGGGCGAATCTGCCGTTGCTAAATCTTTCCACGGAATAATCGCCATGATTGCCAACAACGATCCACCGTAGAAAAGAACAATTCTCAAAGGAATCTCTTTAATAGCTTTTGGCAATACCTGACGAGGATTCGCTGTTTCAGATGTTGTTATTCCAATAAACTCAATAGCTTGATAAGCAAAGAAAACCATTTGGAAACCCATGACAAAACTCATAAATCCATTTGGAAAAAGTTGAAACTCTTGACTAATATTGCTTATGCTAGCTACACCATTAGGCGTTTTAAAACCGGTCAACACCATAAAAACCGCAGTTACAATTAAGGCGATAATGGCTACAATCTTGACCATAGCAAACCAAAATTCAACTTCGCCAAATACTCGAACGGCAATCAGATTGACCATACTTAAAACAGCTAAAAAGACGATTTGAATCAGCCAAGCCGGCCAAGTTGGAAACCAAAATTGAACATATTGTGCAACTGCTGTGATTTCTGCCATACCGATAAAAACAAGAGAAATCCAATAGGACCAACCAGAAAAATAACCCCATCCATTCCCAAGATATTTAGTAATGAAATTAATAAACGTATGTTGATCTGGATCATAGTACAACATTTCTCCAATCGCCCGCATCATTAAATACATAAAGACACCCGTCAACATATAAATAAGAATAATAGATGGTCCTGTCAGACTAATCGAACGCCCTGCTCCTAAAAAAAGTCCCGTTCCAATCGTCCCAGCAATAGCGATGATTTGAACATGACGATTTTTTAAACCACGTTCCATTTTATTTTTACTATTTTCGGAATTATTTTCACTCATACAAAGCCTCCTTTTCACATGAACTTTTCCATTGTACCACAATTCTGACAATTTCACTAGTTATTTATGAGAGCATAAACAAGGAACACAAGGATAAGATGAGCTAAACGTTTATCTATAGTCCATCACCACATCAATATACCTATATTTACAAAAAAGACTGGAGGCGAATCCAGTCTTAGCAATTCTCTGTGATATATTTATAAACTTCTTGCCCTGCGATCGCTCCATCACCAACAGCAGTCGTTATTTGACGAAGGTCTTTTTCCCGAACATCACCAATAGCATAGATACCAGAAATTGCTGTTTTCATATGATGATCAGTCACGATCCAACCAGATTCGTTGGTAATGCCTAAGTCTTTGACAAACTCACTAACTGGATCCAAGCCCACATAGATAAAGACACCGCCAAATTCATGTTCTGACACTTCACCTGTTTTGACATTTTCCACGACAACACTTTGAACACGATTGTCCCCCTTAATTTCTTGTACAACTGAATCCCAGATAAAATGAATCTTCTCATTGGCAAAGGCACGATCCTGTAGTAACTTTTGGGCGCGCAACTCATTGCGGCGATGAATAATGGTCACTGTTTTTGCAAAACGAGTTAAAAAGACCGCTTCTTCTACCGCAGAATCACCACCACCAACGACAAGAAGATCTTCATCTCGGAAAAAAGCGCCATCACAGACAGCACAATAAGATACCCCGCGGCTGTTTAATTCTTCTTCACCCGGTACTCCCAGATGACGGTGAAAGGCACCCGTCGCAATAATAAGTGTCTTACTTTCAAAAACGTTATCTTCTGTATAGACTTTTTTGATAGTGCCCTGCTGTTCAATTTTTTCAACAACCCCAAATAAATGCTCCACTCCCAAATTTTCGAGTGGTTCAAACATTTTTTCTGCTAGTTCTGGACCACTGATATTAGTATATCCAGGATAATTTTCAATATCTGAGGTGTTATTCATTTGTCCACCTGGAATGCCACGCTCTATAAGAGCTACTTTCAGATTGCTACGAGCAGCATAGAGCGCTGCTGTTATTCCTGCTGGTCCTGCTCCAATAATAATTGTATCATACATATCATCACTTCCTTCATTGTAATCACTGTTATTCTAACGTTAGTAGAGCTTTTTTTCAAGAATTATGCTTTTAAGACAAGCAAAATCCCCATCATTGCAAAGGATAAAATTGGAATCGTCATCACTGCAATCAGCAACATATCATACAAATGTGCTTGTCGATTCTTGATAGTTTTATCAACACGTCGAAGAGCACGAAGACCGATCCATAAGCCTAGAAAACTTCCTACCAATAATGTCGTAATTAGCAAACTCTCTAGATAGAGTAAAAAAACTCGAGATAGCATGTCATTCTCCTCATCAGATTAACTTTTACTTAACATAAATTCGCCCGAAATAAACCCAGCTAGCAAGGCCAACTGGGCTTCTTTTTCTATTATATCAAATATATGTCCGTTTGTAACTGGCAAAAAATTCTTTTGTGCGCTCTTCCTTAGGGTAGTTTATCATTTCATCAGGAGTCCCTACTTCAATAATGTGTCCCTTATCTAAAAACAATACCTTGTCTGCCACTTGAGACACAAAAGACATATCATGACTGACTAAAATCATGGTCTGCCCGGCCTGGGCTGCATCTGCAATGGATTTTTCGACTTCTCCTACTAGTTCAGGATCAAGGGCTGATGTTGGCTCATCTAAAAGTAAAACATCTGGCTTCATCGCAAGCGCACGTGCTAAAGCAACTCGTTGTTTTTGCCCACCTGATAAATGCCGTGGGTAGTGATTTTCACGATCTGACAAACCAACCTTTGCTAGTTCTTCTTTAGCAAGAGTCGTTGCTTCACGGTCTGAGAGTTTTTTTACAACCAATAGACCTTCTTTGACATTGTCCAAAGCTGTTCGACGCTCAAAAAGATTAAACTGCTGAAATACCATAGCCAATTTTCGTCGCAAGGTTAGAATTTCTTCTTTGCTAATCTTGGAAAAATCCACTGTAAAATCATCAATCGCTATCGTCCCGCTATCTGGTTGCTCTAGATAATTCAAGCTACGCAGAAAGGTTGATTTCCCTGCACCAGATGAGCCAATCAAGGCAACAACTTCCCCCTTTTGAATTTCTAAACTAAGATTATTTAAAACCAGTTGTCCAGAAAAGGATTTGCTGAGATTTGAAATACGCATCATTAACGAATATCTCCTTTCGCCTCTAGTCTTGGGTTGAGGTTATCAGGCGCTTCAATCGCCATTTTCTTTTCGATAAACCTCCCCAGTGCTTCAATCACTATATTCACACCCCAATAGACAAGAGCCACCGAGATAAATCGCTCAAAGTAACGATAATCCGTACCACCCAAAATCTGTGCTTGAGCAAAAACTTCGACAACTCCTGCGCTGAAAGCTAGAGAAGTACCTTTAGTCAAACCAATCAAAGAGTTAATCAAGGTCGGTGTAGCAACTACTGCTGCATTTGGAATAATAATACGGCGGTAAACCTGACCATTTGTCATTCCTAAACTACGAGCCGCTTCAACCTCACCCGAATCTACTGATAAAATCGCTGCTCGAATAGTTTCGCTGGCATAAGCTGCTTCATTAAAGGCAAAGGCTACAATTGCAAATAGATAAGCTGGAATAGCATTAATATTTAGCCCTGTCCCGAATCGTAAGTTGATTGCTTTCAGGAGCAAAGGAATCCCATAATAAGTCAGCATAAGCTGAACAAGCACAGGTGTCCCTCGCAAAAAACTCACGAAAGATGCCTGTAGGGGGTATAAGATCTTCACCCGACTGATTTTGACAATTGCAAAAATGAGAGCCAAAATCAATCCAAAAAAAGCTCCCCCTAACGTCAACATCAACGTTATTGGCAATTTTTCAATAATTCTTGGTAATCCATCAAATACCGATCGCCAACTAAAAAGCTGACCGTCTGGAATCTTCTGAACTAATTCTTGATACCAATTAGAGGTTAACATCACTGTTGTAACAATCATAGCAACCTTCCCTTTCTCAATAATGCCTAATTTTATCACAATTTTTTTATTTCACCAATTATTTGCTACGATAAAAATAGACTAGCAAAACTAGTCTATCACATTCGTCTTCTAAAGAATAATTGTTTTTATTTATGGAAGCAATAAAAAAATGTTAAGGCTAAAACTGTTGGCGCTTGGCTCTTCGTTCTGCACGCCCGCGTGCACGACTTTCCGCACGTTTAGTCTTACGGCGTTTTTCATTGACGGCCCATTGAATCTTCTTCTTATAACCCGGTTTAATTTTCTTCTTTTTCTTTTTGACCAAGCCAATCATTTCTGTGTCCAATTTCTCCGGTGTTTTTTCACGATTCGCACGACGATCCCGATCATAGGTATCTTGAAACTCGCCATTTTTAATCATTTTAGGAATGAAGTGGATACCCAATTTCTCTAACTCGCGGATATCTGAATCATCGCTTGGCTGATAAAGTGTAATTGCTGTCCCTGACAGTCCATTTCTACCTGTTCGGCCTACTCGATGAACGAAGAAAGATAAATCTTGTGGAATTGCATCATTGATGACATGACTGACACCTTCAATATCAATGCCCCGCGCTGCTAAATCTGTCGCCACAATATATTCAAAATCTAGTTTTTTTACCTGATTCATAATCCGTTTGCGTTCTCGCGGTGCAATATCCCCATGAATCTTTGCCACTTTGAGCCCCTGTGTTGTTAGATAACTATACAATTCATCCGCTCGTGTCTTAGTATTGACAAAAATCATCGCTAAATAAGGCTGTAACAGCTGTGTTATCTCATAAATCTGCGCATTCCTATCACGGCCTTTTGTGGAAATCAACCAATTGTCAATAGTATCTGAAATAACTGTTTTGGTCTTGATTTGCTCGATAACAGGATTTGACAGGTATTTTTTTAAAAATGGTTGCAATTTTTGCGGAATGGTCGCAGAAAAAACAAGAAATTGCAAATCTTTTGGCAGACTGGAAGCAATCTTATCTACTGTTATCAAAAATCCCATATCAAGTGTCACATCAGCTTCATCCACTACAAATGTATGTGCCTTATGAATAGCTAAATCACCTGAGGCTACCAAATCATAAATGCGACCCGGCGTGCCAATGACAATATGCGGCTGACTAGAAGTTAATTTCCCAATTTGACGACTTTTATCAGTCCCTCCAACATAATTAGCCACTCGAATTTCCTTATCAGAAAAAGCAGCAATCTGACATGCGGCTTGATAAATTTGCCTAGCTAATTCACGACTGGGAGCTGTAATGACAGCCTGAACGTTCTCTACATCCTCATTAATCTTTTGAAAAATTGGTAATAAAAAAGTGTGGGTTTTCCCTGAACCTGTTTTGGACTCTCCAACTAGATCTCGACCCGCAAGTACGATTGGAATCAATTTTTCCTGTACTTCTGTCGCCTCGAAAAAGTTCAAATCTAATAATGCCTCTTGAATATAATCTTTAAACTTAAATTCTGTAAATTTCATGTTTTCCTCTATTCGTTACTTATCCTATCTATTATACCAGAACTTACTTTAAAAATAAAAACGAATCATTTTTATCTTTTCTAATATCCTCCCTTTTCTATGAAGCTCTCCTTATTTTATGATACAATAATAATAAATTCACAAAAAGGGATCACTATGAAAAAATATATTATGACACTTGTCACGACTTTCTTATTTACCTTAACTCCTATTGTTTGGGCCGATAATTTTGACGTAGGCGCCAAGCACGCTATTGCGGTTGATGCTACAACTGGAAAAATCTTGTATGAAAAAGATGCTAATCAGCCAGTTGAAGTTGCTTCTATTACTAAATTGCTAACAGCTTATTTGGTCTATGAAGCCATTCACCAAGGAAAGTTCACTCTCCAAACCTCAGTGGATATTTCTAATTACCCTTACCAATTAACCGTTAATCCAGCTACTAATAACGTTCCATTAGAGGCTAGAAAGTACACTGTTAAAGAATTATTAGAAACTTCCTTGATTGCAAGTGCTGATAGCCCAGCGATTGCTTTAGCAGAGAAGGTCGCAGGTAGTGAGAAAAAATTTGTTGACTTAATGAAAGCTAAATTGCAACAATGGGGAATCAAAAATGCCACTATTGTCAATGCTTCTGGACTTAAAAATTCTGTTTTAGGAGAAGAACATTTTTATCCTGGTTCAAACAAAGATGATGAAAACAAATTGAGCGCTTATGATATTGCAATTATTGCTCGTCGTTTAATTCTTGATTATCCAGAAGTTTTAGAAATTACCAAAAAAGCTACATCTAACTTTGCAGGTATGACACTTACATCATCCAATCATATGCTTAAAGATATGCCGGCTTTTCGCGCTGGAGTGGATGGTCTAAAAACCGGTTCTTCTGATAAAGGAGGAGCTTCCTTTGTCGGAACAATCCAGCAGAGAGGCATGCGTTTGATTACAGTCCTTCTCAATGTCGATCATGCAGATAAAGATGAAAACGCCCGTTTCACAGCCACTTCTAGGTTTATGTCTTATATTTATCAGCAATTCACTGTCCAAACTCTTGTAAAAAAAGGTGAATCCTATGATAAAAGCTCTGCTCGCATTATCAACGGTCAAAAAGATGAAGTCACTGCCGTTGCAAGTGAAAAACTCACCATTGTGAGGAGATACAACCACAAAAAGCCTACTGTACATTTTACAACTAATAAAAAAGGCTATCCTACTCCTTTAAAAAAGGGTACCCTTGTTGGAAAACTAACTTATACAGACAACGATTTAATTGGAAAAGGCTATCTTGATAAGCGACCACCAACGATTTCTATGCTTTCAGCAGAAAGAATCGAACGCCCTTTCTTTCTCAAATCATGGTGGAATGAATTTGTCCAATATGTCAATGAAAAATTATAAAAATCACGATAATGTACCGCACCCCAAAAATTAGATTTTTTTGTCTAACTTTTGGGGTGCGGTGCATTTTTTATTTAAGCTCAATTATTAATTTTTTTCAGACTTTCCAGCTTCCTCAATTGCCTTTTTAAGAGCATTCCAGCCTAAGGTTGAGCATTTGATACGCTGTGGAAATTTGGCAACACCAGCCAAAAAAGCCGCGTCTCCCAATGCCATCTGCTGCTTGTCTTCCTTACCTTGAACCATTTGGGAGAAAATCTCTGCCAATTGGAGCGCTTCACCTTTTGTTTTTCCTAAAACTACATCAGTCATCATACTAGCTGACGCTGTAGAAATACTGCAGCCAGAATTTAGAAAGGCAATATCTTCAATCACTCCTTGTTCATCAAACTGAACCGACAGACTGATGACATCTCCGCAGGTAGGATTATTGAGGCTAACTTGTTCTACTCCATCCAACTGACCTTGATGATGAGGGTGAGCTGAATGGTCCGTCACAACAGCCTTATAAAGACTATTGAGTTTAGAAAGTGCCATTGAAAAACTCCTTTGTTTTCTTCAAAGCTTCAACGAGCTTGTCGCAATCCGCTTTGGTATTGTATATATAAAAACTAGCTCGAACAGTTGCTGGTACTCCTAGGTAACTCAACAAAGGTTGAGCGCAGTGATGACCAGCCCGGACAGCCACACCTTCATAATCTAGAGCGGTTGCTACATCATGAGGATGAAGCCCCGTTAGATTAAAAGAAATGACACCTGATCGCTGATCCACGTTTTCTGAACCATAAATAGTAAGACCCTTAACAGCTTGTAATTTTGGAAATAGATAAGCTATCAAGTCCTGCTCATACTGATGAACCGTTGCCATCCCGATGTTGTCTAAATAGTCAATGGCTGCAGCCAGGCCAATAGCACCAGCTATATTAGGTGTACCTGCCTCAAATTTCCAAGGAAGCTCTTTCCATGTCGCATCCTGTTCATAGACAAAATCAATCATTTCTCCACCAAATTCAATCGGAGACATTTTCTTCAGGAATTCTTCTTTACCATAGAGAACACCAATGCCAGTAGGACCTAACATCTTGTGACCTGAAAACGCAAAAAAATCAACATCCAAGTCTTGAACATCAATCTTTACGTGTGGGATTGATTGAGCACCATCCACCACCAAAAGTGCTCCTACTTGATGAACCATCCCAGCTATTTCTTTTATAGGATTCATCACACCTAGTACATTAGAAACATGAGCCAGCGCAACAAACCGTGTCTTTTTAGTTAATTTTGATTGAAGGTCAGCAAGGTCTAGCATGCCATTTTTCAGATAAGCATAAATCAATCTAGCACCTGTTTTCTTACAAGCTTCTTGCCAAGGAATAATATTAGAATGATGCTCCATAACAGAAATCAACACCTCATCCCCTGGCTGTAACACACTTTTGGCATAGTTTGCTACCCAATTGAGACCAGTCGTCGCACCTCTCGTAAAGAGAACTTCTTTCGTTGAAGCAGCATGGATAAAGGAGCGAATTCGTTCACGCGCAGCTTCATAAGCCGTCGTTGCTCGCTCAGCAAGTGTATGAACTCCACGATGGACATTAGCATTATCCTTTTCATAATAAGCCAAGACCGCTTCTAAGACCTGCCTTGGCTTTTGGGTCGTTGCTGCATTGTCCAAATAAACTAGTGGCTCATCATTGACAATTTGATTCAAAATTGGAAAGTCCTTCCGAACAGCTTCTACATCAAGTTTAGACATTTCTTTTCCTATCTTTTTATTTCTTAGCCAAAATTTTATCAATATTTTCAATCATTTCAGCACGGACTTCTTTGACCGGAATTTCAACGATCACAGAACCTAAGAAACCACGCACTACTAACCGTTCTGCCGTTGCCTGATCTAGCCCTCGACTCATAAGATAGTACATATCTTCTGGATCTACCTGACCGATAGACGCCGCATGCCCTGCTGTCACATCATTTTCATCAATCAAAAGAATAGGATTAGCATCTGAACGTGCTTTATCAGACAACATGAGCACTCGACTTTCCTGTTGAGCATCTGCTCCCTTGGCTCCCTTGATAATGTGACCGATTCCGTTAAAAGTCAACGTTCCCTTTTCCAAAATCACACCATGTTGGAGGATATTACCAATCGAATTGCAACCGTAGTTCGTAACACGACTGTCAATTCCTTGAGTCTGTTTGCCACGAGAGAGAGCTACCACTTTCATATCTGCATGACTTCCACGGCCGAACAAATCGCTGTCAAAATCAGCAATCACATTGCCTTCATTCATAACCCCAATCGCCCAGTCAATCATCGAATCATCTTCCAACTTACCCCGACGACTGATATAAGCTGTGACATTTTCACCCAATCGATCAATAGCTGAAAACTTAATCTGTGATCCTGCTTGGGCAATGACTTCCACCGTGATATTTGCTGTTGCAGAAAGACTGCCAGAACCATAGGTCTCCAGACGCTCTAAATAGGTAAACTTGGAGTGTTTCCCTGCAATAATTAGAATGTGCTTATTAAATGGTACATCACTTTCACTGTCTTGGTAAAAAATACCTTCAATGGGTTGACTGATTTCAACATTATCTGGAATATAGAGCACCGCTCCACTATTGAAATAAGCTGTATGGTAGGCTGCCAGCTTATCTTCATCATATTTAACTGAAGACATAAAATACTTTTCCATGATTTCTGGAATTTCCTCAAGAGCAGTGTAAAAGTCTGTAAAGATAACTCCTTGCTCCGCTAGTTCAGTCGGCAATTGCTCTAAAACAGTCTGTGTTCCAAGCTGCACCAATGTTAAATGGTCATTCAGAGCTGTGAAATCAGGCACGTGAGCAAAAGCTTCATTTTCCGAAAGTGTACCATCTCCCAAGTTCCAACGGTGAAATTTCACGCGCTCAATAATCGGTAAGTTCAATTCTTCTATTTTATCAAAGGCAGCTTGTCGAAGATTTGCCAACCATTCAGGCTCCGCATGCATTTGTGAAAAGTGTTTAATGGTTTCTTTTGTCATTTCATCCTCCTATTTTTTATAAGCAAAAAGAAGGGTTGACTAGGCGTCTTCTTGGTAATCAAAACCAAGTTCTTCAGCTAATTTGGCATAGCCTTCCTGCTCTAAACGAACAGCTAATTCTGGTCCACCCGAAGCCACCACATGCCCGTCCATCATAACATGAACCACATCAGGCTTAATGTAATTCAACAAGCGTTGGTAGTGTGTAATAATCATGGCACCAAAATTCTCTCCACGCATAGCATTGACACCCTTCGATACGACTTTCAAGGCATCAATATCTAGGCCAGAGTCTATTTCGTCCAATAGTGCAAATGTCGGCTCCAGCATCAATAATTGTAAAATTTCATTGCGCTTCTTTTCACCACCAGAAAAACCTTCATTCAGATAACGTTCTGCCATTTCCTCTTTCATATTGAGCAATTCCATTTTTTCATCCAATTTCATGATAAAATCACGGACAGAGATTTTTTCATCATCTTCTTTACCTGCATTCATGGCTGCACGCAAAAATTCTGCATTGGTAATACCTGGAATTTCACTTGGGTACTGCATAGCAAGAAAAAGTCCCATACGAGCTCGTTCATCCACATCCAGTTCTAAAATATTGACACCATCAAAGAGAATCTCTCCCTCGGTCACCTCATAATTTGGATTTCCCATAATCGCCGCCGATAAGGTGGACTTCCCTGTACCATTCGGCCCCATAATGGCAGCAACCTCTCCTGTTTTAAGAGTCAAATTGACTCCCTTCAAAATTTTCTTTCCTTCAATATCTACATGGAGGTTTTTGATTTCTAAGACAGACATGGCAAACTTTCCTTTCTTCCTATCCATTATATACTTTATAAGTATAGCAAAAAAAAGCCAAAAAGGCTTTGATTTTGTTTTCCTCAAACTCTATTTCTTTCTTCTATTTCTGAACCGTTTACGAATTTCTTCCCGATAGGCAGAATTGCCAATAAATCGGAGAATCTTAAGAAGTGGTGTCCGATTTGACCCCAAAATACCAATGAGCTCCGCTAACAGCTCCACTCCAAAGAGCAATCCAATCACCAACAGCACACCACCGATACGACTTGAGATATTTAACAAAAGAGAAATCATGGCAAAAATCATAGAAATCCCATAAATAACTAAGACTGTCCCACGGTGTGTCAACCCCAAAGATAGCAAACGGTGATGAAGATGACGCTTATCTGGCGTATAAAATTTTTGACCAGATAAAGTTCTGCGCACAATCGCTAAAAATGTATCTGTAATTGGTACCCCCAGAATAATCATCGGAGTAATCACAGCAACAGCTGTCGCATTCTTCAAGCCTTGCAATGACAAAACTGCGATCATAAAACCGATAAATAGTGCCCCCGTATCACCCAAATAAATAATCGCTGGGTGATAGTTGTAAGGAAAAAATCCTGCAATAGACATGACCAATACAAAAATAGTTAAGGTTAGAAAAACATTGTGTTCTGGCAAGAAGAAGTAGGAAACGATTCCCATTGTTACCAATGAAATAATAGATACACCACTCACTAATCCGTCCAGTCCATCAAGCAAATTGACAGCATTGGTAATTGAAATAATCCAGATAACCGTTAAAATGAAAGATAACCAAGGTGCAAAGTGTAGCAACGGACCGCCAAAAGGAATTTTAAAGTGATTCAAACGAAAATCCGTTAATAACCAAATCAAACCGGCAGCTAACACAATCCCTGACATCTTTGCTAAGGGTTTCAACTCTTTCACATCATCAATCAGCCCGGTTAGAGCGATAATACCGCCTCCTAAAGCAACAGGCCATATATAATCAAAATAGGTCTTTCCAGAAAAAGTTGCCTGCACAATCATCGGCATTAACACAAGTGTAGCAACTAAGAAAGCAATAACGATAGCTAACCCACCGCTACTTGGCATTGGCTTTTTATTGATTCTGCGAGCATTTGGATAATCTACTGCACCTATCTTAAATGCTAACAAACGAACCAAGGGCGTGAGAATCACACCAATGAAAAAGGTTCCTAGTAAAACCAAAATAAATTTTAAGGGAAAGGGAATCATAATCATTTAACCTTTTGAAGATTGGAAACCGCATCGTTGACAAGCAATAAGTAACCATGCTCTTGCAAAACAGCTCTTGTCACAGCTGTATCTTCTGCATGTTCACGCATAGATGCAAGAAGCCAAGCCGGATATCGCTTAGGGTGGCCTTCAATATCAACCAAAATTGTCAAATAATAGTGACTGCCCATTTTGTATAACTCTGAAGTATTGACGGTATAATCTACCGTTTTAGCAAAAACAATCACTTCTCTTAGGTTGGCAAACTTCAAAATGTAATATATATATTTTTGTGTTAGCTCGTCATTATCTTCCTCTTGTTCTTCCATATCAGAAGTGCTTCTACTATTTTCTGCTTCTGCCGTTTCCAAAGACCGAACAGCTTCAATATCGTCTTTGCTTTTCTCAAAAATATTTTTTTCTAATGTCTTTAAAAATTCATCTGGAGACATTTGAGACAGCTCTTCTACATCTGGTAAATCTGCTAAATCATCAAAATTCAGATTCTTATCAATCTTAGACTTGGTGACAAAAACATCCAGTCGGTCTGGTTTAGGGGTTACACGAAAACTGAGCATACCGCTATCCAAAAAACTCTCTGGCATTTCCAACTCATCTAAAATTGCATAGAAAAACTCTTCTGTCTTTTCTTGCGGAACGAGAAAATCTGCCATCTCCATTCCACGTTCTTCTAAATCTTCTAATTTTATTGTGATTTTAATCGTTGTATCACTAATTTGCTTCATTTCCATCGCATTACCTCATACTTCTAGTCTTCTCATTATACTAAAATTTCGTCTTTTTTACAAAAAATAGACAGCTTTTGTTTTCTTTGACGAACTAAAAAACTCAACAAAAGCTGTTGAGTTTTGAATCGGTTAAAAAATAGCTTTAAAAATTCCGTAAACAATCAGCAAGACTCCAAGGCCAATACGATATTTCCCAAAGATTGTAAAATCATGTTTTTTCACATAATCTGTCAAGAAACGAATCACATAGAGACTGACCCAAAATGCAACACCCATTGCCACAAGCAACAGAAAGAGCTGCCCAAACCCCAGTGTATTTCCTTTGATGATAAACTTCAAGATTTTCCAACCACTAGCTCCAAACATAACGGGAATTCCCAGAAAGAAAGTAAATTCTGTCACCACAGAACGACTAGTACCATTCAAAAGCCCACCCACGATGGTTGCCCCTGAACGACTGGTACCTGGGAAAAGTGACAATACTTGGAACAATCCAATGTAGAGAGCGGTTTTATAAGGTAAACGCTCTAAATTAGTAATCGCTGGTTCCACACTTTTATTGCGTTTTTCCAACAAAATAAAAGCAACACCATAGATAATCAACATACAGGCAACAGAAATGAAGTTATAAAAATGAGCATCAAACCAATCATCCAAAGGCAGCCCGATAATGGCAGCCGGTGCAGCTGCAATCACCACTTTGGCCCATAATTGCCATGTTTTCTGCACTTCACGCGCTGTCTTTTCAGGTTTAAACGGATTTAATTTATCAAAATAAATCACTACAACCGCTAAAATCGCTCCTAATTGGATTACAACATTGAACATCTCCATAAAAGCAGCATTCTGATTTTTATATTTGAGAAATTCTTGAACTAAAATCAAGTGACCTGTACTCGAAATTGGCAGCCACTCTGTAATTCCCTCCACAATCCCAAAGATAATGGACTTCAAAATTTCAATAATAAACATTTTCTTCTCCTAAGATTGATTTGTTTCATTATAGCATAATTTCAAACAAGAGAATAGGGCATTTGGTTAAAAGGCACCGCCGCCTCCGCCTCCGCCACCACCAGAGAAGCCACCACCGCTACTTCCACTTGATGAAACAGAGAAACTGCTAGCCGAATTAGCTGCTGTTCCATAACTCACAAAAGCGTGCGAACTAGTATGAAAATCATACGACATATCCTGATAAACAAAAGCATTCATTGATGGATTATCAATTGTGATTTTGCGTAATTTCATCGTCTTGGATACCTTATCTGCACAATTAAACATAGCAGCATAAACCAATAGTCTGTTCCACAAAATCACTCCTTCCACTTCTGTGTCCTTTAAATGAGCAATCTCATGCAGCATATTAGCAAAACTCTTCCAGTAATAATAGTTTTCTGCTCCTTCTTCATTTAAGACGCCATCACGCTTCACCATTTTGCATTTTCTCAAAAGGTAATACAGCATTCCACCGGCAATGAAAAAACTGACTGCAAAGCGATAAAAAACAAGTCCATATATCAATAAAATCCAAGCTAGGATACCAAAAGACCCTATCGCAATAAGCTCCATAAGAAACATTGCCAGATATAAATACAAGAATTCCTTTTTAGTAACTGAGCGATAATTATTCGGTAATTGTTCTCGCTCAATGATTTCATGGATATCTTCTGTAATAGTTGTTAAATAATGTTGCAACAGATTTTTTACTCTGTTTCCTGCACTACGAACAGCCCGCTCACCTCTGCTATATATCTTATTGTCAATTTTAAAATCTGAAAATAGATTTTTCAAAAGGATCTGGTTGTTGTCCCCCATAGCCATATTTAAAAATTCTTGTTCAAAATCCGATAAACCTTTGTCTGTTACTCTTTGCAATTGTGGTTGTTTTGTATCATCTGTAAAAACAAGATTCCCTCGATCAATCAAATCCAGCAAAGTGGCTTGGATAAGGTTTTCAAATTTCAGAGCAGTTTCTTGTTTCTTAGTAGGATTCAGCTCTGTCAAATCTACCGAAAAAACATTTGAAGCAATGACCATTGGTGGTAAATCTTGCGGGATTTCGTACAAACGAGCATGCTTAGGAAATGTTGCACGAGGTTTCGTACTAAGATGAAAAGCAATGTAAAAAGCCAAACTAATCAGACCAACCAACACCAAAGCAAGTGGTAAATCCCAGTCTACCAATTTCTGGTATCTTTTTGTATCAGTAGCAACTTCCCTTTCAACTCGACGAAACTCTTGTAACCAATTGCGTTTTATAACAGCTAAACTATTCTCCGGAACAGTTATTAGTGACCGATTCCAATATGCATGAAATTCTAAGTTATTATTTCTAGCAATACTTGCTACACGAATCAGATAGCTATCTCCCTCTCGTGTCACTTGAGCTGGCTTCATAAAATAGCCTGTATGAGCATATAATTCAGTCTGTTGTGAAGTAGCCGGAGGAGTAATTCGAAATTCTACATTATTTAATTTTTTATCCCAATCACTAATCGGAATCCAATGCAATTCTACAATATCATTGTAGACAAACAACATATTTTTCAGTTTCCAAGTAATCTCAATCCTTACACGATCCCCTTTGTTACCAGCATTATAAATTTTATATTTATAACCACCTGCAATACGCTCTTGAACAGCAGTAATATCGGTCTTGGGCTGACCATTTTTCAAAGCCCGAATCGTTGGTTTTCCCTCTACATCAAAGCCACGAGGAACTTTTCCAGATGTCCCTAAAGTAATAACTTGTCCATTATAATGGCTTGAGAAACGGTAATCGACTATCTCAACAAAAGTTGCCGTATTATCTGAATGAATCTGTAGATCCCCTTTGTAAGATTCGATGTCATAACTCACAGCTAAAACATGCTGACTAAAGAATAAACATGAGAAAAAAATCACTATACCCCAAAAGAACTTTTTCATCTGACACCCTCCTTTGACTAGTCAAATTTATTATACCATTTTTTTAAGTAAGGGTTTACTAATATTGAAAAGCATTTCATTTTTCGGTACAATGGAAAGAAGATATTTTTAGATGAGGAGAAAATATGAAAAAATTATTCTTATCACTATTATCACTTCTGTTACTTAGTTTCGGATTTGCAAATAGAACTCAAGCTGATGAATACTTGCGTATCGGAATGGAAGCGGCTTACGCTCCTTTCAACTGGACCCAAGATGATGACAAAAATGGTGCAGTCAAAATTGAAGGTACCAACCAATATGCCAACGGTTACGATGTCCAAATTGCAAAACAAGTCGCAAATGCACTAGGCAAGAAGCCTTTAGTGGTCAAAACTTCTTGGAATGGTTTGATTCCTGCATTGACATCAGGAAAATTGGACATGATTGTAGCTGGTATGAGTCCAACAGCTGAACGGAAAAAAGAAATTGCTTTTTCAAAGAGTTATTATACCAGTGAGCCAGTAATGCTGGTCAAAAAAGATGGCGCCTATGCAAATGCCAAAAATTTGAATGACTTCAAAGGAGCAAAAATCACCTCCCAACAAGGTGTCTATCTCTATAATCTGATATCTCAATTGACTGGTGCTAAGCAAGAAACCGCAATGGGAGATTTCGCTCAAATGCGCCAAGCGCTTGAATCAGGAGTGATTGATGGTTACATCTCCGAACGCCCTGAAGCTCTCACAGCTGAAGCAGCTAACTCAAAATTTAAAATGATTCAGTTCAAAAAAGGTTTTGAAGTGAGTGAAGAAGATTCCACAATCGCAATCGGAATGCGCAAAAATGACTCTCGCCTAGAACAAGTCAATGCTGCCATTGCCAAAATCAGCTCCAAAGACCAAGCCTCCTTAATGGATAAAATGATTCAACATCAACCTGTCGAAACAAGCTCTAGTCAAGATAAGACTAGCTTCTTCGGACAAGTGACAAAGATTTTGAAAGATAACTGGCCACAATTTCTGCGCGGAGCTGGTTTGACTCTTCTCATCTCCATTACTGGTACAATTGCAGGACTCATCATCGGGCTCTTAATCGGCATCTACCGCACAGCCCCCACAGCGAAAAACAAAAGTCTAGCTATTTTACAAACCTTATTTGGCTGGATCCTAAATATCTACATCGAAATTTTCCGTGGGACACCTATGATTGTTCAATCTATGGTTATTTACTATGGAACAGCGCAAGCATTTGGAGTTTCTATTGATCGTACAATTGCCGCCATTTTTATCGTCTCTATCAACACAGGTGCTTATATGAGTGAGATTGTCCGGGGAGGTATTTTCGCTGTTGATAAGGGACAATTTGAAGCCGCAACTGCTCTGGGAATGACACACAATCAAACCATGCGTAAAGTTGTCCTTCCACAAGTCGTACGTAACATCCTACCTGCAACGGGAAATGAATTTGTCATCAATATTAAAGATACTTCCGTATTGAATGTTATCTCTGTTGTGGAACTGTATTTTTCAGGAAATACTATTGCCACCCAAACTTACCAATATTTTCAAACCTTTACAATTATTGCCGTTATCTACTTTATCTTAACTTTTACAGTAACACGCATTCTCCGTTATGTAGAACGTCGCTTTGACACAGATGAGTATACAACAGGTGCTAATCAAATGCAGACGAAGGGAGCTAAGGCATGAGTGATACTATTTTAGAAATCAAGCATCTAAAAAAATCCTACGGACAAAATGAAGTTTTAAAAGATATTTCTCTTACTGTTCACTCCGGAGAAGTCATCTCTATCATCGGAAGCTCCGGTAGTGGAAAATCAACCTTCTTGCGCTCTATCAATCTCCTTGAAGAGCCAAGTGGAGGAGAAATCCTTTATCGTGGCGAAAATGTGCTAGCAGAAAACTATAACCTCACCCACTACCGCGAAAAACTTGGCATGGTTTTCCAAAGTTTCAACCTTTTTGAAAATCTCAATGTTCTTGAAAATACCATTGTCGCACAGACAAGTGTTCTCAAGCGAGAACGAACAGATGCTGAAAAAATCGCCAAAGAAAATCTTGAAAAAGTCGGTATGGGCCAACTTTACTGGCAAGCAAAACCAAAACAGCTTTCTGGCGGACAGAAGCAGCGCGTTGCTATTGCACGCGCCTTATCCATGAACCCTGATGCCATTTTATTTGACGAACCAACATCAGCTCTTGATCCTGAAATGGTTGGTGAAGTACTGAAAATCATGAAAGACCTTGCTCAAGATGGTTTAACTATGATCGTCGTCACCCATGAAATGGAATTTGCACGAGATGTTTCAAACCGTGTCATTTTCATGGACAAAGGTATCATTGCCGAAGAAGGTAAACCAGAAGACATTTTCACTCACCCGAAAGAAGAACGTACGAAAGAATTCCTACAACGTTACCTTGAATAACTATGAAAAAGACGAAGCTGAAAGATTTTCTCTGGCTTCGTCTTTATTTTCTATCTTAGAATCTCAAACTTCTTCCGAAACAACTAATTTTTATTCAAACAAAAGTAAATAGTTTAAACACACATTTTCTTTCAAAAACTTACAGAAAAATCATATTTCTAATTTTTCAGAATATTTTTTTCAAAGCAAATCCACTCTCAAAATAAGTTTATAATATTTTTGTAAATTTATTCATCAGAAATAGATAATAAAAATCAAATAAATATGTTCTTTTATCTATACTTATTCATTTTAATTAATAAAAATTCCGGTATTTTATAAATATAAATAAAAAAAGCAGGTTAGTAACCTGCTAAAAATTCATCAGTTAGTTTTCGAATTTTTCATGATTTTTATCGTAAAAATCAATCAAACCAAGAGCGGTTTCAAATGAGATATTTTTCACCTTAGCACGTCCTTGAGCAAGGGCAATGATAGACATTTCACGAGCATTCGTTTCTTTACTGATGCGATAACCCGTGATTTTTTTATCACGAACCCAACCAACAACTGATTCTACTTTTTCAAAGTTAGATTTAGCCATTTCCTTCTCCTATTTATTATTTCTAATTAAATATTTTAAATGTTTTTATTTGTTTTGTCAACGGAAAAGGCCATTTATTTTGACGAATAAAACAATTCAGAATATTCTTTATTTTGCTTTGAGAGCTGATAAAATTTGCGTTCTTATATTTTCAACTCCATCAGGGTTAGCTGGCAAGAAAACTGTATTATTTCCCTTACTATCTGCAAAATTATTCAATGTATCAAGATATTGGTTAGTTAAAAGAATTGACATAATTTGTTCTTCTTTCAATTCAATATTGGCACCTTTTAACTCCTTGATAGAATCTGCTAAGCCATCCACAATCGCTTTCCGCTGTTCTGCAATACCCACCCCATGAAGGCGATCTTTTTCAGCTTCAGCTTCTGCGGCGGTAACAATTTTAATTTTGTCAGCTTCAGCCAATTCTTGAGCAGCAACACGTTTCCGTTGAGCAGCATTGATTTCATTCATCGATTGCTTAACTTCTGCATCCGGTTCAACTTTTGTAATCAAAGTTTTAACAATAATATAACCGTAGGTAGACATTTCTTCTGCTACTTGCTTTTGGACTTCAAGCGCAATTTCATCCTTCTTTTCAAATAATTCATCCAATGTCAATTTAGGAACAGATGAACGCAAGGCATCTTCAATATAAGACTTGATTTGAGCTTCTGGACGAATCAATTTATAGTAAGCATCTGTTACATTATTTTCATTCACACGATATTGTGTCGCAACGTTCATCATGACAAATACATTGTCTTGCGTCTTTGTTTCAACAACAATCTCGCTTTGCAACAGGCGTAATTGCACACGTGCTGCGATATGATCAATACCAAATGGCAAGCGTAAATGAATTCCGCTATTACTTAGCTTTTGATATCTTCCAAAACGTTCTATGATTGCCACAGACTGTTGACGAACAACGTACAACGAACTAAAAAGAACGATAATAAGGACGATAACAACAATCGGCATTACTAAAAATAACATAATATAAAACTCCTATCTTCTTTTTCAAGATTATAACATATTTAAAAAAGTTTATCAAACAAAAGCGATAAAAAACTAGTTAAGCTATTATATTCAATTTCTTTGCATCCATATCTTGTAAAAACTTATTTATATCCAACCATTTTCTTGAGCAATTCGAACTGCTTCCAAACGATTTTCTGCTGTTAATTTCATTAAAATACTCGACATATAATTGCGAATGGTGCCATTTGATAGATAAAGCTTTTGCGCAATTTCTTTACTAGATAAACCTCTTGCTGCTGCTTGCAAAACTAAAATTTCTTGATTGGACAAGGGATTCTTACTTGTCATCATGACTTCCATCAACTCAGGAGAATATTCTTTTTTTCCGTCTAATACTGTTTGAATCGTTTTCATAAGATCAGCTATGCTGCGTTCTTTTAAAACATAAGCATCTACATTAGACTTTACAGCACGTTCAAAATAGCCCGGACGTTTAAATGTGGTGACAATGATGACCTTGGTGTTGGGTCGATTTGCCTTGACCCATTCGAGAACGTCTAGGCCTGTTTGATGAGGCATTTCCACATCCAAAATAGCCACATCAACAGTTTCTGAACTGAGACAGTCAATAGCCTTCTGCCCATCCGCGGCCTGATAGACTTCTTTCACATCTGGCTGCATCTGCAAGAGCTGAGCTAGAGCATCTCTCAGCATACTTTGATCTTCTGCTAACAAAAGTTTCATGCTTCCTTCCCTCCGTATGGCAATGCAATCCGAATCCACGTCGGATCTTGGCTGCTAAGAATCTCAATCGTTCCTGACAAGGCAGACAGTCGCTCTCGAATACTATGCAACTCCCGACCAGTCAGCTTTTGAAAACCACAACCATCATCCTGAATGTCTAAAACAAGTTTTTCGTTTTTCTTTACCAAAGAAAAATTACTCTTTTTAGCCTTGGCATGCTTGATGATATTGGTCGCTGCTTCCAGCAAAATCATACTGATTGTTGACTGCTGACTCGGTGGGATACTGGCAACATTGAGCTGGTTATCTATTTTTACCTGAACGCCGCTCATCTCAAGCATAGCTCGAATGGTCACCAATTCTTCATCTAGAGTCCGATTCTTTAGATTGTTAATAATCCGCCGAACATCAGCCATAGACTTCTTACTAATCTCTTGCACTTCCTGCAGTTCTTTTTCAGCCTTGTCGTAGGCTTCCATCTGTAAAAACTGCTGAGCCAGCTCCGCCTTAACACTGAGCATGGCAAAGGTATGCCCTAGACTATCATGTAAGTCTCGACCAATCCGATTGCGCTCATTTTCCGCCAGAAAGAGATTCAGCTGGGCATTTTGCTTGACCTTTTCTTCCTTGATTCGCTCTGTCATTTGAATCCGATGGAGACCAAAAGTCAATCCATCCGAAAAGAGAAAGGTTACAACAAAGAAGAGTAGCTCTGCTGGACCAACATTCCCCACCAAGTAATTAGTCATCACAATAATGGGCTGCAAGGCGATAAAGGTTAAAAAACGCCAGGATTTAAAAGAAATATCATCTAGTTCGTAAATAAGCAGATTAGATAGATAAAAAATGTACCAAGTAAAACCTGTATTTAACCAGACAGAACCATAATATATGTAAGCAACCAGGAGCCACCAAGAAAAAAACTGGATAAGGCGATGGTTACTTAACAAGACCGCATAGTAAGACACAACAAAAGTAGCTGTCCAGAGCAAGAGGAAAAGCGGGTATTCCCCGCTAATCACTCCCGCCACTGGAAAGATGATAAAGACCAGCGCAATATGAAACATATAGTGGACTTGTTTAAGCTTTTCCCACATGGTTTTATTTTACCTCAATTCGCTTTTTGAGTTGCAGCACAAGAATGCTGACCAAAATCGTATAAATCAGAACAATCAAAGCGGCCTTGCCATTGAACTGATGATGTTCTAGATAAGAAGACACGACCTGCATCAGTTGATAACTTGGCGTCAGCTTACCGATTGACTGGAGCCATTTTGGGAACATGGTCAGAGGGAACCATAGACCACCCAGAACAGCCAGGGCCATATAGACGATATTGCCCACTACAGACATAAGCTGAGCACTTGGCAAGAGGCTGACCAATACACCCATGGCAATAAAGACCACACTTCCTACCAGAAGTATCAAGGCAATAAGAAGCCAGTCCACCATTGGCAGATTAACCCCGCGAACAAAATGCCCAATCGAGAAGACTACGATTATAGAAAGCATAAAAGTCAGCAGCGTACTGCAAAGTTTGGATATATAGTATTTTACCATAGAAATCGGTGAATGCTGAATCATTTTTTGCCAGTTATTATTTTTATCAGACTGCAAAGTGCTTGGAATACTAAAGAAGGCACTAGACATGATACTAAAAACAGTCATTGAGAAGAGATATGCCTGAAGTACACTAGCTGGTGCATTCCCTGACATCATACCAGAAAATATTAAGTAAAAAACACTGGGTAAACCGATAGACAGTAAATAATAGGCTGCTTGTCGCTTCATCAAAATTAACTCAATCTTCATTAAACTAGTCATATATTTCATGATAGATCTCCTTTTACTCTTGTGTTGTCTCAAAAATACTATCCAACAACGTTCGGTTGCGTACTTCAATTTCCTCAATCGTACAACCATTATCGATCAAGACTTGCCATACTTTACTGGCCTCTTTAGTTGCAAAAGACAGAGCACTTTGCTTGATTTCGATTTCGGTTGCTTCAGGTAAGTTTTCTACAATAGCTCGGTAAGAAAGTGGAATAGTGAAGTGTTTTTCCTGTTCCTCACTACGCATGGCATACGGCGTCGTATCTCGGATTAGTTCTCCCTTATGTAGCACCAAAATACGATCCGCTGTATGCTCCACTTCTTCGATATAGTGAGAAGAATAAACAATAGTTACACCATTTTTCTTTAGTTCATCTACAACTTCCCAAAAATGCTGTCTTGTAGAAGTATCCATAGCAGAAGTTGGTTCATCTAAAAAGAGTATCTTCGGACGCCCGATAAGAGCTAAAACAAAAGAGAGTAACCGTTTTTGTCCACCAGACAATTTACTGGCCAACTGTTCTTTTTGCTTATCCGTAAATTTCAACAGAACATCAATTTCCTGATTGCTCAGACTATTTGGGTAAAGACTTTGGAAAAAGTTTAATAGTTCATTTACCTTCAAATCTGCCACGACTGTGTTTTCTTGTGGCAAAATAGCAACTACTTGTTTCAATTGATTATTTGTCGGCTGCAAACTCTGAATCCTGACCTGTCCACCTGTAAGAAACTTATCGCCCAACAAGCAATCCATTAGTGTCGTTTTCCCAGCCCCATTTGGACCAATCAACGCCACACATTCTCCATCGTTAATTGTAAAAGAAATATTTTTCAAAATTTCTTTCCCACGAATCTCTTTGGATAAATCCTTTACTTCAATCAAATTCATCTTTTTCCTCCTTGATAAGTACATACATAAAGACTGAGCAACCAAGATTGCAAAGACACTCCAAAAATAGTGTAAAATACCAGCAGTCCTAATCCTACTTCCAAAGAACAAGCCGTACAGAATACTCGTTATCAGTCTTCATCAAGATATTACATTATAATGACCAATTCTCATTGATTGCTGAGTCACTAAAATATAGAGAGCTGAACATCATTATCATAAGCAACAAAAGAATCAAACATCTTTTTCATAAACCAGCTACCTTTCCTTTTGATAATTCTATTATATATTTTGTCAAAAATTCCAACTAGATGATTTTGTCATCGTTTCACATGACAAATGTCACAAAAAAGACGACTCGGTTGAGTCGCCTTTCAATGATTCTTTGATTTTATTCAACACTAAAAAGATATGGATAAACTGGTTGTCCACCTTTATGGATTTCCACTTCTACATCTTCAAATTTTTCAGTAATATCTTGAGCCAATTCATTGGCCAAGTCTTCATTGCCATCTTCTCCGATATAAATCGTCACAATTTCGCTGTCTGTATCTAACATTTTACTGAATGTTTCATTCAATGTTGTCAACATATCCGGATTAGACACAACAATTTTTCCATCTACCATACCAAGATAATCATTTTCATGGATGTCAAGACCGTCAATCGTTGTATCACGAACAGCACTTGTTACACTACCACTTACAACATCTGTAAGAGCAGCTGTCATTCGGTCATGATTTTCCTCAATAGATTTACTTGAATCAAAAGCCAGTAGGCTTGTTAAACCTTGCGGAATCGTTCTTGTTTCTATTACTGCAGCAGGTTGTTCAATTACCTCAGCTGCCGATTGTGCCGCCATGAAAATATTCTTATTGTTTGGCAGGATAATGATGTGGCGAGCATTGACCTGTTCAACTGCCCTAATAAAATCTTCTGTCGAAGGATTCATTGTTTGACCACCAGAGATGATATAGTCTACTCCTTGCGCCTTAAAGATTTCTGCCAAACCTTCACCAGCCACAACTGCAATAACAGCATATTCCTTTTCTTCAGCAATTTGCTTGTTCTCACGCTCTTCCTTTTCAACTTGTGCATCATGTTGATTGCGCATATTATCTACTTTGACTTTGACAAGACTTCCATATTTCAAGCCTTCTTGCATGACTAAGCCTGGATCTTCTGTGTGGACATGAACCTTTACAATTTCATCATCATTGACGACAAGGAGTGAATCCCCCAATTCATTCAAATAATTGCGAAATTCATCATAATCAAATTCTTTTACATATGTTGGACCTTTTTTCAAAGCCACCATGATTTCAGTACAATAACCGAATTTGATGTCTTCTGTTGCCACATGACTCGCTACTGACTTATGATGCTCTGCATTAATCATTTCCGTCATCGTCGCAGGCGTTGCCTGAAACTCTTCAGATGCAATGTATTCACCTGTCAACGCTGCCAAAAAGCCTTCGTAGATGAACACCAAACCTTGACCACCAGAGTCCACAACTCCCACTTCCTTTAAGACCGGAAGCATATCTGGTGTTTTCGCAAGAGCTATCTTAGCACTCTCAAGAGCTGCCTTCATCACCTCAACAGCATCGTCTGTTTCTTCTGCTTTTTTTCTAGCACCGATTGCAGCCCCGCGAGAAACAGTTAAAATCGTTCCTTCAACGGGCTTCATCACAGCTTTGTAGGCCACTTCAACTCCAGCCTGAAAAGCAAGAGCTAAATCTTGCCCTGTTAATTCTTCCTTTTCTTTCACACTTTGAGAGAAACCACGGAAAAGCTGTGAAGTAATAACACCAGAATTCCCACGCGCCCCCATCAAGAGACCTTTAGCAAAAATTCCAGCCACTTCACCAACAGTAGAAGCAGATTTATCTGCAACTTCCTTTGCTCCATTTTCAATGGTCATTCCCATATTGGTACCTGTGTCACCATCCGGCACAGGAAAAACATTTAAAGAATTGACATATTCAGCCTGTTTATTCAAACGAGTAGATGCAGACTGCACCATTTCTTGAAATAAACTAGTAGTAATATTTGACACGATTATTCTCCTACAACTTTAATATTTTGGATATAGACATTTACTGTTTCAGCAGTAATTCCAAGCTGATTCTCAAGACTGAATTTCACACGCTCTTGAATGTTTTTAGACACTTCACTTATCTTAGTACCATAGCTCAAAACTGTATACACATCAACAGCAATGCTTCCTTCTTCCGTTGTTTTTACTACAACACCTTTTGCATAATTTTCCTTTCCTAATAAAGCTTGGAAATTATCTTTAATGGCATTTTTACTGGCCATTCCGACTACACCAAAAATTTCAGTTGCCGCTCCGCCAACAATTGTTGCAATAACATCATCTGTCAGCTCAATTTGACCATCTTTTGTATTGATTTTTACAGTCATAATTTCTACCTCAAAAGTATTTTATAGTTTATTTTACCATATTTTACGCGGACTGTACAAGAGAGAGTAGATATTTAAAAGGATTCAGTCAACTTTTATCGAAAAAGAGATATTCATAACCTGCTATTTCAGACAAAAGAAAATGAACCTCTCAAAGGCTCATCCTTTCGTTAATTAAACGCGTTCAACTTTGCCAGATTTAAGGGCGCGTGCTGAAGCCCAAACTTTCTTAGGTTTACCATCAACTAAGATTGTCACCTTTTGAAGATTTGGTTTCACAGTACGTTTTGTTTGGTTCATTGCGTGAGAGCGGTTGTTTCCTGATACAGTTTTACGACCTGTAAAGTAACATACTTTTGCCATTTATACTTGTCCTCCTGATTAGTTTCACGGGCTTTATACCACATACCGTAAAATTTTATCACAATTTTTAAGATTTTGCAAGACTATTTTCCTTATATTTCAAAATTCAAGTAGATCAATGACTTTCTTAAATTTTAAACATAAATAATTCCTAAGCGACCAAAAGATACATCTCCTTTTACATAAAGAGTCTTATCTTTCTCATTGATATTACGAGGATTCGTCACTGTGCCAAAAGCGTTATCCACATCTAACTCTACACGCCAATTACTTGGTACATATAATGTAGCATTTCCAAAAGATACATCAATATCAAAAGTTGCAGAGTTTCCTTTAATGGTAGCATTGTCAAAATAAACCGTAGCATTCCCAAAAGCACAATCTAGTGTTTCATAAGTAAAATCATCCGAATTGATATAGCGTGTACCACTCCCAAAATTGATGTCTCCATTTATGACACGACGAGCATTTTGACCATGATAAATACCCCAAATTCGTTTTGGTTTGAAAATCAACCCAATTCCAATAGAAGCCAGAATACCTGCTAAGAAAATTGTTCCAGATGAAATTGGCAAAAAGTGATAACTACTATTTGCAACGATTAGGGAAATAATGGCTAAAATAACCCCGCCAGATAAATTTCCTCTCCAAAAATTTTCAAGTGCAAGGTAAGCAAAAACCAGCACAACAAGCAGTGGCCAAAAATTGAAGCGAATAGATGGAATACCAAAATTCCCTTGCAACAGTATCCAACCAGCCAGTACTAAAAGCCCTACTCCAAATAATGTTTTTCTCATAATATTTACCTCATTTCACCTAATTTTTCTTTTAAGAATTGAAAATAATGCCTAGATACATGTACTTGCTTATGGGTATCATAGAAGCGAATACTGCTCGTTCCTGAAAAAGACTTTTCTAATGAATAGATTGCTTTAATATTTGTAATCGTTGATTTAGAAATACGACAGAAATATCGCGGCAGGCATTCTTCCAACTCATACAATTTTAGTTTGACTTCATAAGCATTATTCCGAGCATGCGCGAAAATTTTATTTCCATCCGTTTCAAAGAAAAGGATATCTGCTAAATCAACATAATATTCGCTCGTATCTTTGTAAAAAAGAATGGACGGTTTGGCAACTTCTTCCAAGGAACGCTGAATACGCTCTATCTGCTCATCAAAGCGAGGCGCCTTAATGACAATTTCTGCTTCTTCCAAATTAGAATCTAGTTCTACTCGAATTTTCATAAACGCTCCTCTCACTTTTCTTTATTCATTATACCAATTGTCATATGAAATTCAAGCGATTTTCAGTAAGTGGTTCATTTGGACAGGTAAGTGGTTACGAAATCTGAATAAGCTACTTATGTTTCATAAATTGACTAGATTCTATTGCTTTTTACACAATCACATTTTATAGACAATAAACAAAAAGACCTTCAATATAATGAAGACCTTCAATAGTGCCGATTATAGGGCTTGAACCTACGACCTACGCGTTACGAGTGCGTTGCTCTACCAACTGAGCTAAATCGGCGATTGCTACCTCCTTATTCTACCATGTTGACTTGTTTTGTCAAGCAAAAATTTTACAACTTCTTAATCCAACTCAGACAAGGCCTACTTTTATCCCAAAGATATAGAAAAAATCCCGCCGTAGCGAGATTTTTTGTTCTATAACCTAATTAAGCTTTACCTTCTGAACCGAATACGTCGATACGTTCTTCAACAGCTTCTGTAATTGCTTCGAAACCTGATTTCAAGAATTTACGTGGGTCAAAGAGTTTCTTCTTATCGTATTCTGCTTCGTTTGCTTCGTATTCAGCAGCAAATTTACGAGTAGCTTTAGCAAAAGCAATTTGACACTCAGTATTTACGTTGACTTTTGCCACACCCAATTTGATAGCTGCTTGAATTTGATCATCTGGAATACCTGAGCCACCATGCAATACGATTGGGAAGCCTGGAACAGCTTCTGTCAATTTTTGCAAGTGATCAAGGTGAAGACCTTTCCAGTTAGCTGGATATGGTCCATGAATGTTACCAATACCTGCTGCAAGGAAGTCAATTCCAGTTTCAACCATTGCTTTTGCATCTTCAATTGGAGCCAATTCACCATCACCGATGATACCGTCTTCTTCACCACCGATAGTACCGACTTCAGCTTCCACTGATACTCCATTTGCATGCGCAAATTCAACCACTCTACGAGCTTTTTCAAGGTTTTCTTCAACTGGAAGATGAGAACCATCAAACATAACTGAAGTGTAACCAACTTTGATACATTCAAGCGCATCTTCATAATGACCATGGTCAAGGTGAATAGCAACTGGTACAGTAATTCCCATTGATTCTACAAGGCTTTCAATGAGGAGTTTACATACTTTATAACCACCCATATATTTAGCAGCACCCATAGAAGTTTGGATAAGAACTGGAGCTTTTTTAGCTTCTGCTGCACGCAAGATAGCTTGAGTCCACTCAAGGTTGTTTGTATTAAATCCACCAACTGCATAACCATTGTCACGAGCTGCTTGGACAAATTTTTCTGCTGAAACGATTGCCATTAGTATTAGGCCTCCTATTTATTTTTATGGGTTTCCCCACTTACATTGTTTATTTTATCACTTTTCAGAAAAAAATACCAGTGTTTCCTAATTTTTTAAGCGTTTTCTCTTATAAAACAAAATTTCCTGCCTCACAGTTCAAAATGATAAAACAAAAAAACTGACCGAAGCCAGCTTATCTCATGCGGAGAGAGGGACTTGAACCCTCACGACCTAAAGCGGTCACAGGATCCTTAGTCCTGCACGTCTGCCAATTCCGCCATCCCCGCGATTGAGTACTTTACTAGTATAACAGGACAGCTAAAGCTTGTCAAGAAAATTTTGACTTTATTTCAAAAAATCAACTTTCTACTCAAGCAGCAAGACTGGGAAATCTAAGCGAAAATAAAGCTAAGACAGGAACACAGAAAGCTCAGTGCTTCTGAGTCGCAACAAAGACAGCCACAGTTTGGTCGGGATCGTATTTTTCAAAGTCAATAGTGTAGTCCCGATGAAGCTCACCTGTTTCTTCTGCCTGCCAAATCCTCTGCCAAGCATGAAGAACCGCTTGAGAATCCTCCTTATCCGCTTCAAACACTTGATAGGTCTGCTCAGAGGTATCAAAATCATAGAGTTCCCCATCTGTCAAACGGCAGATGGAGAGACTGTAGTCTCCTTTGTAATCACTAGCATAATCATGATAGACAGCATAGACTGGTTCCCCTTGGGCAAAAGCTTCTTTCACAGCCCCCTCTTGTTCCTGCCAGAGAGCTTGGATTTTTTCTATACAATGCTCGTCTTGAAAATTATTAGTACGAATACTAGCTAAAATGTTTAGAAACATCTTCTTCCCTCCTTTTGTTTTTCATTATAACATTTCTCTAGAAAAATCGCTTATCCTAGAAAAAGCAAGTCTATCTCTCCTGGCTCTTCCACTGCTGTGACAAAGGCCGTATAAAGACCTTCAGGTCGGTTCGGGCAGCTGGAAAGATCTGGGTGATACTGACAGGCCACAAAGAATTTGTTTTCTGGGATTTCCACTATTTCGACCAAGCGATTGTCTGGTAAAACTCCAGAAAATACAAATCCGGCTGCCTCAAACTGCTCGCGGAAAGCATTGTTAAACTCATAGCGATGGCGATGACGACGTTGCACGATTTCTTGATAGTCATAATCTGCCGCTGCTTTAGAATTACGCTTAAGTTTAGAAGGATAGAGCCCCAGTCTCAGCGTTCCACCCAAGTCTTCGACATCAATCTGATCACGCATGAGGTCAATGATTGGATACGATGTGTCTGGATTAAGCTCCGCTGAGCTGGCATCTGCCAGGCCTAGGACGTGACGGGCGAATTCGGCACAGGTTAACTGCATACCCAAGCAAATGCCCAACATAGGCACATCCTGCTCACGCGCATAGAGGATTGTCTGAATTTTACCCTCAGTTCCTCTCTGACCAAAACCAGCTTATCTCATGCGGAGAGAGGGACTTGAACCATCACGACCTAAAGCGGTCACAGGATCCTTAGTCCTGCGCGTCTGCCAATTCCACCATCCCCGCGATTGAATACTTTGCTAATATAACAGGACAGCTAAGGCTTGTCAAGAAATTTTTTGAAAAAGTGAAGCATCCAATCAACAATCCTAAATGTTTATGCTAGGTAACATTATTAAAAAGAACTTGAATGATAGCCCATTTCGTACAAAAAGAAATTTCTTGTACTTATTTTACATGATTTTCATAGTTATCTTGTGCTCTTTTATTAGAAGCTTCTTTTTCTTTCAGCCATTTCTTTTTAGCACTTTCGTATTCTTTGGTCGTCACAATTTTATCTTGCAACTTAACATATTTAAAGTAGTTGCTTGAGCCACCCTTAATTCCTACTAAAGAATATGAACGGCTAAACGGAACTGTCTTTGTCACAGATGGTGTTCCTCCAAGAGAAAGATTTGGCATTGTCAACCCACTATCAATTAACCACGCCTGCGCTTCAGCATATTTCTCATAACGCTTCATCTCATTGGTTTCAGCATTTGCTTCCTCAAGCATTGTAGTATAGGTATCCAAACCAACAGTTTTTATCTTATCGTTCTCTTGACCAGGTTCCAAGCCAAAGTTCTTCAAACTACCACCATTTTTTGTATTCAAGGTATCTAGATAAGTTGACGGATCTTGATAATCCCCTGACCATCCACCATTGTATAAATCATAATCTTTTTGAGCAGCAGTATTAGCAAAGTAGCCAATGTTATTCAATTCATCTGAACTCATTTGTTGAATATCAATGACAACATTATCTTTTCCTAAAACAGACTCAACAGATTGTTTCATAGAACTTTCCCATTGAACACCAATTTTACTTGTCTGATCAGCCGGTACATCCAAATGAATTGGGAACTGAACTCCTTTAGCTTGCAACTCTGCTTTTGCTTGTGCAAATTTTACTTTTGCTTTTGCTGGATTGTAGTAAGCATCCTGTGCATCAGCCAAATTCATATCAGACCATTCTGAACCGTACTTCACCAATTTGGAAGATACGAGATCCCCAAATGTTTTATCACCAATTGAAACAAACGTTGGTGGAACAAGTGTATTCCGCAATACTTTTGTCGCTCCATCTTTCCCATTGCTTTGCGCACCATAAGACGTTCGATTGTAGGCGAAATTGATTGCTTGACGAAATGCTTTATTGAGTACTGCCTCCTGTGTTGCAGTTTTTTGTGCATCTGTTTTCTTAGATGTATGGTGATAGGACTGACGATTTAAGTTAAAGTTATAATAATAACTGGTCGCATCTTGTAAACTATAGATGATATTGTTATTATACTGTTTCTTAACAGAAGCAAAACTAGAACTATTTGGATAAAGACGGGCTGCACTATAAGCACCCTCAGTAAAGTTTCGAATAAGCGCTTCTTGGTCCGATCCATCATAATATGTCAACTTTATATTGTCTAAATGAACATTCTTTTTGTCATAATAATGAGGATTTTTTGCAAATTCCATAGAGGATTTAGCCGTCAAAGACTTCAGCAGATATGGACCGTTGTAAAGAATGCTACTCGGTTTTACAGAACCAAAATTCTTTCCTTGGGATTTTAAGAAGGCTGCATTGACTGGGAAGAGGATGTTATTGGTTGTTTTTGAATTCCAATAAGTTTCTGCACGACTCAGAGTATACTGTACTGTATAATCATCAATAGCTTTTACACCTACCTTTGAAAAATCTTTTGTCTCCCCTTTGATATACGCATCTAATCCTTTGACAGAGTCTTGTACAAGGTAAAGAGCTTCGGATTTGTTATCTGCAGCATATTTCAAACCAGTTACAAAGTCTTGTGCTTTTACACCTGCGTACTCTTCGCCTTCTGATGTGTACCATTTCGCGTCTTTACGTAATTTATACGTATACGTCAAACCATCTTTGGAGACTGTCCATGACTTAGCAAGTGCTGGAACTAAGTTCCCGTATCGGTCATTTTCTAATAATCCATCAACTAAATTGGTAACAACATCTGATGTTGTTGCTCGATTCGCCATCAAATAATTCAGCGTATCTGGATCTTGTGTATACACATATGAATATGTCGATGTGCTAGAGCTTGACTTGCCACAACCAGCCAATAAAATTCCAGCACTTAGTACAATTCCCGTTGCAATAATCCATTTTGATGATTTCATAGATAAAACCTCCTCTAATGTCACATCTTATTACATTGCATATTATACCGAAATGTTTTCAAAAAGTAAAGACCTTGCTTAAGAAGGATGGGGTATTTATTCAAAAACAGTCTTTTATATATACTATTTTCTAAAAAACAAGCTACCCAATGCATAAAAATAAACATCCCCATTTTCATCTTAAAACCCGAACCGAATAAACATTCTTAGGTGTTAAAAAAATAAAACATTTTCTTTGTTAAAAAGTAATAATCACCAACTTCCCTCAACTAAATATTGAACCTATTATACACTATTTTCATATAATTTCAAGAAAATTTACGAATTTTTAGAAAATTTTTGCAAACATTCCATAAAAAAACTCATCTTAAAGAAAAAATTCTTTAAAATGAGTCACTTCTCTTATAAATATAAAATCGCAATGGTTAGTAAAC
Source organism: Streptococcus intermedius SK54 = ATCC 27335 (assembly GCF_000413475.1). Lineage (GTDB taxonomy): Bacteria > Bacillota > Bacilli > Lactobacillales > Streptococcaceae > Streptococcus > Streptococcus intermedius. The sequence continues at coordinate 62,083 of NZ_ATFK01000001.1, read as the reverse complement.
TAGCCGCAAGTCCGATTCCCCAGAAAAAGAAATCAACTTTCCATTCACTCCAAGCTTGCCCATGACCTGATAAGCCACCCAGTTCAAAATGATGATGAACTGGTGTCATCCGAAAAATCCGTTTGCCTCCAGTCAATTTGAAATAAGAAACCTGCATCATAACTGAAGTTGTCTCAAAGACATAGACAATCCCAATGATAAGAAGCGTCCATTCTTGGTGAAGTGCTATCGAAATTGCTGCTAACATACCACCAAGAGCCAAACTTCCTACATCTCCCATAAAAATCTTGGCTGGTTTATGATTGAAAATAAAGAATGCAAGCAGGCCACCAATCATACTCAAAATAACAATTAAAATATCAAAACGATGTTGAACTGTCGCAATGACTGCATAAGCTGCTAAACTGATTGTAACAGAAATACTAGCCAACCCATCAATGCCATCTGTCAAATTGACTGCGTTGGAAAAGCCAACCAACCAAAAGAGAGTAAAAGCAATATAAAGATAGCCTAAATGAAGTGGGAAACCAAAAACATTGAGTAAATCTCCCCCACCGTGGGTATCAAAAAAGAAGTAAAAAACAATGCCACCAATAATTTGAAGGGCTAGTTTCTGCTTGGGATTTAAACCTTCATTTATTTTACGAAAAACCTTTAAAAAATCATCCAAGAAACCAACGATACCATACAAAACCAGAATAAATAGTATCATCAAGGCAGCACTTGAAAGTTCTTTAGAAATGAGAGCTATCACAAAACTAGATAAAACAGAGGCTACCAAAAATACAGTTCCTCCCATAGTAGGCGTTCCAGCTTTTGCTTGGTGCTGTTTCACATCTTCGTGCATTTGTTGTCCAGAAATATGAGCTTTGTGATAAAAACGAATAAATGCAGGTATCCCAACTAAAGTTAGAATAAAAGTCACAATACCTGCAATGATAGCTTGTAACATGCTAATCTCCTAAAGTAATTGTTATTTCTTTTATTTTTTTGAGTGATGCATTGGTCTTGACACTTTGAGCTACAACTTTCGAGCCTTTTCCTTTGATATGTACTTTTATACCTAACCATTTGCCAAATATTGTAGCATTCTTCTTCGTCCAGCCATACATATCAGGCATTTCCGTAAAATCATCAGTTAGGATAAGGATTTGCTGATTGGATTTCAGGATTTCATCTGTTTTCACAGAAATTTTCTTAATATTCTTACCAGTTCCCAGAACAATAGGTTGCACAAGGTTGCGTCGCAATTCATCAGCCAAATCACCAGGACTAGTATTCTTAGCGGAAGGCATTTTATAAGTCAATTCTTTTGAAACAGATTTTAGAACGGGAGATTGTGTCGTCAAGTTCAGCGTATCTTTCATCGCTGCAGCCTCTTCCAATACAGGGTTAACCACTTCTTTCCAGAAAATGGGTTGGAAAGATTCTGAAGGTTGCTTCAGAGTTACATACATGATGAAATCAGGATTTTCAGCAGGTGTCATGGCTACAACAGAATAGATATAATCATTTGCACCTGTCAAATAACCACTTCCGTTCTCTCCTGCAATTTGTGCTGTACCTGATTTAACCGCTACATTTTGGTTTGGCACTTTGATAATAGGACCGCCTTCTGTCTTACTATATAGGGTTCCATAAATAGGATCCGTGCCAACACTCACCATATAGTTTCTGGTTGATTTGGCAGCCTCTTTTGAAACAGGACGTCCTACAATCTCTGTAGAACTCTTTCGTGCACGACCACTTTTCGAGTCATAGATCGCACTGATAAATTTTGGCTCAACCATCACACCATCATTGGCTATGGAAGAAAAAGCACGTAACATTTGTGCTTGGGTAACCGAAATCCCTTGACCAAAGGCGCTCATTGCATAAGTTACGATATTATCTGCTGGAAGGCCACCATAATCTTCATAGTTCATCCCAAAACGTGTGGGTAATCCAAATTTGAATTTGCTAAGGTAATCTAACCATTTTTCATCACCCATTTTTTTCTCTAAGGAAGCCATTCCAACGTTACTAGACAGAGCAAAACCTTGAGCATAGGTCAATGTCTGACCTTCAGAAAGCCCCATGTTGACATTCCAGTCACGAATTGTTACATCCGCAATTTGTAAGCCGCTATTATTATACGTTTCATTTGCTGGAAAAGTCTTGTTATCTATTGCTGCAGCAAGCGTCATGACCTTCATCGTTGAGCCTGGCTCATATTGATTCTGATAGAGAGCACTAGACCAAGCAAAATCTTTTGTCAAATCTTGCTTCGTATCAGCATCAAAACTTGGACGTTGCGTCGTTGCTAGAATTTCTCCAGTTTTTGCGCTCACTAGTGTGGCACTGGCAGAACTCCCTTTCGCTTTTTCTAGAAAAGCATTCATACGTGTTTCAAGAAAAGACTGCAAATCAGATGATAGGGTTGTATAAACATCTTTTCCATCTTGTGTTTTCCTTGAAACCTTGTCAGATCCCGGTACGATATTTCCATTTTTATCTTTTTCATAGGTGATGACACCATTTGATCCAGCTAATGTCTTGTTTAAAGCAGCTTCTAAACCTGTCGTACCAACAAGCATTTTGCTGCCATCTTTATTTTCCTGAAGCTGTGCTAATCCAATAAATACAGAAGCAAAATTTCCATTTTTATAACTTCGATTCGGACTGGTAGTAAAATCAACACCTTTTACTTTCGCTTTTTTTAATTCTTCACGAATAGTGTTCATATTACTATAACTGATTCCATTTCCTTGAGAACCAAACGAAACTTGTTGCAATTTTTTTCGAGATAGCTGTTTCTTGACATAATCCTTGTCCATGCCGAGATATTTATTGAATACTTCAGCTACTTTGTTATATTGAGATTCTTCTACATAAAGAATCTCTCCAGTTGCTGACTTATATTTCTTGTCAATAACTGCATAAACATTATAAGAGGTCGCATCTTCGGCTATCGGTAAACCATTACGATCATAAATCGTGCCACGCTTTGCAGGTACAATCCGTGTTATTTGATGCACTTTACTTGCTTGTTCAGCCAAATTCACACCAAACTTCTTTCCTGTTCCAATAATAATGGCAAAATTAATCAGAAAAACAAAAAAGACAAAAACCGTCAAAACGCTTAGGCTTTTCCCTACTCGTCTACGGTTATAACTAGGATGCCTCCGATTTTTCAAAGCATGATTTAAAATTCGTCTTCTGAGTCCATTCATGCTTTATTCCGCCGTTCTGATATTTTCATTATTCTGAGTCATTTCTTGCGAACTCGCTAATTTTGATAAGCGTTCACTACGAATCAATTCGTTTACTTCTTGTTTAGCATCATCTAGTTCTGTGCGCTTTGCTTCGATTTTTGAATTGACAGTTGTTAAATCGCGCTGCACTTGCAATAATTTTGTTTGCATAAAGACAACACTGGTTGCTAAGATAACCGCTGTCAAGACTATCGCTCCATAAAATGCTTTCTCAACACGAGAAAATTTTTGAATTCGTGCCTGAAGTATCTGGCCAGTTGTTCTTGTTCTAGTTGCCATCTCAATCCTCACTTATGTACTTTTTGTGCCACACGCAGCTTAGCTGAATGTGATCGATTATTTTTATTTAATTCGTCTTGACTTGGTAAAATAGGTTTTCGAGTGACCAATTTCATTTTAGGCTGTAATTCCTCTGGAATAAACGGCAAACCTTTTGGTACTTCTACTGTTGAGGCTACTTTAAAAAGCTGCTTGGCTAAGCGATCCTCCAACGAATGAAATGTAATCACCGAAATACGCCCATCAACCGCCAACAAATCCATAGCTTGTTGAATGGACTCATCTGCCGCTCCCAACTCATCATTAACTTCGATGCGAATGGCTTGAAAAATCTGTTTAGCAGGATGCCCTTTTTTTTTCAATTCCTTAGCAGGCTTAACAGATTTGATAATCTCTGCTAACTCCGTAGTGGTCTCAATCGGTTTCTTTTCACGCATTTGCTCAATTTTCCGAGCAACTTGCTTTGAAAATTTATCTTCTCCGTACTTGAAGAAAATCCGCACCAAATCATGATAGCTGTATTGATTGACTACTGCATAAGCTGTCAACTTTGCATCCTGATTCATCCGCATGTCAAGTGGAGCATCCTGTTTATAGGAAAACCCACGCTTGCGCTCATCCAATTGCGGACTAGAAACCCCTAAATCATAACAAATGCCATCAATTTCTTCAACACCTAGCTCATGCAAACGCTCCTTTAAATGACGAAAATTATCATTAATAAAGGTCACCATTCCTTGCTCAACGTACGATGCCAAACGTTTTCGAGCATGCTCAATAGCGGTCCAATCTTGATCAAATGCATATAGATGACCGTTTTTCTCTAGTTTACTTAAAAGGTATTCACTATGCCCTGCTCCGCCTAAAGTTGCATCAACATAAACACCATTTGGCTTTATACCAAGTTGATCAATAGCTTCGTGCAGAAGAACTGTTACATGATGAAATTCATTTGTCATATCTTTACTATTATACCACAAAGATTTAAAAAAAGACTTTTGGAATCATGTAAAGTTTTTGTCAATGATACTTGACATGTTAAACAAAGATACTTATAATGAAACTACAAAAGTCGCTTATATTTGACACTTTGCTAAGGAGAAATACATGAATCAAGTAAAAGAATGTCGAAAAAATCTAGGCCTCTCGCAACTAGACCTTGCTAAACAAATTGGTGTTTCGCGACAAACAATCAACATGATTGAAAACAATAAATGCAATCCCACACTAGATCTTTGTATCCATCTAGCACTAGCTTTGGAAACAGACCTAAACACACTTTTTTGGAATCAAGAACACTTCTAAGAAAAGAAAGGGTAAATTCAATGAAACTTCAACAATATAAAAAAATACTCTTACCTCTCTTAGCAATCCTTCTCGTCATTGCTTTCTACTTATTCTTCACCTTGACAGATGCATTGCTATTTTGGATAGATGTGGCAGTGATTGCTTCTTGCATTTTTTCGGTCAAAAACTTTTAAAGAAGAACTAAACTCTTGCGCCTTCCCTCTCGTCTTTTAAACGTCTTTATGGTAAAATAAAATCATTATTTCTATGAAAGAAGATACGAATGTCACATTTTTTATCAAGATTATCTCCTGCTAGGCGTATTTTATTGAGTTTCGCCCTTGTGATTGTAGTGGGATCTCTTCTTTTAAATCTGCCTTTTATGCAGATAGCGACTTCCAAAGCTAATTATTTTGACCACTTATTTACTTCAGTTTCAATGGTCTGTGTGACTGGGCTTTTTACACAGGCAGTCGCTGATACTTACAATATTTGGGGGCAGATTATCTGTATGCTGCTCATTCAGATTGGAGGCTTAGGGTTAATTAGCTTTATCGGGCTGATTTATGTACGTTCCAATCAAAAACTTAGTTTTTCCAATCGTACTACTTTGCAAGAAAGTCTTAGTCGAGATGAAACAAATTCTATTCGCGACTTCCTTCGCTCCATCTTTCTCATTACTTTTAGTATTGAATTACTCGGAGCCTTGATTCTCAGTTTTCGTTTTGTCCCTCTCTTAGGATGGGGAAAAGGACTTCTAACTTCAATTTTTCTTGCTATCTCTGCTTTCTGTAACGCTGGATTTGATAATTTAGGTAGTACTAGTTTGTTATCATATAAAACAGATACCTTAGTTAATTTAACCATCGCTGCCTTGATTATTATGGGCGGCTTAGGTTTTTCAGTCTGGTTTGACTTAAAAACAAATATACAAGCAAAAGGACGTAAACGGAAACTACGTTTTCATACAAAATTAGTTCTTGCTTTAACAGCTATTATCTTAATCAGTGGAACTTGTTTGACATTTCTGACTGAATTTCAAAATACAGCTACTATCGGTCAGCTGCCTTTCGGAAAAAAGGTGTTAGTCAGCTTCTTTCAAACCGTCACCATGCGGACAGCTGGTTTTGCAACGATTGACTATACACAAGCTCGCCCAGTTACATTACTTCTTTATATCATTCAAATGTTTCTAGGTGGTGCTCCTGGAGGAACGGCCGGAGGATTGAAAATTACCACTTTTTTGGTTGTGTTAGCCTTTGCTCGAACAGAAATTCTTGGTTTGCCCCATACTAATTTTGGGCATCATACGTTTTCTCCCTCTACCATTCAAAAAGCCTTTAGTGTCTTAATTGTCTTCACCACAACCTTTATTCTTGGTTTGACTTTTTTGACAATGGTCGCTGATAAGGGGCATCGTTTTATTTACTTAATGTTTGAAGCCATGTCTGCTCTTGGAACAGTAGGCGTGACTGCCAATCTAACACCTACTTTAAATCATGCTGCTTTAACAGTGATTATGTTTTTGATGTTTATCGGACGAATTGGACCACTGACCTTGATTGTCAGTCTCTCCAATCGAAAACCGAAGAAAAACGATACAATTAAATTTGCTAATGCAAATACTATTATTGGATAGGAAGGATTTTATGGATAAACGAACAATTGGCATACTAGGTCTAGGAGTTTTCGGTCGCAGTATCATTAACACACTCCGCAAATATAATTGTGATATTATCGCTGTCGATGACCACCAAGATGTCATCAATCATTTTGAACCGATTTTGGCGCGAGGTGTCGTCGGTGATATTACAGACCACGATTTGTTGCAGGCTGCAGGAATTGATACTTGTGATACAGTGGTTGTGGCTACAGGAGACAATTTAGAATCAAGCGTCCTCGCCGTCATGCACTGTAAATCTTTAGGCGTTGAAAAGGTGATTGCCAAGGTGAAAAGTAAGACAACCAGAAAAGTCTTGCTAAAAGTTGGAGCTGATCGCTGCATCTCCCCTGAGCGTGAGACCGGGATTTCGCTTGCTAAAAATATTTTGCACCAAGCCACGACGGATGTCATTGAATTAGATAAAAATGTCTCTATTATTGAATTTTATCCACCTCAGGCTTGGATTGGTAAAAATTTAGCACAATTAAAACTTCGTCAGAATCATAAGCTTAACATCATTGGTTTTAGAGAAACTCCTGATGGTGTACTCAATATTGATACATCGCCTGACTATATCTTTAAACAGAATGAACTATTAATGGCTGTAATTGACAGTCAAACATTTGATCATTTTGAAGATATTACAAAATAGATAAATAAAAAATCGTCGAGAGTATCTCTCAGCGATTTTTTGTTGTCTTCATTAGGAATTTGGGTCGTCTAAACTTCTGCCATGTAGACCTTTTTCTCTTTGAACCTGACGGAGTTTTTCTGGCGTGATATCGTTGCCTTCTTCATCCACAATTTTAATCCCTTCGATGTGATGACGAAGACTACGACGATAGCCTTCGATATATTCTTCACGTAGTTTAGCTTGTTCTACTTTTTCCTCCGGTGTCAGCCCAACTGTCTTTTTCTTTTTGGCCAGTTCATTGATTCGTTCAATTTTCTTCGGTTCCATAAGATTCACCTCTTATCATTTTGTATTGATTTGATTAAACTGTGCTACCTTTTTAGCCTTTGTCATCAAAGCGACTAAAAGCGCCAAACGATTTGCTCGGATTGCTTCATCTTCTGCCATGACCATAGTGTTATCAAAAAATGCATCAATGACCGGACTTAAAGCAAATAATTGTTCAATATTATCCGCCAAGTCATCAGATAAAGTCAAGCGCTCGATTGCTGTATGAAGTTCTTTTTCCTCTTCATTTTCAAACAGACTTTCATCCACAACACTCACTGCTTCTGCTTTTTCTGCCAAATTAAAGACACGTGCCAAACTTTCAACTGCTGGTTTGAAAGAATTTTCTTGTGCTTTTTCTGCTAGAAGGGCCGCCACCTCGACCAAATCACGTACAACAAACGTCGAGCTGTTGAGCACAGCTGTCACGATATCTTTTGGAATATCGCTGTCTATCATTTTTTCAATGCGCGCACGGAAGAAATCCAGTACCTGTTCTTTGTTACTATATGTGAGACTATCAAATTGCAGCGCATAGAGTTGATCTACCAATTCATCTAAGGCAATGTGCCAGCCGAACTTGTCCAAAACACGCACAACACCTTGTGTAGCCCTACGAAGAGCATAAGGGTCATTTGAACCACTTGGAATGAGTCCAACAGAGAAGAACGAAAGAATTGTGTCTATCTTGTCTGCAATGGCCAAAATTGCACCAACTTTTGTATCTGGTAATTCACCATCACTAGCAGTCGGGAGATAATGCTCTCGAATAGCTCTAGCTACTGCTGTGTTTTCTCCTGCAAGTAGAGCATATTTTTCTCCCATGATACCTTGCAATTCATCAAACTCTCCAACCATACCAGTCAATAAATCAAATTTGTAAATAGATGCGGCACGGGCTACATCTTTTGCTTCCCGAGTAGATAAGTGTGCTTTTTCTGCTAAAAGAGCTGCGATCTTTGCTGTTCGTTCCATGTGCTCCGCTAATGAGCCAATTTTTTCATGGAAAGTTACATGTTTTAACTTGTCAACTAAGTCAGAAATAATCAATCGTTGATCTTCACGCCAGAAAAATTCTGCATCTTCTAACCGAGCCACTAAAACTTTCTGATTTCCTTTGACGACATTTTCGAGGTGTTCTGCATTTCCGTTGCGTACCGATACGAAATATGGAAGAAGCTTACCATTTTCATTGCGAACAACAAAATAACGTTGATTAACCTTCATAGACGTAACAAGGACTTCTTCCGGCACATCTAAGTAACGATCGTCAAAACGCCCAATAAAAGCAGTTGGGTACTCAATCAAGTTCAGCACTTCATCTAGCAAATTTTCATCAATCTCCACATGAACATTGTGCATTCTCTCAATTTCTTTGATTTGATCCAAAATCATGTTTTCCCGTTCCATTGGACTCGCAATGACAAAAACTTCGCGCAGATCTTCTTCATAAGAATCTGCAGACTGAATCTTCACTTCATGACCTAGAAAACGATGACCCCGACTTGTCCGTCCACTTTCAATATCGAACAAATTCATCAAAAAAGATTCATCATCCAATAACACGGTGAGGGTATGAACAGGGCGAATATATTCAAACGTATTGGTACCCCAATGCATATTGACCGGAAAACTCAGAGAGGTTAAGACATCAGTTACTCCATCAATTAATTCTTCAACAGGTTTTCCGATTTCTTGTTTGGTCACATAGACATATTCCTCACCTTTTACTTCACGAAATGTGATATCTTCAACCGTCAAGCCTTTTCCACGAACAAAGCCTTGCGCAGCTTTCGTAAAATGACCATCTGCATCCAAAGCAATTTTCTTACTTGGCCCTTTGAAATCTTCTGTTAGGTCTGTTTGTTTTTCACTTAGATTGGACACACGTACAGCCAAGCGACGAGGAGTGGAAAACATTTCAATCTTATCGAATGTCAAACGATTGTCTGTTAAAAAGGCTGCCATTTTATCACGCAATTGTTTCATGCTTGGTGTTACAACATAGGCAGGCATTTCTTCAAGCCCTAACTCAACCAATAAATTCTTCGTCATTTTTATTCCTCCTCAGCCAATAATTTCTTACGTGTTGCTTCGTCTAACAATGGATAGCCTAGCCGTCTGCGTTCCGCCACAAAGGTTTTAGCAACAATACGCGCTAAATTACGAATCCGAGCAATGTAACCCGCTCGCTCTGTCACAGAAACAGCTCCGCGAGCATCCAATAGATTAAAGGTGTGCGAACATTTTAAAACATAATCGTAAGCAGGGTGAACGAGATTATACTCTAAACAACGCTTAGCCTCAGCTTCAAAATGATCAAAATTAGCCAACAGCAAAGCTTGATCACTCACTTCAAAACTGTATTTTGAATGTTCAAATTCTGGTTGACGGAAAATTTCTCCGTACCTAACTCCATCTGCCCATTCAATATCATAAACAGAATCCACTTCTTGAATATAAGATGCCAAACGTTCTAAACCATAGGTAACTTCAGATGTAACTGGACTGGTAGATAAACCACCAACCTGTTGGAAATACGTAAACTGTGTAATCTCCATCCCATCAAGCCATACTTCCCAACCCAAACCTGCAGAACCAGTTGAAGGATTTTCCCAGTTGTCTTCGACAAAGCGAATATCGTGCTCTAGCGGGTTAATTCCTAACAATTCCAATGATTGTAAATACAACTCTTGAATGTTGCTAGGACTTGGTTTCATTACAACCTGAAACTGATGATGTTGATAAAGGCGATTCGGATTTTCACCATATCGTCCATCTGCTGGACGACGTGAAGGCTCTACATAAGCCGCATTCCATGGCTCAGGTCCAATAGCCCGTAAGAAAGTGTAGGGGCTCATCGTACCAGCACCTTTTTCATTATCGTAAGCCTGCATGAGCATACAGCCCTGATCATTCCAAAACTGTTGCAACGTTAAAATAATTTCTTGGAAGGTTAACTTCTTCGGCATAATGTTTACTCCATTCTTTTTATTATAATATTCTTGTAACTTGAGCTTATAGTAGGAATATACTAGTCTCAACAAGTGAATCAATTTGACTAACAAAACAAAAAGCAGAACTGCACTCGACACGACACCCTATACAGCTTTGCATAGGGGCGTCAAAACGCGGTTCCACCCTAGTTTATTACTTCATTGTTAATATAGTCTTAATTAATAATCTACCGACTAAAACTTACCGAAAGCGCCCGTTCATACTTTATTTCACCCGACTTCCACTATCTCAGGCTCGCTTGAGAAATGCCATAAGACTTTCTTTCTGACTAGTATTATAGCAAAAAAGGGCAATCTTGTCCAGACTTACTCCAACTTCATAGAATTAAAAACATACATAAAGAAATCTCGACTAACCTCAAAATGTCCGTATCGTAGCTGGCTGGCATAGGTTTTCCAGTCTGAGTGCTGCCTGGCAGTTCCAATCGGACAAGGCCGGACAGATTTGTAATACTCAACATCCCGCCTGAAAGGGATAAAGTCCGGTGCCATTTCAAATTGATAAACCCTATCATCCTTCATCTTACCCGCGGCTGTGAAAGCCTGCAGCTTTTGATTAGAATCAAGAGCGATTTTAGGACTGTAATAGAGCAGGTAATCGCCCTTTTTCATGCGTCTTAAAGGACCGCCTTTACCATGACAGACCTGGCAAAAACCGCCGTCAACACCGCGTTTAACATGATTTTCTGAAACAACACCAACCCAGAACTTAACCATTATTTTCCTCCAATTTTAGTAAAAGCCGATTAAAATCTGACACCTGACTGCCCAGCTGGCCAAAGTAGGTTTGGTCAATTGCCTCAACGAGAGGCAAAGCCTGATTCATACGCTCTCTGCCTATATCAGTCAGAAACACAACTTTTGCCCGACTATCTTGAGGGTGTTCTCGCCGCTCAACTAAGCCTTTTTTCAACAAGAGCTTAAGAACTTGAGAAACCGTCATCACATCCATATCTGAAAAAGCAGCTAGATTGACCTGAGTAACCAAGTCCTGTTGTAGCTCCAAGTACCCCAAACTAGTCAGAATAATAAATTGCGGATGAGTCAGCCCCACTTTTTGCAGAGCTGTTTTTACTCGGCCATGCCAAGCATTGTAAACTCGTGCGAATAAGAGACCTGTCGATTCCTGATGGTTGTCAGCATACTGGGAATGAAAAGTTTTTGTCATACTGCCTCCAAGATTTGTTTCAGCTTTCCGACACTTTTGGGCACATCAGCAAAAATCTGTTTCAAAAAGGCTAAAGCCTCCTCTGTCGTATCGCTGTCTGTCAAAGAAACTGAATGCCTTAGACTAATGGTACCGTTAGGATTTTCAAGTATCTCATGTTCAAATAGAACATTGCCAAAAGGCGTTGCTGTTAAATCAGAAAAACACTGATTCTCACGCACTTCAACTAAAGTGAAGTTGAGTTCAGGCATATCCTCCATCTTCATTTTCCCCTTTTGCCCTGTAGTGAATTCACCCTCCAAACTAATTTGTTCCAAATCACCCTCCCAGACAAACCACTGATTAACTTGAGAATAGTAGGTCCAAGCGTCCTCTTTTTTAGCATTAACCGCCAATTCAAAAGAAAATTTCATAAAAACACCTCCATATTTAATAAACACTTATATTATAAGTCTGCTTACAATATTTGTCAAGAAGAAAGTGACTTCCTTTTTCATTCTGTTCTGACTCTGTTGTTAAGTCAATCTGAAAGGCTGAGATACACTCTGATTCAGACTTTTCTTCCCGCAATGTTAACATTCATCTCATCTGTTTTTGGCACTTCAATAACACCGCTTAGATTTTTGATAAAGTCTGCAGTTCCTGCATGACCTGAATATCTACAAAGCCCATATGTTCTTTGCTTTCTTCCATATAGCGCCAAGACTTGGGCTCTCTTTCACACAACAGAATCGTATTGATTATTTCATTGTTGATATAGTCTTAATTAAAAATCTACTGACTAAAACTTACCGAAAGTTTCATTCTCAGCTTTTGCTTATCTAGCTTTCACCACCCCAGAATCACTAGAAACTTTTAACAAGACCTCCTTCATAGTGACCATTATAACAAGAAAATGAGTGACCCTCTAATATTTTGAGTCACCCATTTTGTACTAAGAAACTTCATCAGTAAAATTTTACACTGTCAAAGCTTTAATTCTTTTTGGTTTGTGCCCATTTAGTTTTTTCTTAGCTGCTCTGAGATTCGCAATTGCCTCTCTCACATCTGCTTGACTAGCACCTGGATTGGCTAAAACTGCTTTCGCTTGCTCAAATGCAGCCAGATAAGCTGCTTTTACATCATCAGTTGCATAGATAAACTTATTACTAAGAGCTTGGAAATGAATTTCTCGTGCAATCGTATTTTGCAGATGAGAGAAATCCGTTTCTCTACCATTTAACTTTTGATAAGCTGCAGTCAATTGTGCCAAAACAGTATCAATCTGCTCTTGCGTAATACTATCTTGAATCGCTAAGAGAGCAACTGCTTGGAAGGCTCGGTCATATGCTTGCCGTTGTTTTTCTCTTGCATTGGCATACAAACCCGTTTTAGTCGTTGCCACATAAGCTGCCATGGCTGTTTTTAGAGCCACAATATCAGAATCCTTGCCATCTAAATTATCAGCAGCAGTGACGAGATTTGCCAATATTCGATCTACTTCTGCTTGACTCAATTTCCCGGTCAAAGCCGCCTTCGCTTGCGCATAAGCTTGATTGTACGCTATCCGCTTTTCTATACTTGCATTATAATATTGAGCCGTAGTCACCAAAGTAACTTGTTTTTGAACAGCTGCTAGTAAGGCTACTTTAACAATAACAGTCAATTGAACAAGGTTGTTCTTACCTTCTTTGACTAGAACTGTTGGATTTTCATCCCATAGTTCATAGCCTGATGGCAGAGTAGCAACGATAGAATATTGACCCACTGCTACCGTCTTACCAAATGAATATTTTCTATATTTCTCAGCTGGAAGAGAAACAAGCTCACCCGCTTCATTTTTCAATGTTATCGTCGTATTTTTCGGAACGGCTTGGTTGAAAGTCACGCTAAGTGGAGCATAGCTAATTTCCTTTGCCAAAAATTCAATCATTTTAAAGCTATCTTCTGCTGTTAAATCAAATTCTTGTGTGAGGGCACTCAAGACTTTCAGCCCGCTCTTGTCATAAGTAAAGAGTTCTGCCGTATAATGCCCAAATGTCAAGAAATTGATGTCTTTCCCTTTATCAACATTGATATAGTTCCCTTTTGCATCCTTGATTCGATAAACATATGGTGTATCCAGTGCTTGATGGCTATCTGCATCAACCACAGCTACACGAATTCGACCACTATTTTCAGTACCGACTAGATTTGCAAGAGAAGTTGCATCTTTGTTGCCCGCAAAATCTTCTACTACGTAGAAAATGTTTGCTTTATGAACACCTTTCGGAAGAGTGTAGCTACCATCTGCATTGGCAGAAATATAAACACGACGTTCATATTCACGAACATTCCCCAACTCATCCACAGCCTGATAAGTTACTTGTCCATTTTGATCTGGCTTCAAATAAAATACTCGCTCTTTCAAAATACCGCCATTTCCGACATCTTTGACTTTACGTGGCACAAATATTTCCGTACCATCTTGTGATTTTTTAATATAGCCAGATGTGATAAGCGGTTTTTGCGTATCAATCTGGAGTTGGAAAGATACTGTTTGCTCGTTAGCTCCTGGTACATCCGGCGTGTAACGTACTACATAAGTATACAGACCATCTACAACAGTTCTTCCACTACTATCACGCCCATCCCATACCGTATTGTCCAGGAAATAAGACTTTGGATTACGCTCATTTCCATCAAAGTAATTTTTCCGCCCATCCTTTGCTGCAGCGCTTTGCCAGACTAAGGAGCCATCACTCTTATAAACAGCTGCTGTCAGATTATTGAAATTCCGATAAAAGACAGAGCGATACTGGATTAAATCCTTATTGCCATCTCCATTTGGAGAAAACGCTAGACGAACATTGCCATTGGCATCCAATTGCAAAATCGTACGTCCTTGCTCATTTTCTACTGTACCAAGGACAATCGGGCTGCGTGCTGCCGTCTTCCCAGTTGAGTACAGTGTGTCATTAGACGATGTGATGATAGCCGACACATTGTCTTTTGCTGAAACACTTTTATCTTTAGGGACATCATAATAAAAGCCTGATTTACCTTCTTTAACAAGATTATAAATTGGCCTTTCAGCAGCTGGCAAATTTTGAAATTCCCCACGGAAGCCCATAAATGCAAGGCTGACGACATCACCATCATCTGCTGGTTCGACAAAGCGAACAAAGCCTTCCAAGAAATAACCGTTTGGCATGAGCCTCTTTAGCTCTTCCGCATATTTAGCTACATTAACTTTAACAGTTACCCGTGTGCTACTATGTGCTTTCACAGTCACTTCTGGCCAAACTGTTTCAGTCAATTTTCGAGGAGTCAAATCAAAATGTCCATCCTTGACTGTGTCTGTATTGGTATTAACAATCATTTTTAAAGTGCGATCTTTATCCGTCATATTATGAACTGTCACATCAAACGTAAATTCATCGCCAACATTTCCTAGCGATACACTAGGATAGTTATTGTCTTCTCCAGTTACATAAAGGCCTGTTGATACTGCCGCTGCTGTATCTACAATTCCTGCTCCTTGTTGTCTAGGGGATGTATAGGCACCTGTTTCTTTATTCATATGTGGCTTTGCTGTCGACATGATCAAAGCTTTCACCAAAGATGAAATTTCTGCCGGACTTTTTTCTGGGTAATGCTTTTCCAGATATTGTTTCACCAAAGCAGCTACACCTGCTACATGAGGAGCCGCCATACTCGTTCCACTCATACTACCATAAGTATTATCATTCAGTGATGAATAGATAGAGCCACCCGGCGCTGTTACATCTGGTTTTAATTGCCCATCCGTTGTCACACCCCAGCTTGAAAAGTCAGATAATTGATTAGCTTCTGGATTAGGTAAATTCGCCTTGTTCCCATTGAAAACTAACTTGTACTTACCTGCCGCTAGAGCCTCTCCATATTCTTTAGAAATAAAGGCAGAAGGAATCGTCTTAGCTTGTCCTTCCAGTGCCATTTTAAGATTAGCACCAGCAACATTATTGTAGACGACTGCTCCAATTGCTCCACGTTTGACAGCATTGCTGATCTTGTCTGAGAAGGTGAGAGCACCACGCTGAATAAGCGCAACCTTTCCTTTCAAATCAAGGCCCTTGAAATCTTCATCACGTCCTAATCCAACATTGACGTATTCGTATTCCTTGCCTTTTTCAAATTGGGCATCCGTTTCAGAAACAGAATAATTAAACTTTCCATGATGAAGTTTGGCATTATCCTCTAAACCACGAACTTCCATGACTTCTTCTGTAACAACTGTATTATTAACTGAAGCTACCGAAATTGAATCCTCTACTGTTGAAGGATTGCCCACCAGACCATAATCTGGATTTTCTGCCAAAGGTTTAGATTTTCCATTTCCAAACGTATTGCTATTTCCTGCAGAGATTAAAACAGATACTCCCTTGGCACGCGCACGCTTGATAGCTTCTACAATACTGGGGTCAGCGTTCACCATTGAACCTGTCGTAGACCCCAAACTCATGTTAATCGTATCAGCTCCAAGCGCTACTGCATCGTCAATCGCTTTAGCGTAGATAGCTGAACTAGTCGTACTACTGCGATCAGAGAAGACACGCATAAACATTACTTGCGCTTCCGGTGCTACACCATAAATATATTCGCCATTGGTGTCTTTTTTGCTTGGATTCCCAGTCGCAATTCCTGTCACGTGCATTCCATGAGAATCCGTGGCTTTTTCTTTGATATTGTCATCAGCATCTATATAGTTATAGGCAAAAACAACTTTGTTATTGTACCATTTACCATAATTAATGCCTACTTTCTTCTTAGCCGCTTCCATTGCTGCTTCATCTTTGAATTTCCCTTTCGAAGGATCAGTAATGCGTAATACCTCATGATTCACATCTAGCCCTGAATCAATCACTGCAACGACCTTCCCTTCTCCTTTATAGCCTTGTTGCCAAGTCTGAGGAACTTTGATAATTTCATTGCTAGTTGTGCTAGATGGAGTCACTGGTTCAGCTGACTGTTTCTTTTCTGACTCTGTTGTTTCCTTACTTGCAACTGACTTTTCTGATGTTGAAGTAGAGTGAGTTGCTTCTGTTACTGGTGATTCACTCCCTGTTGTTGCTACCTTGCTTGCACCAGTTCCCGCAGTAGATGGAACTGGCTTTACAGCAGAAGTTTCAGATGAAGTTGAAACAGTTGATTCTGCTCTTGTAGATGATGATTGCGTGGTTGTTTGTGTACCTTCTTCTGTTGCTATAACGGTTGTGGAAGCAGCAGAATTCCCATTTGATTGGTTTGAAGCCGGAACAGCTTTATCAGCAACTGATGACTGAACTTCTTGTGTTACAGTCGGATTGTTTGCTGCCTGCTCATTGGCCTGCACTTGTCCCGCACCAATAACTAAAAATGTCCCTAAAACGACTGAAGCCAGACCAAACTTATACTTTCTCAATGAAAAACGTTGTTTTTTCATATTAATCTCCCTCATTTTTATTTTTAAAAAATATTATAGCGTAAAATTTTCAGAAAATTCATCTTTTTTTGAATTGTAATGAAAATGTAATATTCCTTTATAATCATATATAAAAATTAGAAAATATAAAGTTTTAAGCATTAAATTATTTCATTTAGATAATATTTGTTCGGAAATAGATATGTATTGCACACAAAAAAAGTTAGACATAGAAGGTCTAACTTTAAAAGTAATTCTTCTTGCAGGAGTTTCTACGTTAATTAAGTATTCATATATTATGCTTCGTATCTCTTTTCGCCATCCAAGTAGGTCGCAACCAGTTCCAAATCCTTGTCCAACACAATGAAGTCTGCATCATGTCCTTCCTTGATTTGACCACAAACATCCTCAATATGAACGGATTTAGCCGGATTGAGGGTTGCCATCATAACTGCTTCGTGTGGGTTAGCAATCCCCCATTTGACAACGTTCTTTAACCCGTCTTTCAATTTCAAGATAGATCCTGCGAGGTTACCTGTTGATTTGAGTCGAGCAGTTCCATTTGCGACTACTACTGGAAATTCTCCCAACATATAGTCACCGTCTTCCAAGCCTCCTGCAGTCATACAGTCTGTGATGAGCGCAACATTTTCATGCCCTTTTTGCTTCATCAAGATGTCACAAGCTTTTGGATCAACATGGTGTCCATCACAGATTAATTCAGCATAAGTGTGTGGCAATTCATACATAGCGCCAACCATCCCCAACTCACGGTGGGTTAAGCCGCGCATACCATTATAAGCATGCACCCAGACACTGGCACCTGCATCTACCGCAGCCTTTGCTTCTTCAAACGTTGCATTTGAGTGCCCAAGTGCAACCGTAACCCCTTCATCAGTAATAGTTCGAACAAAATCTTCCACACCTTCTCGTTCTGGAGCTAGAGCGATTTTATTGAGCAAACCATTCGATGCTTTTTTCCAAGCACGAAATTCATCCATTCGAGGATTTTTCATGTAAATTGGATTTTGGGCTCCTTTATATTTTTCTGTGAAATACGGACCTTCAAAATATAAGCCACGAATCTTAGCACCTGTCGCTTCTTGATAATGAGCACCGATATTTTCCGTGACCGCTAGTAACGATTCAAAAGTTGAGGTTAAGGTTGTCGGCAAAAAACTGGTAACACCTGTCGACAACAGACCTTCACTCATGGTATGCAGAGTTCCTTCAATATTATTGTCCATCACATCTACACCACCAAAACCATGAATATGCGTATCAACTAAGCCCGGTGCAATAGAATAGCCTGTATAATCTATCACGTCCGCACCTGCTGGGATTTCTTTTGTCCATTTACCAAATTTACCATCCACTAATTCTAGATAGCCACCTTGACGAATACCATAGGGATAGAAAAATTGATCTGCTTGAATATATTTAGGCATAATAAAACCTCCTTCTTTCAGTGAGAGTTTGTATAAGCTGTCACTTTAGACAACTGTAAGTGCTATTTTAAATCACTCTCGCATTTTTCATTATGTCTCTTTCATTATATCGCTTTCTTTTCTTTTTGTAAATGGTATAGACCCATTCAATGCAAAAGAAACAAACCACGCCAGCAGTTTGTTTCTCATGATTATATTTGTTCCGCTTGGACCTTTTCCGCTAAGTTCATGGCGTGATCCGCGACTCTCGTATAGTGAGAGATGATATCAATAAAGTTTACGCCTGCTTGTGTTGAGCATTCTCCTCTATTCAGACGATGAATGTGCGTTTTCCGTAGCTTTCGTTCCATTTTATCAATCGCTTCATGCTTAGTTACTAAGCTATCCGCCAACTCAATGTCATTATTTTCTACAGAAGTCAGGGATTCTTTAATGAAAGTCAAAGTCATGTTATAAATCAATTCCAACTCTTGCAAAGCTGCTGGAGAAAATTCCACCTTTTTCCGACGGATATAATCAGTCAAGTTAATCAGCGCTTCACCATGGTCTCCGATTCTTTCTAAATCTCGAGATGAATCCAAAATATTTGTCAGTACTTCACTTTCTTTTTGGCTAAGAGGCTCACTAGATAAATCAATGAGGTAACGTGTGAGATCTTCATCAATCTTATTGATTGCTTCTTCGGTCTTGTGTCCCTTGTCTGCTGACTTTTCAGTATTGTTCACAATATAATCATAAGCTAACTCAAATGAACGCATCGCATAACGTCCTAAATGAAGCAATTCTTTTTTGGCATTTCCAAGCGCTAAAGACGGAGCTTGTTTAATTAAAATCGGATCCAAATAAAGCGGCTCATATTTCACAACTTCATCTTCACCTGGAATCAGTTTTGTTACCAAGGTAGCTAACAAGCCAATGAATGGAAATTGAATAATTGTATTGGTAACATTGAAGGTTCCGTGAGCAAAGGCAATAGTCATTTCTGGGCTTAAATGGAGCGTTGCTTGAAACCAATGAATCAAGCTCGTAAATGGACCTAAAACGATCAAGCATAAAACAGTACCGACCACATTGAAAGTGACATGAGCACCTGCCACACGTTTAGCAGCAATATTGGCTCCTAATGATGCAATAATTGCTGTAATTGTTGTCCCGATATTATCCCCAAAAAGAACTGGCAAAGCTCCCTTTAACTCAATCAAGCCGCTCGCATATAAATTTTGTAGAATACCGATAGTTGCTGATGAGGCTTGAATCAACAAGGTAATACCTGTCCCTACAAATACACCTAGGACTGGATTTCCACTCAACTTTATCATATACTCACGAAAAGCATCTAAATTTTTCAATGGCTCCATAGCACCACTCATCAAATTCAAAGCAAAGAAGATCCCTCCTACCCCAAATAGAACGCGACCGATATTATTGATAGAGCGTTTTTTGGTAAAGAAGAGACAGACCGCCCCTAAAAAGAGAATGGGTAATGCATAATCCCCCAGTTTAAAGCCAATGATAAAAGAGGTTACCGTTGTTCCAATATTGGCCCCCATGACAATCCCAATTGCCTGTCTGAGTGTTAAAAGGCCTGCACTCACCAATCCAACTGTAATAACTGTCACACCTGAACTTGACTGAATCAAAGCTGTTAGACCAATTCCAACCAGAACACCAAAAAATGGATTGCTGGTATATTTGTCAATGAAATAACGAAGCCGATCACCTGCAGCCTGCTGCAAACCATCTCCCATCATCCGAATACTATATAGGAAAAGTCCTAAACCGCCTAAAAAGCTAAATATAATTTGCTGCCAATTGATGGACATCTTTTCTCCTCCGAAAAATCTGTAGCGGATTATCTCCTTTTCTATTTTAAAGGATAAGTGTAAAAGTAACAAGCCTTTTTTAGCATTTTTATCAAAAAAAGAAAGAAAAATAGAATTTCCTTTCTTTTTAAATATATTGACATAGCTAAAAACACGCCTTATTTTTGATCTAAATCACGGAGCATTTGATCAATTTTGTTCCCATATTCAATCGATTCATCCTTGATGAAAGTCAAATCAGGGATTTTGTACATCTTCAAGTTGTGACCCAATTCACGTTTGATGGTTCCCTTCGCCTTTTCTAAACCAGTCTGAGCTTTTTCTTGTTCAGAAGCAAGGTTGCTCATCAGCGTGTAGTACACTTTTGCCATTGACAAGTCGCCCAACATTTGCACATCTGTAATGGTAATTCCTTGAACACGTGGATCACGAACTTTTTTTTGCAAAATTTCATTGACTTCGCGTTTGATTTCCATTCCCACACGATCCACACGAAATTGATTTGCCATGATGTCTCCTTTCGCTTATTTTAGAAAAGGGTTGAGGCAGGCTCCAATATATCACAGTCTGTCTCCCCTTCATTTATATTATTTTGCGATTTCTTCCATGATGTAAGCTTCAATCATGTCATCCACTTTGATGTCATTGTAATTCTCAACCATGAGACCGCCTTCTTGTCCATTTCCGACTTCTTTCACATCATCTTTATAATGTTTAAGGCTGGCAAGAGCACCATCAAAGATCACCACACCATCACGAATCACACGAACCTTAGAATCACGAGTTACTTTACCGCTAACTACCATAAATCCGCCGATAGTACCGACTTTAGAAACCTTGAAGGTTTCACGAATGACAGCTTCACCAATAATTTTTTCTTCAAATTCTGGATCAAGCATCCCTTTCATGGCATCTTCTACTTCTTCAATCACTTTATAAATGATACTGTGAAGACGCATTTCGACGTCATCCGCTTCAGCTTGTTGACGAGCTTGTGGAGTAGGGCGAACATTGAAACCAATGATAAAGGCATTGGAAGCTTCCGCAAGAGTAACATCCGATTCGTTAATCGCACCAACTGCTGAGTGAACAATTGTTACTTTAACACCTTCCACTTCAATCTTCTGAAGAGATGCTGTTAATGCTTCCGCTGAACCTTGTACGTCGGCTTTGATAATAACATTGACAGACTTGACTTCACCAGCTTTAAGGGTATCAAAGAGATTTTCCAAACTAACACGATGCGTTGCTTGACGCTGTTTCATGAGAGCACGTTTTGCACGTTCTTCACCAGCTGCACGCGCTGCTTTTTCATCTTCATA
Source organism: Streptococcus intermedius SK54 = ATCC 27335 (assembly GCF_000413475.1). Lineage (GTDB taxonomy): Bacteria > Bacillota > Bacilli > Lactobacillales > Streptococcaceae > Streptococcus > Streptococcus intermedius. The sequence goes on along the minus strand of NZ_ATFK01000001.1, from coordinate 40,460 downwards.
TACGGCAAAATGGTCACCCGCCATTGGTGTTTCATTTAAACCTGTGATAGATACTGGCGTCGATGGCCCCGCAACTTTCACTCGACGTCCACGGTCATTAGTCATAGCACGCACACGACCAAAAGTATTACCAACAACAATTGGATCTTGTACATTTAAGGTACCTTGTTGAACAAGCAAGGTTGCAACCGCACCTTTTCCTTTATCCAACCGCGCTTCGATTACTGTACCAATTGCGCGAACCTTTGGATCAGCTTTTAGCTCTTGAATTTCAGCTACAAGGAGAACGGTTTCGAGCAGTTCATCAATATTTTGATTGAACTTAGCTGAGATTTCGACAAATTCAGAATCACCACCCCATGCTGTAGACATAACTCCATATTCAGCTAATTCACCGATGACACGTTCAGGATTGGCACCTGGCTTATCAATCTTGTTAATCGCTACAATAATTGGCACATTGGCTGCTTTTGAATGGTTAATCGCTTCAATTGTTTGAGGCATTACCCCGTCGTCTGCTGCCACAACAAGAATCGTAATATCTGTGACAGAAGCACCGCGCGCCCGCATAGAGGTGAAAGCGGCATGCCCTGGTGTATCAAGGAAGGTAATTTTCTTACCATTTTCTTCAATCTGGTAAGCACCAATATGTTGTGTAATCCCACCTGCTTCACCTGTAGCAACACGAGAATTACGCAAGGTATCCAAAAGTGTTGTTTTCCCATGGTCAACATGTCCCATGATGGTCACAACTGGCGGACGTTCTACTAAAGCATCTGGATCAAGATAATCTTCATCCACAAAGAAGCGTTCGATATCTGCATTATCGACTTCAACTTTAGCATGTGCTTCAATGCCATAATCTACCATCAGAAGTTCAATAGTATCACCGTCCAACGACTGATTCTGCGTTGCCATAACCCCCATCATAAAGAGTTTCTTGACAATTTCGGCTGGTTCACGTTTAATCCGTTTTGCAATTTCTGCAACGGTCATACCTTCTGTGTATTCAAATTCTTTAGGCAATTCATGAAACTTACGTTCTGTAACCGGTTTTGGACTTTGATTCGTATTCCGATTATTCTTGCCTTTTTTATTTTTCTTATTATGATTCCAATTACTATTCTTTTGATTTCTCACTTGATTTTGACTGCTTCGATTCTTTTGTTGTTTTCTTGGACCATCTTCTTCGCGATCAAAGTCATCACGTTTCTTGTCTGGTCGAGCTTGTTTTTTCCGACGAGTATCAACTGCAGGAGTTGGAACCGCCTCAGGGGCAACTTGAGACTGTGGAGCCGGCTTTGTAGCCTCCACGATAGGCGCTGCTGCTTTGAATAATTCTTCTACCGGTTCTTTCCGTTTCTTCTGCTCACGTTGAGCTGCTTTTGCAGCTTGAGCCTGTTTAAAACGTTCCTCGCTTCCACGAGCATATTCGGCATTCTGTTCAGCTTTCAGAGCTGCTGCACGCGCCTTGAAATCAATGCGTGGCCCTTGATTCGATTGAGAGCGATTTTGATTTGTAATACCATTTGAACGGTTTTGCCCTTGATACCGATTATCTTGGCTGCGATGATTGCGATTGTTGCGTTGTTCATTGCGATTCCCACGGTCATTTCGATTTTTCTGGCTTCGCTCATTATGCTGATTGTTCTCTTCTCGATTTTGTTTATCGCCATTTTGTTGGTTTCGCGCTCGATTTTCTCGCTGTCTATTTCGTCGCTCTGCTTGCTCTTTCGCTTTCGCTTCTCGCTCGGCCTTAAAATTACGACTCTTTGGCTTTACTGATGAAGCTTTTGTTGCCACGGCTGATTTTTGCGCCTGTTCTGCTATCCTAGGCACTACTTTATCAGCCATCGTCACTTCTTCCGCTACGACTTGAGCTGGCTGTTGCTCTTTAGCTAAAGAGTGAGCTGTTTTTTGATTCGTTTCTTTTTTAGGAGCTGCCACTTGAGAAAAACTGGCTGTAATACGCGCGGCCACTTCACTTTCAACGCTGCTAGCATGACTTTTTACTTCAATACCAAGCTCTTTTGCACGTGCCACAACTTCCTTGCTTTCTTTTCCCAGCTCCTTCGCAATTTCGTACAATCTTTTCTTAGACAAATCTTGTCCTCCTCTTCTATTCCATAAGAGACCTCATTTTCTTTGTAAATCCAGCATCAGTGATAGCAAGTACTTTTCTTGCTTTACCCACTGCGGTGCTTAATTCCAGTGTTGAAAACACGGTTGATACTTCTACTTTATAGTAATGACTTTTATCAGTAATTTTTTTTGTCAAGTTTGGAGCAGCATCATCGGCTAAAAAAACCAGTTTTGCTTTTCCGTCTTGTATTGCCCTAACGACCAATTCTTCACCAGATATGATACGATTGGCTCGTTGTGCTAATCCAAGTATATTTGCTAATTTTTGTTTATTCAAGACCTAACTCTCTTCTTTTAACCTTATGATCCACGTAAGCAATCAATTCATCATAAAATGCTTCTTCGACTTCCATATTGAAGCTACGGTTAAAAACTCGCTTTTTCTTAGCTTTAAGTGCTTCTTCATTGTCAAGTTTGATATAAGCTCCTCGTCCATTGGCCTTTCCTGTCGGGTCAATAAAAATTTGGCCTTCTTTATTTTTGACAATCCGAAGCAAATCACGCTTGTCAATGACTTCGTTAGAAACTACTGATTTTCGTAAAGGGATTTTTCTTGTTTTTACCATTTCCCCCTCCTTAGTCTTCTGCTTCAACTTCACTTTCTAAAAATTCTGTTTCCACAGGACTTTCAATTGTTGCAAATTCATCTGCTTCTTCAGCAAATCCACCAAGCTCACCTGCTTCTTCCATAGCTTCAAATTCACTTGCAGATTTGATATCAATTCTATAACCTGTCAAATGAGCTGCTAAGCGCACATTTTGCCCTCGCCGCCCAATAGCAAGTGATAGCTTATTATCTGGTACAACAACAAGAGCATGCTTGCTATCCTCACTATCAAAGATAACTTGATCGACTTCTGCAGGAGCAATCGCATTGTAGATAAATTCTGCAGGATCTGCCACCCACTCAATAACATCAATATTTTCCTCTACAGGAATCATACGGCCAGATTTGGCGTCATATTTAGCTGGATGAAATTTGCTGGTAATTTTCTTAATATTTGCACCACCACGACCAACAATCGTACCGATTGCATCTACATTGGGATTGTGACTGCGTACAGCAACCTTCGTCCGATCGCCTGCTTCACGAGAAACACTCATGATTTCAACTGTTCCGTCATAAACTTCTGGAATTTCCTGCTCCATTAAACGCTTGATCATTTCTGGATGGCTGCGGCTGACAAAGACATTGACACCGCGAGGATTGTCTTCTACCTTATAGACAAAGACTTCGATGCGGTCATGAGAAGCAAATACTTCACCAGGAATCTGGTCTTGCTTTGATAACTGTGCTTCAATGCTACCTAGATTGACATAGATAAAACGATTGTCAAAGCGCTCGACTGTTCCTGACATGATTTCATTTTCATGTTCTTTATACTTATTGTAAGTGATTGCGCGTGTCTGCTTGCGCATTTTTTCCATAATCGTTTGCTTAGCAGACTGAGCTGCTACCCGTCCAAATTCAGTTGGTGCCTCTTCAAATTTTATTTTATCACCAAGTTCATAAGCCGAGCTAATAGCAAGAGCATCTTTTAAACTAATTTCTAAACGGCTATCAAAAACTTCGTCTACCACTTCACGAACGGTATAAACACGAAAATCTCCTGTTTTTTCGTTGAATTCAATGGCTGCACTGTCTGCTTGACCATAGCGACGACGATAAGCCGAACGAAGTGACTCCGTCACCGCTTCGATAATATCTTCTTTTTTGATCCCTTTGTCTTCTTCCAAAATACGGAAGGCCTCTAGCATTTCTTTACTCATGTTTTTTCAGCTTTTGTGGAAACAAAAGCAATCCTTTCTTTATTATTCTTGCTAAAATTTGACTGCTAATCTTGCTTTCGATACTAGCTGGTAAGGAATTTGAACAACTTTCTTACGAGTCTTATCCATATATTCCATTGTTAAATGATCTTCCTCGAAAGAAAGCAGTGTCCCCTCAAAGACTTTACTTTTATCAAGTGTTTGATACAGACTAACATGGATATATTCCCCAATTGCAGCTGCTAGTTGTTCTTTCGTTTTCAGCGGACGTTCCAACCCTGGGCTAGTTACTTCAAGAAAATACTGCTCAGGAAAGGGATCCGGCTTAATCGTATCCAAAAGTGGACTGATGATGTCCGTCAATTCTGCCGTATCATTTACAGTGATTCCTCCTGGCTTATCTACAAAAATACTAAGAACATGGTCGCTCCCCATTTTACCGTACTCAATATCCACTAATTCATACGGCTCTTGAACGACTGGTTCAACAACTTCTTTTACTAATTTGACAATCGTTGTGATAAGACTACACCTCCTCACAGATAAGAGGCGAAGATATTTCCTCGCCTCTCTTTCATATTCATTATCTACATTATAGCATAAGAAAAAGGAAAATACAAGAAAATTTATTCTTGTATTTTATTTGATTTTATAATTGTGTCTAACAAATCATTCTTAAGCAAATTCACCATAACGCTCAATAAAAGAAATTATCATTAAAACTACGCCCCACACAATTTTTATTTTGGACTTAAATAACAAACAATTGACCCACAAGATAAGTAACTGTCATGGTCAAAAGTCCAATGACTAAATTTCGAATCATGGCATTTTTTATCGGTGCTTTTCCTAACTTAGCGCTAGTATATCCCGTCCCTAACAATGCTAAAGCAACAACAATGACTGTTGCCGGAATGCGATAGCTAGCAGGAAGGAAAACTATGGTTAACATTGGAAAGATGGCTCCTACTGCAAAAGCAATAAAACTAGATATTGCTGCATGCCATGGATTTGTAAATTCTTCCACCTCAAGTCCATATTTTTCTTCTACCAAAGCCTTAAGCGGATTTTTCAAAAAAGCTCGATTTGTCAAGAGTTGGGCAGATGTCTCACACTCGCCATTCTGGATATAAGCTGCATAAAGTGACTGTCTAGCAATCTCTGGATTTTTTGTTAAAAGTACTCGTTCTCTGGCAACCGCAGCCTTCTCCGTATCCTTTTGGGTTGAAACAGATACATATTCACCACCTGCCATGGAAAAAGCTCCTGCAAACACTGCTGCTAAACCTGAAAGAAATATAATCCAAACACTTTCCGTTGCACTTGCTACTCCTATAACGACACCCGCAATAGAAATAATACCATCATTAGCCCCCAATACTCCAGCCCGTAAAATATTTAGTCGACCGCTAAAGTTCTTATCAATCTCCTGATTATTTGTCATCCCAAAACTTCTCTTTTCTTTTTTTATTTAGAATTATTATAAATAAAAATCTCATAGGACACAATAAAAAATCGGAAAATGAGAAAAGTTCCACTATTTTAAGATAAAATTCCTTAGACATATACTCAAAAAATGATAACTTTGCTGTTTAGCAGACATAAGCAATTGTAACAAATTATAGCTAGCTTTAAAGTTAAGGAAAAGCCCTCTGATGGATAGCACAATCTTCTGTAACATTTTGAATCGTTATGCTGCTACTATTTTTGTACTCGTGAATGGTTTTAAGAAGTGTTCTCAAAACCATTTTATTGCTTGAAATATCGTTTACTACGTCGTTATTTAAACTATTTCCCTGAAAATCAAAAAAGACCGCATGGCCTTTTTCATTATTTATTTTACATTAAAACGCTGCTTCGACCCGATAAATGACTTGGCCTTTATTAGCAAATTTTTGCTCGTATTCTGTCATCACATTGTCTTCAAAGTCACTCGCATGCAAATCCAACCAAACGCCATTTAATTTCATACCATATTGGGAAAAACTAACAAGGCTATACTCAAAAAGACCGCGATTATCTGTTTTGAAGTGAATTTCACCATGATCTGGTAAAATTCGCTTAAAGGTATCTAGAAAAGATTTATAGGTCAAACGACGCTTTTCATGACGTTTCTTGGGCCAAGGATCAGAAAAATTCAGGTACAAGCGATCAATCTCCCCATTTTCAAAATAGTTAGTCAGATCAGAACCATCTACCCAAAGAAGTTTGATATTTGGAACATCTGTCGCTAAAACCTTGTCCAAAGCATAACTCAAAACAGATTTTTGAATATCAATTCCAATATAGTTAATTTTTGGATGAGCTTTTGCCATTCCTGAAATAAATGCACCTTTTCCACTCCCTACTTCAACATGAATAGGGTAATTATTTCCAAAAATCTCGTGCCACTTGCCTTTTGCTTCAGTAGGATTTAAAATCACATACTGGGGATTTGCTTCTAGTAATTCCGTCGCTCCCTTACGATTCCTTACTCTCATAATACCTTTCTTCCGTATTTTGAACGGAAGTTACGTAGTGCATAAATCTCCCGATTCACATTTTCTAAGTCTGCATTCTCATAGTACTTGGCAATCTGGCACAAGTAAGCATATTGACCATACCAGTATAATTTCTTCAATACGGTTGCATTATACCGATAGCCATAATAGGTCAACCATTCTTTCCAACGTACTTCTGGAATATAGTGGCTTAACATATGGGCTACATCAAACATTCGATCTGTCAAACGCACAGAATCCCAATCTACCAAATACACCAAACCGCTATCTGTTTCAATCCAATTGCTATGTCGAACATCGCCATGTACAATCGTTGCATAATCCTCGCGAAATTGTGGCAGACTACTGTGCATATCTTTTAAAACAGATCGCAAATAATGATTATGACTAAGTGCAATTGGCGCACGATCTAACCAAGACTCGACTAAATCTGCTGGAGTTTCCAGAGCATAACCTAGCCGTCGTAATTGCGTCATTAACGGACGTGAACGGTGCAATCTTGTCAAAATATTCACAATTTGCTTTTTATCCATTTCAGCTGGTGTCAAAATTTTTCCTGACAGCCACTCTTGCGCGCTCATGACATTACCATCTGCCATGCGACGACTCCATAATAGCTGTGGTGCAATTTGTTCTCTAGCTAAACCTACTAAGATTGGGGTTGTATTCATCTTGACGAAAACGCGCGCCCCATCTGGATAGGTGCCCATGTAGGCTTTTCCACTTTTACCTGCAATCGGTGTCAGAGTTAGCTCATTATCAACCAAGTCCATGATTCCCCTCCGTAAAAAGTTTCCTATCTATTTTACTAATTTTACTTCCTTTAGTCAACCAAACTTTTTAATTTAACTGGTAAATAGAAAAAATAAAGCAATAGTGTAACTCCTACCATGAAAAGCAGTGCAACTCTATCTTGGAAAAATAGCAACGCCATAATTGTTTCAACTAACAGCACACTGTAACCAACAAGAACAATCACTTGTCTCACACCCTTTAACTTTAATCCGATTTCTAGAGGAAATAAGAATGTCAAATATTGATAATCAAAAGCGTTGTACAAAGCAGTCAATTGAAATAGCAAAAGATAATTCAACAGTATCACAAAAACAGCCGCAATCCAAGATTGACCGAGCAAGCCAATTCCTAAAAGAGATAGAAATAGCAACCGCATGGTCAAAGCCAGAAAATCACCATTTCGCAAATAAGAGCGTAAAAACATATTCTGCCAAGTGGTTGATTGCCTTTTTGGCAAAATATTTGTCAAACCATCAAGATAGGCTCGGCGTTTCACGCTATTGGAGATTCCTTTTACATTGGTAAATAGAGCAAAGAAACGCAAGATTGTCTGCTTTCGTCTCTCTTCGTAGTCAATGAGATAGCCCCAATTTATGCCTGCTCCTTGATAAAATCTTCGGCTCTTTTTCAAAAATAGAAACCATTTTGCTATTAACATAAAAAATACAAGAATAAACCATCCCCAAAATGGTAATCCTAGCGCCAAAAGGAGTGGCGCTGCTAGTAATAGAATAGCCGTTTGAAATACACTCCATAATAGATAAGATGAACACATTTGTTTTTGTAAATAACTTTTTAATTCTTCTTCTTTGACCAACAAAAATAGACTATCTGGCTTTTCCATATACGTTGCAATTCTTCCCAAAGGCAACAAGAACACCAAAAGAACTGCTAAAGCAAGAATAATTGGCAGGTGATTTTTAGGAAAATTTCGCAACAGTTGACTATATTGAACAGCTAAAAAACCACTAAAAACTAATAAAAATAGAACAAAATGATCGTTAAAAACATAGCGTGAATATTTCAAACATTGATTGCGAAATACTTGCTTGCGCTTTTGAAACACTTCTTTCATAGACTTGCCTCTTCTGTCAATGCCAGATAGATCTCATTCAGGCTAGCTTCTGGCATAGAAAATTCTGATTGCAACTCTGATAAGTTACCTTTCGCTCGGATTTCCCCCTTGTGCAAAATCACGAATGAATCACACATTCTTTCTGCTGAGTCCAACACATGCGTACTCATCAGGATAGATTTGCCTTTCGTCTTTTCATCTTTCAAAAGCTCTATCAAATCAGCAATCGCTACTGGATCGAGTCCCAAAAATGGCTCATCTACGATAAAGAGACTCGGATCAACTACAAAGGCGCAAATAATCATGACTTTTTGCTTCATTCCCTTTGAAAAGTGAACGGGGAACCAATCCAATTTTTCTTTCAAGCGAAACTTGGTCAATAATTGTTCCACGCGCGCAAAAGCTACCTCTTGATCGACATCATAAGCCATAGCAACTGTTTCAATGTGCTCTCTTAAAGTCAATTCCTCATATAAACTAGGGGTCTCTGGAATAAATCCAATTTTCTTACGATAACCCATGGGATTATCTTGCAGTTTAGCGCCGTCAATTAAAATTTCCCCTTTATAAGGAGTTAAAAGTCCAATAATTTCATTGATTGTTGTAGACTTTCCAGCACCATTCAAACCAATTAAGCCCACCAGCTCACCATTTTCTACCGTGAAACTGATATCTTTTAAAACAGGGATATTTATATATCCGCCTGTAAGCCCTTTTATTTCTAACATATTTTCTCCAAATTCTGGTATAATGTTCTTATATTATAACAAAATCTAGCGAAGTAGAGGTAAATTTGATGACGGACTGCATTTTTTGTAAGATTATTGCAGGGGAAATCCCGGCTTCTAAAGTATATGAAGACGAACACGTTCTAGCCTTTTTAGATATTTCACAAGTGACTCCTGGGCATACCTTGGTTGTGCCTAAAAAACATTTTCGTAATATGCTTGAAATGGACGGAGCAGCAGTCGGCCAACTCTTTGCATGCATACCAAATATTGCTCGTAAAATAATGACAGCAACTGCTGCAAAAGGAATGAATATCATCAATAACAACGAAGAAATTGCGGGTCAGACTGTCTTTCATACACATATCCATTTGGCGCCGCGCTATACTGAAGATGATGATTTGAACGTAACCTTTGTTGCTCACGAACCCGACTTCCCTGCATTGGCAGCTTTAGCCAAAAAAATTTCAAAAGCATAAGGAGAAAGCATGAAATTTAGCAATTTATTGTTATTCACAGGTGCAGCCGTTACTAGTTTTTATTTGGTAAAAAACAGAGAGAAAATTATGGATGAAGCTGTTGAAACCTATGATTCTATAAACAGTATACAGCAGAGCCTTCAAAACATTCAAAAAAATGTACAAGTTATTCAAGCACAAAAAAGCCATTTAGAATCCATTTCACAGGATTTGGCTTACCAATTTAAACTTTTTGAGCAAGAAGCTACTGCACGTCTTCAGCAAATACAAGATACCTGGAATGCTCAGCAAAAATAGATATAAAAAAGGAAGTTAGCTCAAACGCTAACTTCTTTTTTATCATCGCCCATAATACTGTCCATTTGAATTTGGCCCATACGAATTGTTTGAGTAAGCCGATGAATCAGTTCCCCCACTTGCTGGAACCTTTCCTGACTGACTGGTATTAGGAGCACCACCATACAATTCTTCATACAGAACTGCATTGGTTTCCAATTTAGTTACTTCTTCCAAACCTAATGATTTTCTCAAAATATTTTGCATTTCCAATAAATGCTCAGAAGTGACAATTTGATAAGAACCACCATCTGCCAGGGTTGCTCCTTCACCTTTTAACTGTTTGCTTTCGATATTTTTGAAAGCATCTTGATAACCTAATAATTGAGGAATACTACCCGAAGACAACTCAACATTCGTCTGCATATTGTTGCTAACAGCCTTTAAAATAGCTTGATAGTGACTAACACTGTTTAAACTTAATACTTTTTGGACCACTTTTTGAATCACTTCACGTTGGCGTTTCTGACGACCATAGTCTCCTTCCGGATCTTGATAACGCATCCGCGAATAGACCAGTGCTTGATCACCATTGATATGTTGCTTCCCTGGTTCAACAACTGCTTTGTATTCTGGCTCGTTTTCTTCAATCGAGATAGGAAAACCAAGGGTGTTATTGACCGTAATGCCTCCAACAGCATCAACTAATTGCACCAGACCTTTCATATTGATAAGAATATAACGATCGATGTGAATATTCATCATTTTTTGAATCGTTGAAATTGCTAGTTCGGCACCACCATTAGCATAAGCTGCATTAAGTTTTGCTTGCATTGTCCCATCAGTGGTTTTAATTTTGGTAAGAATATCACGTTCCAAGCTCATCATTGTCGTTTTTTTTGTTTTAGGATTAACTGTTACGAGAATCATGGAATCACTATTTCCAGCCCACCGATCTGAGCGCGATCCACTACCTGTATCCACCCCCATCAAAAGCAAGGTCAAAGGTTTGGTAGCGGCAATCACATTTGTTTCTTTCCCAAAGCTTTTATAAGTCTTAGACAAAGCATCTGTTGATTGGTTATAAATAGTAAATCCATAAACGCCTAGCCCCGCAATAGTTACAAGACACAAACTCAAAAACATTAAGATAATTTTTTTAAACATATTTATTCTAGTCTATCAGTTTTCCCATTAGATAAACATCAAGAAATTCCCCTTCTGTAAGATAGGCTCCTCTTTTTTGAACGCCCTCAATCTCAAACCCAAACGCCTGATACAAATGAACAGCACGTTCATTTCTTGCTTGTACAGTCAATTCTAATCGCCGAATCACTCCAGAATTCTCTGCCCAGTTTATCGCCTCTTCTAAAAGAAGCTTTCCTAAGCCTTGATTCCAAAATGCTCTTTTAACCACGATAAAGACCTGCCCAATATGCCGAATCCGCTCATGAAAATCAGCTGTAATACTCACAAGACCAGTAATTTCATTATCTAATAGTACAATTAGATAAATCTGATTATCTGACGCGGCTTGATGTTCAATGAAAGAGCTCATCTGCTCTTCTGTCATCAAGATCCCTGCGTCATCTAATGTCATGTAATCTGACTCTTGCCCAACCTGATTAAGAAAATCAATCAAATGTACAGCATCCTGAATCTCTGCTTCTCTTATCAGCAATTCTAACTCAGCCATTGAAAAGTTCCTCAAGTAAATTCTCAGCTCGATGACCTTTCGCATCAAAGACCAATTCTCGACCATCATTTTTTCTGAGGATTGTCAGTTTGAGATAGTCGCTTGGCAAGCTATCTTCCAATAATTCACCCCATTCAATGACTATTACCCCTTCACCAAAGAGAAAGTCATCTAAATCAATCGAATCTGGATCTTCCCCAATACGATATACATCCAAATGATAGAGTGGAAGGCGGCCATCATATTCCCGAACAATCGTGTAGGTCGGACTTTTAATCATTTGTTTGATATCTAGCCCACGTGCTACCCCTTTGGTAAAGGTTGTTTTTCCAGCTCCTAAATCACCTGTTAAAATCAAAACATCTTGTTTTTGGAGTAAAGCACCTAATTTCTCGCCCCACGCCATTAACTCATTTTCATTATGACTAAACATTTTACTATTATATCAAAATTTTTCGTTTTCTGCTAAAATTTGACAAAAGAAAAAGGGGTGGGACAGAACTCATTTTGAAAATTTTTAGTTCGTAGTCTCACTTCCACAAAGATGCTCAACAGTCTGAGAGACTATTGAGGTAATGGATAAAGGAAACAGAGTTTTTGTTAAAAAGACTCTTCTGAGTTTGAAAAGCAACTATTCTTGAGACTTGCTTCGCAATCTCTATTCGCCTCCTCAAAGCTGTGCTTTGAGCAATCAACTGCTGTATCGGTGATTTATTCAACAGTATGCTTTGAAGCTAGGAACTTTCGTTCCAACCTCATTTTTTCAATCATTAAGCCAGAGCTAGACTGATAAAGTTTAGGATAAATAAGACATCCAACACCCAGATAATGGGATGAACTTCCTTAGCTTCACCCTTGATGATTTTCACAAAAGCATACATGATGAAACCTGCAGCAATACCATGAGTAATACTGTAAGTAAAGCCCATGAAAACGGATGTAAAGAATGCTGGTACTGCTTCTGATAAATCGTCCCATTCGATATCCTTCATGCTGGAAAGCATCATTATTCCCACAATGATAAGAATAGGTGCTACCGCTACTGTTGGTACAATAGCAAGAAGTGGACTAAAGAAACTTGACACAGCAAACAAAGCTGCAACGACAAGCGCTGTCAAGCCAGTACGACCGCCCGCTTCAATTCCAGCTGCACTTTCTACATAAGTCGTAACATTTGAAGTCCCTGCAATCGCGCCAATAGTTGTCCCAACCATGTCTGAGAATAATGCCTTATCCATTTTAGTTTGAAGGCCAGACGAATCTTTAGCAGCTTCTTCATCTGCAATGTTAAAGATGCCCGCTTTGCGCCCTGTACTGATCAACGTTCCGATGTTATCAAAAATATCTGTTAATGAAAAGGCCAAAATAGCAAGAAGCACTTCTGGGATGCGAGAAGGTTTTGCAAATAAAGCTAACAAACCGTTTTTGCCTAAAGCTGCACCAAAAATCTTTCCCAAATCCTGAACAGCAGCACCGATATTATTGGAAGAAAAATTGATTTTTGAAAGATCTACAACTCCCACCAAAATGGCTACGATTGTGGTTGCCGCAATAGATAACACAATACCTCCACGCACGCGTTTCAAGACAAAGAAAATGGTGATGAAAATTCCAAACAAAGCTACAAGAACAGCTGGGTTGTTAAAATCTACCAAGCCCGGCGTTGCCATTCCATTGGCTGTAATAGCTGCTTGGGCCTTATCCGCACCTTTTCCTGTAACGCTATAAGTTCCCGGATCAATTGAGAATTTTAAAAGTCCAGCTTTTTTAACTCCAATGTAAGCTAAAAAAATCCCAATCCCACCAGAAATAGCATATTTTAAACTTTCTGGAATTGCATGAATAATAATTGTACGAACTTTGGTTAGCGTAACAACAATACTAATAATCCCGCAAAGAAAAACCATCGCCAACGCTTCTTGCCAAGTATAACCAAGCGCAAAAACAACGGTATAAGTAAAGAAAGCATTCAACCCCATACCAGGAGCCTGAGCATAAGGAATATTGGCATACAAAGCCATCATCATCGTTCCAGCAACAGTCCCAATGATTGTCGCCAAAAAAACACCTTGAGCCGGCATCCCTGTTTGACTGAGCATCTCAGGATTGACAAAGAGAATATAACTCATTGCAAAGAAAGTGGTTAAACCAGCAAGAACTTCTGTACGAACAGTTGTACCGTTTTCTTTTAGTTTAAAAAGCTTGTCCATTTTTAAATCTCCTTAAAATTTACGAACGATAGTAGATATGATAACACAAAACATTCACGATTTCAACGATTTTTCAAAAAATAAACAAATTATCACAGCAATTTTCATATAAAATCTTTATTTGGACTGATTTTTACTCAAAAAGACCAAGGACATGATTTGAATAAAGGTAAACCCTAAAATGAACAGCAGACTCTCCCGCTGTAAAGACGCTGCCAGACGTTCAAAAACTAGTGTAGGATGACTAACTAAATCCCAAGAATTAAGTCGATCATAACGACCTATATAAATGGCTAAACTAGATAAAAACGACACCGCTCCAATAGCTAAATACTCTATCCACCAATTCAACTTTAAATAATGTACAATCATGTTCCAGCTCTCAATCCCACATAAAACTCCAAAGAAAATACTTGGAACAAATGCCATAAAAAGATGTAAACTTTCTCGATTCCACAAGGTATTACTCACCCAGTGCATGTGTACCAAGTCCGTAATCATATAGAACGTATTGGGGTAAAATGCTAGCCAAAGAAGAATGACAGGTAGGAAAAACCATTTCTTTTTAAACTGAATGGCTAAAAAAGCCGCATCATAGGCAATCAAAGCTAAAAACATATTCCAGATCAAATCCGGCCCCTTCGTTAAAATTCCTTCGACATAAACAATAGCAGAAATGATTGCAAAGAAAATATGAATGACAATTGTTTTACGCATGCTTGATTTCCTCCTTCATTATATAAGAAAACATTATATCACAAATTCTGCACTTTCATCTTAAAATCTGCTATAATAGAAAACAGCACAAATGAAAGAGTAAATTATGACTAAAAAAGTAATTGCAGTAGATTTAGATGGAACTTTGCTCAATTCTGACAGCAAACTTTCTGAATTTACAAAAGAAACCATTAAAAAAATTTCTAAAAAAGGCCACCATGTTGTTATCACAACAGGACGACCTTATCGGATGGCACGAGAATTTTACAAAGAGTTGGAGTTACATACGCCAATGATTAATTTCAATGGTTCTTTGACTCATATTCCTGAGAAAAAATGGCAACAAGAAAGATGCATCACCTTAGACAAAGAATATCTATTGGATATTGTCAAACGGAAACAAGAAATTAAAGCAGACTTCATTGCTGGAGAATATCGGAAGAAATTCTATATTACAGCTCCCAATAAAACAATTGCTGACCCCAAATTGTTTGGTGTGGAATCTTTTCGCCCTGAAAATCAATTCAAGCCAGAATTAGTGACCAAGAATCCCAACTGCATTCTTTTACAAACACATGCTAATGATAAATATGCCCTAGCTGATGAATTGAATCAATTTTATCATCAGCAATTATCTATCAACACTTGGGGAGGACCACTAAATATCCTTGAATGCACTCCAAAGGGTGTAAACAAAGCCTTTGCTTTAAAATATTTATTAGATATTCTAAACGTAGATCGAAAAGATTTGATTGCTTTTGGTGACGAGCACAATGATACAGAAATGCTAGCATTTGCCGGTACTGGCTATGCCATGAAAAATGCGAGTCAAACACTGCTTCCCTATGCAGATGAACAACTACCACTGACCAATGATCAAGATGGTGTTGCTCATCAACTGTTAAAATTGTTTTTATAAGAATTCATCCTGTTAAAGAAATCCTTCATCGTAAGGGGATTTCTTTTTTGGTTCATCACTTTCTTGTTAATAAATCACATACTATTAAACCGGCTAAGGAAAATTTCAAGAGATTTTCTGTAAACGCTTGCAATAACATTTAGCTTTTGTTATAATAAATTTATCAAAAATCAAACTTAGAGTTGAAAATGTATCAACTCTTATAATAAGGAGGATTACTGTATGAAAGCAGTTGTTGTTAATCCAGCAGGCACTAGTGTCGAAATCGTTGAAAACAAGGAACTACGTCCCCTTGAAACAGGCGAAGCACTCGTTGAGATTGAATATTGTGGTGTCTGCCATACTGACCTTCACGTAGCACATGGTGATTTCGGAAAAGTTCCAGGACGTGTTCTTGGTCACGAAGGAATCGGCATTGTCAAAGAATTAGCACCTGATGTGACAAGCTTAAAAGTTGGCGATCGTGTCAGCGTCGCTTGGTTCTTTGAAGGCTGTGGTGTTTGTGAATACTGTACCACTGGACGTGAAACACTTTGTCGGACTGTAAAAAATGCAGGCTACTCCGTTGATGGAGGTATGGCCGAACAATGTATCGTCACAGCTGATTATGCTGTTAAAGTTCCTGAAGGATTAGATCCTGCGCAAGCTTCTTCTATCACTTGTGCTGGTGTTACCACTTACAAAGCTATCAAGGAAGCAAAAGTTGAACCAGGGCAATGGGTTGTCATGTACGGTGCAGGAGGTCTTGGTAACCTCGCTGTACAATACGCTAAAAAAGTCTTCAATGCTCATGTCATTGCTGTTGACATCAACAATGACAAACTTGAGTTGGCTAAACAAGTCGGAGCAGATATCGTTATCAATGGTCACGAAGTAGAAGATGTTCCAGGATTAATTAAAGAAAAGACAAACGGTGGAGCTCATTCAGCTGTCGTAACAGCTGTTTCAAAAGTCGCTTTTAACCAAGCCGTTGATTCTGTACGTGCAGGTGGGCGTGTAGTAGCCGTTGGACTTCCCTCAGAAATGATGGATCTCAGTATTGTGAAAACTGTACTTGATGGCATTCAAGTCATCGGCTCTTTAGTTGGTACCCGTAAAGATTTAGAAGAAGCATTCCAATTTGGTGCTGAAGGTCTGGTCGTACCAGTTGTCCAAAAACGCCCTGTAGAAGATGCCGTAGATATCTTTGATGAAATGGAAGCCGGAACGATTCAAGGTCGGATGGTTCTTGATTTTACTCACTGATAAGTAGAACCCCTACAGAAGGGTGGAGATATTTTTCCACTCTTCTTTTTCATTTTCAAAGAATCTCATCCATTTTCAGCAATCGCTTTCAATCGTTAATATATTGTTAAAATAACTAGTTTTATTCATTGACAAATCTGTCAAAAATTATGAAAGATTTTGACTTTTTTAGCTCAAACTATTGCATTTTTCATGAAAACGTTTTATACTTAAATAGTCTTAAATTTTTCTTAAACTTAAGTCAAACATTTTATAAGGAGGAAAGACAATAATGAGTATCGGAATCATTATTGCAAGCCATGGTGAATTTGCTGCGGGTATTCATCAATCAGGTTCCATGATTTTTGGTGAGCAAGAAAAAGTTCAAGTTGTAACTTTTATGCCAAATGAAGGTCCTGATGATTTGTACGCTAAGTTCAATAATGCTGTGGCTGCTTTTGACGCGAACGATGAAGTTCTAGTTTTGGCTGACCTTTGGAGTGGCTCTCCATTTAACCAAGCTAGCCGCGTAATGGGTGAAAATCCTGACCGCAAATTCGCGATCATCACAGGCTTGAATCTGCCAATGTTGATTCAAGCTTATACAGAACGGATGATGGATGCCAATGCTGGCGTTGACGCTGTGGTTGCAAACATCATCAAAGAAGCCAAGGAAGGAGTGAAAGCTCTTCCTGAGGAACTAAATCCTGTAGTTGAGGTAACAAGTGCACCTGCTGCACCAACTGCTCAAGCTGCTATTCCAGAAGGAACCGTTATCGGAGATGGCAAATTAAAAATCAATCTTGCACGTATCGATACACGTCTTCTGCATGGTCAAGTTGCGACTGCTTGGACACCAGATTCGAAAGCAGACCGTATCATCGTTGCTTCAGACTCAGTAGCGCAAGATGAGCTTCGTAAGGAGCTGATCAAACAAGCTGCACCTGGTAATGTCAAAGCAAATGTTGTTCCAATCGACAAATTGATTGCAGTAGCAAAAGACCCTCGTTTTGGCGAAACACACGCACTTATTCTTTTTGAAACACCTCAAGATGCACTTCGTGCTGTTGAAGGTGGCGTGAATATCAAAACACTTAACGTTGGCTCAATGGCTCACTCAACAGGTAAAACAATGGTGAATAACGTATTATCAATGGATAAAGATGACGTTGCAACCTTTGAAAAATTGCGTGACCTAGGAGTTGAATTTGATGTACGTAAAGTACCAAACGACTCTAAAAAAGATTTGTTTGACTTAATTAATAAAGCCAACGTTCAATAATGGAAAGGATTTAGAATATGTCAATTATTTCTATGATTTTAGTGGTCTTCGTTGCCTTTCTTGCCGGACTTGAAGGAATCTTAGACCAATTTCAATTCCACCAACCACTTGTTGCATGTACTCTAATTGGTCTTGTAACAGGACACTTAGAAGCCGGTGTTATCCTTGGTGGATCACTACAAATGATCGCTCTTGGTTGGGCAAATATCGGTGCTGCTGTTGCACCTGATGCTGCCCTTGCTTCTGTTGCTGCTGCTATCATATTAGTACAAGGTGGGGACTACACTAACAAAGGAATTGCTGTTGCAACTGCTGTTGCTATCCCACTTGCTGTCGCGGGTCTTTTCCTTACAATGATTGTGCGTACGATCTCAGTTGCTCTTGTTCACGGCGCTGATGCAGCTGCTAAAAAAGGTGATATTGCTAGCATAGAACGTGCTCACTTTGTAGCCCTTCTTTTGCAAGGTCTTCGGATCGCTCTTCCTGCTGCACTTCTTCTTGCTATCCCAGCCGAATCAGTTCAACATTTACTCGGTCTCATGCCAGTTTGGTTGAAAGATGGTATGGCCATCGGTGGTGGCATGGTCGTTGCCGTTGGTTACGCTATGGTTATCAACATGATGGCAACTCGCGAAGTATGGCCATTCTTTGCTATCGGTTTTGCCCTTGCAGCTGTTAGTCAATTAACTCTTATCGCTCTTGGTACAATCGGTGTTGCAATCGCACTTATCTACCTTAACCTTTCTAAAAAAGGCGGAAATGGTGGTGGAGGATCTGCTACATCAAATGACCCAATTGGTGATATTTTAGAAGACTACTAAGAAAGGAGCTACTAATATCATGACAGAAAAAATTCAATTATCAAAATCAGATCGTCAAAAAATTTGGTGGCGTTCAACTTTCTTGCAAGGTTCTTGGAACTATGAACGGATGCAAAACTTAGGTTGGGCTTATGCATTAATTCCAGCTATCAAAAAATTATACACTAAAAAAGAAGACCAAGCTGCTGCTCTCGAACGTCATTTGGAATTCTTCAATACTCACCCATATGTAGCAGCACCTATCATCGGGGTTACCCTTGCTTTGGAAGAAGAAAAAGCAAATGGTGTCGAAATCGATGATGCTGCTATCCAAGGGGTTAAAATCGGTATGATGGGACCTCTTGCTGGTATCGGTGATCCCGTATTCTGGTTCACAGTTCGCCCTATTCTCGGCGCTCTTGGTGCGTCTCTTGCTTCAGCGGGAAATATCATGGGACCAATTCTCTTCTTTGTCCTTTGGAATCTCATCCGTATGGCTTTCTTAGAGTACACTCAAGAACTCGGCTATAAGGCTGGCTCTGAAATTACAAAAGATATGTCAGGTGGTATCCTACAAGATATCACTAAAGGGGCTTCTATTCTTGGTATGTTTATCCTTGCTGTACTCGTTGAACGTTGGGTAAACGTAAGCTTTGCGCTTCACCTTCCTTCAACAAAGCTTTCAGAAGGTGCTTACATCAACTTCCCTAAAGGTGCCGTAACTGGCGAACAACTTCAAAAAATCTTAGGTGATGTTGCTGGCGGCTTGAGTTTAACTCCTGAAAAAACAAATACTCTTCAAGGACAAATTGATTCCTTGATTCCTGGGTTGATGGGGCTTCTGCTCACTTTCCTTTGCATGTGGTTGCTTAAGAAGAAAGTTTCACCAATCACTATCATCATCGGATTATTCATCGTTGGTATTATTGCCAAAGTTATTGGTTTGATGTAAAACGAAAAGAAGGCTTCTGCCTTCTTTTTTTTATCTTAAATTTCCAAAAGCGCTGACTCAACTTCTAGAACCAGATTAGCAATTACTAGATACCACCTTCCGACCTATTGTTGTCCTATAACCCAATCCAAAGATTCTTGAGTCTGTGTTCGATTACTGACAACACTCGAATGCAGTGGACAACCTTATCATTCAAAAGCTAGCTTTGAAGAAGAAATTAATTTTTCAACTCGAATATGATATAATAAAAAAGAAAGATTTAAGAAAAAGAGGGAAAGATGGCACAATCACAAAATACAAAAATCAGCTTCAAAACAACTGGAATTTCTTATCTGGGGCTTGGAGGAAAAGTTGGCAAATTTTTACTTGGAGATAAGGCACTCGAATTCTATGCCGATGCAAATGTTGAAGACTACATTCAAATTCCTTGGGAAAGTATCAAGCAAATCGGAGCCAATGTGTCGGGCAAACGAATTAGTCGTCATTTTGAAGTCTTTACTGATAAAGGCAAGTTCCTCTTTGCCTCAAAAGATGCTGGAACTATTCTGAAACACGCTCGAAATCATATTGGTAATGAAAAGGTTATTAAATTACCAACATTGATTCAAACAATTGGTCAATTTATTAAAAATCTATTTGCAAAAAAATAAAATTTTTTGTATAATCGTAAGAAACGGATAAGTAAATCTATATCTCTTTCAGAAAGTCTGCGGTGGCTGTGAGCAGATAGAGAGCTAGTTTGAAATTCTACCGTAACACTAATTTCATAAACAATCAAGTGCACTTATGTGAAGTTGGATGGAACCGTGGCCCTGCCACTCCAACAGTTTCACAGGTGCACTTTTATTCTCTAGGAGGTCTTATGTTAGATATTAAACGCATTCGCACAGATTTCGATGCTGTCGCTGAAAAATTGGCTACACGTGGTGTAGATGCCGCTGTCTTGAATGAAATAAAAGAAATCGATGCCAAACGTCGTGACATCTTGGTTAAGGTTGAAACCCTTAAGGCAGAGCGTAACATTGTTTCGGCTGAAATTGCCCAAGCTAAGCGCAACAAGGAAAATGCAGACGATAAGATTGCTGCTATGCAGACCCTTTCTGCTGAGGTAAAAGCTTTAGATGCTGAATTGGTAGCAATCGATGCTAAATTGACCGAATTCACTACTACTCTGCCTAATATTCCACATGATAGTGTTCCTGTTGGTGTCGATGAAGATGATAATGTGGAAATCCGTCGTTGGGGGACACCACGTACATTTGACTTCGAAGCTAAAGCTCATTGGGATTTGGGTGAAGAGCTGGATATCTTAGACTGGGAGCGTGGGGCAAAAGTTACTGGTGCTCGTTTCCTCTTCTATAAGGGCTTAGGAGCTCGATTAGAGCGTGCCATCTATAACTTTATGCTGGATGAACATGGCAAAGAAGGCTATACAGAAGTTATCACTCCCTACATGGTCAACCACGATTCTATGTTTGGGACTGGGCAATATCCTAAGTTTAAAGAAGATACTTTCGAGCTGGCTGATACTAACTTCGTTCTGATTCCTACTGCTGAAGTTCCACTGACCAACTACTATCGAGACGAAATTCTAGACGGCAAAGACTTACCCATCTATTTCACAGCTATGAGCCCATCATTCCGCTCTGAAGCTGGATCTGCTGGTCGTGACACGCGAGGTCTGATTCGTCTGCACCAATTCCACAAGGTTGAAATGGTTAAATTTGCCAAGCCAGAAGAATCTTATGAAGAGCTTGAAAAGATGACTGCAAACGCTGAAAACATCCTGCAAAAGCTAAATCTGCCTTACCGTGTTGTAGCTCTTTCTACGGGAGATATGGGGTTCTCTGCTGCTAAGACCTACGACTTGGAAGTCTGGATTCCAGCACAGAATACCTACCGTGAAATTTCTAGTTGCTCTAACACTGAAGATTTCCAAGCTCGTCGAGCTCAAATCCGCTACCGTGACGAAGCAGATGGTAAGGTCAAACTCTTACATACTTTGAACGGTTCCGGTCTCGCAGTTGGGCGTACTGTTGCTGCGATTCTTGAAAATTATCAAAATGAAGATGGTTCTGTTACGATTCCAGAAGTGCTGCGGCCATACATGGGTGGTATAGATGTCATCACACCGAAGTAACATAAAAACTCTGAGATTTTCATATCATCTCAGAGTTTTTTTATCGTTTCATTTGATTGTTTCTTTTTTTAATCAATGCACTTCGAACAATACTTATCACAGTTGGGAGTAAAGTGACAATGACAATTCCAAAAATAATGGCTGAAAAATGTGTTTTCACAAAGGGAATATTACCAAAAAGATAGCCGGCCCCTGTTGCAATTACAGACCAGGACACGGCAGCAAGGAAAGTCCGTTTCAAAAAAGAATGGATCGGAAATTGACTAATACCCGCTACAAAAGGAACAAAGGTACGAATAATGGGAATATAACGCCCTAAAATAATGGAAGTGGAACCATGCTTTTCAAAATAGGCTTCTGCTTCTTTGATATTTTCTTCTTTTATCAACTTACTAAAAAACTTATAATGTACAAAACGATATCCCAAAGTTCTACCAATAAAAAAATTACAGGTATCGCCCACAAAAGCCCCAACGAAAAATAGGAATATAAAAAGTAGGACGTTAAAATGCATTTCTGGATTGGCTGATAAGGCTCCTGCCGCAAAAAGTAAGCTATCTCCCGGCAAGAACGGAAAGACTACAGCAGCTGTTTCAATAAAAATGACCAAAAATAAAATCAGGTACGTCCAACCACCTACTGCATTGGCAATATTGTAAATATGCTCGTCAATATGCAAAATAAAATCAATAATAAACATCTCTTCTCCTTTTGTCTATTCTCTATTATATCAGAAAATGAAGCAGAAGAAACACATTCTGAAAATTAAAAGGAGTAAAATTAGAAACTAAAAGTTGTTCAACAGTCTGGAAGACCATCTAGATGGTAGATACAAATAGCGACGTTTTTGCCAAAAGTACTCTTCCAAACTTAGAAGTAATAGCCTTGAATCTGAATTCGTAAATTCTATCCACCTTCTCCAAGCAGTGCTTTAAACAATCAGCTACTATCACATTGGTTGATTTTGCAGTAGAAGACTTTCCTCCTCTTGTAGGTTTAATATTTTCTAAATCGTTGGTAACGTGTTTCTAAAAGCTGTTCAACTGATAACTGGGATAAGTTAGTTAATTCAGCAACTATTTCTTGCTTCACAGCGTCCAACAAATTTTGATTGTTCAGTCCCGCTTCTGGAATCACCTTGTCCACTATGCCCATCTCAAAAAGTTCATGAGAAGTAATTTTCATGAGTTCTGCAGCTTCCATGGCACGACTGCCATCTTTCCATAAAATCGAAGCAAAACCTTCTGGACTAAGTACTGCGTAAATCGAATTTTCTAGCATCCACACTCTATCTGCGACTGCTAAAGCAAGCGCACCACCAGATCCACCCTCACCGATAATAATAGCGATAATTGGTACCTTTAAATCACTCATTTCGAGCAAATTACGCGCAATCGCTTCTCCTTGGCCACGCTCTTCAGCTCCAACCCCTGGATAAGCACCAGCTGTATTAATAAACGTCACAATAGGACGACCAAACTTCTCTGCCTGCTTCATCAAACGAAGTGCCTTCCGATACCCTTCTGGATGAGGCTGACCAAAATTACGTTGTAAATTATCCTGTAAATTGCGTCCCTTTTGGATCCCAACAACAGTGATGGGCTGGCCATTCAAGATTCCAATACCACCAATTACTGCCCCGTCATCTCGGAAAGAGCGATCTCCATGCAATTCAATAAAATCTTCACAAATTCCTTGTGCAAAATCCAAAGCTGTCAATCGCGCCTGATCTCGTGCTTCTTTAATAATTCGAGTAATATTCGTCATTGTTTACCTCCATGGAAAGCAAGCAGTCTAGCAATGGTGGAACGCAATTCCAAGCGCTTGACAATGGCATCAACAAAACCATGCTCAAGCAGAAATTCTGCTTTTTGAAAATCGTCTGGCAATTTTTCGCGGACAGTGGTTTCAATCACTCGGCGACCTGCAAAGCCAATCAGCGCTTGAGTTTCAGCCAAGATGATGTCTCCCTCCATAGCAAATGAAGCCGTCACTCCACCTGTTGTTGGATCAGTTAAAACTGTCAAATAAAATAAACCAGCATTAGAATGACGCCTCACAGCTGCAGACACCTTAGCCATTTGCATCAAACTCATAATTCCTTCTTGCATGCGAGCACCACCAGAAGCTGTGAACAGCGTAACTGGCAACTGGTGTTCTGTTGCATATTCAAAAAGGCGGGTAATTTTCTCTCCAACAACTGTTCCCATAGAAGCCATGATAAAGTTTGAATCCATGATCCCCAAAGCAGTCGTTTGTCCGTCAATTGTTGCAATTCCTGTCAGTACTGCTTCATCCAAACCTGTTTTCGTGCGAATTTTTTTCAATTTTTCACGATAATTTGGAAAATCCAACGGATCTGTCGTTTCAATTCCGGTAAATAATTCCTCAAAGCTATTGGCATCTACTGTCAAATTGAGACGTTCAAAAGCTGAAATACGAAACGTATAACCACACTGTGGACAAATACGTTCACTCCCTAAATCTTTTTGGTAAATGATATGTTTACATCCTGGGCATTTTGAAAATAATTCATCGGGAAACTCAGGCTTTGCTTGAGGCACCTCACGACTTGAACGATTGGGATTGATACGAATATATTTATCCTTTTTAGAAAACAAAGCCATGATCTATATCTTTACTCCTCTAATTTTTCTTTTGATAAGCTGGTAAAAATTTCTCCATAAGAAAAGCTGTATCATAGTCTCCAGCGATGACATGTGAATCTGAAATCAAATCCAATTGAAATCTGCTATTTGTCACAACACCATCAATTTCTAATTCATAGAGTGCGCGTTGCATCTTCATTAATGCATCAAAACGATTTTCACCATGCACAATAATTTTGGCAATCATACTATCATAATAAGGTGGAATCGTATAACCTGGATAAACTGCTGAATCTACACGCAGCCCCACACCACCACTTGGCAAATAAAGATTGGAAATCTTTCCTGGACTTGGTGCAAAGTTGAAGGCAGGATTTTCAGCATTGATTCGGCATTCAATAGCGTGTCCCGTTATATGTATATCTTCTTGATTAAAAGCTAGCTCTTGCCCCGCAGCGATTTTTATCTGTTCCTTAACAATATCGATCCCTGTTACAAATTCTGTTATCGGATGTTCAACTTGAACTCGAGTATTCATTTCCATGAAATAAAATTCTCTTTTTCCTTCGTCAAACAAAAATTCAATCGTCCCTGCATTTTCATAGCCAACAGATTGAGCAGCTCGTACAGCAGCTTCACCAATTTGACAACGAAGGGTCTTACCAATTGCAACCGACGGGCTTTCTTCCAACACTTTTTGATTATTTCTTTGAAGCGAACAGTCGCGTTCACCTAAGTGAACGACATGACCATGTTGGTCAGCCAAAATTTGAACTTCAATATGCCGAGCTGGGTAAATAACCCGTTCCATGTACATAGCACCATTTCCGAAAGCTGCTTTGGCTTCAGTGGAAGCTGATTCAAAGGCGGCTACTAAATCTTCTGCCCTTTCAACCTTCCGAATACCTTTACCACCACCACCAGCGGAAGCTTTGAGCATGACTGGGTAGCCAATTTTTTCTGCAATCGCAAGTGCTTCTTCTGGCGTATGAACTTCACCGTCAGATCCTGGAATAACTGGAACATTTGCTTTAATCATCTGCGCACGCGCATTGATTTTATCACCCATTAAATCCATAACTGCTCCAGAAGGACCGATAAATTTAATCCCAACTTCCTCGCACATGGTCGCAAATTTAGAATTCTCACTCAAAAAGCCAAAACCAGGATGAATCGCCTCTGCCCCAGTCAAAACTGCCGCAGAAAGAACTGCATTCATATTAAGATAAGACTCCGTCGACTTCGCTGGACCAATGCAAACCGCCTCATCTGCCAATAAGGTATGAAGGGCCTCTTTGTCAGCTTTTGAATAAACTGCTACTGTCGTAATTCCTAATTCTCTGGCCGCTCGAATAATTCTAACCGCAATTTCCCCACGGTTGGCAATTAAAATCTTACGAAACATGGTGAAATCTCCTTTTTATTGTCCGAGTGCAAAAGTTAAAGTACCACTTGCTGCCAATTTCCCGTCAACTTCTGCTTTAGCTTCCACAACAGCAATTGTTCCACGACGTTTGACAAATTTAGCAGTCATGATAAGCTGGTCACCTGGAACAACTTGTCTCTTGAACTTGACCTTATCCATACCAGCATAAAAGACTAGCTTACCTTTGTTTTCTTCTTTAGACAATTCCAAGACACCAGCAGTCTGAGCCAAAGCTTCCATAATGAGAACGCCAGGCATAACAGGATACTGAGGAAAATGTCCGTTAAAGAAAGGCTCATTAATTGTCACATTTTTAAGAGCAACAATTTCATCTTCACTGACTTCCAAAACGCGATCTACCAAAAGCATCGGGTAGCGGTGAGGAAGTGCTTCTTTTATTGCATTGATATCAATCATTTAATGCGTACCAGCCCTTTCCCAAATTCAACCATTTCTTCATTTTGGACCAGAATTTCTGTAACCAGACCGTCTTTAGGTGATGGCACTTCGTTCATTACTTTCATAGCCTCAATAATCATCAAGGTCTGACCTTTTTTTACTTGATCACCAACTGATACAAACGGTGGCTTATCCGGACCAGCAGCTAAATAAGCTACCCCAACCAAAGGACTTTCTACAACATCACCTTCAGCTGTTGGCGCTTCTGGACTAACCGTTTCCTCTACAATCGAAG
This sequence comes from Streptococcus intermedius SK54 = ATCC 27335, assembly GCF_000413475.1. Lineage (GTDB taxonomy): Bacteria > Bacillota > Bacilli > Lactobacillales > Streptococcaceae > Streptococcus > Streptococcus intermedius. The sequence continues at coordinate 14,025 of NZ_ATFK01000001.1, read as the reverse complement.
CAGTAGTTGACTGAGCAACTTCTACTGGTGAGACAAGATTGGTCTTCGCTGTTGACTCTTCTGAAGGCTGAGTACCTGATTCAAATGGTTTATCATTCTTGCTAAACGTTAATTCATCACTTTGATTTTTATAAGAAAATTCGCGTAAACTTGATTGGTCAAATTGAGCCATCAAATCTTTGATTTCATTGATATTCATTTAAGCCTCCCAGCGCTTGAATGCAAGAACCGCATTATGCCCACCAAAACCAAAAGTGTTTGAGATAGCATAAGGAATATCATACTCTTTCCCTTGACCATAGATAACATTTGCCTCCATGTAGTCTGAGAGTTCTTGTGTTCCCGCAGTCATTGGTACAAAGCTATGACGCATCGCTTCAATAGTTGCAATAGCTTCAACAGCTCCAGCTGCTCCAAGTAAATGACCTGTAAAGGACTTTGTGGAAGAAACTGGCACTTCTTTTCCTAAAACAGCGACAATTGCCTGGCTTTCACCTTTTTCATTAGCTTGTGTAGAAGTTCCATGAGCATTCACATAAGCAATATCTGAAGGGTGAATTTCAGCTTCCTCAAGCGCCATTTTCATCGCCTTAATCGCACCAGCTCCTTCTGGATGTGGGGAGGTCATATGATAAGCATCACAAGTATTACCATAACCAACAATTTCTGCTAAAATCGTTGCTCCACGTTTTTCAGCGTGTTCCAAACTTTCCAGCACCAACATACCTGAACCTTCCCCCATAACAAATCCATTCCGATCTTTATCAAAGGGAATAGAGGCACGAGTTGGATCTTCAGTTGTAGATAAAGCTGTCAAAGCTTGGAAACCAGCGATAGCAAATGGTGTAATGGAAGATTCCGAACCTCCAACTAACATGACATCTTGGAAACCAAATTTAATAGAACGGAAAGCATCGCCAATCGCATCATTGGATGAAGCACACGCCGTATTAATAGATTTACAAACTCCATTTGCACCAAAGCGCATCGCAACATTTCCCGCCGCCATATTCGGTAAAGCTTTTGGTAGCGTCATTGGTTTAACACGTCTTGGACCTTTTGCATGCAAACGAAGAACCTGATCTTCAATTTCTTTAATTCCCCCAATTCCTGATGCCACAATGACACCAAAACGATCACGATTGATTGTTTCAACATCTAATTTAGCAGCATTTATAGCTTCTTGGGAAGCATAAAGAGCATAAAGGGAATAATCATCAAATCGATTAGTATCTTTTTTAATGAAATATTTATCAAAAGGAAAATCCTGAATTTCTGCAGCATTGTGAACTGCAAAATCACTATTATCAAACTTTGTGATTGGTCCAATTCCAATCTTTCCTTCTTTCAAACTATTCCAAAATTCTTCAGGTGTGTTCCCAATGGGAGAAGTCAAGCCATACCCTGTTACAACAACTCGATTTAGTTTCATATCGAACTCCTTTATTCTGATTTATAGCTAAGAAAAATATCTCTTCAAAACTTTCTGTTTTTGTCCAACTTAATTTATCATTACATGGCTAAGCCACCATCAATAGCAATAACTTGTCCTGTTAAATACTCTTGACGGGCTAGAAAGGTCGCCACTTCTGCCACTTCGCTGGTATTACCAAAGCGCTTCATTGGAATCTGAGCCAGTGTAGCTTCTTTTACTTTATCAGACAAAACATCAGTCATATCCGACTCAATCATGCCTGGTGCAATAGCATTTACTCGTACATTACGAGCTGCTACCTCACGCGCTACAGATTTAGTGAAACCAATAAGCCCTGCTTTAGAAGCTGCATAATTTGCTTGACCAACATTCCCAATCAAGCCGACAACACTAGATACATTGATAATAGCACCCTGACGAGCTTTTGTCATTGGCTTCAAAACCGCTTGCGTCATATTAAAAGCACCAACAAGATTCACTTTCAAAACCTGTTCAAAATCTTCCTCAGTTAATTTCAACATAAGTTTATCTTTTGTGATACCAGCATTATTGACCAGAATATCCACGCTTCCAAGTTTTTCAATAGCTTCCTCTACCATTCGCTTAGCATCTGTACTATCTGATACGTCACCAGATATCGGAATCACTTGAACTCCATAATCTGAAAATTCAGAAATGAGCTCCTCACCAATCTCACGGCGACCATTTAAAACAATGTTGGCACCTAAGCTTGCAAACTTATGAGCCATTGCAAGTCCAATGCCACGTGTTGAACCAGTTATAAAAATATTTTTTCCTTTAAGTTCCATACCTATTCCTTTTTTCTAGAAGAGCAGTCAAGCTCTTCGCGTCTTCTACTTGATAAACATTAGCTGTCTTATCAATTTTTTTCATAAAACCAGACAAAACTTTTCCAGGACCAATCTCGATAAACTTTGTTACACCAGTTTCTTGCATTCTGGCAATGCTGTCATAAAAACGAACCGGCTCCATCACCTGACGGGTTAATAGCTCTTTTATCCGTTCTTTTTCCATGACAGCAGCTTCTGTATTTCCTACCAAAGGGAGTTTAAAATCAGTAAATTCGACTGTTGCTAAAACTTTTGACAATTTATCACTAGCTGGCTTTAACAAAGCTGTATGAAATGGGCCAGAAACTTTGAGTGGAATCAAACGTTTCACGCCAGCTTCTTTTAACAATTCCACAGCTTTGTCAACCGCTTTAACTTCACCGCCAATAACAATCTGGTTAGGTGTATTGTAGTTTGCTGGTGATACAATTCCCAGCTGACTAGCCTCTTGACAGGCCGTTTCAATCGTAGCTAAATCAGCATTTAAAACCGCAACCATTTTACCAGAGCCAGCAGGAGCTGCCTCCTCCATAAAAACACCACGCTTTGCCACCAAAGCAACCGCCGTTGTAAACTCCAAAGCACCAGCGGCTACCATAGCAGAGTATTCTCCAAGAGAAAGACCTGCTACTATGGCAGCTTGTATTCCTTCCTCCTGCAATAACCGATAGATAGCAACCGAAGTCGTCAAAATCGCTGGCTGAGTATACCGTGTCTGATTGAGTTTTTCTTCCTCACGATCAATTAAATTTCTTATATCATAACCTAACACTTGGCTTGCTTCATCATAGGTTGCTCGCACTACATTGTACTGATCATAAAGGTCACGAGCCATTCCCAAATACTGAGCTCCCTGACCTGCAAATAGAAAGGCTGTTTTAGTCATTTCTAGTTACTCCTGCCCAACGGCTAGCCTCTTTTTGGATTACCTCTGCTGCACCGTAGTATATATCCTTCAAAATTTCTTCAACTGTCTCTTCTTTGCTAACAAGCCCCGCAATTTGTCCTGACATGACAGAACCATGTTCAACATCACCCCGAACAACTGCATTTGCCAGAGCACCCGCGCCTAAATTCTCAAAAACAGATAAGTCTGGATTTTCTTGCTTAAACGCATCCTTTTCTGCTTGATCAAATTCTCTAGTTAGTTTATTTTTTAAAGCTCGTACCGCATGACCAAAATGTTGAGCAGAAATGGTTGTATCAATATCCCGAGCCTTCAGAATCATATTTTTATAATTTTGATGCGCATTTGACTCTTTTGCAACAACGAAACGCGTTCCTACTTGAACAGCTTCCGCACCAAGCATAAAGCCCGCAGCAGCACCATGGCCATCGGCAATCCCTCCTGCTGCAATCACAGGGATATCAATCGCTTCAACAACTTGACGAACTAAGGTCATTGTAGTCAATTTTCCGATATGACCTCCTGCTTCCATCCCTTCAGCAATAACTGCATCTGCGCCAATCTTTTCCATTCGCTTAGCCAATGCTACACTAGGTACTACCGGAATGACTGTAATACCTGCATCATGGAAACGAGTCATATATTTACTTGGATTTCCAGCACCAGTCGTTACTACTTTAACACCTTCTTCAATCACCAAGTTAACAATATCTTCCACAAAAGGAGACAAAAGCATAATATTGACACCAAAAGGCTTGTCTGTCAATGATTTTATCTTATCAATATTAGCTTTAACTACTTCTTTTGGTGCATTACCAGCTCCAATAATTCCAAGACCTCCAGCTTTAGAAACTGCACCAGCCAAGTCACCATCAGCAACCCAGGCCATCCCCCCCTGGAAAATAGGATATTTTATATTCAACAATTCTGTAACACGTGTTTCCATAATACCTTCCCTTCATATTGCTTAAGTAATGGCTCAATTACTTCAATCTAAGTATTTGTATACTTTGAAAGTCAAACTATTACCTAAACAAGAGGGAGTGAAACATATCATCTAACCATAGATTTTATTGTTTCACCCCAGCAAAAATGACTGTCTATTGATCTTTTCTCAAAAGAAAATCGGTTATACAGCCCACTTTTACTGCCTACCTCAATACCTTTTTCAAAAGAGGGCGAGAATCTTATCTCAGCCCCGTTTCAACTTTTTATTTTGTTTTTTCTTCAACATAGGCAACTAAGTCACCAACTGTGTTCAATCCTTCTTCGGTTTCAATTTGAATATCGAATGCATCTTCAATTTCTGAGATAACTTGGAACAAATCCAATGAATCTGCGTCAAGGTCATCAAAAGTTGACTCAAGAGTAACTTCTGAAGGTTCCTTGCCAAGTTCTTCTACAATAATTTCTTGTACTTTTTCAAATACTGCCATGATAGACTCCTTTAAAAATAAATATTTATATTCATGTGATTACCACATAATAACTAAATTGTAACAATAAGTGTGCCCCATGTCAAACCTCCACCGAAGCCTGACAGCAAAACTGTTTGGCTGCCATCTAGGTGAATCAGCCCCTTTTCAACACACTCGGATAAAAGAATTGGAATGCTTGCTGCACTCGTATTCCCGTATTCCATCATATTTGCAGGGAGTTTTTCCCTTGCTACACCAATCTTCTTCGCCATTTTATCTAAAATGCGAATATTGGCCTGGTGCAGTAATAGATAGTCAATATCCTCAGCTTGAACACCACTAGATTCAATCGTATTTTTAATAGATTCTGACACATCTCGAATAGCAAAATCAAAAATTTTACGACCTTCCATCGTCAGATAAGGTGCTGCTGTTTCCTTTTCAGAATAGGGTGAAGATAAACCAATTCTACCACAAGTCAAGCTATCGCCACGAGAACCGTCTGTATATTGATGCTCAGCTAAAAAACGCTGCTGCTCTGCATTCTCTAGTAAAACTCCACCAGCACCATCACCAAAAAGAACCGCAGTTGATCGATCAGACCAGTCAAGGACTTTTGATAAAGTTTCACTTCCTATAACAAGGCCTTTTTGATAACGACCTGAGGAAATTAACTTCTCAGCCATCGACAGGGCAAAAATAAAGCCGCTACAAGCTGCTGTCAAATCAAATGCAAAGGCATGATGGGCACCAATATTTGCTTGAACTCGTGCAGCCGTTGAAGGCATCATAGAGTCTGGGGTAATAGTTGCCACAATGATAAAGTCTAGTGCATCTGCAGTTATCTTCGCCTTTTTCAACAATTGATTTGCCACTTTAGTAGCCAAATCACTCGTTGACTCCGTTCGTGACAGATGACGACGCTTTATTCCCGTTCGACTTGAAATCCATTCATCGCTCGTATCCATGATTTTTGCCAAATCATCATTTGTAACCACCTGACTCGGAGCATAATGAGCAACTTGACTAATTTTAGCATAGTTCATTATTTCAAATCCTCTAGAAAATGATACAGATTATTTAAACCCTTCCCCATGACCTTCATCTCTTCTGCATCCATTCCTTCAATGATTCTCTCAACCATTCTCTTGTGGAATCTTCTATGCAAACGATAAATTAGGCGACCATTTTTTGTCAAATTTAGATGAACTACACGACGATCAACTTCTGAACGTGTCCGTTCAATATAACCTTTTCTTTCAAGGTTATTCAAGCTAGTCGTTACGGTTCCTAGTGTAACCATCAATTCCCTTGCAACACTACTGGGAGTCGCATCGGGATTTTTTCCAACAACATCAATCGTGTGCATTTCTTTGATAGAGATATCCTTGAAGCGACTGCCTCGCAAACTAGATTCTTCAATAACCAATACATTATTGAAAATAGATGTTAAATAATCATTGACCAATTGGTAATCCAAAAATCTATCCTCCTCTAACAAAAACTTTTACTATCAAAACATTTGACTAAAAAAGTATATCAGATATCAAAATAAATTGCAACTACTTTTTTACTTCCCAGAAAATTTTGGTCGACGCTTTTCAGCATAAGCCCGAACCCCTTCTTTGAAATCCTCTGTGAAAGCTAAAGTTTTCTGCAAATGCAGTTCGAGTTTTGCATACTCTTCCCAACCAGTAAATAAACTCTTCCATACTAATTCTTTAATAGCCCGATAAGAGTTGAGTGAATGGCGTTTTAACTTTTTAATCAACTGGTTCGTGGTAATTTCTAACTTTTCAGCCTCACAAACTTTATATAAAAGTCCATAATTTAAAGCTTTTTCAGCATTTAATGGCTCACCCGTCATTGCTAATTGTGTCGCTCTCGTTACACCAATCGCTCTTGCAAGTAAATACAATCCTCCCGCATCTGGAGCAAGACCAACTCCCACAAAAGCTTGAATAAAGCGAGAACGATCTGTTGCAATGCAGAAATCCGCAGCTATCACCATATTAGCTGCCGCACCAGCAACTGGTCCATCTACACTCATTATAATTGGTTTAGGCATTCGCTTCATTTCGTAAGAAATTTCATTTACTAACTCAGCTATTTTTACCAACGATTGAATATCATCCGCTTCTACTGCACGTTGCATTTCTGCCAAATCGCCTCCAACAGAAAAGACTTTCCCATTTGCATTGATAAGCAGTATTTGAATTGATTCATCTTCAGAAACCATTTTTATCGTCGTTAAAATTTCTTCACACATGGGAATATTAAATCCATTGGAAACCTCTGGGCGATTTAAAGTTAATGTTGCAACACCATCATTGACACTATATAAAATATTTCCAAATTGCATTAACTTGCCTCCGATAATCATTTTCTTTGTCAATTAAATTATTTGACTGTCAAATAATTTATAATATTCTAACATAAATTCTTTTCTTTAGCAAGTAAGCCCCAACAAATTTGAAAAGATTTCAGAATTTTGCTATAATTTAAACAATCAGCCAATAGGAGAGGTTATGAAAGTTGTTAAATTTGGAGGAAGCTCACTTGCCTCCGCTGCCCAATTAGCAAAAGTATTACAGATTATCAAAGAAGATTCTGAACGGCGTTTTGTGATTGTATCTGCTCCTGGAAAACGAAGCGCGCAAGATACAAAGGTAACAGATGCCCTCATTAAATATTATCGAGACTATGTTGCTGGTAATGACGTAACAAAACATCAACAATGGATTATTCAGCGCTATCAAGACATGGCGCTAGAACTGGAGCTCAAGCCAAATATTCTAGAAAGAATTTCAAAAAGTATCCAAAAGCTCGCAAGCCTTCCTATCGAAAATAATAAATTCTTGTATGATACTTTTCTTGCTGCAGGTGAAAATAATAATGCGAAACTTATTGCAGCCTATTTCTCCCAAAATGGCATAAATGCACGCTATGTTCATCCCAGAGAAGCTGGGCTCATTGTATCCAGCGAACCAGGAAATGCACGACTCCTCCCCTCTAGTTATGATAAAATTGAGGAATTAAATGAATCCGATGAAGTATTGATTATACCAGGATTTTTCGGAGTAACAAAAGACAACCAGATTTGTACTTTTTCGCGTGGTGGATCAGATATTACTGGCTCCATTATTGCCGCAGGAATAAAAGCTGATCTCTATGAAAATTTCACAGATGTTGATGGTATTTTTGCAGCTCATCCTGGTATTATTCACAAGCCACATTCCATTCCAGAATTAACCTATCGTGAAATGCGTGAATTAGCTTATGCAGGTTTTACTGTATTACATGACGAAGCACTCATTCCAGCTTACCGTGGAAAAATTCCACTCGTTATTAAAAATACAAATAACCCTACTCATCCTGGTACGACAATTGTTTTAAAGCATAGCAACGGGGATATTCCTGTGGTAGGTATCGCTGCAGATGCCCATTTCACCAGCATCAATATGTCTAAATACCTCATGAACCGTGAAATAGGTTTTGGTCGAAAGGTTCTGCAAATCTTAGAAGACCTAAATATCCGTTGGGAGCACATGCCTACTGGTATTGACGATCTCTCCATCATCCTTCGAGATCGTGAGTTGACCCCCATTAAAGAAGAGGAGATTCTTCGCCAATTAAGACAAAAATTAGAGGTCGACCACGCAGAAATTGAACATGATCTTTCAATCATTATGATTGTCGGCGAAAAAATGAAAAGCCACATTGGTTTGACCGCTACCGCTACAAAAGCATTATCAGATAATCACATTAATATCCAAATGATTTCACAAGGATCTAGTGAAGTTTCTATCATGATTGTCATTAATTCCGAACAAGAAAAAGCTGCTATTAAAGCATTATACAAAGCATTTTTTACATAAGAACTTGACAGAAAGATTTCTCGGTCAAATCTCACATTCTAAGCACCCGCACAACGAAATGCTTAGGTCACTTAGGTCAGAGCTATACCTTCCTATTATCAGCCAGTGTTTAAGACGCTGGCTTTTAGTCTGTCAAATTCTGCTTCTGACGTATTGCCAACTTCATATTTTATTTTGCAGTATGCTTCAAAAAAAAACTAAATAAACCAACCCTCAAAAGTTAAACGTTTGGGAATCGGTTTATTTAGTTACTATTGATTCTAGTGATTCAATTTATATACAACTCCGGCAGTAGGACTCGAACCTACGACATCATGATTAACAGTCATGCGCTACTACCAACTGAGCTATGCCGGATCAATGCTAAGCGACTACCATATCTGACAGGGGGCAACCCCCAACTACTTCCGGCGTTCTAGGGCTTAACTACTGTGTTCGGCATGGGTACAGGTGTATCTCCTAGGCTATCGTCACTTAACTGCTGAGTATGTAACACACTCAAAATTGAATAACTTCTCAAATCTTCTCAAGATCATCCCTTCTACGCTGATTCTCAATGAAATCGTACTCAAGCTCAACCCTTACTGGTTTCGCCTTCATTACTTCTTTTTGGATAAGTCCTCGAGCTATTAGTATTAGTCCGCTCCATTGCTCACACAACTTCCACTCCTAACCTATCTACCTGATCTTCTCTCAGGGCTCTTACTGATATAAAATCATGGGAAATCTCATCTTGAGGTGGGTTTCACACTTAGATGCTTTCAGCGTTTATCCCTTCCCTACATAGCTACCCAGCGATGCTCTTGGCAGAACAACTGGTACACCAGCGGTAAGTCCACTCTGGTCCTCTCGTACTAGGAGCAGATCCTCTCAAATTTCCTTCGCCCGCGACGGATAGGGACCGAACTGTCTCACGACGTTCTGAACCCAGCTCGCGTGCCGCTTTAATGGGCGAACAGCCCAACCCTTGGGACCGACTACAGCCCCAGGATGCGACGAGCCGACATCGAGGTGCCAAACCTCCCCGTCGATGTGAACTCTTGGGGGAGATAAGCCTGTTATCCCCAGGGTAGCTTTTATCCGTTGAGCGATGGCCCTTCCATACGGTACCACCGGATCACTAAGCCCGACTTTCGTCCCTGCTCGAGTTGTAGCTCTCGCAGTCAAGCTCCCTTATACCTTTACACTCTGCGATTGATTTCCAACCAATCTGAGGGAACCTTTGGGCGCCTCCGTTACTCTTTAGGAGGCGACCGCCCCAGTCAAACTGCCCGTCAGACACTGTCTCCGTAGATGATAAACCTACCGGGTTAGAGTGGCCATAACACAAGGGTAGTATCCCAACATCGCCTCCATCGAAACTGGCGTCCCGATCTCATTGGCTCCTACCTATCCTGTACATGTGGCACAGACACTCAATATCAAACTGCAGTAAAGCTCCATGGGGTCTTTCCGTCCTGTCGCGGGTAACCTGCATCTTCACAGGTACTAAAATTTCACCGAGTCTCTCGTTGAGACAGTGCCCAAATCATTACGCCTTTCGTGCGGGTCGGAACTTACCCGACAAGGAATTTCGCTACCTTAGGACCGTTATAGTTACGGCCGCCGTTTACTGGGGCTTCAATTCATACCTTCGCTTACGCTAAGCACTCCTCTTAACCTTCCAGCACCGGGCAGGCGTCACCCCCTATACATCATCTTACGATTTAGCAGAGAGCTGTGTTTTTGATAAACAGTTGCTTGGGCCTATTCACTGCGGCTGACCTAAATCAGCACCCCTTCTCCCGAAGTTACGGGGTCATTTTGCCGAGTTCCTTAACGAGAGTTCTCTCGCTCACCTGAGGCTACTCGCCTCGACTACCTGTGTCGGTTTGCGGTACGGGTAGAGTATAAATTATCGCTAGAAGCTTTTCTTGGCAGGGTGACATCACTCACTTCGCTACTAAACTTCGCTCCCCATCACAGCTCAATGTTAGAGATATAAGCATTTGACTCATATCACACCTTACTGCTTAGACGTGCTCTTCCATTCGCACGCTTGAGTTAGCCTTCTGCGTCCCTCCTTCACTCTATACTCTAGTACAGGAATCTCTACCTGTTGGCCATCGGATACACCTTTCGGTCTCTCCTTAGGTCCCGACTAACCCAGGGCGGACGAGCCTTCCCCTGGAAACCTTAGTCTTACGGTGGACAGGATTCTCACCTGTCTTGCGCTACTCATACCGGCATTCTCACTTCTATGCGTTCCAGTGCTCCTTGCGGTACACCTTCTCCACACATAGAACGCTCTCCTACCATACCTATAAAGGTATCCACAGCTTCGGTAAATTGTTTTAGCCCCGGTACATTTTCGGCGCAGGGTCACTCGACTAGTGAGCTATTACGCACTCTTTGAATGAATAGCTGCTTCTAAGCTAACATCCTAGTTGTCTGTGCAACCCCACATCCTTTTCCACTTAACAATTATTTTGGGACCTTAGCTGGTGGTCTGGGCTGTTTCCCTTTCGACTACGGATCTTAGCACTCGCAGTCTGACTGCCGACCATAATTCATTGGCATTCGGAGTTTATCTGAGATTGGTAATCCGGGATGGACCCCTCACCCAAACAGTGCTCTACCTCCAAGAATCTTTCTGTCGACGCTAGCCCTAAAGCTATTTCGGAGAGAACCAGCTATCTCCAAGTTCGTTTGGAATTTCTCCGCTACCCACAAGTCATCCAAGCACTTTTCAACGTGCCCTGGTGCGGTCCTCCAGTGAGTTTTACCTCACCTTCAACCTGCTCATGGGTAGGTCACATGGTTTCGGGTCTACAACATGATACTAAAACGCCCTATTCAGACTCGGTTTCCCTACGGCTCCGTCTCTTCAACTTAACCTCGCATCATATCGTAACTCGCCGGTTCATTCTACAAAAGGCACGCTCTCACCCATTAACGGGCTCGAACTTGTTGTAGGCACACGGTTTCAGGTTCTCTTTCACTCCCCTCCCGGGGTGCTTTTCACCTTTCCCTCACGGTACTGGTTCACTATCGGTCACTAGGGAGTATTTAGGGTTAGGAGATGGTCCTCCCAGATTCCGACGGGATTCCTCGTGTCCCGCCGTACTCAGGATACTGCTAGGTACAGAATCTATTTTAAATACGAGGCTCTTACTCTCTTTGGCTGATTTTCCCAAATCATTCTTCTATAAATTCTGAGTCCACATTGCAGTCCTACAACCCCGAAGAGTAAACTCTTCGGTTTGCCCTTCTGCCCTTTCGCTCGCCGCTACTCAGGCAATCGCTTTTGCTTTCTCTTCCTGCAGCTACTTAGATGTTTCAGTTCACTGCGTCTTCCTCCTCATTCCCTTAACAGAAATGGGTAACAGGCATCAACCTGCTGGGTTCCCCCATTCGGACATCCCTGGATCAACGCTTACTTACAGCTCCCCAAGGCATTTCGTCGTTTGTCACGTCCTTCTTCGGCTCCTAGTGCCAAGGCATCCACCGTGCGCCCTTACTAACTTAACCTTATTTTGACCTTTCAGTCATAAACTCATTAATATTCACAGCGTTTTCGGTTTATTTTCTTGTTACTATTTGATATCGTTATTCAATTTTCAATGTGCTACTTTAGGATATCATCAACTAAAGGTGAATTCCATATCCTAATGGAGCCTAGCGGGATCGAACCGCTGACCTCCTGCGTGCAAAGCAGGCGCTCTCCCAGCTGAGCTAAGGCCCCACAAGACCTCTCAAAACTAAACAAAACGAACTCAATGTCTTCCGTATTTTCCTTAGAAAGGAGGTGATCCAGCCGCACCTTCCGATACGGCTACCTTGTTACGACTTCACCCCAATCATCTATCCCACCTTAGGCGGCTGGCTCCTTACGGTTACCTCACCGACTTCGGGTGTTACAAACTCTCGTGGTGTGACGGGCGGTGTGTACAAGGCCCGGGAACGTATTCACCGCGGCGTGCTGATCCGCGATTACTAGCGATTCCGACTTCATGTAGGCGAGTTGCAGCCTACAATCCGAACTGAGACTGGCTTTCAGAGATTAGCTTGCCGTCACCGGCTTGCGACTCGTTGTACCAGCCATTGTAGCACGTGTGTAGCCCAGGTCATAAGGGGCATGATGATTTGACGTCATCCCCACCTTCCTCCGGTTTATTACCGGCAGTCTCGCTAGAGTGCCCAACTGAATGATGGCAACTAACAATAAGGGTTGCGCTCGTTGCGGGACTTAACCCAACATCTCACGACACGAGCTGACGACAACCATGCACCACCTGTCACCGATGTACCGAAGTAAAGCTCTATCTCTAGAGCGGGCATCGGGATGTCAAGACCTGGTAAGGTTCTTCGCGTTGCTTCGAATTAAACCACATGCTCCACCGCTTGTGCGGGCCCCCGTCAATTCCTTTGAGTTTCAACCTTGCGGTCGTACTCCCCAGGCGGAGTGCTTAATGCGTTAGCTGCGGCACTAAGTCCCGGAAAGGACCTAACACCTAGCACTCATCGTTTACGGCGTGGACTACCAGGGTATCTAATCCTGTTCGCTCCCCACGCTTTCGAGCCTCAGCGTCAGTTACAGACCAGAGAGCCGCTTTCGCCACCGGTGTTCCTCCATATATCTACGCATTTCACCGCTACACATGGAATTCCACTCTCCCCTTCTGCACTCAAGTTAAACAGTTTCCAAAGCCTACAATGGTTGAGCCACTGCCTTTAACTTCAGACTTATCTAACCGCCTGCGCTCGCTTTACGCCCAATAAATCCGGACAACGCTCGGGACCTACGTATTACCGCGGCTGCTGGCACGTAGTTAGCCGTCCCTTTCTGGTTAAGTACCGTCACAGTATGAACTTTCCATTCTCACACTCGTTCTTCCTTAACAACAGAGCTTTACGATCCGAAAACCTTCTTCACTCACGCGGCGTTGCTCGGTCAGGGTTCCCCCCATTGCCGAAGATTCCCTACTGCTGCCTCCCGTAGGAGTCTGGGCCGTGTCTCAGTCCCAGTGTGGCCGATCACCCTCTCAGGTCGGCTATGTATCGTCGCCTAGGTGAGCCGTTACCTCACCTACTAGCTAATACAACGCAGGTCCATCTGGTAGTGATGCATTTGCACCTTTTAAACATCTACCATGCAGTAAATGTTCTTATGCGGTATTAGCTATCGTTTCCAATAGTTATCCCCCGCTACCAGGCAGGTTACCTACGCGTTACTCACCCGTTCGCAACTCACAGAATACGGTGTAGTAAACTACGGTGCATCCTGTGCGTTCTACTTGCATGTATTAGGCACGCCGCCAGCGTTCGTCCTGAGCCAGGATCAAACTCTCATTTATAGTTTGAGTCTTCACTCATTTCTGTCACTGACAGATTTATTTGCTTATGTTTGACTGACTGTCTCTCAACAGTCGCCTGCACATTGGTTCGTCTTGTTCAGTTTTCAAAGGTCTTTATCGCCATTCAAGCGACAACTATCTTAGTATATCACCTACTACTCTTCTTGTCAATACCTTTTTTCATCTTTTTTTCTAACGCT